>DATEOC010000043.1:0-25501 GCA_035274425.1 Chloroflexia bacterium
GGTTGGGGGTCGGGGGTCAGTAAGTTCTCGCCCACAACAGGACTTTGGACTTTGGACTTTGGACCCTCACCCATCACGCATCACGGTCTGCCGGTATCTCGGTGTCAGCCTGTGCCGCCTCGTCACGAGAGTTGGCCCGCAACCAATCGTAAGTGAAGATGCCATCGTGGTGGCCGTCGGCCCAGTAGAGCATGATGCCGTAGCGTCCAATCGGCTGGACATCCTCAAGGGTGGTCTCCTGGGGCGTGAGGGTCTTGACGTTAGCGAGGCGGCCAGGAATGCCCATCTCGCCACGGCAGACCGCGCACGGGCACTGCCAGCGCAGCCACTCTATCGGGTAGCGAGTTGTGAGGCCGTCGCTCCAATCTATCAGCAGTGTCGCGCTCTCTTCCTCAGCAACAACCGACAAAGGCACGACCGGCTCGTATATAGTTGGGCTGTCATTCATCGGGTTATTATAGCATAGTGGGCGGTAGGCTGGACGACGGACGACGGACGGTAGACGATAGACGATAGAGTGATGCGTGATGCGTGATGCTTCGTCTGCCTTCTGTCGTCCGTCGTCCGTCGTCTTTCGTGCTATTGCCTCTTGAAGAGGAGCAACCCCTCCGCCTCGGCCACCTGCTTCCATTCCGGAAGTGTGCGCAATACCTCCAATCCACTTTTGCCGTCAATCTTATTAGCTGTCTCATCGAGGGCGCTGGCATTTGAGTCCACCAAAATGTAGTCAAGTTTAACGTAGTCAGCGCGGGTGCGCGAGCCAAAGTTGTACGGGGAATAGGGCGCGGGCGGGAAGTTGTAGATGTAGCGGCGCGGGAGTAATTGGGGGGCAAGCTTCGAGCTGGCCGCAACTTTGGCTTCAGGGCCGATCATCGCGATAAGCTCATGCGCGGCTTTTATCCTGGAGGCAGGCTCCGGAAAAAGGAACGCTCTCGCAACAGGGTTCTTGTATATTGGGTTCTTATATGGCTCGATCAGGACCAGCGCCCATAAACTCATCACGAGCGCGCCGATTTGCGCCCACCTGATTGTATCGGGGACCTCCCCCCGCCGGAACCATGACCTCTCCACCATATTACGCAGCCTGTCCGCGCCATATATGGTCGAAGCGAGCAGGCCCGGAATCATCAGGAGGCTGTAATGCGTCTCGTAATCGAACTGCGACGAGCGGAGGGAAAGGAGATTCAGAAAGAGAATAGGTAGCGCGAGCACCAGGGGCTTCGGGGCGAGGAAAGGCAAGAACGCCAGAGGTAGCAACAACGAGAGCATGTACACAATCTTCGGCCCTGAGAACATCAGCCCAACCACCTCAAAGGGGTGCGTAACAATATACCCCAGTATCTCCGGCCCACTCGAACCGAGATGCCCATAATAAGCAATAATTGGGTTCGTCCCGCACGGCCAGCAGTCCATGGAGTTGCTTCCAACAGAAGCTATAGAGTGAGAGAACGCGCCTGGGTAGGCATAAGAGGGCACGATGACGAACGTAGAAAGGGCGAAGTAGCCGAACCCCACGACGAGAGGCCCAACGATGTAAGGCCACCCCCGCCGCGTCAATAGCGCGTACACCCCGAACAGCCCCACCACAAGCGACACATCGGTCCGAGCCAGCATCGCCAGGAGCGCGAAAGCTGCGAAGAGATGCCAGTTACCCTTCTCGAAATAATAGAAGGCAAAGAGGAGAAGCGTGACGGCGAAGAGTCGCACCTGGAAGGGATTGAGCGCGGTATGGAGTAGAGTGGGATAGAGGAGGTACAGCACGCCAGCACCTACTCCCGCCAATTTGCTTCTAAGTCGGTCACGTGCCAGCCAGTAGAGGGGCACAGCACCCAGCGCGCTCCCCACTATCTGCAAGAAGAATAGCACGTGAGCCGAGGGTATCAGCGCATACACCGGCACGAAGAAGAAGAGCATCGGCATCCAGTCCATGCCGAAGACCGACCCCGTGAAGTTGAAGCGCGAGTCCTCCATGATGCGGCCCTGGGTGGTGTTCCAGATAGCCTGTTCGAAGTCTACCTGGTCATACCCCTGCCCGAAGGTCTCGTATTTGTACGCGCTCGCGGCAAAGACCACAGCCACCCACAGCACAATAATCAGCACCAAAAGGATGGGCGCTAAAGCCTCCAGCCTGCCCAGTATCGAAGTGCGCTCAACGCGAGCAGTAGTTTTCGCGGTAACGATGCCGCTCATTCGCTCAATTCAATGCCAAAGTCCAGAGTTGAACTCTCAACACTACCGGTGTGGGACAACGCACGATAGACGATAGGCAACTTATCTATTAATCCATAAAAATCTTGGCGGTATCTTGGCGCTCTTGGCGTCTGGGCGGTTCCGTCCTCATGCATCACGTTCCCCGTTTCCGCCTCGCCACGCACACTACAGAGAGACCGAACGGGAGGTTCACGCGCCTTAGCGCCCATGCCTCCAGGCGATAGTACGCTATCAGCGCTCTGTTCAACCACTCCGGAATCGGAACGAAGTCACTCTCCGGCACGCGTGGCTCGCGGCGGGTCTCAGATGCCCTGTGGAGCAAGACCTTCAATATTCGAACGCCGGTGGCGGGGAAAAGGGTCAAGGTGTTGCTATAGCTGACCTTCAGCACTTCCAGCCCCGCCTTCTCGACAGCGGCACGCAAAGTGCGCGTCGTATACCTGCGCCTGTGCCCCAGGATGTCGTCCCAGTATGTCCACAGCACCGGGTAAGCCGGCACGCTTATCACCGCGACCCCACCGGGGCGTAACACGCGGCGCAGCTCGCATAGTGCAGTCACATCGTCGTCCAGGTGCTCGACTACATCGAGCGCAGTGATAATATCAAAGACCCCCTCGCCAAAGGGCAGCTCGGCAGCGTCGGCTTTGCAGAGCATAGTGTGGCCGCGCTCCCGGCAGAACTGTAGGGCTTCTTCGTAATAGTCGGTCCCCACCGGCTGCGCGAGCTTCGATAGGTGGTCAAGGTTGAGACCCGTACCACACCCCAGGTCGAGAGCGCGCCGCCCCGCAGCCTTCCCCTTACGCCCGAAGCGGTCCAACAACCCATAAACGATAGCACGCTTGCCAACATGCCACCAATAGTCTTGCTCTTTCGTATAGAGGTCGTAATAAAGGTCGTGTCTCATAGAAGTGTTGCGTTAAACGTAAAACGTGATGCGTGAATAATTAACCGCCAAGACGCCAAGAGCGCCAAGAATCCACCAAGATTTTTATGGATTAGTTTATTGTCATCTTTCGTCCATCGTCTATCGTCTATCGTCCCGCGTTAGCGTCAAACCCTGAGGCTATTGACCCAGGGACGTTTCATGGTAGCGCGTGAATATCAGATCGCCGACCCAGGTTGTGAGCAGGTGAAGGAGCATCACGGAGAGCACCAACCCAACCAGCACCTGCGCGGTACGACCTTTCGACGATAGAGCGGCGAGGAAGCGGCCCGCGAGAAGAGCCACAACCGCCGCAGCCAGGTAATACCAACGCACGGAATCTCCCAAAGTTTGGTCCAACAGCAGGAATAGGACCGCAGCCCCCAGCCATGACACAATCAGGGCACGTGCCTGTCTATTCACCGTGCTGCTACCCGCTTCTACACTTTTCCCATCCAGTCTAGTATCAGGCAAGAAGAAGCCAAGCAGTGCACTGAGAGTAGCAGGGAGACCGACCAGATTACCCACCTTCCCCAACAGTTTCTCATAAAGAGGTTGCTGGCGCAACGGGGCTAGCTCACTATCCACTATCTCCTGCGTTTTTCCACCACCCAGGCGACCAAATAGCGCACTGAATTGATTCCATATGTCCTGTATAAAGTGGCGGTAATAAAGGGCGAAACTCCCTACCAGCGAAACAACGAAGCCTAAAATGAGATGCCAGGAGCGCGCAGATTTACTGCCTCGTATCGTCTCTATAAGCGTCCAGAGGCCGAAGAAGCCAATAATAGGTAGCGCGGCGAGCATCATGCCGTAGTGGCCCAGCATCATCAAGGCAAAGCCTGCGGATAGCACACTTACCCACAACCATCTATGCCGCAGCTCTTCTCTACCCAGGTATACCAGCCACCCCAGGAGCGTGAGGTTCAGCACACCTTGCGCGAAAAGGTTTGTGTAATTACCGGCAGAGAATAGCTCAAACGGGGCGGGCGAAAGTGCATACACAAGCGCCGCCAGTCCCCCAACGCGCCTACCCCACAGCCTCCATCCAGCCCACGCAAGAGCCAGGCACGTCGCCGAATCGAGCAAGGCCATGCTCACCTTCAAGATGACCGATAGGGTCTCGTCGGATGTGCCGAAGAGGAGGCCCAATGGAGAGAGGACGACATATAGAGCAGGTGGATAAGGCACCGGGGTGCCATCGGGCAGCGCGCTTGGGAAGACCCATTTCCCGCCCATCACGTCCTGCATACGGTGGGCCTGGAAAAGGAGGTCACTCGAAAGGAACTGAGGATAGATCAGCCCACCAAAGCGTAAGATGAACGCCGCCACGAAAGCCGCGCTCCCTATACCCGCAACTGCCGCATCCTGTCTGGTGCTCGACATAAGAGCATCCAACAGAGTGCGGCCAGACAGGGCAAGTAGCACGGCAAGGACCGCCAACCCTGGAAGCTGCCAACCCCACAACCCAAGTTCCATCCGCGCTGTCACGACCAGCCCGGCGAAGATTATTGCTAGCACACCCCCAGCAAGGAGAGCATAACGGACGCGCTGCAGGGTAACGATACCGACCAGGTAGGTAGCTATCAGACCAGCCAGCATCCCCATGATTGTTCCCAGTGCTGGGACAACAAGGGGACGCAGGCCATAGTCGGCTGGGGCAACCGTAATTCGATCTACAATGACACCCAGCTCCCGCTCGTCACCCGGCGGGGAGAAAACCGGGGAAGAGAGCGTCACGACCAGATCGCTGTCGAAGGCATTGCCTCGATCCAGGAAGATGGTATCAGTGTGAGGCGTGCTGCTGGTCTGCACGATGAAGCTCTTACCTCGCGCCTCCACAGTCAGCATAGGGGCTGGGCCGCCCAGCCGGTTGCCTGTAGTGGCAAGAGAGAGGAACACAGGCTCATTGCCGATGCCAGGGAAGGTCACGCTGGAAACAGCCATACTCCACCGGTAGTCATGCTCAGGGTTGATCTCCTTCCCATGAAAGCCTGCCACGTAGCCATCATCGTACAGCCCGCCCAGATCAACCGTATAGCTCACTTTGTACTGGTACGCCAGCGTCCATAGGAGCAGGCTGCCGAGTAGCAGCGCATAGAAACGGGGAATGCGTACTCCCCGCCACACGCAAGCTAACGTATCTCTTACGTTTCCCACGCTAAAGAGTTACCCCACTATGCATAACAGAGTTGCCATTGTTTCATCTACTCAAATACGCACAACGCCGAATAGTTTATCCTCTGCTGCCACAGCGCCAGGGCCTGAAACGCGAAGAACACTACCACCAGTATAACTAGCAATGCGCCAGACCTACCCCGGCCCCACAGCTTCGAGAGGAGCGCGCCCGACCCGAGCGCCACCACAGGCAGCAAAAACAAAGAATAACGGACGTACAGGTTCGCCACCCACCCAACGAGGGCGAACAGCGCCGCCGCCAGCACCCACCCAATTACGGACCTCAAAAGCCGCGATTTGGGCGCATCATCATACACTGCGCCTCGTGCCGCTGTAGCTTTCGCACTCCAAAAGCCCACCAATGCCCCGGCCACCGGCCAGACGCTGTAATACGCCTGCACCTCCTGCCAGAAGCCTCTCAGACCACCCAGGAACCAGTCCGAAAGAGATTGCGCATAGCGAACGACCAAACCCAGGCTCTTATCGGCCACCGAGCCACCTACCCGCACTCCTATCCCCTCGCCCGGCTGCGGAGTACGGGAGGCGCGCTCCTTCCTGATCTCAGCGAGCGTGGTGAGCATGTCGCCGACGAAATGCCTGTAATAAATGACGTAAGCAATGCCCGCCGCGATAACAAACGCGCCGAACGCCCAGGCCGCGCCTACACGGTCATGCCAAGCGCGTCTGCCAACGAGCCACGACGCCGCTATCAGCGCGAATGCCAGCAGCACCAACTGCACCACGCCTGGGTGGCTCAACAAGGCCAACAACAGTGTGCCCGCCAGGAGCCAGAACGCAGGTCGATTTGGCCGCAAGCCCCGACCCGCCCCAACCACGATAGCCAGCGAGCATAGAGCAAAGAACTCCCCAAACAGGTTGGTCGTGATGCCCCATGAATACGGCAGCACCGCCATAGGGAGTGTCAGGTAGAGCGATGCGGCAATTACGCCCGCGCGGTTATCCCGTAGAGCGCGGCTTGCAAGGTAGTAGACTGGCACGGTGCCGAGCGTGCCAATCGCTACCGTGAAGAGCCTGATGACGAAGAGTGGGTCGTTGAATATCCAGTAGAGGGGCATCATAAAAAGATAGGCAGTGGGGAGATAGAAAGTCTCGCGCCCGCCCCACTCCGCCGAATTGATAGTGAAGAGGAGCTGCCCAGCCTCGACCGTCTGGAAGCGGTGCAGGTGGAAGTTGAGGTCAATGATGCAAATCTGCGGGTGCATCTGCCCCGACAGCCTTACCACAAACGCGATCAGCACCAGTGCCAGTAAAGCCCTGCCATGAGTTGCGCTCCACCTCGCGCCCCCGTGCTCCATCAGCCACCTGCCTACCGTCCCGACGCTAAGCGCGAGCAAGACGCCAAGCAGCGTCGCCTGCAACCAGACTGCATACCACTCCTGGGAAGTCAGCCAGAGGCGGTCCGTCACGACTACCCACCCACCCAGGAGACCCGGTACCGACCCTCCAAGCGCCGTCACACCGATGCCCCAGCCCGTCAACGCCAGGAAGAGGCCAAATACCGCCGAGGTCTCCACCAGCGAGAGCAGAATGCCAAACGGAGCCTCGATGAACCTATCCGGATTGGGGCCGGGCGCAACCTGCACTCTCTGAACGCTTACCCCCAGGGGCCGGGGATTAGGGTCGCCCGTCGGAACGAAGGGGTTGGTGTTAAGCTCAAGGATCAGCGTGCCATCGCTCACCGCATCACGAGGCACGACGAAGCGGTACTCTGTCGACTCCCTTGCGGGAGCGCCATCGAAGAAGGTCACGCCACCCGACGAGATGCGGAGATGCGCCGGAGGCTGATCGTCAGGCCTCCACCCGTTGATAAGCATCATCACGCTGAAGTCCTGCCTGCCCACCTCTTTGAAGGTAACAGTCGCAGCGCCCGTCGTCCAGCGGAAAGGCACAGGCTCGTCGCCAGCCACGACTTCGCGTGTGTTAAACCCACTCAAGAGCGGCTGGTCGGTGGGGCTACCTATCTTTATGTCGTAAGAAGGGCGCGACTGGTAGGCCAGCGTCACGAATAATGCGGTCAGGAGCACCCCGGCGTAGATACCAGGGTTGCGCAGCCTACGCAGAATCCGCCACATCATCAAGGCGCAGACCGCCCACCGGGAGACGCTCTCCGATAGAGGGCGACGAACTCATTCGCCCACAATTTGCTTTCCATACTGTAACCGAGCATCGCGGGGTCTTGCTCTGCCCAGAGGAGGGCACATTCGGGAGGGTTTTGCAGGTCCAACTGACTGACAGGCTGGCTGTAATTCACCCGCGTATCCGCGCTGTATTGTGCTCTGTCGCGCAGCATATATCCCAGCGTCGCCACGTAGCCACCGTACACAAGTTCGCCTTCTTGCCTCTCGGGGTCGTCCGCTGGGTCTGCCAGCAGCAATGATGCGCACTTCGGAGCGATGTCTTGGAGTTGGCCCACCTCTCGCGGCTCCAGGCGATAGACCTTGTCGCTACCGAAGTCCTGCACCAGCTTGAAACTCTCCACGACTTTGCCAGCGGGGTTAGTCGAACGCCAAAGGAAGTCGGTGCGTTGGGGGTCGCTCAGGTTCTCAAGGTGGACCACAACGTACTCAACGCCCAATGCCCACAGAGCATCAAGGCTGCGCGGGCAAGGGAAACACTTCTCGGTCTCAAGGACGAGCGCCGAATAGCTGAAAGGGCGTATCGTTGTGCTACCGTTGACCGTGTAGTGCCAGTGATAAGCGCTGTAATACTGGTAGAGGTTCGCCATCTCTACATTTATATCCCCGCGCTTGTAGTGCGCCATCGGGTATTCGACGATCACGGTGCGCGGCTGCGTGCCGAGCCAGCGATACACGGGCGGGACCGCATCTCGCGTGCCTACCGCCGACATAGCTACCGGCGCGCTCCAGCTCTCGAATACCGGCAAGAGGGCTAACACGACAGCCACGGCAGGCAAGGCGAACCGTTGCCCCGCATGACCTCTCAGCCGCCCGCGAAGCCATCTCAACACGAAGTAGGCTCCAATGCCCGCTAGCACGCTCAACGCAAGCGCCGTCAGCACCCCTATCCGCGTCACGACCCGCATACTCTGGAAGCCCGGCACCCAATCGTGTAGAAACTCATAAGGAAGCGGGATTATCCGCTGGATGGCCTCCGGGTCGTAGTTCGAAGGCGCATAAGTAATCTGCAAGCTCGGCCCCAGCGAGAGGAGCGCAGAAAGTAAGGCCAGGATTGCGTAGAAAGCAGCATGCTTGCCGATTTCGGATTTCGGATTTCGGATTTCGGATTTTTGCAATTTTGGATCTATCGAATTGCTATCTAATTCCCCCATTACATCTACATCGATGTATACATCTCCTGCCCTCTGCCTTCTGCCTTCTGCCTTTTGCTCGCTCCCCTCTGCTTTCTGCCCTCTGCCTTCTACCTTCTGGCGTCCTCGCCATGCCCACACGCAACCTAGCACGCCCAGGACCAGGACCGCGAGGCCTGGGAAAGCCGAGCGCTCGATTGCCCAGAAGCCAGGGTCCGCGAACGGGGCAAGCAAGGTCTGGTAGATAGGGTTGCCCCTGAAGACGGCAAGGAAGCTGGCGAGGGTGTTGGAGAAGCGCTCTGCCTCGAATAGGCTCCGCTTGAACTCCTGCGCGCCCTGTAGCTGCACGTACGGCACAAGTATGGGCAGCATTACCAGCAGCGACACACCCAGCCCCGCCGCCACCTTACCGATAACCGCCCAGCTAAACAGCTTGCGCTCAACCAGGAAGTAGAAAACGAAGAGGAGGCCGAGCGCCATAGCCGTATAGAAAGCGAGGTAATGGCCTGATAGCGCCTGGAGGGTGAAAAAGCCTCCGAGCGCCCACGCCCACTTCCACTTGCGGGTCCACAGCAGCTTGTACGCCGACAGGAGCACCAGCGGCAGCCACTGCGTGCTGATGAGCGTCATGTGAGGGAGATGGTTCAGGCGATAGAAGCTGAAGGCGAACGCCGCGCCCCCGACCAACCCCGCCCACCCGCTCCCCGTAAGCTCGCGCACGAGGAGCCATACAGCATAACCGGAGAGCGCGAAGGTGGCGAATAGCACAATGTTGTGACTCAGCACGGGGTTGCCCAACAGCCAATAGAAGGGCGCGGCTAGAACCGCCTCGGCAAAGGAAAGCTCGTCGAATGCCAATGTCCCTTTGAACGGGTAAAGCACGTTGGCATCGAATAGTTGTAATGGGTCGGTAATGAGCGCGTGTCCTTGCCAGGCCATCGCCCACACGCTGTATAGTGGGTCGCCCTTGTCGATGACGTACCCCCCAAGCTGGGGCAGCATGGGCCATGTCGCCACGATTGTCACCAGCGTAAAGAACGCCAGCACCCCTGCATGTGTCACGACCCTGAGACTGGACAGTCTAGCCATCACGACCGCTAGTCCGGCAAATGAGGAGCGCTGCCCAACCACCGACGTACTACTCGACACGGCGCTGCCTGCTAGATACGTCACGAAGTATGCTTAGCAAAGTGCTCACTCCGCGCTCCCAATTGTAATGGGTCGCTACGAAGGAGGCTCCAGCCTTACCCATCTCCTGGGCGCGGTCTGGGTCTGCCAGAAGGTCCGCGACCGCTTCTCCGAGATCTTGCGCGGAGGCCGGGACCAGGCGTCCGCTCACCCCATCCTGCACCGTATCAAGCGGCCCTCCCTCAGCAACGGACACCACAGGCACGCCCAACTTCAGCGCCTCAATAACGGACAGTCCGAAGCTCTCCTCCCGCCCGGTATGCATATAGACGTTGGCGAGGGCATAGTGAGCCGGGAGCTCCTCTTCGGGCACCGCTCCGGCAAATATCACATCTCGCCCAACCTCCATTCCCAATTGCACCGCTCTCTCCTCAAGGGAAGCTCGTTCAGGCCCATCCCCTACAACCAACGCTACAACCCCGGATACATTCTCCCTAGCCACATCTACCGCTTCCAGGAAAAGATCGATGCGCTTGCGTGGGTGCAGATGGTTTACGGTAATCACTACCTGCCTGTCGCCAAGCTGGTAACGCTCTCTCAGCGCGGCGACTTCAGAGATCATCGGTATTGGGAAGTCCACACCATGCTCGATGACCGTCGCCCGTCGCTGATACGCATTCCAGATACGCCGCGACCCGTACGGACTATTAGACAAGACCCTATGCGCTGCCCCCACCATCCGGCGGTCGAGATAGCGGTAGATGCGGAAGGGAGGCTTGAGCGCCTGCCCTATCCTTCCAAGCCGCGCCACAATATCGTCCGTATCGCTGTATATGAACCGGGGAGGCTCAAAGCAAAAATAGAGCACGGGCACACGCTTCCCCAAAAGCGGAAATAAGACGCGCCGTGCGAACCAGAGACCAGGCACGCTCGGTGGGCCAAAGAAGATCACGCCCCGCAACCCCTGCTTCGGTAGTCGCAGGGCCAATGCCGGGCCGAGCGCATACTCGACCGCCGCGTCCACATAATGGTTGCCGGTAGGCTGCATAGGCCACCCCGTCTCGATGAGCCGTACTCCTGGGCCGAGGGCAGGGCGACACTCCGGGGCGAAGCGATGCGTGAGCAAGATGACATCTTCCCTGCCCGCGAGCCGCCGGGCGGTGTAGTCTGCCAGCTTCAAGATGAGACGCTCAGCCCCCGTCAGCTTCTTGAGCTGTGGGTAGAAAAAGACCAGAGCCACCCTTACTTCCCGGCGACCTCGGCCTCTTCTTCCAGCATGATAGGTATGACGCCATCGAGTATCGGATAGGCGCGCCCGCACTGCTCACAGACCAGCCTGTCACCCTTCAAGTGCACCTTGCCCAGGTCCACAGGGCAAACCAATATATCCAGTAACTCTTTAGGAATAGTCGCCTGCTTGTCAGGCATAATCATCCTCCTTTTTATGCTGTCATGGGTCAGGGTCAGGGATCAGGGGTCGGGGGTCGGGAGTTTGATGCTATTCGCCCTTCGTCACGTTTCACCCTTTCGTCCGTCGTCCATCGTCCGTCGTCTACTTAGGTACATAAATATTCTCAACATTCCGCTGGTCCAGTTTATAATTATCGCGGACCGCTTGCAAGATTCGGGGAGAAACGTCCCCCGCTTCTACGGCAGGGTTAGTCACGTCTATACGCAGTATCACCTGGGAGAAGCTCTTGCGCTCAATTGCCTCCACCAGCTTGTTCTCGTCCCACCTCTTGAAGAAAGTGGCATGGGTTTGGGTGTAAGGGTCGGTGGTCCAGAGTGGCTTGCCCGCCGCCAGGAGGAGTCCGACGTTGTCGGAGTATGCACGCCCGCTGTTGTTGGTCACGTACTGAAATATGTTGGTCATAGCCTCCACTTTCTCCGCCGACAGCATCCCAAACTCCAACTTTAGCCACGATGGCACCCCGAAGAGGAATGGCACCTGCACTAACATAATAGCAGCCGTGAGCGCGCCTGTAACCCGCACCTGCCGCAGACCACTACGCCACAACAAATCAACTCCCAACCCCAAGCCGAGGCATGAAGCTGCCGCCCACTCAAGCAGGTGATTGTGGTTCCCACCAAGCGTGCCCGTTCCGATGGCGGCAAAGATGCTCATTCCGAGGTAGAAGAAAAGGAGGAGCGCACCGTCGCGCGCGATGAGTTGCGCTTCATTGCGTATCCTCGCTCGCAGCCATAACAAAGCCGCAACCACAATAGCAATTATGCCAGGCACCAACAGCGCCCCATACGTGCCCAGGAAATTCATAGCGAAACCCAGCGCACGGTCCGCCGACCAGGGGAGGTCATGTATCGTGAACATGTGGTAGAAGTAACCGCCCGCCGTCAGCTGGTCCAGCAACAACGTGGGTAGGACCACCCCTGCCGCGTAGATCGCCCCAAAAGCAAGTCCAACTCTGGGTCGCGTGAAAAGCAGCCACCCTACCGCGGCTACAACCGCCGCGATTGCCGTCTGCTTCGTGTAGAACGCGCCCCAGAAGAAGGGCAAGGCCCACCAAAGCTGCACCGGAGGCCGCGCTACAAGCCACCACAGGCCACCCAACCCGAACGCCAACGCCGCCATATCCGGCTTCACCAACCCTCCCCAGAATGTGATCAAACCAAGCGACCACCACGCTGCCGCGCCGATAGCGCCTGCAAGCCTATTCTTTGTCAGTGTAGCCACGATGGAGAATATAGCCACGCCTGCTAACAGTGTTGCCAATATCGTCAGCGCCCGCCCTGCCTTGAAGGTCGGCGTGTCACCCGCCAGGTGCTGGAACGGCCAGGCGAGCAGGTAGAATAGAGGCGGATATGGCGCTGATATAAAGAGGTCGGGGCCAGGCACCGCGTAGATGCCAACTCCCTGGTCTAGCAGCATCGTCTCCGCTACGATCATCCCCTCCGATTCGTCGAACTGGAAGGGATGGGTGAACATAGCCAGGGAGGTCAGCGCGCCGAACAGCACCTTTGCGAGCAGCCCCACCAGGAGCATGAGAAACAGCCCAAAGAGGACGCGCCTGGGCGTGTCGAGGTTGCCAAAACCGGCCCATAAGCGCGACCTTAGCGCAACTTGCCGCTTCTCGCCCGCTATCATGGCTTCGACACCTCGACTCTTGATATACGAACACCAAGCAGACGCGGATCGTTCCCAGCCCCTATGAATGAGTTCACGCTGATCTTCAAGGGAGTTTCACGCGCCATGCCCAGGTCAATTGCCGTTTCCGTCCAGCTTGGGGCACTAGATAGTTCCGTAACGAGAGGTATATAGGTTGAGTCCTGCTGAACCTGAGATGTGAGAATGCCTGGATGCGCAAGGGGCAGCCCGGCGGGTCTCCAACCACTCCAGGTAATGCGTAGCTCAGCCGAGCCATCTCTGTTGCCTCGAATCTCAGGGTGCTCGCTACTCCACCGGAACGTCCTGCCATCCTGGTCTCTTTCGGTTCCATAGAAGCCGCGCACATAGCCAATGTCAAGGCCGCTACCCAACTCTATCACGTCAACCCCTGGATAAATAGGTGACAAGTGGTCCCATGCCCAACGCAGTGCCGCATCACCCGCCACGTTTACCTCTCTCGCATTAAAGAACGAGCGAGCCGACTCCAGGTCGCCCGATTGTCGGGCAGCTTCCCCCCTGATGATAGCAGGCTCGAACCTGTCGGCAGGCTCATCTGCACTTAGCTTCGATAAGGCAAGCTGCGCCTCCCCAGCCTGGATGTATGCTGCTGCAAGTGCATATCTTGTATCAGTTATTTCCTGGTTCGCCGTGCGATATGCGCTGATAGCACCCTGCACATCCCCCTGTCGCAAGAGCCCTTCGCCTTTACGGTAGCCCTCTTGCTGGCCCCAGCGTTCCACGCCTCGCAACGTCTCGGGCAACTGAATCTCAGGTACGGTCACCAGCAATATCGCCAACAGTGTAGCAGTGGATGCCGCCTTTAGCGGAAGTGATAGCTTGCGAAACATAGCCACACGCCCATGCGAAGTGACTAGAAGGTTCGCCCCAATTCCCGCCCAGGGAAGCAGCGCGGCCACGATAGGCAGCCTGAAGCGCGTCACAGCGAAGAAGATGAACGAAATGAGCACCCACAGCAGCACCCACAGCCCGGTAAGCCCCTTGAGCGGATGTGGCGACGCAAGCGCCAACCCCACCACCGACAGGCAGAGAATGACTACATACAGAAAATCATCGAAAAATAGCAGGGAGAGCAAATGCCAGCCAGGCACGCGCCCCAGGGTATAAGCCCTCACCTGCCGCTCCTCAGAGCCGAACTGCGGCTTCCATAGATCGAGACTCTCCTTGAGACCCTTGCCAAGGAACCCCATAGGGTCAGCTGAGATATTCTCCCAGGCACGCCCATATGCGTATGCTTGGCGATCAGCCTGGTTTGGTATGGCACGGTAATCAGCCTGCAAACGCTCCTCGTCGCGCACTCCCACGCTCGCCAGCCAGAGATTGTAGCCGCCTGTGGTGTCTATAGCCACGAACTTCCCGTAAGCAACATAGTTACGCACCGTCCAGGGGATCAAAGTTACAAGGCAGGCTGACACCATGAGCGATGCGGCAAGGATGCGCATTCGTATCCATGAGCCTTCCTGACCCAATTTAGCCTGTGCAACGCCACTAGAAAGCCCGAGATTCTTCCATGCTGGGAAGGCAAGCCACAGGGCCGCCAGAGGGAGAAATCCCAAGGCGGTTGCGCGCGTCAGCGCCGACAGCCCCAGCAATATCCCTGACGCAACCAGCCAGGGCAGGCTCTTACTCAGTCCGCCCGAAAGTGCCTCACGGGCGCGCAGCAGCGCCACTAGCGTCACTGCCAGCAGCAGCGTGAAGAGAGTTTCAGAGAGGAGCAGCCCTGCGAAAAGCGTAAAGGGGAGGAAAAGCGCGCCCAACCCAACCGCCCACCTGGCAGGCCCTCGCCCTGCCACTCGCCATGCAAGCCACCCCAGCGAAAGCAACGTTGCGGCACTCAGCAGCGATTGGAGAAGCAGAACAGGCAGATATGAAGTACCCGCGAAGCGCATTACGCCCGCCAGCATCACTACATAGAGTGGGGGCCTGATCCAAAGCGCCGTATCGAAGAAAGAGAATCCGCGCCCCTCGGCAAGCATATGCGCTGCACCGAAATACTCCCGCTCGTCAATAATGAAAGTAGAGGTGGGATCATAGCCTGAGTGCAACACCAGATTGTAGGTGACACGGAGAATGAGTCCACCAATAATAAGGCTCCACAGCACAGGGTCGCGCCAAAACGAATGGAATATAAGCGGCTGCACAGCAGACTTGCTCGAACTTTGCACAATACGAGCGACGTTCTCCTGGATGTCAGGCTCTCGGCGTTTCACTCTGGGAGCGTCACCGGCGAGCACGTCCCCTCTTGCGGCGCACAGTCGCATCCCTGAAGAGGCGGATGAAGGTCTGCGCGGTGGTGGCCCAGTTGAGGTCGTTCTCGACGCGCCTGCGCCCTGCCTCGCCATATTGGACCCGAAGCTCAGGTGCTCGCAGCAGCAGGTTGATGGCAGCAGCCAGCTCGCCCGGCTGCTTCTCCGGCACGAGCAGGCCATTCTCTCCATCCTTCACGGCGAGAGGTATGCCCGCTACGTCGGTCGCGACGACCGCGCGGGCGGACGCCATCGCCTCAAGCAATGTGTTGGGCAGCCCGTCCACATTCCCCTGCTGGTCCACGACCGAAGGGAGCACGAAGAGGTCGCAGCCACTGAAATAGAGCGGCAGCTTATCTCTCGATACGAACCCCGGCATGATGACCGAGTCTTCCACGCCAAGCTGCTTCACCAGAGACACCAGTCGCTCCTCAAGATCGCCGCCACCCGCTAGCACTATCCGCGCATCTGGGTGCTCGCGCAGGATGGCGGGCGCGGCGCGTATCAGGTATTCAAACCCCTTCTTGTACACCATGCGCCCAACCGAAAAGACCACTGGCGAGTCGCCGGGTAGCCCCAACTGCTTGCGTAGCAGCGGCGCGGCCCCTTCTATGCGCGTGAACTGGTTGGGGTCTACCCCGTAAGGCACGAGATGGCATCTAGAGGCAGGCGCCCCTAGGCTGATGACACGCTGGCGCAAGTCCTCGCTCGGCATGGTGATCGCACTCGCACGCCTGAAACACCAGCGCGCAACCCCCGCCAGCAAGCCGCTCTGTTCAGCCATGAAAACGTCGGAGCCGTGCAGGCTTATCACCAGGGGCAGTCGCCGCAAGCGTGCCACTATCGCCGCTACCGGCCCGTTGGGGATGACCCAGTGACCATGCATCACGTCAAACTTGATACGCCCTGTCAGCCTCCACAGCGCGAGAAAGCTGCTGATGAAGACCACAGGGGTCATCGGGTAGATAGCGCCCTTGACTCGAACGTCCGCCTCCAGCGATTCGGCGTAACCCCAGATGTTCAGGTGCCGCAACGGGCTGTATTTGAAGAAATGAAGCCGGACCCCCTTCTCAAGAGGCTCCCTCCGCACGTCCGGGTGATAAGGCGCGAGCACGTGCACCTCGTTCCCCTCGGCAGCCACGCTCGCAGCTATCGCCTCGATAAAAGGCGCTGTAACATCCCCCTCGTATTTCGGATAGGAGGATGTGACCATACATATCTTCATGCTCACCATTGTACACTATCCCCTATTTCAACGTCCGCATATAGAGGATGAGGTTAGTGAGCTGCTCGTCGGAGATGCTCTTTTCGTTGTAACCTGGCATCGGCACCTTGCCTTTGCGGACTATTGTACGTATCTGTTCATCACTGAGCGTGGGAAGAAGCGGCTTGAGTGCCGGGCCGGACGCCTCATTACCGCCGGGGTGGCACATGTTACAGTATTGCATATACACCCTCTCACCCGCAGCTGCACCCGTGAGACTTGGCGTAGGCGGTGCTGAGCCGCTGTCACAGGCTACCAATATGGCCGCCCCGACGAGTACAGATAAGCAGAACACCATGCCCAGGAGCGCTTGCATTATATATCTCTTTCGAGCCACCAAACCCTCTTTCAATACTATGCGCCTCCAAACTTCGTTGATTATTCGGAATTTTACACGCGAGGTCAGGCGTGGTCAAGGCTCGATAGCTGACCCCGGCGAGATGAATGACAGCAGGGCTATCTTTTTTCCGACAGGAGCGTTATTAAATGCGAGACGGTTTGGTGAGTGCGCCCCTCACCCTTCCGCCGAAGCCCGACACTAATGCGTGGGCACTCATTCGTGGGTAGTCCCGCGCATTAGGTAGGGAACATTCGCCTATAGGTTCAAGCCCAACTTCACCGCAAGAAGGCACAAGCAGACAACAGGCGTGCGAGGTACATGATGGACGATCAACGCCGCGATTGCTCATGTAGCATCTTACTTGCCCCAGGCATTTCCACTAACCTGAACAAGATAGCCCTTGTTATGCCGCTCGTATGCGTGATCCTCGGAGGTCTACTGGCCGCGAGGTAACAGCCGTTACCTCAATAGAGCTGAGCCTTTACCGAAGTTGGCTTTATCATTGCTACTCCTGACCAGACCCCTCCCGCTCTACTGAGAGTTGAACGCTCGTAGCCCCGAACTCCTCTTTCTGGCTGTACGACCCCTCCGGACCTTCCCCTTCGACAAGCTCGTTAGATAACGTTTCCGCGCTGATGTAGTCACGATGCCGCGCGAGGGCGTCGCGCAGGTGGCGTGCATCTTCACTCTCCTCACCCGCCACGAGCCTGTAGCGTAGCGAGATGCGGTCACTCACATCGAACCCCGCCGATTTGCGCATGTCGTTGACGATGCGCACGAGGTCGCGGGCGATACCTTCAGCGATCAAGTCATCGTCCAACTCGGTGTCGAAGGCTACCACCAGTCCGCCCTCCTGGGCCACCGCGAACCCCTCTCGCTCACGCGTCTCCACCAGTAGCTCTTCGGGCAGCAACTCAATCGCCCCACCCTCCCCGTCTTCTATGCCGATGCTGCTACCGGCTTCCACCTGTGAGGCGACTTTTGCGGGGTCTGCGGAAGCCAGCCCGGAGCGGATCGCGCCCAGCCTCTTGCCATATTTCGGCCCAAGCACCGGCAGGTTCGGTTTGATCACATAGGTGATGAGGTCCCCCACCTGTGAAGTCACCACCATGCGCTTGACGTTCAACTCCTCAAGCACCTGCGGCTCCAACCGCGACAGAGCCTCCTCATCCTCCTTTGAAGGTGCACGCACCACCATCTCACGCAGGGGCTGGCGCACCTTTACGCCGGAGGCATTACGCGCTGCACGGCCTAACCCCACCACTTTCTGGATTAGAGCTGTATCCCTAAGTAGTTGGCGGTCTACCATCGCTTCGTCTACCTGCGGGTAGGCGCAATGATGCACCGACCCCGGTTGCGCATTTGCGTCAACTCCAAAATTAGCCAGGTTCTGGTACATCTCCTCTGCAAGGAAGGGCATGACGGGTGCTATCAGCTTGGTGAGAGTAAGCAGCACCTCATACAGGGTCGAGTACGCTGCCAGCTTGTCGCTATCCGACTCGCTCTTCCAGAACCTCCTCCTGGAGCGGCGCACATACCAGTTAGATAAATCGCCAACAAACGCATCCACCTGCCTGGTGAGCGAGGCCACATCATAAGAGTCCAGCTCGCGCCGCGCCTGCCCGATAAGCTCATGCAACCGCGCCAGTATCCACCTGTCCAATTCGCTCAAGTGCGGAGTGCGGAGTGCGGAGTGCGGATTCTTCTCACTGCCTTCTGCCTTCTGCCTTCTGCCTTCTGAAGCTTCGTCCAACTCCGCACTCCGCACTCCGAATTCCGCACTCGAAGGCGTCCACCCGTCCAGGTTCGCGTACATAACGAAGAAGCTATAGGTATTCCATAACGTGAGTAGGTTCCGCTTGATCTCCTTCGAGATGCCATAGCCGAAGTTGACGTTCTGCGTGATGTTCGCCCCAGCGAAGAGCCAGCGCATCACGTCCGCGCCCATGACTTCAACCGCATCGGAAAACCAGATGGCGTTGCCCCACGATTTATGCATCGGCCTGCCCTTCTCATCGTAGACCTTCTCGTACGCCAGCACGGCCTTATAGGGCGGGGTATCCTCAAGCGCGACCGACATGAAGAGCATCGAGTAGAACCATAGCCTGATTTGCTCCCGGCTCTCCGTGACGAAATCGGCAGGGAACCACTCTTTCCAGTACTCCGGGTTATCCAGGTAATGTAACGTCGAATAGGGCACTATACCGGCGTCGAGCCACGCATCCCCCACCTCCGGTATCCGCGTCACCTCATCGCCGCATTTGGGGCACTTTATCTTGACGTCGTCTACCCAGGGGCGGTGAAGCTCAGGGAGGGCGTCCACCAGTTCCGGCTGCACGGCCAATTCGCGCAGTTCATCGAGGGAGCCTGCTACCGTTACCTCGCCGCAATCGCACACGTAGAAAGGCAGCACGAGGCCCCAGAACCTCTTGCGCGAGATGTTCCAGTCGCTCATGTTGTTGAGCCAGTCTTCCATGCGCTTGCCCGCGTAGTCCGGTATCCATTCGACCTTGCGGGCAGCCTTGATCATGCGCGGTCGCGCACCCTCCACGCTGATATACCACTCCGTTGCCACCCTGAATACCAGCTCGGTGTGGCAGCGCCAGCAGACGGGATAGCGGTGGGTGTAATCTTCAAGGTGGTAGAGCATCCCCTTGCTCCGAAGCGACTCGAACACCATCTCCGCTGCTTCGGTCACGTGCCGCCCGGAGAACGGGCCGTACCTGGGCACATAATTCCCTTCTTCGTTCAGGGGGATGAGCACGGCGAGGTCATTGACTCTGCTCAGCTCGAAGTCTTCCGCGCCGCAGCCGGGCGCGATATGCACGATGCCCGTGCCCTCTTCTTCCCCTACGGCATCCCACGGGACGATACGATGCTCAACTCCTGAAGCCGCCGGTAGATCGTCGAATGGCCCGGCGTACGTCAGACCCACCAGGTCGGAGCCTTTGACGTTCCCCAGGTCCTCGTACTCGCCCACCAGCCTTCCCACCGTGCCACGCGACAGGTACAACACGTGGTCGCCCTGGCGCACGCGAGCATAGTCGAGGTCGGGGTGGACGGCAGAGGCGACGTTCGCGGTGAGGGTCCAGGGTGTAGTGGTCCACACCAACAGGCTCTCCTCCTCATGTCCAGGAGAGGTTAGCGGGAAGCGCACGAATACGGATTTATGAGTAACTTCCTCGTAGCTGTCTTGTAGTTCCAGTTGAGAAAGTGACGTACCACACCGCCAACACCAGGGCATCGAGCGCGTGCCCCTGTAGAGCCAGCCGTTATCGTGGCACTGCTTGAGGAAGCGCCAGATATGCACGATGTTGTTGTCCGACATCGTGAAATAGGAGTCGTCCCAGTCCATCCACTGGCCGAGCCGGGCAGACTGTTCGGAGATGAGCGCGGCGTACTTATTCACGCGCTCGGTGCAGGCCCGCACGAACGGCTCAAGCCCATAGTTCATGATGTCGCGCTTTGAGTTGAAGCCCAGTTCCTTCTCCACCTCGACCTCGACCCATAACCCGTGGCAGTCAAAGCCGTTCTGGAAGCGCTGGTCGTATCCAAGCATGGCACGGTATCGCTGGTAAATATCTTTGTAAGTACGTCCCCAGGCGTGGTGCACGCCCATTGGGTTATTCGCCGTGATAGGCCCGTCTATGAAAGACCACTTCTTCTTGCCACGATTCTTCTCCCGAAGCCTCTCAAAAGCCTGGGTCTCCTTCCAGAACTGCAATATCCTGCGCTCCATCTCCGGAAAGTCGAGCTTGTTATCTACTGGCTTGAACATCACAAATCCCCTTTGAATAAATACGAATCAACCTAGTAACCGAGCGCTTTCCTCCGGGGAATGCCACTCGATGCGCCAATCAGCGAAAGTCGCCAGGAGGCTGAGGGCCTGCTCCTGGCGCTTCTTGAGAGCAGGCTCCTTCACTTTCATCGTGCCTAACAGACCGTTAACTACACCCTCGTTGTCGGACCTTATGTCAAGCTGTACCTGCTGTGGCGTGCGGCCTGTCGCCTCCAGCCGCGATCCTATGTACCTCAGCCCCTCGATGAGCGCCTCGTACTGCGCCTGGGAGGGAGTATAGTTGGCGTCAAATTCCGCCGACTTGACGATAGCCTTCCTGCCAGGGGCCTGTACGAGGTATCTCCCATGCCCCTGGGCGGTGGTCCCCCGAATACCCCCATCGAACGCCACGAAAAGCTCCATCAGGTTGCTCTGCTCTTCTGCTTCCTCCTCAGGCTGAGGCTGTTCTTCGACTGAGGGAACCTCCTCAGGAGGTGGTGCAGGCTTACGCCGCTCGCTCTTCGGCTGGTCCTTCAGCTCAGAGGCCCGGCGCATCAGCCCGGCGATGTTGGCAGGGGCCCGCTCATTCTCCTCTGGTTCGCCAGCTTCAGGTCGTGGCTCAGGAGGTGCAGGCTGTCTAGTGGGACTAGTCTTGGGCACGTCAGGTGTAGGTGGCTCGGTAGCCGGAGGGCGAGCATCGGCACGCGCTATTGTCACCTCCGCACCGGATGTAGCATCCTGCCCAGCCGTCCTGCGCGCGCCCGGCAGACCCTGAGCGCGCTCGGACCTGACAAGCAGAGGTGTAGAGACTAATATGCGCATAGGAGTGCTACCCGTATTCTTTACCTGGTGCGCCTCGTGAGGGGCGAGGTAAACGACTGTATTCTCACGCACAGCCGCAACCACGCCATCAGAACCCCCACCCGTCAAACGACCTTGACCTGATAGGACGAACAACACGTGCTCCTCTGCGTGCGCATGACTTGCCATAGACCCCCCCGGCGCGATCTCCCAGAGGTCGACGGCCACGAGCCCCTGTCCGAGTGACGTGCTGGGGTAGAGTGGCGTCACCGTCGCACCGTCACCGGCATCATGCGCGCTCCCTGATAAACTCGATACGTCCCGAATCTCCATCTCAACCCTCTCCTCGCAATTGATGCTAGTTCAAAAGATAACAGACAACAAAAAACCCATCCTCCAATCGAGAAGGACGGGCAAACAATTCGACCCGTGGTACCACCTTCGTTGGCGCGCCGCGACGCGCCCACTCCGCAGGGTCCCGCAAGACCCCGGCCCCTGTAACGTGGAGCAATCCCGGCCAGGCTTACTTCTGTCTACGCGATGCGATGAGGTTCGGCCCGGCGGCTCAGGAACGATTTTCGGCAAGCTTTCCGTAGCCGGTCCCACCAAACCCGGCCTCTCTGTGCCTTCCGGCCTGCCTACTCTTTCCTTCAACGCCTGTTTTATTCAGCTATAAAGTAGAATAGCACGTCTGTGCGATGCTGTCAAGCGACGTGCGAAGGGGTGTCACCTCGGTCTCAGGGCGGATGGACCACACACCGACGTATCTGGTATAATTGGTCCAGCAGCTAAGCTGCACGTGCCCGTAGCTCAGTGGTAGAGCAATTGACTTTTAATCAATGGGTCCCGGGTCCGAGTCCCGGCGGGCACACCCCTTCAACCCTCCAACTGCTATCTCTAATTCCCCTTCCCCAGGTTTAACGACCCGATAGCCCACAGCAAGGCGGGCGCTTTCCCGTCCCTGTGGAAGTTGTTTCGCACAGCAGACTGGTAATCAACCTCTATGACCAGGCCCTGCGCGATGTGCCTGGCGACGTCGCGTGGGTGCGAGCAGTCTACGATAAGATAGCGCTCCACAAGACCTCCGTTGATGGAAGCAAACGCAATCTTCCCTATCTGTGAACAATCGGTTACCGCAGCCATCCCTTCCGCTATAGGGGGCTTGGTCAGTCCCCGGTGAGCAGCTACGCGCTCCATCACCCCAGGACTATAGAAGACGGCGAACCCCTGCTTCAAAGGTTTTGCCGCATGCGGTCCAGCGGCACGCACAACCTCGGTTCCAGCCGTCAATGTGCTTATCAATACCGCCGCGAGTATAAATCTCCCCATCGATACCTCCTACTATCTCACTCCATTTCGCCGATGTAGGGGCGACCCTTGTGGTCGCCCTGTCCACATACCGACCCCCTGCCAGGGCGACCACAAGGGTCGCCCCTACCTCCGCCTCACTTCTCGTTCCTGTCGCTCAGCCTTGTAAGGCTAAAGATGTTCTGATAAAATGCGGGCACGCAGCCTTTACAGATAGCAAAGCCCGTATATTGGCGTGCTCCAGCACAAGCGGAATTGAGCAGCCTGACGGAGAAAGGTGGAAGCGGACCCAATGAGACACATCTTATTAGCGTACCACAACGGCAACCTCAATAGCAAGAGCAGCTACCTCTATATAAGCAGGCTCGTGCTGTCATTACTCGTTCTGCTACCTATGTTAGCCATAAGATTCGAGGGCGCACACGCCGCACCCCCACAACAGGCAAGCAGCAAACTGGTCCTGGCCTTCTATTACATGTGGTTCTCGCCTGAAAGCTTCAAGAGCGGGCAAATGAGCGACACGCCCGTTACGCCGTACAACTCCTCCGATCCTGCGGTGATAGAGCGCCAGGTGCGCGAGGCGAAAGGCGCGGGCATAGATGGCTTCATCGCTGCCTGGACCGGCATTGGCACAGAAACGGACAAGAACTTCGCGAAGCTCCTCGATACAGCAGCGACCCAGGGCTTCAAGGCGGCCATCCATTTCGAGACTCACACTGTAGGCGACGTCGCGGGGCAGATACAGGCCGCTATAGCCAAATACGGCAACCACCCCGCCTATCTCCGTTGGAACAACAAGCCGGTCATCATCTTCTGGTCGCCTCAAACAGTAGGCAATGCGAAAGCCTGGACCGACCTGCGCAAGCGGGTAGACCCAAACAACTCTCAGATGTGGTCCGTTGACACCACAGAGGTAAGCTACCTCGACGCCTTCGATAGCATCCACCTGTTCAGCGCCGGAAAGTGGACCGCTAGTACTGACACGTCGAAGGTCGCCGCAGAGTGGCGCGGCAAGGTGGACGCTTACAACAAAGCGCACGGCACGTCACGCCTGTGGGCGGCAGGGGTCATCCCAGGCTGGGACGAGAGCCGCGTGCAGCCCCCACGCAACCCCGCGAAGGTCTTCCCCAGGCGTGACGGTGCGGAGTATGAAGCCAACTGGCGAGGCGCTACCGCCAGCAAGCCCGACCTCATCACCATCACCAGCTTCAATGAATGGTATGAGGGGACCCAGATAGAGCCAAGCGCATCTGCGGGCACGAAGTACCTCGACATCACCCGCAAGCAAACGAGTCTATGGAAGAACGGTCCCGACCCGTGCGAGGGCGGCACCTTCTTCAAAGAGACAGGCCTCGCGATTTGCAAGCCGATGGAGGCCTACTGGAACAAGTACGGTGGTCTGGCGCAATTCGGCTACCCGATCTCTCCAGCGCGGCAGGAGAAGAGCAGCATCGATGGCAAAACCTACACTGTCCAGTACTTCGAGCGCGCCCTCTTCGAGCTACACCCTGAAAACGCGGGCACGCCTTACGAAGTGCAGCTAGCTCTGCTGGGTAGGGCTTTCCACAAGGTGGACCCACCCGCCGCCCAGATAAACGATGGGCGACACCAATACTTCAAGGAGACTGGCCACAATGTCCTCCCTGAGTTCGCCGGGTACTGGCAGGCGCACGGCAGCCTCTTCGTCAACGGCTTCCCGATCAGCGAGCCTCTACAGGAGCGTGCCGCCGACGGCAAAACGTACACTGTGCAATACTTCGAGCGCGCCCGCTTCGAGCTTCACCCGGAGAACGCACCCCCCTACGACGTGCTTCTAGGGCACCTGGGCAGGCAGGCGCTGAAGCCATAGCAACCATGGGTGACGGGCATCATTTACTTCCTGGTACATTCCTCGGCACAACCCTGATCCACCTGGCGCAGAGAGCGGAGAAGATGCCGAAAGCGAGCAGGCCCAGGGCAACTATACCGAGAAGCACTTGGCCGGATGACTGCTGGGCGACCGTGCGTAACGCCCCATCCAGTCCACGTATCTCCTCGTGGTCCACGAGCCAGGCAGCTTGCACCAGGAAGAAGCCAAGCATGGCAAATACGACGCCTCGGGCCGCGAGACCGAATCGTCCGCTACGCACTGCCCATTTCATTTCGCGCTCGCTCATCAGTTCCTGCTTGAAATCCTTCTTGAAGCTGGCGGAAATAGACTGGTAGACCTGGCCCAGGCTACCGATCATCGCCACTATCCCCACGCCCCCAACCACCCAGGGACCGTAAGATTGCGACAGCAGCCATGCGGTCCAGTCCTGAGTATCGGTCTCGCCTCCCCGCCCAGCCCCTAAAGCGACGCGTACGGTCGGCAGAATAAGCACGCCGTATGCGAACCCACTGACCAGATAGCCCCCTCTCTCTGCCAGCCCTCTCAAGCTGGTGCCCCTGTTCAGCGGATCGAGCAATGCCCTTACGAAACCCCACAGAGAGTATCCCGCCAGCCCTATAGCGATGATAACCAGCGTAACCTTGCCCGGAGGCTGCGCGCCTATGTTGACAATCGCGCCTGGGATGTCTGTGGTAATCCCGCCCGCGCCGAGAGCTACCTGTAGCGCGAGAAAGCCTACCGTTGCATAGAGAAAGCCGCGAACGAGGTACCCAAGCCTGGGTAGCCCTTCTACCCACCTGATGTGAGACATCCGTTTCACTGCACCTCTAGCTCGTTGCTTACCTACCACGCCATCTTCAACCATACGATACGTTCCTTCTAGAATAGGGGATGAAATGAATCCAGGCAGCATCCGTGCCAGGGCAAGAAACATTAGTCATCCCGAATTTTGGATTTACGCTTACCAAGCATAGGATCCCAAGCTCAAAAATCATTAAAAGCATGAAAATGGGGCGGCTGCGCC
>DATEOC010000044.1:0-31848 GCA_035274425.1 Chloroflexia bacterium
GTGCGAGCATGATGCCCATGACGCCGAGGGTTCTGATTGCCTTTCCGATATTTGTTATGACGTTCATTGTGTTCTTTATCTCCTTCTTGGTTTTGTTGTGTTTGGTTTTGTTTGTTGTTGTTTGTTTTGTTTGTTGTGAGACGGTTTCTATATCTCTATGCCCTAATCTTACCAACCGCGCACTTAAGAAGACCTGAAAGATAACACCTTCCCCATAAGAGCGCATTAAGATTGACTATCTCAGTGGCTGGTCAATGCACAGAGTAGAACCAGGGATACTTAACGTGAGGAGGGAGTTTGGAACTCAGTTCCAAACTCCCTCCTCAAAGGTCAAATTGAATGGGATTACTTCTTCAGGCTGTCGACGATCAAGCTGGTGTAAAGGGCGGCGCCCTTTGGGGTCAGGTGGAAGCCATCTTTGGCGAATAGCTCAGAGTGGCCGTTGCTCGCCGCCTTCCAGTCTACCAGTATCGCGTTCGGGTAGCGTTGCACGCCTGCGGCTATCGCCGCGTTGTTCGTCCTTTCCCAGCTGCGTGGCACTTTGACGTTCACGAAGATGACCCTCGGCACGCCCGCCAGCACCTCCATCATCTGGTCGAATTGCCTGGCGGTGAAGGTGCCGTTGCTACCCAGGTGAATCACTACGACGTCGCCCAGCTTGCCTGCATCGCGCCTTGCTTTCAGCGCGCTAATCCCTGACGGCAATTGCCTGCTAACGGAGGCGTCAAGGTCTATGTTGGGTATAGATTTCTTGAGCACCTTCGCTCCACTCAGCATCACAGAATCACCGATGGCGACGACGGTGCCCGTAAAGGTGCCAGGTGTCGGAATAGGCATGGTTGTCGCGGGGATCTCAGTCGGGGGCGCGGGAGGAGTAAGAGTAGCCGTATAGGTTGCGATGGGAGGCTTGGCGGGGATGGCTGTCGAGGTCGGGGTTATTGCGACTGGGGATTGCGCGACCTGGGTGGCCGTCTGCTCGACTGGATTGATAGTAGAGCTGGAGAGAGTAGGTGAGGCGGGGATGAATGGTGTGGGCGATGGGGTAAAGACATCCGGCGACGGTTGTATGAACACTACAGGCGTCGCTGTAATGTCCGGTAGGGGGGTCTCCAGGGGAGTATCGGGCAAGACCGTGGCGATAGTCTCCAATTCGAGCAGATAATCGGGTGGCGCGGGTGGCCTGGCGCTCACCAGGGCCGTACCGAGCATGACGGCGAGCGCCCCGCTCAGGGCAGATGCCACTCCGAGGCGAGCGCTGAGCCGGATTAGCTGTACTCCCCGCGCCTCCTGCACCGCTCTCCAGTAGCGCCCAAGAGAGCCTGAGCGGATAGGGGTCTCAACGAAGTGGTAGGATATGGCGGCGAGCACGACTGTTATCCCCAGCCGCAGAGCGAGTAGCGGCGCGCCGTCGAGTGCCAGGTCAAGCTCCGGTCGTGTTACCATGAAGACGGGCCAGTGCCAGAGGTAGATACCATACGACCTCATGCCGATCCAGCGCAGTATGCCCAGACCCAGGATTCGTGGAATTACGCGTGCGTTCGGGTTGGCGATAGCCCAGATTACCCCCGCAGTGGAGAGGGCAATCGCGGCGAAGCCTCCCTGGTAGAGGAAAGGCTGCCCTTCGTCCAGGTTGACCAGGAGCCAAAGGAGCGTGCCTAGCGACCCCAAGCCTATCAAGTCAACCCAGGGCGCTTGTACCTTGCCTGCGCGGCGAGATGGAGACCTGCTGAGGCTCATGCCGAAAGCGAGCGTACACCCTATGAGCAGGCCGGCGGCTCGCGTGTCGGTCCCGTAGTAGACACGCGATGGGTCGGCGTCGGGGTTGTATAGAGCCACCATCAAGAGGGTCGAAGCCGCAGCGCCAGCCATCGTCGCGATGCGCATAGCGCTTCTGGTCTGGAGAAGTCGCATCCCGCCTATGAAGAGGAGAGGCCAGAGCAGGTAGAACTGCTCTTCGACGGCCAGCGACCAAAGGTGCTGTAGCAGGGAGGGCCGCCCCACAAGCTCGAAGTACGATTGCTGGTTGAAGACCATGTACCAATTGGTTACGTACGTGCTCGCCGCGAGAGTATCGCCGCGCAGCTCCGCCACTTCGTCCGGCAAGAAGAAGATGGCGAATATGAGTGTGACGGCGAGGAGCAGGAAGAGTGCGGGGAGGAGCCTGCGCGCGCGGCGTAGCCAGAATGCTCCAAGATCGATCTTGCCCCCTGATAGCCACTCTGCCAGTAAAAGGGAGGTGATGAGATAGCCACTGAGGACGAAGAATAGCTCGACGCCGAGGAACCCGCCCGGCATCCAGGTTATGCCTGCATGGTAGAGGAGCACGGAGCTGACAGCGAGCGCGCGCAACCCGTCGAGGCCAGGCAGGTAGGAGAGCCTAGGTCCACTATTGGAGTGGGGTGCTCTAGCGGCGCTCTCGGCCAAGTTCTCTCGCTCCGAGCAGCACCATTATTATAGGAAAGATAATGTTGCCGGTGACTATTATGGCTTTTGGTGGGTCGAAGGTCCTGGGGTTGAGCACCTGGTAAGTTACTGCCTCCCCCAGCATCCCGACAGTGGCTGCAGCTCCGAGGAGGGTGAGCGCTGCCACGCCTACGTTGCCCAGGAAGCCTTGCCTCCCAGCGAGGGCGGTAGCTGCCATCTGCGCGACCAGCATCTTCACGCCCGGAGAGAGGGCAGTGCCCATCCCGCGAACGAAGTCTTCCTGCGGCATCTTCTCCGAGCACCTCCCCAGGAACTGCCCTCGGATGTCTTCGTCTATGGCGATGCGCGCCCCAGTGCTCGCACTGAAGAGGTAGAGCATGGAGGCCCTGATAAGACCGGTGGGGGATTTCGGATTTCGGATTTCGGATTTCGGATTTGGGTGCTTCATTCGTATGTGCTCTAATTCCTTATTATCTATTGATTGTTTGCTATTATCTATCCCCTATCAGTCCCGTTACAGAGTGGATGCTCAGTTTGGGTAGAGTACCTATGAATCAGGACAGGACTCTTCTGCTTGTCATCCTGAACGAAGTGAAGGATCAGCCTCCTACAGTACCTGTTTACGTATACATTTCTTACCGCAGGCTGATCCTTCACTTCGTTCAGGATGACATGTATACAGTTACAGCAAAACCGCGACTTTGACTCATCTCTTGAGTTCCATTATCTGGACTTACATTTGCGCCCTTTACCCTCAAAAATCTCTGCGCACTCTGCGTCTCTGCGGTGAATAAACACAAGTTACCGTTTGTCGCCTGGATATTCTTTGTAGCCGTATATGAGCCTCAGCAATGGGAGAGTGAGGAGGACTACCCACCAGAGGGATGAGGTCCAGATGGGGTCAACGAAGGTGAATGCTATGGATACTACGAAGAGGGCGGCCGGGATGAAGTGCCTCAAGGTCTGGTACTGGATAAACCTGGGGTCTAGGTCTTTGTCCACGAAGCGGTGGCGGCGCGTTGAGTAGACCCACAGTGCAGTGAGGATGAGGCCCGTAATGGCAACGCTCCCGGCGTAGAGCATGACAGTGAGCTGCACGTCGCCGATTCCCATAGTCGGTATCAATTCGGGGTCGACAAATCTCCCAAGGAGGGCGGTGGGATAGGGGAGCCATGCGATGCTCAGCAAGAAGGTAAGGTTGAGCCATATCAGGTTGCCGTCGAAGCGTTTGACGTACCTGAAAATCTGGTGATGCGCCCGCCAGTAGAAGCCGAGAACGATGAAGCTCGTGAGGAAGCTCTGGATTGACCTAAACTGGTGCGCAAGCTCCGTGCCCAGGCTATGACCAGGCTCCAGTACGTCCTCAAGCTTCGGCGGCTCGATTTCGAGAATTAGCAAGGTGATAGCGATGGCGAATACGGCATCGCTGAAAAAGACGATGCGCTCGAAGTCCAACCCGCCCTCTATGTCACTTTCAGTTCTGTTGCTCATAGACACCCTTGAAAAGGATAAAGGAAAAGGGATAAAGGATAAAGTGCGTGCTCCCGCACGTTGCCCTCCGCGCTAATCACTACTCTATCGTCTATCGTCTATCGTCTATCGTCCGTCGTCCGTCGTCCGTCGTCCATCGTCCGTCGTCCGTCGTCCTTCGTCATGTACCCCATCACCATCTCGACAACCCATTTCCACTCAGGCATCTTGGGGTCTATCACCTCGAAGTGGCCGGCGTGTGGGAGAGGGACCAGCTTTACCTGGTCCCCGGCAGCGAGGGCGGCGGCGTGGTACTTCTCGCCGATCTCGTAAGGGACGTTTTCGTCATCGGTGCCATGTATCAGGGCATGCGGGACGCCGAGGGGGAGCATCTCGCGTGGGGAGGCGGCGGCATATCGCTCCGGCATCTCCTGTGGCGCGCCACCCATAAACTCCTCGGTGGCCCCATTGCTCAGCTTCATCTCCGAGCTCATGTTGAGGTCTATAACGCCTGCCAGCGCTACGGCAGCTTTGACGGGTAGGGGGTCCGGGCTGTAGAGCGGGTCGCCCTCGGGTATTCGGTGACGTCCCGCAGCCCATAGCGCGAGGTGCCCGCCCGCCGAGTGCCCTATCACTACCACTCGTTCCAGGTCAAGATTGTGCTCAGGGGCGAGCACCCGAAGGTGGTCAACGGCGGCCCCAACGTCATGGAAAGTGCCGGGCCATCCACCGCCTTCGTTGCCGGTACGCCTATATTCTATGTTCCATGTCGCTACGCCCTGGGAAGTGAGGGCGGCGCAGGCGTGGCCTATATGCTCCAGGTCGTACCTCGCCCGCCAGAAGCCGCCGTGTATCACCACGACAACAGGGTGTGGTCCAGCCTCGGAAGTGCGTGGTAGCCTCAGGTCTCCGAAGTGGAATGGGCCGTCGCCATAAGGCATACGCACGTCAGCGGAGGGCGCAGGCGTTGAGAAGATGTGCTGCGCCATCTTCCTCAGCTTCGCACCGGTCCGTAGCTTCCTGAAAACGCCTACCAATATTCCCTCCTCTATCATCCCGGTATAGCTCACGCAGTTTGGTATCGGGTACGTGTATCAGTCGAATGCCAGGTCACTGGATAACGGATAGGGATAGAGGAAAAGTCAGATATGTTTCAGCCTGTAGCCTTTTCCTCATCGGTATACGATTGGCACGTCTGACTCTATACCATATCCGGTCTATTCGTTCAAATGTGTGAAACGTGAGGACGGACGACGGACGACGGACGACGGATGTTGGACGAAGGACGGAATAATCACAAAGAACACAAAGACACGAAGAACACAAAGAATATTATGGGTTTGTTTACCGTAGAGACGCAGAGGTCTTAGGGGTGGGGTTTTGATGGTGTGGGGTGGTGTGGTGGGTGCGGGGGTAGGGGCATGGCATCGCCATGCCCCTACGGGGGCGTTGGGTTGTTGGTTGCCGGTTGTAGGGTTGGGTGCCGATGCCCCTGTGCCGCAACCGGTTCCTGGTGATTTCTCTCGTGCCTGGGGTGGTGTGGTTGGGTGGTGAATGGGGACAAAATAATCATCAGATGTGGGGTTGGGCTGCGCCTGTGGGGTCGCCCGGCGGATGAATCCGCGGGCTACACATACGAAGCCCGCCTACGCGGGCTGGCACGTGTAACACCTGATGATTATTCTGTTCGCATTCACCTTTACTACTACGACAGCATTCCAGGCGGTGAGCTATGGGCATGGCGCTCCTACCAGGGGAGGATTGACCTGCGCTGTGCCGTTGTGTCGAATGTGGAGTGCGGAGTGCGGAGTGCGGAATGAGTGTGGGTGGCACTCTGTACCCGGTATTCTGGGCTGAGACCTCCTATTGGGTGGTGACGAGGGAAGTGTGTTGCTATCCCTCGGTATGACAGGGACACCAGCGGGACCCTTTGGGTTGGACCTCGACTGCGGACGGCGAGGTCTGAAATGCATCTCTATTTAATTAATCCCATTTCGGGGGCATTTTGGGACAGGATTTTGGGGCAATTCCCCAAATTGGTCCAAAATTGGTGGTTTGGAGGGCGTTTGGGAGGGCGCAGACGATAGACTATAGACGATAATGCGTGAAACGTGGTGCGTGATATTTGTTTGCGATGTATACTACCTTGCTTTATCATAGTCATGATAGCTAACGAGCGATCACGTTTCACGCATCACGCATTCCCATGTACGACCTCCAGATAGCCGTCGCGAAGACAAACAAATATGCCAGCCAAGAGAGCGGCGATACCGTCGAGGTGGTCGAGAGGCCGCAGGGGGGGTTCTCGGTGATTCTCGCTGACGGGCAGGGGAGTGGACGGGCGGCTAAGAGCCTATCCCACCTCGTCACCACCAAAGTGGTAGGTCTGCTGAAGGATGGCGTGCGGGATGGGGTGGCGGCCCGCGCCGTGAGCGACTACCTATACACTCATCGCGGCGGCAAAGTGTCCGCGACCCTGACTATCATGTCGGTGGACCTGGAGACACAGACGTTGGTGCTGTCGTGTAACAGCCATTGCCCTGTATTGCTTTCGCGCTCAGACGGCGAGGTCAGCAGCGTCCCCGAGACGCCTGCCAATCCGATAGGTATCTACGCTTCCACCCGCCCCATGATGACCGAGGTCCCGTTGGAGGGGAAGCTTTGCGCGGTCGCCTATTCAGACGGCCTGATGGAAGCAGGTAAGCGTGATGGCCGCCCTATAGAGTTGCGTGCCCTTGTGACGGGGTGCCTGGAGGAGGGGGTTACGAGTGCCCGGCACCTCGCGGACTATCTGCTAGCCCGCGCGCTTGAGCTGGATGGGAACCGCCCCTCAGACGACATGACCGTCTCCGTAGTGCTGTTACTCCCCACCCCCGAGGTGGAGGATAACAAGGTAGTGCCCCTGATAAGGCGAATGGATGTTAGCGTGCCGATTGCGTAATTATCAAACGCCAAGACGCCAAGATAACCAAGAACGCAAAGATTATTTATTGGTTCACCGCAGAGGCGCAGAGAGCGCAGAGGTTTTTGGGGAATTACGAATTAGATACTAATCTCACGTTTCACGCATCACGTTTCACGTTTCGCAATAGCATTACAGCTATGGCCGCCCCCCAGCCTATGATGGTCAGCGTTCCTACGCTGCTTGCTATGAGTGACAGGGCTGGAGATTGGGGCGCTAGCGTGCCGGAGAGCAATAGCCATTCTTCGGGGGTACGCAGGAGCAATATCAGCCCAATAGCAAGTGTGAGCGCTACCCATAGGGTGTTCCACCTTGATGTGCGCGGGTCAGAGGTCTCCTGGTTGAGCCACCACGCGCCCAGTAGGGCCGTCACCGGGATGCTCAGGAGGACGAGATGGTGGGGCCAAGTGCTTCCCGATACGAGGTGGATGGCTAGCAGTACCAGGCTCACTTCCAGTAGAGTGCGCACGATGCGACCTTCTCTACTGACATGAGGGGCGCGCTTGCTCGATGCCCATATCACCCATGCCACAACTGCCAGGACCAGGAGGTTTGCCAGCCATGTGACGATGGAACGCACTGTCACGCCGTCCAGGAGCTGTGTGTTCGGCGTGAAAGGATCGCTTGGGAGCAGGGCGCGTGAGATGGTGGCGTTGAGGCTCTGGTTATCCGGTGAGTGGAAGTCCTCTCCGAACAGGCCAGGAAAGACCTCAAACCAGAAGCGTGCTGTGGCGGGAGTGACGAGCAGGCAGATCAGTTGCAGCGCGATTACCCCTCCACTTGCTACTGCCGCTACGATTCGAGGCCCGCGCCACCATAAATACGCCACCAGTAGCACGGGCAGCACTTTGATGCTTACCGCAAGGGCTAATAGCAGACCAGCGAATATGTAGAGTGAAGATCGCGCTGTAGGTACCACCATCGAAGCGTTCACCCCTATACTTTCAGTGGATGCGCTATCCACGCTTGTTCCTGGTCCCTCACGTTGGCGCAAGATGAGGTATAGCGCTCCCGCTATCAGCAGGAGTATCAGGCTGTTTACCTGTCCTACCTTGATTTCAGTTTGAAGAGGAGTAGTCAGCCAGCCCAGGAAGAACACGCCTGCCACCAATGGTCTGACTGTCTTGGGGAGCAAGCGCACCAGCAGCCACCCAGCGGCTATGAGGCATACGTGTTGCAGTAGCTTCCAGATAATAGTGGCGGTGGTGACGTGCAGCGCGGAGAGAGGGAGGACCAGGATTGCCAGCAAGGGTGGATAGATGTAAGGGGGTGAGATGCCAGCGAGGTAAAGGTCTTCCCCACGGCCCAACACTCGTGATGCCTGGTAATAGACGTGGAAATCAAGCGCGATCCAATTCCCGTCGCGCACCAGCCCGCCGTTAGCCGCCCAATAGAGATACCCGCCTATCCCTATGGCTGAGAATAGCCAACCGGCCAGGGTAAATGCGGAGTGCGGGATTGCCCAAGGACGAAGGACGAAGGACGAATTATCACGCATCACGTTTCACGTTTCAGCCCGCATTGATAACGTGGTTGCACTGTGGGTCTAGCCCTTTGTAGATTGGCTGATTATCGATCACTTCGTGCAGGGCGGCTACGCGGTGGGTGTCGCATTCCTTACAATATAAATAGACCAGCAGTGGGTCGAGCGGGAAGAGTGGGAGACGCTCGGCTTGAAGGGTGGGACGCTTCGTGTAGTCAGGCTTCTCGCCGGGTGGGTAGAGGAGGAGGGTAGCAGTTTCTTCTGCACCTTCGGGGGTGTGCATGGGAGGCATGGGCGTGGTCGCTTCGAGGCCCATGAGGAGCTTGCGCTGCTGAGGTGTGTACAACTGGTATTCAGCCAGGAAAGTCGCACTTTGCATGAGGGCGCGCAAGCCTATAAGGATGGTGCTTGCGATCTCGCCCGTCGTCTCGATTGGTAGAGCGTCGTCGGGTAGCTTACTGCGCCGCACTCCATATTGGTCCAGAAGCTCAAGGAAGAGCCGAGGCGAAACTTCCTCACGAGGGCCATATTCTCCAGCGTAACCCAGCCTCTCGACCATCACGTCGCGTACAGCTGTATACGCGTCCGCGAGCGCGCCTGTATCGGGCCGTGAGTACCACCCGGAAAGCCCGGCTACGGGGCCAGCCGGGGTGGAAGCCAAGCCTCTCGCTGCCCATAGGAGCCACTGGCCGGGCAGCACCCGGCGGAGACTTCGCAAGCTGCGGCTGAGCGTGGGGTCGGCCTCAATCTGATCAGTGTAGAGTGCCTGGAAGTATTGTCCCACGGCTACCGAGCCGAGGTAATAAGCGAGAGCATGGGCAAGCGCGAGCGCCGCGTCGTGGCAAGCTGCCCTGTTCTCTCCCAGGCAAGCCTGCTCAGCCTCCTGTAGGGCACGAGCTATAGGTAGGGGATATGAGTCTTCCTGCACTCCACCTTTTTGCATGGGGCATTGTAGCATCTGCGCATGAGGTCGGTCAACGCCCAGGGACGACCGACGAAAGACGAAAGACGAAAAGCATATTCCATCTTTCGTCCTGTCAAGCCCAAGCTTGACAATGCCCAAGCCCTATTGCTACCATAATCTATGTGGAACTTCAATAGTAAAAAGGCGCGCGACGTTGCTGGAGGAAAGATGATCAAGCATGGATAATAACGCACCCACAGGCAGCCCGGATGACCATTTTGCGCCTCCATCTACCCCCAGCACTACAGATTACCGCCACGCTCGCCCCTACCGCAGAAGTGTGGAATTGCGACATACTCCGCAGGTTCTTGGGCAAAGACCAATTCAGGCACTCCACATTCCGCACTATAAAGACCCGCGCCAGATCGTAGTGGTGGGGGTCTGTTCATCGGGGAAGTCCACTCTTGTGAATCGCCTAAGGGAGAAGGGGTTCAGGGCGCGTGTTTGCGCTCAGGAACACTCCTACGTGGCGCACCTGTGGCAGCTATCCGACCCTGATTTGCTGGTATATCTCGATGCCTCGCTGCACACGATTAGAGGGCGCGGCAGGACGCGCTGGCGGCAGCAGATGTTAGATGAAGAGCATCGCAGACTGTCGCACGCCCGCGAGCACTGCCAGGTCTACGTACACACCGATGGCATCTCCCCCGACGACGTTATCGCAAGGGTCGTCACCTTCCTCAACAACCACCAGCCGGAGAAAGGATAAGGGAAAAAGGATAAATGACGAGTGATGAGTGATTTTATCCTTTATCCTTTTTCCTTTATCCTTTAGACAAAGATGAATATAGACAACGGCGAACATAGCTTTACTTCGGATGGGACCAACCTCACACCTGGGGACTTATCATTGGTTGCGCGCTCGACGCGGGATGGGGGGACGGGGCGGGCGGCGATCACCGTTGGAATGTCGGCTGAGGCGAGTGAGCGTGTGGAGCGGGCGCACTCGGTGGTGTCCTCCATCGTTGAGCGCGGAGAGGTGGTATATGGCATCACCACGGGCTTCGGCGCTTTCAAAGACCGCGTTATCTCTCACGACGATCTTGCGCAGCTACAGGTCAACCTCATCCTGAGCCAGTGTGTGGGGGTGGGCGCTCCACTCCCTACCGAAGCGGTGCGTGCGATGATGCTCAGCCGCGCCCATGCGCTCTCCCTCGGTTACTCCGGCATCAGACCAGGTACTTTACAGCTCCTTTACGACATGCTCAACGCGGGGGTGCACCCCTACGTGCCTGAGCAGGGATCGGTGGGGGCGAGCGGCGACCTTGCGCCCCTGTCGCACATGGCTTTAGGGATGATGGGGCGCGGGCAGGCAGAGTGGCGGGGGAGTCTCATGCCGGCGGAAGAGGCGTTGAGAGGCGCGGGGCTGGAACCTGCCGTGCTTGGTCCAAAGGAGGGTCTGGCTCTCTCCAATGGCACCTCACTTATGTCCGGCCTGCTGTCATTGGCCGTCACCGACGCGGCAATGCTGTGCGACACAGCCGACGTAGTGGGCGCGATGAGCCTGGAAGCGCTACAGGGCGTGCCGGCAGCCTTCGACCCCCGCATACACGCCGCCAGGGGCCAGCGCGGGCAGATTAGCGTAGCCGCACGCATCCGCCAACTCACATCAGGGAGCACGCTGTTGTGGGACGAAGGACGAAGGACGAAGGACGAAAGTGTAGGGGACGACGGGCGACGGGCGACAGGCGACGGACGGCAAGGGAAGCTCGACGGGTCGAGGGAGGCCGGACGGCAGGCGGGGAAGGTGCAGGACGCTTATGCGTTGCGGTGTATGCCGCAGGTGCATGGGCCGGCTCGCGATACGGTTGAGTACGTCACCAACGTCGTTACGATTGAGCTAAACAGTGCCAATGATAATCCGCTGGTCTTCCCTGATGATGCCTCTGAATTCTCGATTTTGAATTCAGAATCAACTGACCCTCTCAAAACTCAAAGCTCAAAATTCAAAACTCAAAACTCGGTCCTGAGCGGCGGCAACTTCCACGGCGCGCCTGTTTCTGTCGCGGCGGACTTCTTGAAGGTAGCGGTGTGCCAGCTTGCCAACATCAGCGAGCGCAGGCAGGCCCGGTTGGTGGACGTGGCGGCGCATGGCGGCCTCTTCCCGGCGTTCCTCATCGAGCATGGCGGCCTCAACAGCGGCTTTATGATGGTGCAGTATACGTCTGCGGCCCTCGCGTCTGAGAACAAGGTGCTGGCCCACCCCGCCAGCGTGGACACTATCCCTACGTCGGCCAACGTGGAGGACCACGTGAGTATGGGTCCAATCGCGGCGCGACACGCTCGCATGGTAGTCGCCAACACCGCGCGCATCCTCGCCCTTGAAGCGATGATGGCGGCCCAGGCGCTCGACTTCCGCCTCCGGGCAGAGCCACGCGCTCATATGGGTGCAGGCACCAGCGCCGCTTACGAGCTAATCAGGGCGCGCGTCCCCTTCCTCGAACGAGACGAGGAGTTCCAGCCATATATTTCGGTGATGGAAGAATTGGTACTTAGCGGACGGCTTGGAGGTATTGCATCTTTACAGCAGCCTGTGTATAATTGACGGACGAGGTAATACTATACTGAATTTCGTGTAGAGGTATTGTGAATCCTCTTGTTTTGTACTCAACTAATACATGGCTTGCATATAGTATTGCGCAACGATATTACAAAGAATCGCATTATGTTTGGTGCGCTCCAGTTTTTGATGCTACTACATTCCCAAGGTTTGCTACAGCCATACCGCCTACTTCTAGCCCCTCAGAGATTTACAGGAATTTATCTCAAGAGGTAAATCGAGGGGACCGACATAGTGATAAGATTAAACAGAATAAGATCGGTATCATAAGAGGTGCGAGTATCAGGAAAACAAACGGACAAATTACTGATGAGATAGAAAAGGATATCGTAGCCATCGTAAATAGCGCTGAAACAAGGGATTTCCGCCCTCTGCTCTATGTGATACCCTTCCGTTCAGTATCGAAGATAGTGAAGGAAGTACCAGTAGCGAAGAGGGCGCACCCGCTATCGCAAGAATATATAATTGAGCGCCTCCCAAGGCGTTACTTCGATGTAATCGAATTTAACCTATAGGAGCGGACACCAATGGCTTCTAAATATCATACTCTAGAAACCATCTTTGCCAACCAATCTCGCAACATAGTAGTTGAAGCTGGATATCATCTTGTGCATCTTCTCACTCATAAGCAGGGTTTGTTAGAGGATGGGTTGGTGGACGCGACTGAGATCTTTAGGCAAAGGCTACCTGCGGAAGAACTGCAGCATGATAGAAGCCTAAATGGATTCAGATCCGATGTATCTGACGTTATCAATAGGGCGACGCGAGAGATAGAGAAAATCGAACATTCAGAGATCACTGATCTGAGTACCAAGCGCGTACGAGAGTACGTTGATTTCTTATCAAACGTAGTGCAGAACAAGTCTGTAGAGGAACTGCAAATTGACAGCCAACGCGGACATATTTTACTTGAGGAACTCAGGCATACTCAGCCTACTTAAGTAATACCACTCGTTGGCTGTCAATTTTTTCTCCGTTCGATAATGTAGTTTCTTAATAAACTGGCGACACTGGAGGCGCTTATGGTTCGCAGGCTGTTGTCGTCCATTTTGATGGCGCTTGTTGTATGCGTCTTATTGGGCGCGCCCAACCGTGTTGGGGCCGATGCCTCTGAACCTCCTGCTCCCACTACGTTCGTTGCTGACTGGGACCCTGCGTGCTACCGCACTAACGAGCAGGTGCAGGTCTTCCTCCAGGGAATAGCCGCTTCTTACCCCAGTATCAGCGCCCTGACAGATGCAGGTCTATCGTGGGAAGGGGCATGGCATTTGTGGGTGCTGAAGCTGACTAACGTTTCGCGACCTGGACCTAAGCCTGCGATATTCCTCTTCGCGGGGCAGCGCCCACGCGACATAGCCGGGCCTGAGCTGCTGATGCGCTACATCTCCTATCTTACCCAGAGTTACGGCGTGGACCCCGACGTTTCATGGCTCCTTGACAACCGCGAAGTGTATATTATGCCTCTTGCTAACCCTGATGGCTACTGGCAGGTATATTCGAATGGTTCGAGCTGGTATAAGAACACGGACAATGACGACGGTTGCGCCAATCCTCTATGGTGGGGCACCGACCTGAACAGGAATTATCCCTTCCATTGGAACGAAGTTGGGGTCAGCGGCGACCCGTGCGACCTTTCCTACCGGGGGCCTTCTGCTTTATCCGAGCCGGAGAGCCAGCACGTCCTGTCGGCGTTTGGGGCAAGTGGGGCAGACATGGTGCTATCCTTGCAGGCTCCTGGCCCGGCTGTGCTCTATCCCTGGGGTTGGTCCGCGCAGCCTGCGCCCGACACCGATGGACTGGATGCGCTGGGCTGGAACCTGGGGAGGCTCAACGGCACGTCACGCCAGTCGGTACGCTCCCATAACGCGGACAACCCTGTAAGCGGCATACTCGATGATACGGTCTACGGTGTGTATGGTGTGCCTGCGTACACTTTTAATATAGGCGCGTCCCTCAGCCCGCAATGTGCCGACCTCGATCTCATGTGGGAGGCGCAGCGTGCCGCTTTCCTTTACGCTACCAAAGCAGTAGGATCGAGCATGAGCGCGACTTTAGCGCACGCCTTCGGCCCTACCCCGCGTGACCTTGCCATCTCATCCGGCATTTCCCCGGAGAGCATCCAGGTGACGGGCGTGCTCTCAGCGAACTATGGGGTGGTCATGGGCGCGGTTTACTCAGTAGATGAGGTGCAAGGTGACGGTGCGGGCACTGCTATGAGCGGCAACTTTGGCGGGGGCACGGCAAACGTCTCGGCTAACGTAGACACGAGCGATCTCACCAATGGCCGCCATCTCCTCTTTGTGCAGGGAAAGAACGACGCTAACCAGTGGGGCGTGCTATCGTCTGCCTTTTTCACAGTCACAGGTAGCGTAATCACCCCCAGCCCCACGCCGCAGTGGGAGCTTACCCCAAGCCCTACCTCCGCGCCGACTAACACGCGCACCGCTACATCCACATATACGCCTGCTCCATCTGCCACATCTAGCCGTACCGCAACGCCAGTCATCACACCAGCTCCAACCACCACAGCCTTATCCGCCACCAATACCGCGACGGGCACGCCTTATACCCGTACCGTTACGCCTACTCGCACTGTAACATCGACTCGCACCGTTACACCGACACGTACGGCTACACCTACCCGCTCTGTTACTCCTACTCGCACGTACACTGCCACGCGTACCCCGGAGCCTCCTTCGACGGCCACACCCTTACCATGCGCCGAATATAGTGACGTCTATCCATCCCAGTTCTTCTATCGGGCGGTCGACTGGCTGACGTGCCGCCACATCGTATCAGGCTACTCCGACGGCACCTTCCGCCCCTACAACCCTGCGACGCGCGCCCAAATCTTGAAGATGGTGGTGCTCGGTGAGGAGTGGGAGCTTTACGACCCCGGCCAGCCGACGTTCGCCGACGTCTCGCCCGAAGATTGGTTTTACCTTTACGTGGAGACCGCCTTCAAGCATGGGGTTGTTGGGGGCTACCCCTGCGGAGAAGGGAGCGAGCAGAGAGCAGAAAGCAGTAAATACCTCAACAATTTACTGCCTTCTGCCTACCGCCTACTGCCTTCTTCCGTATGCTTCCGCCCAGGCAACAACGTTACGCGTGCCCAACTCTCGAAGATAATCGTGTCCGCCCGCCTCTGGCCCCTCCTCGACCCTCTCGAACCTCACTTCACCGACGTGCCACGCGGCAGCACCTTCTACACCTACATCGAGACGGCCCAGGCTCACGCCGTCGTTGGCGGATATGGCGACGGCACGTTCAGGCCGGATAACGAGGCTACGCGGGGGCAACTGGCGAAGATGCTGTATGTGGCGCTGAATCAGTGACCAGTTAATTGTAGCCCCCTAACAAGCTACAACAATTCGTAGGAGACGATTGTGCGCAATCAGGCAGTATCGCCTATTACAAGCAATCTATTAATAACAGGAGTGACACCAGAGCGTCTATGTTTGGGCGACCCTCTTTGCAAGCTATTCGTCAAGATAGCGCATAAGAGTGTCTGGTTGGTTCCACTGACCGGCATCGCTATTTCTTCTGTGGTCATATTCGGGCTTGGCGGCTTCATCGCTGCTTCTTACAGCGGACCGCGTAACGAATTCTTGAGCCTCTGGGATGTTGAGGAACTACTCTGGAACATTCTCATCTGCTTGGTATATGTTCCAGGCACATGGTTGTCTTATATATGGCAGACACATGCATTCTCTAGTATGTTGATGACACTCAACCGCAATGGACTTCTCCACAAGCGACGGAATATATCTGACAAGATTCGCGAGTTGGTAGTTGACCGTAAAATCAATAAATGGATATGGGTCTTTCCTGCGGGGCTAACGGCACTAGCTATATGGGCTTGGGCTTCAGCTCCCGAGTGCCCGGGTAGTTCTTGGTGTTATGAGAAGTCAATAACTTGGATCTCGACAGAAAAATGGTATCCCTGGTTTCCCTACGGGCTTGTGATCTTCGGAGATGCTTATATGGTAGCCTGGATAATCGTGCGTCAGTTTGCAATATGGGGAGTGTTTTCCTCGCTGTTTATATCTCACAAGCTAGAGCCCCAGTTGTACCATGAAGATGGCCGTAATGGGCTAAAGTGCCTCCGCAACTTTCTGGTTGGTAGTACAGCGATAGCTGTATTCCAGGCACTTTGGGTGTTCCTCATAACCTTCTGGCCCGGCTTTTTTGGACAGCCAATTATGCTTATCCAGGTGTCACTAGGTAGCACTATAGCATACTTTGTATCTGTCCCCTTTTTCTTACTTCCCCCACTCCTGTTGATACATAGGGCTCTAGTGCAATCTAAGGAAGAACACCTCGGGAAAATAGGAAAGCAGATACGCGCTCAACTTAAGTACTCGACTCCCAAGAAAATCTCCGAATCGAAGAACCTACTGGAAGCGCTCAAGCTGAGATGGGAAATGGTAGAAAGTGAGCAGCGAACGCTACCCTTTCGCCAAGCAGTGGTGGTCTTTAGCCTCCTGGCCATAATTGGCTTTCTAATCAATACAGCAGTTCCCATAACTCTTACTATAATTGATATCTTCTTCACCCAAAGACCTTAGCTATATCGAATACTCGCAGTGCTCTTCGAGTTTCATATTGGGGAGTATGGATGTTCCACAGAACAGGTTTGGTGTTTTCGAACTTTCCAGTTGGCTCAATAACTTGATTACTCTCACCCTTATTAGAACCCCAACCCCACTCAACTGCATCGCCGTATTGCCTCCGATTGGTCTTACAATTTCACTAAAACCCTTTCCAAACGTGGTATAATCGAAGGCTGTTTAGATTAATATCACTCTACGTACAAGCCAGCAGCCTCCATAAGCGAAAGGACACCGCCCACAAACCATGAAGAGCAAGCTCCATTCCGCACGCCGCATTACGTATTCCGCACTCGCTAGCGTCTTTCTACTCGCTGCCCTTACTCTCGCACTCGCCCTCACCGCCGGACTCGGCGCTAACCCCGCCACCGCTGCCGCGCCCATCGCGCAAAACTCATCACCCGACACCCTCACCAAGCCCCAGCGCGTCAACATGTACTTCCGCGACCGCATGGAGCCGTCCACCTGGGAGCTTCTCGGCTACGACCTGCCCGAAACTGCTGAAGACTCCGACGTGCCCGGCTACCTCGGCTACGTACCCAACGTGCCGATGACGCCTGACCAGTACGCCCTCGCTCGCTCCAAAGGCATTTTCGTGCGCGTCGTCGGTGATATCCCCTCCTCCATACCCGACTGGGACGTCTGCTACCGCGACTACCCCGCCATGCTGACCTACCTCAACTCCGTCGTCTCGCGCTTCCCCAGCCTCGCTACTCTCACCGACATCGGCGACTCCTGGTGCAAAGCCCACCCCGGCCAGTGCCCTGCTCCGCACGCAGGTAACGGTTTTGATGTGTGGCGCATCAAGTTGACCAACTCCGCCATCCCAGGCCCGAAGCCCAAGTTCCACCTCGTCGCGGCCCACCACGCCCGCGAAATCGCCACCCCTGAGCTTGCCATGCAGTGGATCGAAGACCTCGTCACGGGATACGGCACCAACGCCGATTTCACGTGGCTCCTCGACAACCGCGAAATATACGTTGTCCCGGTCGAAAACCTTGACGGCTGGTACCACGCCGCCACTGACGAAGTCTACTGGCGCAAGAATGACAACCCCGCGGGCTGTAGCTACCCTGACAACGGCGTAGACCCCAACCGCAACTACCCAATCTGCTGGAGCTGCCCAGGCGGCACCGGCAGCCCCTGCTCCGAGACCTATTATGGCACCGGCGCCGGTAGCGAGACCGAAACTCAGAACATGATGACCGAGTACAACGCCGTAGACCCTCACTTCGTCATTTCACTTCACACCGTCGGCCCTTACGTCCTATACCCCTGGGGCAACTCCGCCTACGGCATCCCCGTCGATAAGGCCGGACTCGACGCCCTAGCCTGGAACATGGGCCGCATCAACAACACTACTCCTCGCAGTCGCGTAGGCCAGCCCTACAACACCCTCTACAACGTCTCCGGCACCACCGATGACTGGACGTACGCCAACTTCGCCGTTCCCTCCTTTACAATCGAGCTTGGCGGCTACAGCGACTTCAACGCACCTTGTTCCGTTCTCCCTACTATGGTCAACAACTACAAGCCTACCCTCACCTACGCCCTCAAAGCCACCAGCTCTATCACCCAGACGAGCTACATGCACGGCTTCGGGCCAAGTCCCAGTAACCTCTCCGCAGTCATCAACGGCTCTACACTCAATGCAAGCGCCGTTATATCGGCCAACTACGGCACAACCACCGGTGCTGTTTATCGCATCGACCAGCTACCCGAAGATGGCATCGGCACAGCAATGATGATGAGTGGGCAGAACGCCTCCGCAGCCATTGACGTCAGCCCCATGCCTAATGGCCGCCATACCCTCTTCGTCCAGGGCAAAGCTGCTTATAGCTACAATGGCAACTCCGAGCAGTGGGGCATCGTCAGTGCGGTCTTCTTTACCGTCACAAACGGCGGCGGCACAGCCACTACCACACCCGTCCAACCAACCTCTACCCGTACCAACACTCCTGGTGTGACAGCCACCAACACGTCCTCCGTCCCACTACCTACCTCCACCTCAAGCCGAACCGCTACCACTTCTATCCAACTCACCTCTACCGCTACTCGCACCAGCACACCCGCTGTAACTGCTACCTGCGTTCCAGCCAGCACCCTCGAATTCGTTTCTATAGAGGACAATTACTTCAGCCCGCAGAATGCCACCATCCCCGCAGGTACGAGAGTCCTCTGGACCAATGGGAATAATCATAGCTACGCCCATACCACTACATCCAATACGGGCCTCTGGGATAGCGGCTCGCTCGAAGATGGCAGGCAGTTTGGCTACACTTTCTACACACCCGGCACTTACGCCTACCACTGCACCATCCACCCCGGCATGACTGGCACGATTACCGTTCAGCCTGCCACTCCCTGCGCCACCTCCACGACCACCGCTACGCGCACGAACACACCCATACCGCCGCCTACTTCCGCAGCTACCTCCACAGCCATATCCACAGCCATGCCCACATCTTGCGCCATTAGCTTCACGGACGTGCCCCCAGACCACACCTTCTACTCCTTCATCAGGTGCTTAGCGTGTAGAGGCATCATTTCAGGCTACACAGATGGCACATTCCAGCCAGGAAACGATATAACCAGGGGTCAGATAGCCAAGATGGTATCTAACTCAGCAGGGTTCAATGAAGACCCAGGCCCCCAGATATACGAGGATGTACCTCCTGCCAGTCCATTCTATGCATGGATAAACCGCCTTTCGATGAGAGGACACATGGGAGGATATCCTTGTGGGTTGGTGCCGGAAGAGCCATGCTTACCACCAGACAACCGCCCGTACTTCAGACCCAATGCCAGTGCCACCCGTGGGCAGCTCGCGAAGATAGTCTCCAATGCCGCAGGACTTGGAGGAGACCCTACAGGGTTGTTCTACACCGACGTGCAGGAAGATCACACCTTCTACATCTGGATCATGCGTCTCACCCAGTTGGGAGTGATGAGCGGGTATCTATGTGGAGGCGAGGGGGAGCCATGCGATGAGGAGAGCAGGCCATACTTCCGACCATTCGCCAACGTGACCAGGGGACAGGCGAGTAAGATTGTGGCTAACACCTTCTTCCCTGGTTGCCAGACACCCCAAAGATAAAAGGAAAAAGGATAAGGGATAAAGGATGAAGTGCGAATTCAGAGTCCACTTTATCCTTTATCCCTTATCCTTTTCCATCCAAGTAAGATAAACTTCGAAGTAATTGCATAGTTTGCCCGATTTTCCCTTCCATTTTGGCTTGAATTATGCTAATATAACTGCATCGCATGACCAGTTAGATTCCGCTCCTTGGAATCTAACCCGAAAAGGTCACAATCGCAATTGCTGTGGCGGCCCACAGCAGCGGCTCGTACGCACGTAAAACATATCGCAAGACAAGAGAGGAGTTAAGGATGGCTAAAAACAGACCGCTATTGTTGGCAGCTCTGGCAGGTTTGCTTGGACTCGTGACGGTGATGGCTCTCGTGGTGGGGCGTGGCTCCTCCATACAGACAGCCGCCGGGACCTCGAACCTGACCGTACCCTCGGCCAACATGCAGCTCAACCCCAACTGGAAGGCCCAGCCTGCTTCGGGTGAGCGCGTTAGCCTGCCGTGGGCGAACATCAAGGTGAACCCTGATAGCTCCAACGAGGCTCAGAACGAGCCATTCGTTGCTGTCAACCCTAACAACCCGAACCACATGGTGGTCGGCGCGAACAGCTGGCTCGTTGGGAACGGGCGTTATGAAGTGTTCGCATATGTGAGCTTCGATGGCGGTGGGACCTGGGCAGCCTCCCAGCCGTACATTGACCGCAACGCCGGCCGCATCAACGCGGCTGACCCCACGGTCGCCTTCGGCCCCAACGGCGATGTGTACTTTGCCTTCGTGGCCCTCACCCCGTCCCCTGGCGCAGTGGCCGTAAGCCGCTCGTCTGACGGTGGCCTTACGTGGACGCACCAGAGTTGGGCAACCAGCTTCGCCAACGCGGCTGACAAGCCGGCGCTGGCTGCCGCGAACGGCAAGCTCTACGTCTTCTACCAGGGTGCCTCGCTTTACAACACAGTCTCCAGCGATGGAGCCACCTGGAGCGCTCCGAGCGCAATCGAGGCCAATGGGCGCAACGCTTACCCCGTCGTCGATAGCAGGGGCAACGTCAGCGTATTCTACAACACCAACACCAGCATCAAGATGGCCCGCGTAAGTGGCCGCGTCTCTATCTCCACCGTCGCCAACACGACGCCTCTCCAGCAGAGACCTGCCGGGTACCGCGCAAGCATCTATCCCGCAGCCGGTGTGGATAGCGCAGGCAACATGTACGTAGCGTGGGCTGACGGCCGCAACAGTGGCCGGGGCAACGACATCCTCTTCAGCCGCTCGACCGATGGCCGCATCTGGAGCGCCCCTGTCACACTCAACAGCGACAGTGGCAGCGCAGACCAGCTTATGCCCGCCCTCGCGGTCAGCAGCAATGGTACAGTGTCGGTGGCGTGGCTCGACAACCGCAACGACAGCGCCAACATCAACTACGATGTTTACATGGCTACCAGCTACAACCGTGGGCAGTCGTTTGGGGCCAACACACGCGTGACCGAGGTCTCGTCCAACCCTAACAACGACCCGCGCATGCAAGGGACGATGATAGGCGACTACTTCGCCCTCGCCTCAGGCAATGGCGTCATGTACTCCCTGTGGACGGACACGCGCAACAACAACCAGGACATCTACATGGCACCCGTCACCGTACGATCACCCAACAACTAGTAGTAAGTAATCAGTACGACATCCCGGCAACTCCTCTCGCCTGGTAAGGCCGCTTACCTCTCCCGGGAGTGAGCATCTTCACCCGGTAGCAACAAAAAGGGTGACCTCAAATCTTCGAGGTCACCCTTTCTGCCTTATTTCTCAATTAAACCTGGTATTTGTCCCGGCAGGCGCATTATCGCTATAATAGTTGGATAGCGGTCCATCGCTCGTCCAGGGCACGATAAATCACGCCCCTACGCATCAGGCATCACTCTATCGTCCGTCGTCCGTCGTCTATCGTCCGTCGTCCTCCGCCTTCCCCACCCCAGCCATGTCCAGACGCTTCCTCCCGATTTTCCCCATAGGAGCATTCCTGGCGACGGCTATCGTGTTGATAGCTGCCTTGCAATCCTCCGTGAGCGCGGGTTCCGCTCGTGTGAGCGCCAACCCCGTATGGGGGCCGGATATAAGGGTAAGCCCTCCCAGTGGGAAGACGACAGATCTGAACAGGAATCTCTCCATCGCGGTTGACCCCACCAACCCGAATAATGCTATGGCGTCTTACGTTAACTTTACAAGTGTGGGGGACCGGAGCTTCTTCTCCGACAGCACGGATGGAGGGCGCACCTGGACGAGTGCTCGCCTGCCCCTCTTGGGCACCGACCAGATGATCCCCGTGCACACGGGTGGGGTGGCTTATGACGCCGCGGGTACTGCTTATTACTTGACGGTCGCTGTTACCTCTACGCGCTCCGGCGTGTTCGTGCTGACCGGTACGAATGGACTCTTGAACCAGGAGGTGACCATAATCACCTCTGATTATTCGGAGTTCCGAGGCCAACCCCAACTGGCAGTTGACCCCCGCAGCCAGGGACAGTTCGCATCCAACATCTACTCATTCTGGCTCTTCTCGAACAACATTGGTGGCTCATTCCAGGGTATATGGCTGCGCTACTCACAGGATAAAGGAAGCACGTGGAGCAATGACGTCAAGGTATCGGACCCTGGGAATGAGATAAGCTTCGGCCCTTCCACTGCCATCGGGTCAAACGGTACGGTCTACGTCGCTTCTCAGCAACTGGCAGCCTATTCCATCGACATCGAGCCAAAGCTATTCCTGGACCGTAGCACAAGCGGAGGCGCTACCTGGGGGCCGGACAGGCTCATTACGGGCGCGCCCATTACCAAAATAGGGATACCTGACTGGAAGGGACGCGAACTGACCCTTGCCGGTAGTGAGGCCTGCTCACTGATACGTATCTTCCACTTCCCCCATATAGCCGTAGCACCCGATAACCCCAACACAGTCTACGTTGTGTGGAATGATGGGAGGTGGGACCAGGAGTTCACTCAATGCACCGGCACGGGCAGGCACAGTGACATCGCCTTCAGCCGCACCACCGATGGCGGGCTGACCTGGAGCGCGCCCATACGTATCAACGACGACCAAATGGGCAATGGGGTAGACCAGTGGAACCCCGGCATCGGGGTCAGCGCCGAGGGGGTAATCGGGGTTACATGGTATGATCGCCGTTATGACCCCAGCCACCCATACTGGTATGATAGCGCCTACAGCCAATCGACCGATGGTGGCGTGACGTGGAGTCCCAACGTGAGGATAAGCGATGCCTCAAGCGACCCCGACTCGCTCGCGGACGTGAAGGGTATAGATGACGTGGGCTATCGCCAGGATTTAGCATTCGGGCCAGACTACGTTCTACCTGCCTGGGTGAATGCCGAACAGAGTGCCAACCATGGTGATTTCTACACTGACAGGGGTATGCTCCTCACCGACCCAAGCGCCACGCCCACAAGGACGGCCACACCCACCTCCAGCCCTACAGTCGTGGTTGCATCCAGCACACCCACCCCATGCGCCATAGCTTTCTCAGATGTGCAGAGCGACGACACATTCTACGCATTCATCAGGTGCCTGGCTTGTAGAGGTATCATCTCCGGTTATTCTGACGGCACGTTCCGGCCCGGCAACGAAATTACCCGCTCGCAGATAGCCAAGATGGTCAGCAATGCAGCCGGCCTGAACAACGACCCAGGAGGTCAGATTTACGAGGACGTGGACGCAGCTCACCCCTTCTTTACCTGGATCAACAGGCTCTCCAGGCTGGGTTACATGAGCGGCTATCCTTGTGACACGGTGCCTGAAGAACCTTGTAACCCCCCTGATAATCGCCCTTACTTCCGCCCCTTCGCTAATGCCACGAGAGGTCAGCTAGCAAAGATAGTCTCCAACGCGGCAGGGATAGGGGGGACACCCACAGGTCTCTTCTTTGCGGATGTACCGGAAGAGCATACCTTCTATGTGTGGATTATGCGTCTCACCCAGCTCGGTGTGATGGGTGGTTACCCGTGTGGAACTATCCCTGAAGAGCCATGTGACGAAGAGAGCAGACCATACTTCCGACCGTTCAACAACGTGACGAGGGGGCAGGCGTCTAAGATTGTAGCTAACACTTTCTTCCCTGGCTGCCAGACACCCCAAAGATAAAAGGAAAAAGGATAAGGGATAAAGGATTAAGTCGTTAGGCCATCAGACGATAGACGATAGAGTGAAACGTGATGCGTGATGCTTTGATGCGATGATGCCTTTTTCTTCAGCTACAATAGTTTCCTCTTCTGTCGCCCTTCCAGGGCTTGTTAGGCTAAACGAGCAGCTAACCCCAGGCTTGCGACGTGGGGCTACACTCTACCGCCCCTCCGGGGCTGAGGATATGTACAATCATCGAGCATAACTCCTATAACCTGCTACTCTCGCACTCCGTATCATCGGTTGATGAAATAGAAAGGTAATCCTCGTGATGCATAAAGGCTTCCTCGTCTCCCTTTTAGGCGCCCTCCTCCTGGCGGTCGCCCTTATTCTAACCGCGCGAGAGTCCCCTGCCGTCGCCAGTCACGCAAAGGTCATCCCCAACCCTGTATGGGGGTTGGACATTCGCGTCAACCCCCCAAATACCGGCAACCTCGACGCTAATAGGAACCTCGCCTTCGCCGTTGACCCCACCAACCCCAATAACGTCGTCGCAGCCTACGATAACTACATGAGCGCCGGTAGCCAGGCTGCTTTCTCTCGTAGCACCGACGCCGGCCGCTCCTGGTCCGGCGGCCGCATTCCCCTCGTAGAGCCCGGCCAGATGGTCCCTTATTACAACGCCGGCGTCGCATACGATGCCGCAGGCACTGCTTACATGGTCACTTCCGTCATCACCGACACCCATAACGGCTATTACGTCATGACCAACACCAACGGCCTCATGAGCACCCCTCGCCCCATCGTCTTCACCACCCATGAAGACTTCCATAGCCAGGGCTTCCTCTCCGTAGACCCCAGGCCCAACGCCCAAAACGTTTACGCATTCTGGTTGTATACCAATAATATCGGCTCCTACTTCCAGGGTGTATGGATGCGCTACTCCCACGACAAAGGGCTCACCTGGAGTGCCGATGTCAAGGTTTCCGACGTTGGCAATGAGGTCAGCTTCGGCCCCTCCGCCGCCGTCGCCTCCGATGGCACCCTATACGTCGCTTCTCAGCAGCTTCCCTCTTACTCCATGGAACATGAGCCCAGATTATTCCTCGACCGCAGCACCGATGCAGGCGTCACCTGGGGCACCGACAGGCTCATTACCGGCGCTCCCATCACCAGGATAGGGATACCTGATTGGAAAGGGCGCGAGCTCACCCTCCCCGGTAGCGAAAAATGCTCCCTCATACGCATCCACCACTTCCCCCATATAGCCGTAGCCCCCAACGACCCCAACACCGTCTACGTCGTATGGCACGATGGCAGGTGGGACCAGACTTTTACAGATTGCACCGGTACCGGCAAGCACAGCGACATCGCCTTCAGCCGCACCACCGACGGCGGGTTCACCTGGAGCAAACCCACGCGCATCAACGACGACCCCATCGCCAATGGCATAGACCAGTGGGACCCCGGTATCGGGGTTCGCGAGGACGGGGTTATTGGTGTTACCTGGTATGACCGCCGCTATGACAGTGCCAATCCATTCTGGTACAACAGCGCCTATAGCCAATCGACCGACGGCGGCATAACGTGGAGTCCTAACACGAGAGTCAGCGATACCTCAAGCAATTCCAACTCCCTCACCGATGTGAAGGGCATCAATGACCTGGGCTATCGCAAGAATGTAGCTTTTGGACCTGACTACGTTCTACCTGCCTGGATCAATGCGGAGCAGGCTGTCAATCGGGCTGATTTCTACACCGACAGGGGTGTTTTTCTCCCCGACGCAACCACCACCCCCACCACGACGGCTACTTCCACAGCCGTTCAGCCCTCCCCTACTCGCACCGCTACCACCGGGAGCACGGCAACGGTTATCTCCAACAATACATCTACGCCTACATCTACATCTATACCGGCAACAACAGCAACAGCATGCAGCATCGCCTTCACAGACGTGCAGCTCGACCATACATTCTATCCATTCATCAGGTGCCTGGCTTGCAGAGGGATCATCTCCGGCTACTCCGATGGCACCTTCCAGCCTGGCAACAACATCACCAGGGGGCAGATAGCCAAGATGGTATCGAACGCTGCCGGCTTCTCGGAGGACCCCAACCCCCAGATATTCGAGGACGTAGACCCCTCCAACACCTTCTACACCTGGGTAAATCGCCTCGCTCGCCGAGGGTACATGGGAGGGTACCCCTGTGACACAGTCCCAGAAGAGCCTTGCAACCCTCCAGACAACCGGCCATACTTCCGCCCCAATGCCAACGCCACAAGAGGGCAGCTGGCTAAGATCGTGGCGAACACGGCACAGATAGCCGGTGATCCAACCGGGCAGTTCTATGCGGACGTAGCAGAGGATCACCCCTTCTACGCCTGGATAATGCGCCTGACCAACCTGGGAGTGATGTCCGGCTACCCGTGCGGAGGAGAGGGAGAGCCGTGCGATGAGGAGGAACGGCCATACTTCCGTCCATACAACGATGTAACCAGAGGGCAAGCCTCCAAGATAGTGTCTAACACCTTCTTCCCCAGCTGCCAGACACCCTTGCAGTAGAAGGCGGACGACAGACATCGTCCTTCGTCCAACTCCGTCCACAATTCGCTTGACAAAGCAATAGCGCGGTTCTATAATTATCCAGCTTTACACAGAATACGCGGGCGCAAGACCCCGAAAGGAGTGATGCCGGAGGCTGAACGCGCTACTCCTCGCCTTACTCGCCTGTACGATTACGGGTGATTACTTTCCTGTTTCTCCCTTCTTTACTAGCCGGGTAATTTGATAGACCCACTCCTACGCCGTACCCCTCGATCTACTGCACGGGCAGCGTGCCGCCTGACGAATTCTGAGTTCTAAATTTTGAATTCTAAATCGCCATTGAAAATTCAAAATTCAAAATTCAAAATTGGAGAGGTGTACCACCCGGCCTGAATTGCGCAAGCAAGAACCGGAAGGCTTATTTGACCCCCAAGAAAGGAACGAGGACAAGATGAATAGGCGTACTTGGCTACTCTTAGCTGCGGCGCTCTTTGCTATATCTGCCCTGACCGCCCTGGGAACGGTGGCTAACGCCAGCCTCCCAACGGACACCGGACAATCTGTCCAGTCCGTAGCCGGCGCACCTCAGACGCAGAGCAAAGATCAACCTTTCGATTGCTCACAGATCGATGCCAAGGGCATCAACAAGCAGATGAACCTGCGTGCCGCCCAGATCATGGTTGACTGTGGCAGGGGCGGAGAAGTTATACCGCAGGCCGAGGTAAAAGGCTCCGGCGGTGACTTCAGCCCCGACGCGTACGGCGGCACCGACGTCAACGTCCACGCGCCGACCAATACTGGTATCCAGTCAGAGACCTTCTCCTGGAAGAATGGCAACACCGTAGTTGTTTTCTATAACGACCTCTCAGGTGGTAGCACGGGCAAAGGCTCTTACTCCACCGACGGCGGCACATCTTTCACCAGAATCCCAGGCGACCCCTTCGCCACCGGACATGGCAGCAACTTCGGCGACCCTGCCGTCGTTTATGACGTCCTGCACGCCAAATGGATAGGCACCTGGCTCGCAAGCGGCTGCGGTGGGCAGGGCGTCGGCGCGTGGAACTCCACCGACGGCATTACCTGGGCTACCGCGGGCTGCGCGGCCAACGCCAGCTCCGGCAACGGCGACCGCAACTCGGCCTGGCAGGACAACAACCCCGCCAGCGCTTTCTACGGGCGGTCCTACATCTCCTATAACGACTTCGGCATAGGAGGCGGTGCCCTCCGCGTAGCATGGTCCACAGATGGTGGCGCTACCTGGGCTGCTCCCGTGTCGGTGACTTCCAACTTCATCCGTGACGTGCAGCTGACGGGTATGCCCGATGCTACTGGCACGCTCATCCTGGCGGGCATGAATGAAAACGGGGGCGGTGCGGCCAACCGCCAGAATGTCTTCTACCGCTCGACCAACGGTGGCGCGACCTGGACGACAATCACAGCAAACACTTATGCTCCTCCGGGCAACGTCAACTGCTCCGGCAACAGCTATTTCCGCGTAATCACCCCGCAGATTCGCCACATGGGCTGGGGACAGCCCGCCGGTGGCCCTAACAACGTGGTGCATTACGCATATGCCGCGCATGGCGCAGCCACCGACGAGGGCGATATTTACTACATTCGCTCTACCGACAGCGGCATGACATGGTCAGCACCCTTGTTACTGAACACCGATGGAGGCACTCGCGCCCAGTGGATGCCCTCTGTGGGAGTGACGCCGGGCGGCGCGGTGTTCGTTAAATGGTACGACCGGCGCGACACCTCCAATAACGACTATTGGGTCTATGGGCGCGCATCGCTCGACAACGGCGTGAGTTGGCAGGCCGATATGGCTGTTAGCGACGCGGTAATCCCGCAGCCGATAGTGCAGACGGCAAACTGCTACATGGGCGACTATGATTACTGGCACGGAGACGGCACTATTGTGCAAGGCTCCTGGACCGATAGCCGAGGCGTCGGCTCAGGCGGCACGCAGGACTCCTTCCACGACAGCATCACCCTAATCCAGGGTACTCCTACCCCAACCGTGACCGGGACACCACCTACGTCTACCCCCACCCTTACTCGTACCAACACCCCTACCGCCACACCTACTGTCTGCGGCGCTACAGCTCCTTACTCCTTTGCGACGGCGACGGGAGCGACCATCGTACCTGGCACGGTGGACATAGGGAACCATGGTGATGACGTTATTACGTCTGTCACGCTCCCATTCACCTACCAGGTGTACGATATGAGCTTCACGACGGTGAACGTAAGTTCCAACGGCAACTTGCAGTTCAACAGTGCCATCACCGGCCTGAACGACTACATCAATGCATGTCTGCCCGTTACCGACAGGGCTTATAGCTACACCATCTTCGCACTTTGGGATGACCAGATTACGGCTCCCGCGGGCAAGGGTGTGTTCAGCTCCGTAACGGGAGTAGCTCCTAACCGCATATTCAACCTGGAGTTCCGCACCTGCGGCTTCAGCACTGCCACCACCTGTGCGGCTGGTACCGATACCAATTACGAAGTCAGGCTGTACGAAGGGCAGAAGAAGTTCGACCTGATCTACGCGGTGATGGGCCTCACCGGTTCGAGTGCAACCGTAGGTATCCAGAAGGATACGACGACCTTCAGCCAGTACTCGTGCAACACCGCCATACCTGCGGGCACTATGGTAACAGGCTCACAGCCTTCTTGCGCTACCAGCACACCTGGGACGCCTGCGAGCACTTCTACCAATACAGCCGTAGCCACTGCCACCGCCACGTGCGTGCCGGGGGGCGGAACGGTTACGGTGTCGATGACCGACTTCGCGTACACGCCGCAGAATCTGACGATAGCTGCCGGCACCACCGTAATGTGGACCAACAACGGATCAGCCAACCACAGTTCCACGTCCGATACGGCAATATGGGATAGCGGCGTTCTGGCACCAAGTGGGACCTATTCGAGAACCTTCAATACGCCAGGCACGTACCCTTACCACTGTAGCGTACACCCCAGCGTTATGACCGGCACTATCACTGTGGGGGCTGCCTGTGGGACACCCGTAGCGACGCCAACAACAGCACAGGCAACCCCGACGTGCCCGGCAGGAGGACCCACAACGTTCACAGGCTCTATCGATGGTAGCGAGCCTACGCACAACAGCGTGCTCGGTGCGGTATCGTCTTGTGGCTCTACCACACCATGCCCTGGCGAACTCGCTGGCACGTTCCACTACGATACATACCAACTGGTCAACAGCAGCGGCTCTGCCGTCTGCGTGACGGTAACTCTGAGTGACAGCGCATGTATCTACTCCGAGGTATACTCGGCAGTACCAAGCCCAGGTAATGCCTGCACCTCCTATGTGGCAGACAGTAACCTGGGTACCACCTACCAACTGTCTATCCCCGCGAACAGCACATACTACCTGGTGGTAGAGGAGTTCACGGAGAACGCAGGTTGTCCTTCGTACACCGTGACCGTAGACGGTCTCCCTGGTGGTGGTGGCTGTGCTACACCCGTACCTACCGTCACCCCCTCGCCAGGGACACCTGTTCCAACCGCCACACCTTGCGTGTCCACTCTACCAACCAAGCCATACACTATTGGTTTGGGTGGCGAGAAGGGTACACCAAAGATCGTCAAGCAGGGTAACGGTTCCTCCTCCGTCAAGGGAAGCGGTGTCGGCAATGGCACAGGCGCAGGGGATGGTTCCACTCCTGATAATGGGAGAAAGAACTGGACCCCGGCAGCGCCGATCAGCTTCATACTGGACGATGGGACAGTAGAGAACAGTGTAGGGTGGACCGACTCGACGCAGAACTTCACCGCCATCTGGATCAACCGCTTCACCCCGCCAGCCGGAACGTTCCCACTCCAACTGCAACAGATCAGCATAAAGTGGCCGAACAACCCAGCGCTGGTAGGTAAGACCGTAGCGCTCCTCGTCTACGTCGACGCCGATTCCGACGCCAACCCTGCCAACGCTACCAAAGTGTTGCAGATGAATGGACAGACGATCTCGGTAGCGAACGGCACGACGTTCCAGGACTACCCGGTAAGCCTCAACATACCGGCACCTGGAGGGGAGCTATACATAGGGTTTGCAGACACGTACAACAGTGGAGGGGTCTCACCGAGAACGTTCCCTGCACCGTTGGACACGACAGCCTCACAGGTGAGAAGCTGGGTATCAGCACAAGACGATGCGACCGACCCTGACTTCGACAACCTGGGGAACAACGACAACCTGGGGACGATAGATGCCCTCAGTGGTGGAGCACTGGCGGGTAACTGGGTTATCCGTGCGAGTGGTGACACTCAGTCCGGTGGTGGTTGTCCTTCGCCTACGGTAGTCGTGCCTACAGCGACATCACAGGTTGGCACTCCTACTCCTACCGCTTGTGTTGTGAGCTCGTGGACCGATGAGGCTCCTCTGCCCGTGCTTAGAGGCCGTGCAGTAGGCGCGACGATGGGTAGCAACATCTACGTCTTCGGCGGCAGGCCGGACAACGCAACGTACACGAACACGGTTTACCGGTACGACACGAGCACCAACACGTGGACGTTGATGACGGAGACGCTACCGGATGACCGTACATCTAACATGGCAGCGGGAGTGCTGACCTTCCCAGAGGGAGATCGCATCTTCATCGCGGGAGGCTCCGGCCCTTCATCGGCAGTAATAAGCCGGACGCTGGCATACAACCCTTCGGACGGGACGTTCACCCCGAAGGCAGACTGGCCCGCAGCACCGACACGTATCCCTGGAGGGTGGGCGGTAGCCAATAACAAGTTCTACATCTTCGGCGGCTACAACCCTGCCATACCGGAAATGCGTGCGGAGATATGGGAGTACAACCCGACGACGAACGCATGGACCGAGCTGTCCGCAGTCCTCTCAGCAGCTCGTGGCTACATAGCGACGGAGCTACTGCCAGACGGCATGATCTACCTGCCAGGTGGTTTGGACGATGCCTTCACTGACCTGGTCGTGTTCGACATCTTCAATCCAGGGACGGGTGCGATAACAGCAGGGCCAACCCTACCGCAGCCCAAGAGTAACAACCACGCCTACAACATGGGTGGTAAGTTACTCATGGTCAGTGGTGGCTATGAGGATGGCAACCACGACACGAACGTGTGGGTATACGATCCTGTTGCAGGCGCATGGAGTGCTGGAATACCGGCGCTGCACGCAGCCCGTAACTATGCCAAGGGTTATGGTACGGATGGATCGCTCTACGCGATAGGCGGTATGGACCCTGGCGCAACCGCGTTCTACGACTTCACGCAGCACTTCAGTAGCGTAGCAGGCCAGTGCGCGACCCCAACGGCAGGAGTGCCAACATCTACCGAAACAACTGTACCACCAAGCGCGACGACAGTGCCACCAAGCTCAACGGCAACGGTAGGACCGACAGCATGCCCGATCCAGTACGTGGACGTGCCTCCTGGCTCGGAGTTCTACCCCTACATCAGGTGCCTCGCCTGCCGCAAGATAGCTAACGGCTACGCCTGCGGTGGTCCTGGTGAGCCTTGCGATGGTAACAACACCGGCTACTTTAGACCCTTCATGTCTATCACCAGAGGGCAGATAGCCAAGATGGTATCCAACGCTGCCGGCTTCGGAGAGGACCCCGGTCCT
>DATEOC010000045.1:0-50207 GCA_035274425.1 Chloroflexia bacterium
AATTCGGAGTGCGGAGTGCGGAGTAGATCGAGCTAATTCCGCACTCCGCACTCCGAATTCCGCATTTTCAAATGCTGCCAGCAGCTTACCGATGTAGTCCGGCATCAACCCGCGAGTGGCTGCTTCGGCCAATAATTGAGCCATCGCAGTACCTTCGTCGACGAAGATACGGATGAAGCCGCCCGGCTCAGCCAGCGCCAGCGCGTCACCCAGCAACTGCACAGCCTTCTCCTTTTCGCCATGCGCATGGAGAGCAATCGCCTGTAGAACCATCACTTTGAGCCGTTCATCCTCCCAACCCTTTTCCTCCATCTGCCGGCGCAATGACTCCAGCAGCGCTAATGCTGCGGAGGTGTCGCCCTGGGCCAGGTGTACGCGAGCCTGGCTGGTGGGGAGTTTGTACGTCTGGGCCAGCTCAGCAGCCGCCCCGAGATTGCCCTGGCGAAGCAAGGCCACCACTTGCACGGCAGCCACTTCCGGGATGCGATAGACAAAGTTTCGCTGGCGCGCGGATTGACTGGCCTGAGCTAGAATAGCGGCAGCACCTTCTACATCTCCCCTGGCCAGTTTCAACCGGGCAAGGAATACCTCACAGACGATGAATCTGTCAATAACACTCTCATATTGCTGCGCCAGATGGAGGCTCTTTAGCCCTTGCTCCTCGGCGGCGTCCAGGTCGTTCCATTCGTAGAGTACGCGGGCCAGGCCGAGATGCGCTTCGTAGATAATCTGGAGCGGCTGGTCACCCGCCATTTGCAGGACGCGCCGGTGGGTCTCAGCTGCCTGGTATAGCTCGTTGTCTGCTTCCTGTACGACACCCAGGCCGATTGTCGCCAATATAGTTGTAAAGATATCCCCGACTGCCTGGCTGAGAGATATGGCTTCAATAAGAGCCTGGCGAGCTGCGACACGGTCTCCCTGAAGGAAGTAAGCAAACCCCAGTGTCCAATGAGCGTTAGCGCGCATAGATCGGTTGTTGGGGTGCAGATGCTCCAGGGCGCGGCGCGACTGGGCAAGCATCGTTTCTGCGTCGTACCGGGTGAGGGCCAACGTAGCCCTGGCGGCGGCAATTTGCCCGACAAGGCTTCGGTTCTTCTCGTCCACCCCCGTCCCTTGCAGGGCGGCCTCAGCAGCATTTAGCTTCTCCTCCACGCCGGTCGTCTGGCCGATAACCAGCAGCAGTGCGGCATGCCTAAACCATAACGAGGGCCTGGCATCCAGCACTGCCGTAGGGAGCGATCCCAGCCAGTTGACTATAGTAGTCACCGCGCCCCGGAAATGCAGGGGAATTCCCCTGCCATCCATCAGACGCTCGGCGCGGTCAATATCGTTGGCGGCAGCAGCGTGTTGAAAAGCTTCAATATCCAGGTCATTGTCCTCGTACCATTGGCTGGCACGAATGTGTAATTCTGGAACGGACGGAGGACGAAGGACGAAGGACGAAACACGCGCAAATTCTCCGTCCTTCGTCTTTCGTCCTTCGTCCTCCGTCGCCTGGTGCAATCGCTGCCGCAGCAAATCGGCAAAGAGATGGTGATAGCGGTACCAGCGTCGCTCGTTGTCCAGGGGGACGATGAAAAGGTTGGCGTGCTCAAGATATTCCAGGGTCTCTTGCCCGGTCGCGAGTCCAAAGCCCAAAGACTCAGGTCCAACGGCGGACGTTGCTCTTCCGACTTTGGACTCTGGCCTCTGGACTTTGGAGGCGCGCTCATCGAGCAGGACGGCGTCACAAAGGGGGCCGCACAGGCGGTCTAGGATAGATGTGCGCAGCAAGAAAGTCTGGACGCTTTCGGGCTGCTGTTGCAGGACTTCCTCAACCAGATAGTCCATCACGAAATGGTGGCTGCCGGTGAAGGATTTGACGAAGGTAGTGGCGTCTTTGTGCCCCTGCAACGAAATCGCGGCTAGTTGCAGTCCGGCAATCCACCCTTCCGTGCGCGTTTCCAGTGCATCTATATCTTCTGCCGAAAGGTTTAGACCCATCGCCTGGTTGAGAAATCCGGCGGCTTCGGAGGGGGTAAAGCGCAAATCTGTGACACGCAGTTCGGTCAATTGGTCTCGCGCACGGCTACGTGCCAGCGGTAGCTGTGGGTCCTCGCGGGTGGCAATGACCAGGCGCATTTGGGGTGGAAGGTGATCGAGCAGAAAGGTGAGGGCACTGTCAACCGGCCTGGCATCGATAACGTGATAGTCGTCAAGGACGAGTACTAGATTGTCCGGGCCGGTGGCGATTTCATTGAGCAGAGCGGTCAGAATTGATTCGGCTGGCGGCGGGGCTGCCGCAGGCGATTGGAGCACACGCAACACACCTTCTCCAACATTCGCCGCAATCGTCCGTAAAGCAGTGACAACGTAGGTCAGAAAGCGCGTGGGGTCGTTATCCCCTTCGTCCAGCGACAGCCAGGCCACCTGCCTGTCGCACCCGGCGACCCATTCGCTGACCAGCGTGGTTTTACCAAAGCCTGCGGGGGCAGAGATGAGGGTCAGCTTGCGGTGCAGACCCTCGTTCAGCCGCTCGATCAGGCGAGGGCGGGGGACAACTTTAGGCCGAGGCGGTGGGATATAAAGTTTAGTAGCCAAGATTGGCGTAGACATGGATTAATTATAAGATACGCCCAAAATACGAAAAGAGTTCCAACGAAGACCTGTGATGATAGCGGGGCGCATGAGGAGGAGAACGCTCACCAGCCAAAGGAGCAGCCCTCCATAAAGCCTAGGGTAATGCAAAAGCCTCTCCCAGCCGTCGGCACGTGCCACGTTGAAGTTCCACTGCGCTCCAAGCAAAACAAGGGCAAGCACCAGAGCTGCGGAAAGGACGAGCAACGAAGCCCAGGGTGAGTTGCCCTCGCCACGCGTGGCAGGTGCCAACCGGTGTCGCCAGGCCTCATACAGAACGGCAACCACTACTACCGCCGGGAACAAACAAAGTGCATAGTGATAGCTCTCCGCAATGGGCGCCAGCGCCGACGCCAGCGGGACAATCGAGGACGGTCCCAGCAGATACCACGCCGGGGTGGTAGTCCTGCCCCCGTCTTCATCGCGCCTACCGAATCTCCAGATGGCGAGGAGGGTGATAGCAACAGTGGTAAGGGTTACCAACCACCACAGGGATTCGGCCAGCCATGGCAGGTGGATTACGGGGACTGGACTCCACTCTTCCTCGTAGCGGAACAGCCCGCCAATGAGGCTGTTCGTCGTCTGGTATGCTGTGTGTACGGTCTCTGGTCTGTCCTTCCAGGAAAGTGACAGTGGAATGGCCCTGGCCCACGGGTCCAGTCCCCAGGCCCAGAGCGTGGTCACGATAGCCGCCGTGGTGGTTATCGCTGCTGAAGCCAGGAAGAGATAGCGCCGTTTGATGAGAGCAGGTAACGCCAGCACCAGCGCGTAGTAGAGCTTGAACAGCCCTGCCACTCCGAGGAGTACGCCACCCACCACCTGCCGTCTGCGCGACTCGTTCCGCAACCGGGATGTTGCATCAGCGTTAGCAGTAAAGCCGACTACGGCGCTTATCGATACCAGCGCAAAGATAGCAAGGTATGTCTGTCCATCGATATTTTCGGCGACCGGCTCGAAGAAAGGCACGAGTGTCGTGAGCAGCAGCCCTACACCGAGGGGCAGCCGGACAGCCCAAAGCAGAACCAGCCAACCCACTATGAAGCAGGCCAGGCTGATCACCGTCCAGATGTGGAAGGCCTCATCAATGGGAAGGAGCGCCAGTGCCAGGAAGGGCAACCAGGTAGTGGGTAGATTGACTTCCAGCAAATCAGCGGACACGTTCAGTTGGTCGATATGAGGACCATAGACGGAGCTACCTGCGTAGATAACGCTGGCATGCCCGTCAAGCGCCAGCCGAGGCGTTATCCAGTATGCAGAATAAGGCCAGGTGTGACCTCCCATCGCTGGCACTACATCCCGGCTGGTAAAGTTACGCCACACCACAAGGAGCAGCGCCAGCAGCAAGGCGTGTGCGCACCAACGCAGCCATTTTGGTGAGAAGAGCCTGGAGGCCAGAATATTCTGCATACTCGGTCCATGCCGCCTAACGGCCCGCTTCCTGTGACTACTAGGGAAAGTATATACCCTGCGTCAAGAGTAGCAGAGTAGGGTTCTTTTATGACCATGACTGGTAAGAATAGCGCCGGCAGCTTAGAATGACAAAGACGCAGAGGTTTTGACAATTACGAATTACCGACAATCTCACGCATCACGTTTCACGCATCACGCATCACGCATCACCAGAAAGGTCTAAACATGCCCAGAAAATTACTTCCGGGACCACCCGGATTGCCGCTCGTCGGGGCGGTCTTTTCATTCGCTTATAACCCGCTCGACTTCATGCTGAACAACTACAGGCGTTACGGCGAGGTGATACGTATCGACCTCTTCGGGATAAAGGGGGCAGCGTTGCATGGCGCGGACGCCAACCGCTACATCCTGGTAGACGCCGTTGACAACTTTCTGGTCGCGCCCCTCATAGAGAAGGTACACGCCAGGTGGATCGTTGGCAACGGCCTCCTCTTCATAGACGACCCTCAGCACAAGTCGCAACGCCGCCTCATCATGCCTGCCTTCCACCGCAAGCGCATCGAGGAGTACCAGCGCGTCATGCGCGACACGACCACGCAGATGCTCGACAGGTGGAAGCCGGGTGCCAGGCTGGACATTTCTAAGGAGATGCATCAGCTTGCCCTGGTAATCGCGGGACGTACCCTCTTCAGCATGGACCTGGGAGGGGCCGCGAGCGAGCTAGGCCAGGCGGTAGCTACCATGATAGCCACGCTGAGCAACCCGCTCAACCTGGGCCTTGCGCAGCTCCCGTTCGACGTGCCGCCCGTGGGGAGGGGACGCACCCTGCGCCGGGGCCTCGCACGGATAGACCGCGTGCTCGGCAAGATAATTGAGCGCCACAAGCGCGAAGGGGATGACACGGGTGACGTGGTGTCGATGCTCGTGGCGGCTCACGACGAAGATGGTAAGGGCCTCACCCCACAGCAGATACGCGATAATCTCCTCACTCTGTTCGTGGCGGGGCATGAGACCAGCGCGAATGCTCTGGCCTGGGCGTTTTACCTCCTGGCCCAGCACCCGCACGTTGCTCGTGAGTTGCTGGCAGAACTGGATAGGGAGCTCAAGGGGGAGCCTCCCACGGCAACCGACCTGGACCGCCTCCCTTACCTTGAGCAGGTGGTGAAGGAGACGCTACGCCTCTACCCGCCCGCGCCGAGCGCCAACCGCATAGCCCGCGAATCGTTCGAGTGGAAGGGCTACACTATAGAAGCGGGAGAGCTTGTCACCTACGTGCCTTTCGTGAGCCACCGTATGCCAACCCAGTTTCGCGATCCGGAGCTGTTCCGCCCTGAGCGGTTTGACCCCGTGAAAGGGGACCTGATGAAGCCCTACGCCTACATACCTTTCGCGGCGGGTCCACGCTCGTGTATAGGCGCGCCCTTCGCGACAATGGAGATCAAGACCGTACTTGCTATGGCGCTGCAACGATACCGCCTAGACTTGGTGCCCGGCCAGCACGTCGAAGCGACCGTGCGCACCACTGTCCAACCTAAGAGCGGCATCTTCATGCGCGCTCACCCCCAGGATGGGAATGTCGAACGCTCGCCGGCCCGTATTACCGGTAATGTAGTCGGGGCAGTAGCTAAACGTCCGCGTTAGAGCTTCATCCTGTGCCTGTTCCAGGCGATGAGCGTCTTAACTCAACTTCTAAGCCAAGCTATTAGTCAAGTATATAATTGCCTACTTCTTATACCGGCTGTTCTTCCAAGACCTGCTTCAACCTTTGCAAATGCGCTCCGTCCTCCTTTTTCAAAATGAATCCGACCAGGGGAAGCATTAGCTTCTTGATCCCCGCGGCTTTGATTTCGCAAACCAGGTCAATGCGCGTGCCGTCCCTTTCAGGATGTAATTTGTACCGGTAGACCGTCTCGATCCCATCAGTCACGTTTCGCATGGCGTATAGCTCGGGCTCGGCGTATTCGCTCACTTCCAACTCGGCATGCCGTTCTTTGCCGCCCATCAAGCGGGTCTCGCGGTAGCGGGTGCCCACCTTCGGAGGCCCTTCCGTCAGCTTGACCGAGCTTTTTACCGAGGGGACAATTTTGGGGGCGTTGTTCGAATCAGTAATAAACTCGAAAACGCGCTTCGGCGGGCAGTCGATCCATTCACTCATTTCAAATCCAGACATTTAATTCTCCTTGATAAAGTTAGCGTTCTTTGGTTTGTTTTTCCGGGTCGGTCGGCTCGATAGGCAGATAAACATCCGTAAAATGGATACGGATGTCGTCCTTGACGTGCGAATAACTGTACACTTCGAAAGGCATTTGTCCTCGGAGCCGGTATTTGCCCGTGGTGACCAGCGAGTCATATACGTGCGTGTACGTCTCTGCCAGATTATCGAAAGAACCGTAATGCCTGCCCACCCCAAAGGTCCCCGCCGAAATCGTCTGGCAGCCAATGTGGCCCGAGGGGTTGCGGAATTCGGGGATCTGTACGCACACATCAAAGCGTTGCTTTTCAGGGGGTGTGACCGACGGGTCGTCCTGGGGCAGGCCGATTAACAGCGAAGCGGCGTTGATCAATTTATTTTCATTCCCCCAGTGGAATAACTCATCCCAGAGCGGGGACATGGGCGAGCCTTTTTCCAGCAGCTTGTCATACGGGCCAACATGACGGACAAAAGCGACGATGATCGAACGCACCTGTTCCACGCGGACTTGCGCAGAGGTTGAACGGTTCGGGAGCAAACCCGATTCATCCTGCATGTTGTAATCAGAAATATATTTGGGCTGCACATGTCTTTTGCGTTCACGCGATATGCGCAGGAAATTACTGCGGAACTCACTCGGCGTAATACCAAACTGCCTCTCGAATGCACGTGTGAACGATTCATGCGTCTTGAACCCGGCATCCAGCGCAATCTGCAGGATCGTCTCTTCACTGATCTTCAGGCGATATGCGCCTCTTTCGATCCGCAGCCGGCGGATATATTCCTTTAATGCTTCGCCGATGGTCTCGCGAAATATGCGGTGAAAGTGAAAAGCGGAAAACCCGACACGTTCTGCCAGCACACCCAGGCTTAAATCCTGTTCAAGGTGAGTCTGGATATAAAGAAGGGTCGAGAGCAGCACCTGCTCGTATTTTTGATTGGTTTTGAAGATCATTCTGCCTCTTGGCTTAAACTATACAACAAACAGAGAGGTGCTTCTTGACTTTTCTTGCTATTTTTAGAGCTGTTGATATAAGTAGTAGGACCAATGTCAGCATTCTATGGTACATCCTTCTCGTATACGAGAAGGATGTCATCGCGTACACTCTTTTTGTAGTGGCAGACAGCCTTACACATTACGTCGCCTTTACCTGGGAAGAGCCACGCTGTGTCATTTATTACTTCGGTAATCAGAGACCCAAAATCGGAAGAGCTATCGCCCCGCAGGAACGCAGCAACCGTTCTCCTGGTGATCGGGCTGCTTACGGTGGTGCCTGTGCTCATTACGGCGCAGTTCGACCCGTTGCGCGTCCTGGAGCACGCGGCCTTCGCTATATTCATGGTCAGCGCTATTGTCTTCTATGCGCTGGTGCTGGGCCAGCACCGAACGTTGTGGTCGCAAATGCTGTCGATGCTGGGTATATGGGGACTCGCCATCGGGTTCAATGCGCTCTTCTCGTCCGAGCTCGGCAATGCTTTCCTGGTCTTCATAGTCGCGGTGCAGTTGGTGTTCGCGCTGCTCGGCCCCCGCTTCGGGATGGGGATGCTGGCCTTGAGCATTGCGGCGCTGGTTGCAGATACGTATTTCTCAGATAGGTACGATTTACAGAGCCGGGTATTTACGTTAGCCGTGTTGGTGACGGTGGGGATACTCACCTGGGTGTTCGTCTACACGGGCAAGAGCGCCAGGGAGCGTGCGGTGCAGATGGCCGCAGAGGCTACGAAGGCTAAGAATGAGGCCGAGCTACTGGCTCGCGAAGTCACCAGGCTCAATCGCATGCTCCTCACCTCGCAGGATAATGAGCGGCGCAGGCTGGCCCGCGACATACATGATGGGCCGCTGCAATCGCTTGGGGTACAGCTGCTGGCGGTTGACAGGGTAAGACGTCGCATACACGCGAGTGAGCCGGACAAGGCAGAGACCGAGTTAGAGTATCTCCGCCAGCTTACCTGTGAGACCGTGACGGAATTGCGCGGCACGGTGAACGCCCTCCGTAACACTATCCTCTCTACGGGCCTGGAGCCTGCCATGCAAAGCATAGCGCGCAAGCTCGAAGAGCAGGCCGGGCTAAATGTGCAGGTCGCGGTGCGAGTAGGCGATGACCTGCCAAAGCCTTTGCAAAACTGCCTGTACCAGCTTACCCTCGAAGCGGCTAACAATGTGAAGAAGCACGCCGGGGCGCGTCGCATGTACATCGGGCTGTCGTACATAGATGGGCGAGTAGAGCTTCGCGTCAAGGATGACGGAAAGGGGTTCCGATACGAGGAATCGCTGGAGCTTGCAATCAGGCGCGGGCACATCGGGCTACATAGCATGAAGGAGCGCGCGACCGAGCTGGGAGGGACTATGCAGGTCATATCGTCTCCTGGGCACGGCGCGGAGATAATATTCAGATTTCGACCCAGTTATGCGACCACTACTACTCTCGCGGATAGCACCCAGCTTACAGACACTCTCCCGCAGAACCTTGTGTATATGGCTGATGCACATCGCGCTTCTTAGAGTACATAAGAATGAATGTATAACGAGTGTCATTCCAAACGGAGTGAGGAATCTAGGTCTCTATCCACCTGGTAAGCTCGGAGATTCCTCACTTCGTTCGGAATGACAGGTAGGGCTGTGCTTCATCGTGCGAAACTCTTACCTCCTTATTGTGATGCTTATACACATTCTAAGAGACTGTCTGAAAAGTCCAACTGATTGGCCGATGGGTCCCAAGTTTGGCCCAAAACAGGACAAAAAGGGTGGTCAAGATATGGAACTTGGCCTTCTCTATCATCCAGACTTGGCTGTTGGAGGACTTTTCAGACAGTCTCTAAGTTCCTAATTTAGGAGCACAGCCCTTCCAAAGTGTGACGCGATTGTGGAAAACTATTGCGTTATCAATAGTTTATAATGGCGCTTTACCAGGCCGCTCAGCCGATCTCACGTGAGGAGACGATGGCCCTCCACAGCGCCCCTCCAACTTCCGAGGATACCAGCAGCCTCTCCAGTAATAACGCTGGTGGGCCTGTCCTTGCCCCCATTCCAGGCGATCTTCCAGATGATAGATTGCTGCCCATTCTGGGTGAGGTCGGGCTTACTCTTGACGAGTATGGCCTATTCGTCAGGCGGCTCGGCAGGCAGCCAAACATGGTTGAGCTTGGTATGGCGGGGGCTATGTGGAGCGAGCACTGTGGCTACAAGCACTCAAAGCCACTCCTCGGCAAGTTCCCCACGAAAGGTCCCCGCGTCCTACAGGGTCCGGGTGAAAACGCGGGCATCGTGGACCTGGGCGACGGGTGGGCTGCCGCTCTCAAGATAGAGTCGCATAACCACCCCTCGGCGGTAGAGCCTGTGGAGGGCGCGGCTACGGGTGTGGGCGGCATAGTGCGCGACATTTTCACGATGGGTGCTCGCCCGGTGGCGCTGCTCAACTCCCTGCGCTTCGGCCCCCTGAGCGACCCACGCAACAGGTATTTGTTCGGCGGAGTGGTGGCGGGCATCGGGGGATATGGCAACTGCATCGGCGTACCGACGGTGGGCGGGGAGATCGCCTTCGACCCTTCGTATTCGGGCAATCCCCTCGTGAACGCGATGTGCGTCGGACTGCTACGCTCGAACAAGGTAATGAGGTCGGCAGCCTCTGGCGTGGGCAACCCCGTGCTGCTGGTAGGGGCCGACACGGGGCGCGACGGCATACATGGCGCGACCTTCGCCTCCGACACTCTCGGAGAGGATGCGCTACAGGACCGCCCCGCGGTGCAGGTAGGCAATCCCTTCCTGGAGAAATGTCTGATGGAAGCGTGCCTGGAAGTGCTCGATTTGGGCATCGTCGTGGGTATGCAAGACCTGGGGGCGGCGGGCCTAACCTCATCGTCGGTGGAGTGCGCGGCTAAGGCGAGTAATGGGATAGAGATAAACGTGGCCCTAGTGCCGCGCAGAGAGCGTGGCATGAACGCTTATGAAGTGTTGCTCTCCGAGTCGCAGGAGAGGATGCTGGTGACGGTGGCTCGCGGGCGCGAAGCTGAGGCGCAGGAAGTCTTCACACGCTGGGGCCTGCACTCAAGCGTGGTTGGACGCGTGACGGATGATGGCATGGTACGCATACTCGATGGTGAGCAGGTGGCAGCGGAAATACCTGCGACGCTACTTGCCGACGAGGTGCCGCTCCGCTATGTGCAGGGCTCTGCTGACCCTGCGCTCGAAGAGTTGCAAAACCCGGACTGGGACAGCATCCTCCCTCCTGAAGACGCTGAAACGCGTTACGATGATGCACTTCTAAAAGTGATGGCATCACCGAATGTCGCCAGCAAGGAGCGAGTCTTCCGCACCTACGACCACACTATAGGAACGAATACGGTGCTGCAACCGGGCGAGGCGGATGCCGCCGTGCTTCGCATCAAGGGCACGCGCAAGGGCATTGCCCTCACGACCGACTGCAACGGGCGTTACTGCTATCTCGACCCTTACCAAGGGGGCGCTCACGCGATAGCCGAGGCAGCGCGCAACCTCTCGTGCGTAGGTGCTGAGCCGCTCGCCGTCACCGACTGCCTCAACTTCGGCAACCCTGAGCGGCCTCATGTCTTCTACCAGATGGAACGCGCCGTAGAAGGGATGGCCGACGCTTGCAAAGCGCTTGATGTGCCCGTAGTGAGCGGCAACGTCTCGTTATACAACGAGACGGAAGGCGTGGCGGTCCTCCCCACCCCCGTAGTCGGCATGATCGGCCTGCTGGAAGATGTGGAGCGGCGGGCGGGGATGGCATTCCGTGAGGGGTTAGTCATTGGATTATTAGGGGTCGGAGGTCGGGGGTCGGGGGTCAGTAGAGGGCAGGAAGGAGAGGAGGTTACTGACCCTTCCCATGCAGCTCTGGGAGCGAGCCAGTATGTAGAAACTTGCCTGGGCCTCAAGGTTGGCACACCTCCGCCCGTTGATTTCGAGGCAGAGCGCAACGTTCAGTCAGCGTGTAGGGCCGCGATCCGCCAGGGTCTCATAGATGTGGCACATGATTGCAGCGACGGTGGCCTGGCTGCCGCCCTGGCCGAGTGCTGCATCGCAGGTAGTGTCGGAGCTAACATCACCCTCGACTCTCTCCCCACAACCAAATCCGAAATCCGAAATCCGAAATCCCAAACCCGCAACGATTTTCTCTTGTTCGCCGAGGAGCCATCCCGTATAATTGTTGGCATTCCCCCCGAGAATTGGACTGAGCTAGGAGAGCTTGCCACCCTAATGGGTGCGAGCATTGTCCGTTTGGGCGAAACGGGCGGCGATACCCTCCGCATCATGCGTGAGGAGCACACCTTTGTCGAATTAGCGGTAAACGACCTGGACAAAGGCTGGCGCAATAGCCTTACATAATATAGACCCTCGACACTATATGGTCACCAACACAGACCAACCAGTTAGCAGCTACCAGTTACCGGCCACCACCTTCGAGTGGACAACCGAGGAGTTGAAGCACGCAGGCTATCGCGTGGTAGACATGATCGCAGAGCACCTTACCGGACTGCCAGATGGGCCGGTCTTCCAGCCGGTCGCCCAGGCGCTGGCCGAGCAGTTCCTGGGCGCGCCTCTCCCAGGCGAAGGCCAGAGTATAGACGCGATATTTGACGATTTTGCACGCGATGTAGCCCCCTACCCCTTCGGCAACGGGCACCCTCGCTTCTATGGGTGGGTCAATTCGCCACCTACGCCTATCACCATATTCGCTGAGGCGCTGGCGGCTGCCATGAACCCAAGTTGCGCGGGTGGGAACCATGCAGCCGTGTACGTCGAGCACTGCGTCCTCAACTGGTTCCGCGAGATATTACGATTCCCGCCGGAGAGTATGGGCCTCCTGGTCAGCGGCGGCTCGATGGCGAACCTTACGGCGCTGGCGGTGGCGCGCCACGTCAAGGCGGGGATCGACGTACGGGCCGATGGATTGCAACAAATAGAGAAGCCCCTGGTGCTGTACATGGGCGAGGAGGGGCACGGCTGCATCCGCAAGGCCGCCGAGCTAATGGGCATCGGCAGCCGCAACATACGCACCATCTCCTCCGACGAGCATCGCCGCATGAGCGTGCCCGACCTCGAAGCTGCGATACGCGCCGACCTGGAAGCGGGATACAGGCCCATCGCGGTAGCAGCCAGCGCGGGCGCGGTCAACCACGGCGCGATAGACCCTCTCGACGATATAGCCGATATGTGCGAGCGTTACGGTCTGTGGTTTCATGTAGACGGTGCGTATGGAGCGCCCGCCGTACTAACCGAGCAGTACAGGCCCCAGTTAGAGGCATTGTCGCGTGCCGACAGTGTCGCGCTCGACCCTCATAAGTGGTTCTACATCCCGGTGGAAGTTGGGCTGGTGATGGTACGCGACGGCGCAGCTATGCGCGACACCTTCAGCCTCGTGCCCCCTTACCTGCGCACCGATGGCAGTCTCACGGGAGTAGGCGGCCCAACGTGGTTCAGCGAGTATGGCTTCCAGCAGACGCGAGGCTTCCGCGCCCTCAAAGTGTGGATGGCCCTGAAGCACCACGGCACCGAGGGCTACAGGCAGTCGATCGAGCGTGACATCTCCCTGGCACAACACCTGGCCGCACTCGTCGAGGCATCGAGCGATATGCAGATGCTGGCACCGCAAAGTCTGAGTATCGTCTGCTTCCGCTACGCCCCACCTGAGCTGCGCGATGACAACGAGCGTCTGAATGCGCTCAACAAGACCCTCCTTGAAAAAATACAGCTAGGCGGCCAGGCCTTCATTTCCGGTACCGTCCTGTCAGGAGACCGCTTCGCCCTCCGAGCCTGCATTGTCAACCACCGCGCTACCGCGGCGGATATGGACTTCCTTGTCGGGTTGGTGAGGTCAATAGGAGAAGAATTGGCTCGTGATGCGTGATGCGTGATGCGTGACGAAAGCAATCACTAAGAATATAGCATGAGATAGTCTGAGGAGAGTGAATAATATAATGAGCAAGGTAGACACGCCAGATAATCCCAACGACATAAAGCCGCGTGCCGTCTCACGCATCACGCATCACGCATCACGCGTCACGCATCAGGACGATAAGCTCCACGAGGAGTGCGGTGTCTTCGGCGTGTGGTCACCTGGTGAGGACGTGGCGCGCCTCACTTACTTCGGGCTGTACGCTTTGCAGCACCGAGGGCAAGAGTCGGCGGGAATTGCCACCACCGATGGCGAGTCCCTTATGGTGCGAACGCACATGGGCCTCGTCGCCACCGCTTTCGATGAGGAGTCGCTGGCGAAGCTCAAGGGGCACGCCGCGATAGGGCACACGCGCTATTCGACCACCGGCTCTTCAAAGATATGTAATGCACAGCCGTTGCGTATTGACGACACAGGGCTTGGGTGGCTTGCCCTCGGTCACAATGGGAACATCACAAACTCGGGGCCTCTGCACGCCGAGCTTGAGACCCAGGGAGCGCAATTCGAGAGCACGTCCGACAGCGAGGTAATAGGGAGGCTGGCGGCGGCATCACACGGCTCCAACTGGGTCACGAAGTATCGCAGGGCGATGTCGCGCCTCACCGGGGCATACTCGCTCGTCCTCCTCACCCCGACGCACCTGATTGCGGTGCGCGACCCGATGGGCATCCGTCCCCTGTGTATAGGGAGGTTGCCTGCTGCTACGCGGAGTGGGGAAGCGGGTGTAGAGAAGGGTGAACCGATAGCGCGCTATCCATTTGGCGTTGCAGGCTCAAAGGGGGGCGGCTGGGTAATAGCTTCGGAGAGCTGCGCCTTAATGACCGTCGGTGCGGAATTCATACGAGAGGTAGAGCCTGGGGAGATCGTCACTATCGGCGCTGAAGGTTTGACCTCATACAGGGACTTACAGAGCAAGGTGGACCAGGCGCTGTGCGTCTTCGAGTATATCTACTTCGCTCGCCCCGATAGTGTGATTAGCAACAAGCCTCTCTACACCGCCCGCCAGAATATGGGGCGTGAGCTTGCGCGGGAGCACCCTGCGGACGCCGACATCGTGATAGGCGTGCCTGACTCGGCTACGCCTGCCGCGATTGGGTACGCGCTCGAATCGGGTATACCGTACACCGAGGGGCTTATCAAGAACCGCTACATCGGGCGGACCTTCATCCAGCCCCACCAGCACCTGCGCGAGCGCGGCATCGGCCTGAAGTTCAACCCTCTGCCGGAGGTGCTTGGGGGCAAGCGCGTGGTCGTGGTGGACGACTCTATCGTGCGCGGCACCACTACGCGGCCAATCGTGGACCTGCTCAGGAAGGCGGGGGCGACGGAGGTGCACGTCCGCATCCACTCACCTGCGATGAGCCACCCATGCTACCTGGGAGTGGACACGGCCCGCCGGGAGGAGCTTATCGCCCACCGCATGAGCGTGCAGGAGATAGCGCGCCACATCGGAGCCGACTCGCTAGGCTACCTGAGCCTGCCGGGTCTCTTCAAGGCTGTCGGGATGGGTGGGGATAAGATGTGCTCCGGCTGCTTCACGGGTGAATATCCCGTGCCCGTGCAGATGGAGTTCACCGTAGATAGCAAGCTGGCGATAGAGGAAGCACAGGTAGAAAGCCGGCAGATGGTAGAGCGCAACGGGCAATTAGAGCTTGAGCTTGACCAGTTGGAAATAGATCATGATAGGGTGCCTGCTGGAGTAGACAAGTAGTGGGAATAGAAGTTGTTACTATTATTGCCGCAGTCATCGGTGGCATTGCTACTGTGGCTTCAACGATTCTTGCATACTACCTTAACCGTAAAAACAGCCAACTAGAACAACTAGAGAGAGAATTGGCCCAGTAGAAGAAGAGCACAGCCCATGCTGATGCGTATGTTCATAAAGACTATGGCATCAAAATCATCTCTCCAAAAGGAGAGCCTATAACTGGTAATGAGGTTGTAGTAAAGGGATATTATTCCTCCAAGCCCCCACCTGAGACATTACGATTGTTCACGGTAAATCCTGAGAGAACTCCCAATGGTGAGCGCTTTTGGCCGCAGGAAATAGTCAGGGAGTTCTTTCAAGAACCGAACACCTGGCGCGCGAAAATATATGTTGGTGACGTGCCACCAGGGCTTAGCGTAATAGCAGCTATTGTAGGTCAACCAACGATTGTATTATGGGATTATTACTACAAAGTTGGACATGGAGTTGGATCCCAGATAGGATGGTGGGATTTTGAAGGATGGCCCCATGACTCTGTTATATGTGATAGAGTCACAATAACGAGGGCTGAATAGTCGGAGGCTGAAATGATCCCTACAATTGACCAGTTCCTCGAACCCAGACCTCCCGCCGTGCGCGACCTTGCTATGCGTACCTGCGCGCTCGTCCGCGAGGTGATGCCTGATGCCATTGGGGAGGTGCACCCTGGCCGCAACAATATCATATTCGGGAGCGGCAGGAAGATGGCGGAGTGGATTTGCTATGTCTCGCCCATGAACAGCTACGTCAACCTCGGCTTCCTACGTGGCACGGAGCTGCCCGACCCGAAAGGTCTGCTCGAAGGCACGGGTAAGCTGCTGCGCCACGTCAAGATAAGGTCGGCGGAAGACCTGGAAAGACCTGCTGTGCGAGAACTGCTCGCGGCGGCATGGGCGCATGGGACGTGACAGCGGGCAACAGATGACCTGTATCCATGCCCGGCACATGAATGTGCGGGCTATGAGCCACGAAGCCTCCCTGCGGAGGCTGGCTACATACAATCATGAGTCAGATGGTAGCCCGCGCAGGCGGGCTTTGTATGTGTAGCCCGCAGATTTATCTGCCGGGCGGGGCTAAACTGGACGTATACTGATTGTTTTCTTTCTGTATCTTTATTATACGGAGCAAGGCTGAGGAGTGAAATTATGAGGGCTATTCGGGTTGGGCTTATCGGGGATTACAACTCTTCTGTGAAAGCGCACAGGGCTATCCCTATCGCGCTTGGCATGGCGGGGGAAGCTGCGGGGTGTGAGGTCGAGGCCGTGTGGCTGCCGACCGAGACGCTTGTGCCGGGGGTCGAGCGGGAGTTAGAAGCACTCGACGGATTGTGGTGCGTGCCCGCCAGTCCTTACGTTAGCATGGAAGGCGCGCTGCGGGGGATACGCTTCGCACGCGAGACGGGCAAGCTCTTCCTGGGGACGTGTGGTGGATTCCAGCACACATTGATCGAGTACGCCCGCAACGTCCTGGGGCTGGTGGACGCCGACCATGCGGAGTCGAACCCCGGAACGACGTTCCCTCTCATCTCGCCCCTGGCTTGCGCCCTCCGCGACCAGAGCGGCACTATCTCCCTGAAAGAGGGGACGCACATTCGAGATATATACGGCGAGGGCGAGGTTGTCGAGGAGTACAATTGCAGCTTCGGCCTGGCACCCAACTACAGGTCGCTCCTGGACGGCGAGCCATTGGTTATCACAGGAGAAGATACGGAAGGCGAAGTGAGGGTGATAGAGTTGCTGGGGCACCCTTTCTTCATCGCAACGCTATTCCAGCCTGAGCGGCGGGCGCTCAAAGGAGAGGCCCACCCACTTGTAAACGCCTATGTGCAAGCGATAGTAGAAGCGAGCGTTGTAACACAACCAGCATAGAGCCACGATTCCAGCCGGACATTACAGTCAGGAAGGTGACCGCTATTAGTGTGTTTAACAACAAATGCAAAAAGCGCGTCATTCCGAACGGAGTGAGGAATCTAAAGCTCTATCCACATGGCAAGCTCGGAGATTCCTCACTCCGTTCGGAATGACATGTAAAGATGCACTTCGTTATTCAAGACATCCAACGCCTCATTATCGGTCTAACCGTCTAAATGCGTAAGACGTACAGGTAGCTCGCGGGGGGTAGCGGGGAGGGGTTGATCCGCTCCCACGATTGCCCCCTATTGCCACTCTCAAAGAGGTAGCCTGTGGAGGTGGCGGCGTAGAGGCGATCCCGGCGCTCAGGGTCGCGTGCCATCGTGCCCACCCCACCTCGTTCGCTCAATTCGACTTGCTGCCAGGTCGTGCCGCCATCCGGGCTGGACCATAGACCCAAATCTTTGCCCACTACTAGCGCAGGATGCTTTCCCATAGCGCCTGGAATGACGGTTATCGCCGCGCCGGCAGCAGGAGAGCCGGCCAGCGTCTTCCAACTCATGCCCGCGTCGTTGCTCACTCGCACCCCATCCGCGAACCCGGCATAGAGGTCCCCTACAGTTGAGTCAAAAGCAACTGCGGTTATCATCTCGCCGGAGGCGACTGTACGCCACTCTCCGGTTCGCGGATCACCTGCCAGCAGCGCCGTCTCACCGGCCTGTTCCAGCACGAGATAGACCCGGCTATCGCTTACGCAGGATGAGCGCACGTTTCCACGTTCGGGCAAAGTGGGTAGCGCCTCCCACGTAGCACCACTATCGAGCGAAGTCGCCAGGCCGCCTCCTTGCATGGCCGCGATGAGAGTAGATGGCTCACCGAAGCTGAAAAGAGATGTAACCGTCGAAGGCGTCTCAATCTCAGCCCAGGTACGCCCTCCATTCTCGCTGACCAGCAAGCCGCCGGAGGCGACAGCTACGACGCGTATGGGAGGGCCATGCTCAGCCCATGCTGAAGTCACTGCTTTCTCAGCCAGCGCCTTTCGCGGGGGGAGCCACTCAGGCAGCGTCCCCGGCTTGGTCAAAATGACCAGCCCTTCTGGGGTACAGGCATAAAGAATAGTTGAGTTTGCCATGCCTTATTATCGTCCAAAGTCCAAAGTTTGCCAGTAGTTTCGGTAATGTTGTCGTGTCATAGTTATGCCTAGCGGTAGCGGTTGATTTCATCCCGCAGACCGCGGGCGGCCTCGCCTGGGTCGGCGGCGCTTATGATGGTGCGCGAAGAGCTAATGATCAGGCCTATACCCTGGCTGTTCAACCCTGCCTCTACCACAGCCCGAACTTCACCGCCCTGCGCGCCTACACCTGGCACCAGGAATGTGAGGTCACCTGATACCTCCCTTATACGACGCATCTCTCCGGGATATGTAGCGCCAACCACCATCATGAGGTTGCCGTAGGCGTTCCATTCATTGGTGACCTTCTCTGCCACTACCTGCCAGAGGGGGCGGCCCTCTATCTTGAGGTCTTGCAGGTCGCCCGCGCCTGGATTGGACGTGCGGCAGAGGATGAGGGATACCTTGTCGCGCCGTTCTATGAATGGTGCCAGGGCTTCACGCCCCAGGTATGGGTGGAGCGTGATGGCGTCGAAGCCCATGAGGTCAAAGATGGCCGCGGCGTATGCCTCATTTGTGTGGCCTATGTCAGCGCGCTTGGCATCGCAGATGCTGAAAATGTCGGGGTGGCGCTCGCGCAGGTACTTTATTGTAAGCCGTAGCTCATGCAGCCCTGCCACACCACGCTCCTCGTAAAAGGCGATGTTGGGCTTGTAGGCGGCTACATATTGGTGCGTCGCGTCTATAACGTCGCGGTTCCAGGCGAACTGGGGCGTCTCCTCATCCCGGTATCGCTCCGGCAGAGCGCTTACCTGGGGGTCTAACCCGACGCACACCAGCGAATTGACCGACCGGGCGCGTGCTTCATACTTGCCCACGCTCATGCTATACCTTGCCTCCCTGCCCAGCCACGCGGGTCGCGCAGCCAGTCGTCAATGGTGGCTTTCTCCTCCGGCCCGAAGCGGCCCATCTCCAGCGCCGCCTGAGTAATTACCTCGAATCGGGTGAGCGTTCGGAGGCGAACATGCTCACCTCCAAACGCTTTTGCAGCTTCCGAAAAGCCGTAGCTCACGATGGCGATTACCTCCTCTACAAGCGCGCCTGCCTGTCGCAACGCGTGGACGCCATGTAGGCTGCTCTCGCCGGTAGTCACCAGGTCCTCCACCAGAAGCACGCGCTTGCCCGCAACCTCACCCCCCTCGACCATGCGCCCCTTGCCGTGCTCTTTCGTTGCCTGCCTGATGAAGATGGAGGGTCTGTTCAGGGTGTAGGCGAGGGCCGCGCTGTGGGGCACACCGCCCACCGCTATACCTCCTATAATATCGAACTCAAGCGACTCGCGTTCGATCAGGTCGCGGAAGCCTTCTATTACGCGATGCCACTGCGGGGGATGATATGGGAGTGTACGGTTGTCAACGTACACCGGGGAGATGATGCCCGACTTAAAGGTGACGGGCGCGTGCGGCGCGAACCCTACCGCGCCTATCGCGAGCAATGCCTCCGCGACTTCGCGCTCTATCTGCTCCATCATGTAACCTTTCTTCATGCGCTATAACTGCCGCGCCCAGAGGCCCCCTGTAGACGAGGGCCGACCAGTATTGCACTGCCTGAGCGCCCGCCTCCCGGTAAGCGCGGTAGCTCGCGCCGTCCAGCACGCCGCCACAACCGACGATGTCGAAATTGTAGTTATGCCGGCGCTGCTCTTCGACAAGGAGGGTGACTACAGGGAGCGCCTTGCTGTATAGGATGCCTCCTCCTACGCCTGCCATGATGCGTGATGCGTGATGCGTGATGCGTGAGGTATCTTCTTCTGAGGCGGGGATGGGCATGGGTGTGGTGTTGGTGGCGACTATCGCTTTGACCCCAACCTCGTGCATCACTTGAGCCAGCACGCTGTATTGCTCCGGCGCAAGGTCCGGCCCTAGCTTGACCCAGAGGGGAATAGACTTTTCGGTCGCATCAAGTAGCTGCACTACAGAAGCACAGAGGTCACGGCTGGCGGCCTCAGTCTGTCTGCCGCCGGGGTCGTCTTCGGTGTTGGGGCAGCTCACGTTGAGGGTGTACCATGAGGGGTAGAATTGGCGGCGATTGAAGGCCTCTATCGCTTCCAGCACCTCACGCCTGGCTATATCCGGGTCGTTTTGGCCCGGGCTGACCGCTATGTTGATGCCGAAGCATTTGGGCAGGTGCTTGCGGTGGCGCGCCAGGAAGGCCGCGGCGGCTTCTGCGCCTGGATTGCGCAGGCCAACGCGGTTCTGGAGGGAGCGGGTCGCGGGGTCGCGCCACATCACGGTGCCTTCGTTGCCCATGCGCGGGTAGCGGGTGAACGAGCCGAACTCAACCGGACCCACCAGGTGCGGCATAGCACGCCAGCCGGGGATGATGTTTTCGCCTGAGCGCACTGCTTCTATGGCGGCTTCCTCGGAAGCGAAACCATGTCCCTTCACGAAACCGGCAGCCAGCATCAAAGGAGATGGCAGGGATACGCCTCCGACCTCCACCGGCTCAGCATGCATCATAGCGCGGCGTACCAGGCCCAAAGCCCCGCAAAGCAAGCCTGACCTGTCGCATCGGGAGAGTAGACGCATAGCACCTTCGTGTGCCTTTTGCGCTGGGCGGCGGAAGATGAGGGGCTTCGCGATGCGCTCGTATAGGCTTTTATTTAGTTCCGGCAAGCAAACCTCTATAGATACTATAAGCGCGAGGCAGAATCATTTAGCCTCTAATGGTTACACTGCCCAATAGCCCTAAGATAGCTCCCATCCCCAACTGCCAAGTGACTGTGCACGCATCGAAAAGTTGCTTTTGTGCAGCCGATAATTCTCCTTGCAGGGTAAGAAGATAAGACATTAGCAAGCAAAGGAGGGTCAACCCCAAGATCGCAGAGAATACTAGAGTAAACTTTGGTGTTAGCCGTCGCGGAGATCCCAGAACTCCAAAGCCCCTATGCCTTACGGCATTACGATTGCGAGGTGCCATCTTTTGTACTTTGTATATGTTCGGTGTGTTCTTAAGAGTTTTCATAACTGCACCCCAGTACAGCGCCAAGAATTTCGTACGATCATCGAGATCAAGATTGTGCTTAGTTAACACTTTCATCATACATCCAGTAAACAATATAAATGATTTATCAACAGACTCATAACAGATTCCTGCCCCACCCAGGCTCGACAAGCACGCGCTCGCCATCGTAGACCTTATGCCCACGTATCCACGTTTCGCGCACGGTGCCACCTGTGCGCATTCCCTCGAAGGGAGACCAGCCACAGGCGGTGTGGAGGCGAGACCGCTCTATAACGTAGGTCGCTTCCATATCTATGAGCGCATACGTATCGGGAGGCCAGGTCAGCCCCCAGATTCGTCGCGGGTTGTCAGCCACTAGCTTGACCACCTGCTCAATGGCGACGCGGCCCTCTTTGACGGCGAGGAGCATGAGAGGCAAAGTCGTTTCCAGGCCCGGCACGCCATGTGGTGGGTTGTCAGATGCCTTCTCCTCAAGAGTGTGAGGCGCATGGTCCGATTCTATCACATCGACTACACCCATGCTGATAGCTTTCCAGAGAGCGTCGCGATCGGCGGCAGTCTGGAGGGGAGGTTTCATACGTCCTAACGCGCCCAGTTTTCCTTCGTCGTCCCGAGTCAGGTAGAGGTGGTGCGGGCATACCCCGATGGTGACCGGAAGCCCCGCCTCTTTAGCTGCCGTGAGCATCTCCATCTCCACTGCCATGCTGATGTGGCAGAAGTGCGTGCGCTTGCGATACTTACGCACCAACTCCAACACTTCGCGCACGGTATCCCCCTCGGCGTGTACGGCTATCGGCTTATTGCCAGGCCACTCCCTGAAATGGACCTCACGAATGGCCTGATCGTCTATCCACAGGTCGCCGGTGGTAGGGTTGTTGTAGATTTTCAGCCCGCACACCTTAGATTCTACGTGCGGATAATCCGCGCTGTTGTCGCTACTTGAAGCTCCGTAATACAGACCCCAATCGCACACCGCCTGGCTAGCTATTGCTTCCAGCTTGGTGTCGAGCGCGGCTGGGCTGATGGTCGCAGGCGGGGTGTTAGGCATATCCAGCACGGCCCAATATCCCCCCGCGATAGCCGCTTCAGTTTCGCTCCTGAATGTAGCCTTGTGCCGCCAGTCGAGGTCGCGCAGGTGAACGTGGGGGTCCACCATCGCTGGAATGCGGAATGCGGAGTGCGGAGTGCGGAATGAATTCAAAGTCTATAGTCCAAAGTAATCACGCATCACGCATCACGTTTCAGTTCCGCACTCCGCACTAGACATGAATTCCCCGGAGCACCTTCGCCAGCAGCGCCATGCGGACGAACATGCCGTTCTCCATCTGCTCGAAGTAGACGGCGCGGGGGTCCTCGTCTATGATGTCGTGGTCGGCGGGGGTGCCCATTTCGTGCTTGCGGGGGAGGGGGTGCATGACGATTGAGGCTGCAGGCACTTGCTGGAGCAGGTGTGGCGTCATCACGAAGTCGTCCTTGATCGCCTCGTAATCGGCGGGGTTGCGGAATCGCTCTTCCTGTACTCGCGTCCAGTAAATGACGTCGCTTTCAGGTAGCACTTCCATGAGCTGGGTAGTTGCATATACGGAAATGCCACTCTCTTGCAGTAGCTCCACTATCGAGGCGGGCATCTCCAATGCAGAGGGAGAGACCAGGCACACCTTCACGTCTTTAGCCCCGTAGCACCCTACCAGCTTGGCGAGGGAGTGCACCGTGCGCCCATGAAGGAGGTCGCCTACGAGGGTGATAGTGAGGCCGTCGAGGCCCCCCTTGCGGTCGAGGATGGTGTAGAGGTCGAGGAGGGCTTGCGTTGGGTGCTCGCCTATGCCGTCGCCGCCGCTGATAATCACGGAAGGCTGCTCCAGTCGAGCGTTAAGGCGGTCCAGGTAGTGCGCCGCTTCATAAGAGGAGCCAACCTGCGGGTGTCGCATGACGATCACGTCGGTGTAGCACCCGGCGGCGCGCACAGTGTCGGCCAGGTTCTCTCCCTTGTAGACGGAGGAGAACTGCACGCCGTTACTGGCCGCTATCACATCACCCCCCAGGCGGCGCATCGCGGCCTGGAATGAGAGATCGGTGCGCGTGCTCGCCTCAAAGAAGAGAGAGGCCATCACCTTGCCAGCGCACAGCTCGGTCAGTCCCCGGTCGTGCTGGCGGACGCGTTTGCGGATAGAGGTGGTCGCGTCGAAGAGGAGGTCGAGGTCGGGCCGGTCAAACTGGTCCACGCTGATGATATGCTTGCCCGTGAAGCTCCCCGCGATGAGGGGTGGGGCGTACCGCATACGGTGCAGGTTTGTCGTCTCCTCTACTTCTCTCTCTTTATCGTTGGTGTAGTGCTTTGCCTGTAGCATTGTTTTTGCCTCCTCCTATCTCAAGTCCAGGGTCTAAGGTCCAAAGTCCAAACTTCGATTGCCAATCGCGCGCAAAAAAATACCGGACGATTAACGTCCGGTGGAAAGGATGAAAATAGCTATAAATTGCGGGGATGGAGAATGCGTATCGAATCTCTTTGCGCGAACCTTCCGCACGTCAAGGCGCATGTGCATAACTCCAATCACTAGCCGCTAGGGGTTGAGGGTTGTTTGCTGGGAAGGAGTATAAGGGATGGGGGTGGGGGATGTCAAATTGAGAGACAAGGGATAAAGGATAAAGTTACTCCCATAATTTATCCTTTATCCCTTGTCCTTTTTCCTTGTTAAAGGATGAACCTGCTCAAGTCCTCGTCTTTCGCCAGGGACTTCACTCGCTCGTCCACGAACGCGGCATCTATCTCCACCGTCTTGCCCTTCTCCTCGTCGGCGCGGAAAGAGAGGTCTTCCAGCACCTGCTCCATGATAGTGTGGAGGCGGCGAGCGCCGATGTCCTCCAGGCGCTCGTTCAGGCCGGCGGCTACCGACGCTATGCGCGCTAGGCCGTCGTCAGTGAACTTGAGCTCTACCCCTTCGGTCTCCATGAGGGCCACGTACTGGCGCGTAAGGGAGTTCTCTGGCTCGACCAGGATTGTGGCGAGGTCCTTTTCCTCCAGGCTACCCAGCTCCACGCGGAGAGGGAAGCGCCCCTGTAGCTCCGGCAGGAGGTCGGCGGGCTTGGCGTTGTGGAAGGCCCCCGCCGCGATGAACAGCACGTGGTCGGTCTTGACCGGACCGTAGCGGGTATGTACAGTCGTCCCCTCCACGATGGGGAGGAGGTCGCGCTGCACGCCCTCGCCCGACACGTCGGGACCCGTGTCTATGGCGGGACCTGCGATCTTGTCTATCTCGTCAATGAAGACCACGCCCGTATGCTCGGCCCGGCGCACAGCATTCTCTACGATGGTATCCATGTCGATGAGCTTGTGGGCCTCCTCGTCGGTGAGTATGCGCCTCGCTTCGCGCACCGATACGCGCCGCACCCGCTTGCGCCCAAAGCTGTTGAGGCTCGATTGCATCGAGCGGTAGCCGTCCATGAACTCGGCGAAGGAGTCGGTCATCTCCTCCGGCGACATGCCAGGGGTGAATTCGAGCACGCCTCCCAGGTCGTCGCCCAGGTTATTGTCGTCGCTCCAGTCTATGTCAATCTGCTCTTCGTCCAGCTTGTGCTCGGCAAGGAGGCGCGTAATCTTAGTGCGCTGCTGCTTCAATGCGCGCTCCGAAACCTTCGGGCGGCTGTCGCTGTCGGCAGCGACAGCAATCGCTGTGGCAGGCTGAGCGCCTTCAGACGGTAGGGCCACGTCGTGGCCGCCGCCACCCTGCGCCTGCATCTGCACTTTGGCACGGGCCTGGCGCTTGCCCACGCGCAGGTCGTCGCGCTGCTCCATCAAATAATTGATTATCCGCTCGGTAGCGACCGACTCGGCGCGCTGGCGCACCTCGGCCATGCGCTGGTCCTGCTCCATGCTGAAAGCTGCCTCGGCGAGGTCGCGCACGATCGACTCCACGTCGCGCCCGACGTAGCCTACCTCCGTGAACTTGGTAGCCTCTACTTTGAGGAATGGGGCGTCTATCAATTTGGCGACACGGCGGGCGATTTCGGTCTTGCCGACGCCCGTGGGGCCGATCAGCATGATATTCTTGGGGGTGATTTCATCGCGCATCCCCTCCGCCACGAGCTGGCGGCGGACGCGATTACGTAGGGCTACGGCCACCGCACGCTTGGCGGCGTCCTGCCCAACTATAAACTTATCAAGCTCCGCCACTATCTGGCGGGGTGTGAGGTCTTGCATAGTATTCCTCTTTTAGCTGCCACCCTTCAGTTATCAGCTTGCTATTTTCTGAAAGCTGACGACTGAGGGCTGAAAGCTACTCAGGTTTGATTGCGTCTAGAGTGTAGAAAACGATATTGGTGTTAGTGTAGAGATCGAGTTCGCCCGCTATCCGCATAGCAGATTGCGTTATATCCTCAGCGGACATCTCCGTGTGCTGCATAAGGGCACGGGCGGCAGCGATGGCGTACGAGCCTCCGCTTCCGATGGCGGCGGCACTCGCGCCAATCCCATCGTCAGGCTCTATCACCTCGCCGTCGCCCGACAGCACGAGAATCTGGGAAGGGTCTGCGACGATTAGCTGAGCTTCCAGCCGGCGCAGGTAGCGGTCGGTGCGCCACTCTTTCGTAAGCTCAACGGCGGACTTGCGGAGGTTGCCTTTGTTGCGCTCAAGCTGGGTCTCGAACTTGTCGAAGAGGGTAAGGGCATCAGCTACGGCCCCGGCGAACCCGGCCAGCACGCGCTCTTTGTAGAGCTTGCGTATCTTGCGGGCCGAGTGCTTCATCACAACGTCTCCTACAGTCACCTGGCCGTCTCCGGCCAAAGCCACCGTGTCGCCGCGCCGCACCGCGAGAATGGTAGTAGCGAATATCATCTGTTAGAGTGCCTCTGAATCAATTATACGTTGCTGAGAGGGGATGTAGCAAATTGTGGAAATGGTGGTACAATTGCTACACCACAGGGTCTGATGTTTGATAGCACGCGCTTTACTAGGAGGAGCCTGACAAATGAATATATGCAAAGTCTTATTCACGCTGGCTTTGCTGCTCACCAGCAGCACTTATTATGCAGGTGTAACACAACATGCCCCCACGCAGGTCCAGAGTGTAGCGGCGCAAGAAATAGAGAAAGAAGCTGTACAGCACGGGACCCCTCTGGAGAGCGTGCTGAACGCGGATGGCACACTCAACCTCAACGCGAGCTTCAAGGGCAGCCTCGACCCAACTGGGTGGGAGATGATGGAGGGGGAGGGTGGAGAGCCTCGCTTCACTAAGGCCAACGGAGCTCAAGCTGCTCAGGCATCGCCAGCCCACGGAGACGACAACTGGGATGATAGATTTGGGCTGCGAGGAGTAAGCTTCACTGTACATGCCATAGCAATATTTGGAGGTGACGTTTACGTCGGTGGGGAGTTCAGCGGCACAAGTGATACTGCCGCAAACTATATCGCAAGATGGGACGGTAGCCTTTGGCACAACCTGGGCACCGGCTTGGATCACTATGTGTATGCCATAGCTGTCAGTGGTACTGACGTATACGCGGGTGGTTCTTTTACGGCAGCGGGAGGTGTGAGCGCGAACCGAATCGCAAAATGGGATGGTGTTCAGTGGTCTCCCCTCGGGAGCGGAATGGACGACACTGTTCGCTCAATAGCTATCGGCACAGATGGTGTATATGCGGGCGGTGAGTTCACTTTGGCGGGGGGGAAGAGTGCGAATCATATAGGGTTATGGAATGGCAACGAGTGGCAACCCCTCGGTAGCGGAACAGATGGCACTGTGTACGCTTTGGCTGAGAACGCTGCCGGACTATATGTAGCAGGTGGCTTCCTGATGGCCGGTGGGGTTTACGTAGCCCATATAGCGTTGTGGGACGGCACTAATTGGCTTACGCTAGGTAGTGGAATTGGCGGTAGCGTCTTGGCATTAGCAGTTGCCGGTAACGATCTCTACGTGGGTGGCTTCTTTAGTCAGGCGGGTGCTATACAGGCGAACAATATTGCCAGGTGGGATGGGTCGCAGTGGTTCGCTCTGGGACTAGGGACAAATAACCCTGTTCATACGATAACACTCATTGGCTCTGACGTATATGCAGGTGGAGAATTTACACAAGCGGGCGACGTAAGCGCGAAATATATCGCCAAGTGGGATGGTGCTCTGTGGTCAGAAGTGAGTGGCGGCGTAGATAGGCGGATCGAAGCTTCAGGCGCAATAGGTGGCAGTCTGTACGTGGGAGGTTATTTCCTCATCGCAGGCAATGACAGCCTGGTTGCACACAGAATCGCCATGTGGGATGGGTCCCAGTGGTCCCTCCTTGGGAGCGCCACAAGCAAGGGCCTGAGCGGATTTATCTCTACTGTAGCGGTAAACGGGAGCGACGTATACGTGGGCGGGAGATTCAGGACCGCAGGTGGTATTCAAGTGAATAACATCGCCAGGTGGGATGGCAACGAATGGTCGGCGCTTGGTAGCGGAATTGGGGGCACATCGTCGAGTGATGCTGTCTATGACATTGCCGTTCATGGTGATAACTTGTACGCTGCGGGCTACTTTTCTTCGGCAGGTGGGATTCCCGCAATGAACATAGCTCGTTGGTCAGGGAACGAGTGGTCAGCTCTTGGGGATGGGTTGGACTACAGGGTATGGGGAGTAGTAGCTAACGACAACTATGTTTACGCAGGAGGCCATTTTGGATGGTCCGGGAACGTAAATGTTCGTCATATAGCTAGATGGGATGGCAGCACATGGTCTGCGCTAGGCAGTGGGTTAGGGAGCTGGAGTGGGGGTGATTTTGTATACGACATAGCCCTGAGCGGACCTTATGTATACGCCGGGGGCCGCTTCGACACAGCAGGCAGTACAATCGTGAACAACATAGCTGTGTGGGATGGCTACGAGTGGTCCCCTTTAGGTAAGGGAGCCAATGGAGGCGTTTACAGTATAGCTATCGCTGGAGAAGATGTGTATGCGGGCGGCTACTTCACAATGACCAGTGGCGTGAGCGCAAACAATATCGCCCGCTGGAATGGTACTGAATGGAGTGCGCTGGGTAGTGGTGTAAATGGGAGTGTCGATACACTGACTATCATAGGTAACGACTTGTATGCTGGTGGCTCCTTCGACACGGCAGGAGATATCTCTGCTAATGCTATAGCCAGGTGGAATGGAGGACAATGGTACCCGCTGGGTAGTGGACTTCTAGGTGGTGGGCTTACCAACAAAGTATTCAGTCTAGGAGTAGATAGCGATAAGGTATACGTAGGTGGATCTTTCACAGAAGCGGGTGAGAAATCGTCCGGTTTCTTCGGAATGTGGCATGCCACCTGCCTGAGCAACTTCTCTGACGTACCCCCAGATAATACTTTTCACCCTTACATTCGGTGCCTCGTATGCCAGGGCATAATTGGCGGCTACGACGATGGCACCTTTCGGCCCGGCAACCCCGTAACCAGGGGGCAGCTATCAAAGATCATATCTAACGCCGCCGGGTTCAGCGACCCGCCTGGCGAGCAGCTATTCGAAGATGTCGTGCCAGGCAGCACCTTTTACGACTGGGTACAGCGCCTGGCTAACCAGGGTCATATAGGTGGGTATCCATGCGGCGGCGAGAGCGAGCCATGCGTGCCACCCCTCAACAGGCCATACTTCCGCCCGAACGCCAACGCTACGCGGGGGCAAATCTCCAAGATCGTTGCCAATGCGGCGAGCTTCAACGACCCTCCTGGCGAGCAAAGGTTCGAGGATGTGCCGCCCGGCAGCGCATTCTACGATTGGGTGCAACGATTGGCGATCCACGGCGTCATGGGAGGCTATCCATGCGGCGGGCCAGGAGAAGATTGCTTGCCACCCGATAACCGCCCCTACTTCCGCCCAACTCTCGATGCGACGCGGGGGCAGCTATCGAAGATAACGGCTAACAGCTTCTTCCCCAACTGTAACCCTCAAGAGGGGGCTTTCCAACGTTGAAGTCCATTGGATGGGACTGAGACACTTTCTTCACCAAGCCTTCCCTATCTTGCAAATAGCGAAGGCTCGGTGTTATAATATTCTCCATAAGGGTGTGTAGCTCAGTTGGTCAGAGCGCACGGTTCACATCCGTGAGGTCACAGGTTCGAGCCCTGTCATACCCACCCTACTGAAGCCCGCAAGGGCTTCTTTGATTCCTACGACACCATTTTGAACCGCAAGAATCGGATAGACCCCACCCGGCCTATAGGCTATTATGAGAGTGGAGGAGATAATGCTATGATTGCGGAACAAACTATATTCAGGGATACACTATATATGGGCAACGCACTTGAGGGCGATGCAATACGCTGGGAAGCTGTCCTGTCGAGGGACGCACGTTTTGACGGGGAATTTGTGTACGCGGTAAGCTCCACAGAGATATACTGCAAGCCTTCTTGCCCTTCCAGGCGACCGAAGCGGGAGCACGTTACCTTCTTCGAGGCACCGGAAGCCGCAGAGGCGAACGGATTTCGCCCGTGCAAGCGCTGCCAGCCCAAAGGCAAAGCGGATGATCCTAATGCGGAGGTCGTCAGGCTCATCTGCGACTATATAGAAGAGAACCACACTGGAGAGAAGCCAATCACCCTCGCAGCGTTGGGAGAGCATGTAGGCCTCAGCCCATTCCACCTGCAAAGGGTGTTCAAGCAGGCGACTGGCATAACGCCGCGCCAGTATGCCGAGTCCCTACGCATGGGACAGCTAAAGGCGAGGCTCAAGGAGGGAGATAACGTGACTAACGCCGTTTACGAGGCCGGGTATGGCTCCAGCAGCCGCCTATACGAGACCGCTCCGGGGCAGCTGGGTATGACGCCTACCGAATACCGCCGGGGCGGGGCGCAAACGAGGATCGCTTACACTGTCGTGCCATGCACGCTGGGTACGCTCATGGTCGCCGCCACGGAGAAGGGTATCTGCTCCGTCAGCCTGGGGGACGCGGGTGACGCCCTGCAAGAGAGACTGGCACGAGAGTTCCCCGCCGCCCAGATCAGTCGAGACGACGCGGTGCTAGGAGATTGGGTAGCTGCTATTCTGCGCCACATCGAGGGGAAGGAGCCACAGCTTGACCTGCCGGTGGACGTGCGCGCCACCATCTTCCAGAGACGGGTCTGGGAGGCTCTGCGCTCCATACCATACGGCACCACCCGCTCCTACGCCCAGGTCGCCCAGGCGATAGGCGATCCGAAGGCCACACGTGCGGTTGCCCAGGCTTGCGCCACAAATCCGGTCGCACTCGTGGTGCCTTGCCACCGGGTTGTGCGATCCGACGGGGGCATCGGAGGCTACCGCTGGGGTGCCTGGCGCAAGGAGACGCTCTTGCGCCGCGAGCAGGAAGGAACCATGTCCGCAACTTCTTCGTAGAAAAGTGCTGATTATGAGAAAAGTGGGTGTTGCCATACAACACCCACTTTTCTCATAATCAGCAAGGTCCGCTCTTCTATAGGCTATGGGGGACCGTGATCGTACCCACTTTGTACCGACCTGGCAGGGAGCAGGCAGCCGCCCGGGAAAGTATTGGCGACAATCTTAGATGCCTGGCCTCTCGTTATGTCAGCCCCTGGGCGGAAGTATGGCCTGTTGTCTGGTGGATTACATGGCTCGTTTGGGTCGCTCTCACATGCGTAACCGCCTATTATGCCCCGTGTGGCTAACCGCTGTATCCATATATAGAAGGGGTGAGCGGGTGGCACGTCCTCGAATAACTGCCCTACGGGTGTGTCGCTGTAGTTGGCGGCATTTGAGGTTATCTTCGAGAGCTGTCCTCTGGTAACGTTGTTGAAGGGGCGGAAGTACGGCTGGTTCAAGCCGTTACATGGCTCACCTTCTCCACCACATGGATAACCACTCATGTACCCACGTAGGGTGAGCCTGTTGATCCACGCGTAGAATGGATGGCCGGACGGTACATCGGCGTAGATTGGCTCGCCTGGGTCTTCAGTAAGGCTAGCGGCGTTCGCCACTACCTTAGCTATCTGCCCCCTGGTGATGTTATAGCCGGGCCGGAAATAGGGGTTATTCTCTCCATCACAAGGCTCACCTTCCCTACCGCACAGATAGCCGCTCAGTATGTCCCTGCAAGCCAGGCAGCGCACGTATGCATAAAAAGTGTGGTTCGAGGGTACGTCGGTAAATTGGATTGGGCAGGTAGGCGTCGAGGTAGGGGTGACAGTGGCGGGCTGTACGCTTGTAGCGGTAGGGGCACCACTTTTACCGGGGCCAACAATGCGTTTGAGGCTCGACTGACTATACCAGGGGCTTTCCTGGAAATACCAGAAAGAGCCGTCAGGCCCAGTCTCGATGTCTCCCATAGCGGTTACACCTGAGACAGTATTGACCCGCGTTACGAGTGTGCGTTCCGCATTCAGATAAAAGTGGCGCAGCTTACCATAGTTATGGGAAGCCATAAAGAGGTCATTGGTCCACTCCGGTATTTGATAGCCCGTGTAGACAGTAATGCCGGTCGGCGCATCACAGCAATATCCCCTGGGCAAGTACCACAACGGCTTGATAGTGTTATAAATCTGATTAGGATTCGGGTCGTCACAGGGATATAAATTGCGCCAGCCGTAGTTATACCCCCCTTCGATGCGGTTCATTTCATCATCGCAGCTGGGGCCATTCTCGCTCGCGAAGAGCCTGTAATGTGGATATGGAAGGGTCAGCGGGTCTATGACAAAGTCCCAGCTGTTGCGCAGGCCCATCGCGAAGAGCGAAGGTAGTGCCCCGGGCTGGCTGAAAACCGGATTGCCAGGAGCAGGACTGCCGTCGGAGTTGATGCGGTGTATCTTGCCGTTCTTGACGGCGACGTTCTGAGCATTGGCCGGGACGTCGCCATCGTCCCCTATAGTTATGTAGAGCTTGCCGTCCGGCCCAAAGTGGATGTTGCCGCCATTATGGATGGAGGAAGCGGCGCTGTCTGGCGCAGACCAGATGACTACGGGATTGGAACCGGCCCCATCTTGCTCTTCGAAGCGCGATAGCCTGTTCTCGAACGGGTCGCAACCCCCGGCTGAGCCACAGGACCAGTAGACGTAGATATAGTGGTTGGTAGCGAAATCGGGGTCAATGGCGATACCTAGCAGGCCGCGCTCATCGAAATTGCCTGACTGCGCCGGGAAGTTGATTACAGGGCTGGCTTGCAAGGTGCCGTTGGCGTACAGCCGCACATTGCCTGACATCTTTTCAGTGTAGAAGAGCCTACCCTCAGGGTCGAAAGCCATAGCGACAGGCCTCCCCGTAAGGTTAGGCAGTATAGTCTCGATGGAGGTGCCCGGAGGCAAAGACTCGATGCCCTCGTCAGGTACAGTGCGGAGGGGAGTAGCCGCGCCTGACACGGAGGTAATAGCTGCTACAGCCAGGGCCATAAACGCGAAGGCAAGCAGAGTGAATAGCGTCCGGTAGCGCCTTAGTAAAGGCTGGAGCATCTGCATAGAACCTCATGCTCTCCACCTGGAGATCGTATTCTATTATAGCACATAGCAGAAGGGTAGGTATTTTCCTTTATCTATCAATTTTCGGCCCTGTAAGGGCCGAAAATTGATAGATAAAGAAATGAAAGGTTGGCCTGGCACGTCCCTACTGAGGTCCCGTTACGGCCTCGTAGAACCTGTCACGGTGATGGTGCCTATCATATACGCGTGCGGGCGGCAGTAGTATGCGTAGGTTCCTGGCGTATCGAAGGTGAAGGACCACGAGTCGAACTGCTGGATATTGCCACTGTCGAATTCGCCGTCGAACTGGCCGGGAGGGCCGCTCGTGACGGTATGATAGTCCAGGTCGTAATTGAACCAGCGCACAGTGGTGCCCAGGGGCACAACCAGGTTCGCGGGGTGGTAGTCGAAGAACTCGATTTCGACGTTAGACGTCTCGACGGGGGGTTGCGGGCAACTACCTCTGAAGGTGCTGGCGACTATCTTCGATGCCTGGCCTCTCGTTACATCTGCACCTGGCCGGAAGTATGGCCTGTTGTCTGGTGGATTACATGGCTCGCTTGGATGCGTACCGCACGAGTAGCCGCCTATTATCCCTCGGGTGGCTAACCTCTGTACCCATATATAGAAGGGGTGAGCGGGTGGTACGTCCTCGAACATCTGCCCTACAGGTGTGTCGATATAGTTAGCCGCGTTCGACGTTATCTTTGAGAGCTGCCCCCTGGTAACGTTGTTGAAGGGGCGGAAGTACGGCTGGTTCAGGCCATTACATGGCTCTCCTTCCCCGCCGCATGGATAACCACTCATGTACCCTCTCATGGTGAGCCTGTTGATCCAGGCGTAGAAGGGGTGGCCTGACTGCACGTCGGCGTAGATTGGCTCGCCCGGGTCTTCGGTAAGGCCCGCTGCATTGGAGACAACCTTGGCTATCTGGCCCCTCGTGATGTTATTGCCTGGGCGGAAGTATGGGTTGTTGTCCTGGTCGCAAGGCTCGCCTTCCCCACCGCACAGGTAGCCACTCAAGATGCCTCTACACGCCAGGCAGCGTACATACGAATAGAAGACATTCTCACGCGGCACGTCCGTGAACTCTATAGTGCAAGCGGTCACGGTGGCTGTGGCTGTGGTCGTGGGAGCGGTCGTGCCGCTAGGTTGCGTCGTGCTTGTGGGAGCAGTCGTGCTGCTGGGTTGCGTCGTGCTCGTGGGTATTGGAGTGTTGGTAGGCCCGCCCGGAGTGTTTGACGGCTGTGGTGTCCGAGTGGCGGTTGGTGGCACGGTCGTATTGGTCGGCACGACGGGTGTGTTACTCGGTGGAATAAACGTGCCTGTAGGCGTTGAAGTACGCGTGGCCGAAGGGAGTACAACAGTGTTGGTGGGTATCAAAGGAGTATTCGTGCGCGTGGCGGTGCTGGTCGGTGGGAGGGGCGTATTGCTGGGTGGGACTGGCGTGGCCGTGCGTGTAGCGGTGCTGGATGGCTGTACGCTGGTAGCGGTTGGTGTGGCACCGCCACAAGTGGAGCAGACGATGCGCTTGAGGATACCTGTCGTATAGCCGCCGCCCTGGATATACCAGAGCGCGCCATCCGGGCCGGTCTCTATGTCCGTACCTACAGTTACACCATTTATGATGTTGGTTGTAGTTAGAGTCAGCCTATCCCCACTTGGATACATGTGGCGCATGGCCTGGTTGTTGTACGTAGCCATGAATATGTGGCTGGTCCACTGCGGTATCTGGTTGCCTGTGTAGACCTCTATGCCCGTAGGGGCCTCGCAGCATAGTCCGTTGGGAATGTACCAGAGGGGACTGATAGTGTTGTAGGTGGGGCTTGGGTTAGCATCGTCGCATGGGTAGCTGTTGCGCCAACCGTAATTGTATGTAGCCTCGATGCGGTTCATCTCGTCGTCGCAGCCGGGGCCATTCTCGCTGGCGAAGATGCGAGGGTAGGGGCTGAGGGCCGTATAGGGGTCAACATCGAAATCGAAGCTGTTACGCAAGCCCATAGCGAAGAGAGATGGTAGCGCGCCCGTCTGGGTGAAGGTAGGGTTGGGGGAGGGGATGCTGCCGTCGCCATTTATACGATGTATCTTCCCTCGCTTCTCGGTCACGTCCTGGGAGTAAGAGGGAGTGGCGTCCTCTCCGATGCTTATATAGAGCTTGCCATCCTGGCCGAAGTGGATGTTGCCGCCGTTATGGTTGGTTGAGCCGGTGCTGTTGGGCGAGAAGAATATGGTGGTAGGGCTGGAGCCAATGCCGCCACTCTCAACGAAGCGAACTACCCGGTTCTCTTTGGTTGGACACCCTGCACTCCCCGCCTGGCATGTGTAATAGACATAGACGAGGTGGTTGGTGTTGAAGTCGGGGTCAAGGGTAATGCCGAGGAGGCCCTGCTCACCACTGGAATCTACGGCGAAATTGATGACGGGGGTAGCCTGTAGCACGCCGCTCGCATAGAGGCGCACGTTGCCTGTAGTCTTTTCAGTGTAGAAGAGGCGTCCCGCGGGGTCGAAGACCATAGCTATAGGGTTGACCATCCCGGGCAGCAGAGTTTCGATAGTAGCGCCCGCCGGGAGGTTCTCAGTACCGTCCTCCGGCGCAAGAGGGGCAGAGCCCAACGCCGGGGTGATAGTCATAGCCAGCGCACCAAAGGCAAGCAACGCTAAAACGCTGAGCCAGCGAATGAAAAGAGGTCTAGGGGTCTTCAAGGTTCATTCTCCTTCCTGGAGTTAGTGCATTGGGTCGAGTGGGGTGCCGGGCATTTACTTGTGCCGAGATAGGTACGCCCTGCGCCGAGCGTATCTAATTGTACCAGATAAGCTAAATGCTTCGAAGTGAGGCATAAGTACTTAGTAAGCACATTGCGTACCGCGCATTCAGCACGCCCCGCCAACCTTTCATTCCTTTTTCTGTCGATTTTCGGCCCTGCAAAGGCCGAAAATCGACAGAAAAAGAAAAATGCCTACCCATTCTTGTGGTTATAGACGTATCAAGGTTTAGCTTGATGGGCATTGGGCGATCACGAAGGTCGCCCCTACAATCTATTACCGCGTCAATGTGCATTTAGCTTCAATCCATACCCACCGCCAACCATTACATCTTTCTTACATTTGACCCTACTACACGTCCATATCGTGGACAAAGACGTATGTTTGATATATAAGAAAGTGTATAGGAATGATTTTCACCCAGCAAGCCTGATTCGCGCCGCGATTGGCCTGGCGCTGGAGGCCGGGAGGTAGCTATGGAAACTATAGAGATGCCTGGGAAAGTAGAAGACCCTGAGATGCCTGAGAGGCCGGAGAGGCAGGAGATACCCGAAAGCTTCGAGAGGTCTGAGAACCTGCCAATGCCGGAGAAGAGCAGGTTAGCTACCCTTCGTGGTGGCTTTGGGGCCGGCGTTGGAGCCGCGCTCGTCATGATTCTCGTCATGGCTGTGCTACGCTTCACGACGAATACCATCTCCATCCCTGAGCTGGTGGAGGAGAAGCTCACCAATCTAGCCGGCGGCCAAATAGAGTCATTCTTTATCGGCTTGTTTCAAGAGGGCGGTAAAGCATTACTGCTCGTGTTGATCCTGGAAGGTACGCTGCTGCTCGGAGGGCTATTGGGGTTTGCGTTCACGAAGCTCTGGCCTGCGTGGCGCAATATGGGGGCCAATCGCTGGCTCAGCGGCCTGCTTTATGGGTTGATAGTCGGTGCCGGGCTTAACGTTATCGTATTGCCCTTGTTCGGCCACGGCTTTTTCGGCTCCAATGCTCTCCAGGCAACAGCACCGCAGGAGATTTCGCGGACGATATGGGGCTCAACCCTCGCTCCGTTCGGTATTCCGGTGGCGCTGAATATGTTCCTCCTCTCCATCGTCTTCGGGCTTACTTTGGCGAAGCTGTTGCGCTGGCCTAGAACAGTCGAAACCGAAGGTCCGGTGGCAGTTGGGGTGGTTGAGGGGCCAGACCAGCAGAGACGCAGCCTGATGAGGGTGCTTGGCGGCGGGACCCTGGCGGTGGTAGGTGGGGGAGCGCTGTGGGGCGTTCTTACGGCGATACTGAAAGGTCCCCAGAAGGCCGCGCTGGTGGAGACCGATCTCGGAGCCAACCCAACGCCCCAGCCGGGCGCGACGGCGGTTGCCAACCAGCCCACTCCTGTCCCCGGCCAGGAGTTCACCGGGGTGAAAGCGCTGCTCGTGCCCGACATCACCCCCACCGAGAGCTTCTACATCACCACCAAGAACTACGTAGACCCCACGGTAGACGGCGCTGCATGGAGCCTGACTTTCAAGGGGCTGGTTGATAACCCCTACTCGATCACCCTCAAGGAACTCACGGCGATGCAGCCGATGGACCGCATAGAGACGCTGGCATGCATCAGCAACCCTATAGGCGGCTCGTTGATAGGCAACGCTAAATGGAAAGGCGTAGATTTCGGAGAGATGGTGAAGAAGGCGAAGCCCAGGAATGAGGCCACCGAGATAATCGTGCGAGGCGCGGATGGATACACCGACAGCTTCCCCTTAACAGCTGCTCTGGAGAACCAATGCGTGCTAGTGTACGAGATGAACGGCGCACCCCTCACCCTAAAGCACGGCTACCCGGCCCGCCTGCTGGTGCCCGGCATCTACGGTATGAAGAACTGCAAGTGGATCACTGAGGTGGAGCTTGCCAACTACGACTACAAGGGCTACTGGGAGAGCCAGGGGTGGAGCGACACCGCGCCCTATATGACCATGTCACGCATTGACTTCCCCGACAAAGACAATATCGAAGCGAAGCCGGTCTACATAAGCGGGGTAGCCTTCGCGGGTGACCGAAGGATACAGAGGGTAGAGGTCAGCACGGACGGCGGCCAGACGTGGACCGATGCGCGCCTCCGGACTCCCCTCAGCGAGTTCGCCTGGGTGCAGTGGACCTTCCCCTGGAACCCCAAGTCGGGCACGTACGACATCAAAGTGAGAGCCACCGACGGTAAAGGCGAGGTACAGACCGCCAGAGAGCAAGGTACCTACCCCGACGGCGCGACAGGCTACCACACCAAGAGAGTGCACGTCATGTAAGGCTGAGTATCAAACCCCACCCCTACCTCAATGGGGTGGGGGACTTGAAAAAGCATCAAAAATGAGGTTTCGGCGTATCCGAAACCTCATTTTTGATGCTTTTTCAAGCTAAATTGCTTGGTATAGGTCCTGATGCGCTCTTGCCCGTTTACGGCCTAGGCGTATTGGTGGGTTCTGGTACATGCGTTGATGTTGGTGCGTGTGTGCCTTCGGGTATACGAGTAGGTGTGCGCGTCGGTTCAGGCATGTGCGTAGGCTCGCGCGTGCGGGTTGGCTCAGGCGTCCGCGTAGCCTCAGGCGCATGGGTCGGTTCAGGTGTCCTGGTAGCTTCGCGTGTACGCGTAGGCTCAGGCGCATGGGTCGGTTCTGGTGTACGAGTGGCCTCCGGCACATGAGTGGGTTCGGGTATGCGAGTTGGAGTGAATGTGCGTGTAGGCTCAGGAACGTGGGTCGACTCAGGCGTTCGGGTAGCCTCGCGTGTACGTGTCGGTTCAGGGATACGTGTCGGAGTGAATGTGCGGGTGGCCTCCGGCACGTGAGTGGGTTCTGATGTGCGTGTTGCTTCACGGGTACGCGTGGCTTCGGGCATGTGAGTTGGAGTGCGGGTACGTGTAGGCTCAGGCATGTGCGTGGGCGCGTGCGTGCGAGTAGGTTCAGGTGCATGAGTAGCCTCATGCGTGCGAGTAGGTTCTGGTGTCCGGGTGGCTTCTCTCGTTCTGGTAGCTTCGGGTATTCGGGTTGGAGTGAAGGTACGTGTAGGCTCAGGCGCGTGCGTCGCTTCCCTTGTTCTGGTAGACTCAGGCACATGGGTGCGGGTCGCTTCCGGTATATGCGTGCGGGTCGGTTCGGGCTTGCGTGTGCGAGTCGCTTCCGGCGCGTGTGTGTGCGTAGGCTCGACTACGTGAGTGGCTTCTCTCGTTCTTGTGGCTTCGGGTACGTGGGTATGTTCCGGCGTGCGGCTAGGCTCAGAGGTCAGCACAGGGTTGGGAAAGGTGCGTGACTTCTGGTTCAGACTGCTGGTCGCCGTCGGCGCAACATCTACTCGTTCGGGGTTGACTAGGGGTACGGCTACATCGGGCAGGGGTGCTGTAGGCTCTTGCTTCTCCGAGAATTTGTCCAGCAGCCCCAGTTGCGCGACGACCAGCGTAATAACAACCATCGCTGCCAACATCAACACCGGCGCGGCCAGCACAGAGCGCCCCGCCTTGACGAAGCGTGTAGCTGTTCGGCTGGTGATGCGCCCGTACAGGCTTGATGCTTTCTCCAGGGGAAGCACCGGGCGGCCAAATAGACCCTTGACCGCGCCGCCCATACCGGCTTGCACCTTCCGGGCCGTCTCAAGCCTCTGCGTACAAGCGTGGCATTCCGTGGCATGCGCCCAGATGGCCGCTTCGGTTTCGGCTTGGAGGGTGCCATCCACGTAGGCTTCCTTGAGCTTATCTATCTGGTTGCAACCTATTTTCATAGTTCCACCTCGCTGTTCGGTTTGAGGCTCTGACGCTCCAACTGGGCCTGCACCACACGCCGGGCGTAATGTAGGCGTGAGTACACGGTCCCCTCTGGACATTCCAGTATGCGGGCTATCTCCTGGCAGGAGAGGTCGAGGTAGTAATGCAGGACCACTACCGTGCGGTGCTCAAGTTTCAGTTGCGCTAGCACGCGCTTTACGGCCTGGCGCAACTCTTTCTGTACGACGTGCGCTTCGGGTGCGCCCCACGTTGAGAGGTCCACCTGGTCGGGAGGTTCCTCACCGTCGTGGGGAACGCGGCTGAATAGCGAGCGCAGAAAGTTGCGTCGCCTGTGGGTCTGACAAGCGTTGACGGCCAGCCTGGTCAACCAGGTGCGAATGCCCGCCCGCTCGGCCTGGTAAGAGGGGAGAGCCTTGTAGACGCGCAGGAAGACATCCTGGGTCACGTCCTCTGCATCCTGCGCGTTGCCTAAGAGGTTACGCGCCAGGCCGTATACGTAGTCATGGTGGACATTGAACACCAGGTCGAACGCATCCGCGTTCGCCGTCTCTCGCGCCAACGCCAGGGAGCCTCCACTCATATCCGTTTACCCTCACATTTGGTAGCCATGAGTTCAAAGTAGCATAGTATTCGATATGCCGTCGTGGGCAAGACGTTTCTGCTCCAACTGTCGCCATTATATACCTGGCATGAGCGTTTCACCTTCAAGGTTTGGGGGGTACTTTTGGGCTATCTTTCAGGGAAGAAGGTTGAGAGAACAGTTTTGCCCTTTTTCATGGTAAACTTGGTGCCAAAGAAAGCATTACACGCGGAAAGAGGGAGCATGGAGCGCATAGATAAAATGGTCAGGGCACATATCTTCGTGGCTCTGCTGCTCATCAGCCTGGCTGCAATGGTCTGGCTTGGCGTTGCCCCCTCTCAAGGGGCGGCGAGGCTGCCGCAAGAGGCCCCTACCCTCTCCGACACGGGCATACTGACCGAGTGGCCTCTGCCGCCCAATCGCGGGCCGTGGCAGCTCAAATGGGACGCGTCGCGCAACCTCATCTGGTTCGCCGAAGGGACCCACAGCAACCCCCCTCTCGACCAGATAGGCGCTCTCGACCCCTCCACGAGCGTGCTGCGCGAGTGGGGTATACCAACGGCAGGTGGTTACGTGCATGGCACGGCCATCGACCACAGCTTCAACGTCTGGTTTACGGAGGTGCGCCAGAACAAAATCGGACGCCTCCAACCCGACTCCAATACAATTACCGAGTGGGCGCTAGACCCCACCGGCTTCCCGCACGGCATAGCGGTGGACGACATCATCACCAGCAGCGTGAGGGTGTGGTTCAGTGAGCGCGACTCCGACAACATCAGCAGTCTCGACCTGGCGACGGGGGTATACCTGCGGCACGCCCACCCCTTCTCAGGCTCGTGGCCCCACAGCGTGGTCGTAGCATCGGACCATAGCTTGTGGTTCGTGGAGACTTGCGGCAATCGTGTCGGCCAGCTCGTATCCTCCGGCGGTACCGATACCTGGAAGTTCTGGCAGCCCCCAACTGCGGGCGGATTGTGCAGCCCACCCAACAACGTCGGCCCCCTCTTCGGTAACTTTGTGAACGGAGATTTCTGGTACTCCGAGCCGTACAACGGCAGGGTCATTCGCCTGCAACCGTCGGAGAACAAATTCACGATGTGGAGCGTGCCGGGCGCATCCGGCGGCGCGAAGCTGATAACCCAGCCCGTCGGCGACGAGAACGGCATCATCTATTTTCCAGAGATGAGTGGCAACCGCATAGGCAGGCTGGAGCCTGTGGGCGCTACCACGCCCACCGTAGTTGTCGTCGTGCCGACAACAGTCAGCCAGCCGATGCCAGCCGAGGCGACGGCAGTGCCGGTATCGGTAGTCTACACTCCCATCGTAACCCAGCTTACGCCTGTACCACGCACTCTGACCGGCACGCGCAACGGCAGCATAGTGGAGTGGACACTCCCCACGATACCGCCGACGCCTGGGCGGAGGATAGGGCCCGGCCGGGCGTGGTATGGGGATGGAGCATTGTGGATTGCGGAGTTGACGGTGAGCAAGATTGGGCGCTTCGTTCCCTACACCTCAACACCGGGTGCTACCGCAACTTTCACGCCCACAGGGACCGCCACGAGAGTCCCAACTAGCACCTCAACGAATGTGCCATCCACCAACACCGCGACAGCTACCCGCACTCCGACACCTACAGGCACCCTTATTCCGCCAAGCAACACCGCCGTCTTACCGACCAATACGCCTATAAGCCCGACCGCTACGCGCACATCTCAGGCCACCAACACCGCTATAGGGGCAACCAATACTCCTGTTGAGGCTACCAGTACGGCCATAGGCTCGACCCCCACCGGCACAGCAACCGCGCCCACCCCCAGCCCAACCTCCTGCACCATCAGCTTCATAGATGTACCGCCTGACCACACCTTCTACGTCTGGATACGCTGCCTGGCTTGCAGGGGCATCATCTCTGGCTACTCTGACGGCACGTTCAAGCCTGGTAACGAGATTACTCGTGGTCAGATAGCCAAGATGGTGAGTAATGCTGCTGGCTTCAATGAGGACCCAGGTCCCCGGATATACGAGGACGTACCCCCCACCCACACCTTCTATGTATGGATCAACCGCCTCTCATACAGAGGGCACATGGGTGGATACCTGTGTGGGACGATACCGGAGGAACCGTGTATCCCTCCTGACAACCGTTCTTACTTCCGACCCTTCGCTAACGCCACACGTGGGCAGCTAGCCAAGATTGTGGCTAACGCAGCAGGAGTGGGAGGCACACCCACAGGTCTCTACTTCACGGATGTACCTGAAGAGAACACATTCTACGTATGGATAATGCGCCTCACCAACATAGGTGTGATGGGCGGATACCCATGCGGAGGAGAAGGTGAGCCATGTGACGACCAGAACAGGCCGTACTTCCGGCCATTCGCCAACGTCACTAGAGGTCAGGCGTCCAAGATCGTAGCGAATACTTTCTCCCCTAACTGTCAAACACCCGAAGTAGGAGCAAGCAGGCATACTAAGCAGCCAGCAGCGGGATTGTTCTACTGCGAGATTGGGGAGTACGTAGAGCAGCAAAAATAAAGCTCTCGAAGTTCGACACGTATCGAAAGCCTGTGCTATACTCTCACGAGTAACGCTGGAATGCCCACCCGCGAAAAGTGGGCTGCAAATTATTCGTTTCATATCAAATCTGACCTCAATGAGGAGGCCCTTTACAGATGGATTTTGAGCTTTCGCCAGAGCACAAGCTCTTCAGAGACACCGTGCGCGACTTCGCGGAGAAGGAAGTCACCCCAGGCGCGATAGAGCGCGACAAGACTCACGAGTTCCCACATGACCTGATCGAGAAGATGGCTGCGCTCGGCCTCCTGGGCGTGCCCTTTTCGGAGGAATACGGCGGCGCGGGAGGCGACACCCTCTCCTACGCCATCGCGGTGGAGGAGATTTCGCGGGCCGACGGCTCGCTTGGCCTGACGCTGGCGGCGCATACCTCTCTCGGTGCGTCCCCCTTCTACCTCTTCGGCACCGAGGAGCAGAAGCGAAAATACCTCGTCCCTCAAGCAGAGGGTAAGATGATTGGTGCGTTTGGCCTCACCGAACCGCACGCAGGCTCAGACGCGGGCGGCACCAAGACGGTGGCGGTGCGCGACGGCGATGAGTGGGTCATCAACGGCTCCAAGCTGTACATGACCTCCGGGCGCATCTGCGGCGTCATGGTCATCACCGCCAAGACCGACCCCGAAGCGACAGGATCGAGAGGCATCACCAACTTCATAGTCGAGAACCCAGCCGAGGGCCTCAGCTTCGGCAAGGACGAGGATAAGATGGGCCTGCGCTCATCGATCACCTCCCCCGTCTTCTTCGAGAACGTGCGCGTGCCCGATGAGAACGTGCTGGGCACGCCCGGCCTCGGCTTCCGCCAGTTCCTTGAGATACTCGACGGCGGGCGCATCTCCATCGGCGCGATGGCGGTGGGACTTGGGCAAGCCGGACTGGACGCCGCGATAAGGTACAGCAACGAGCGCCAGCAGTTCAACCAGCCTATATCCAACTTCCAGGCGGTTCAGTTCATGCTGGCCGACATGACGATGAAGCTGGAGGCGGCCCGCCTCCTCGTATATCAAGCCGCGTGGCTGAAGGACAAAGGCAAGCCCTTCACGAAAGAAGCTGCGATGGCGAAGCTCTTCGCCTCCGAGGCAGGCGAGGAAACGTGCCACAAGGCGATACAGGTGCACGGCGGCTTCGGCTACATCACCGAAGCGCACGTAGAGCGTTTCTATCGCGACGTGCGCCTGACCGAGATAGGCGAAGGCACATCAGAGATACAGAGGTTGGTGATAGCAAGAGAGGTGCTCAAGGCGGCAAAGAAGGCCACTGCGAACGTATAACAGAGATATTAGGGATTAGGGGGTATAGGATGCCAACTATCCAGGTTGTAGCTATTCTATCTGCTGACAAACTCTTAGAGGCCGCCGCGCAGTTGGATCCGGCTGAGTTAGAGCACTTTGTTGAGCAGGTGATCAAGTTGCATGAGCAGCACAAAGCGTCAAGCGTCTCTGAAGAGGAGACTAAACTACTCTTAGAGATAAATAGAAATAGTGGGTTACCTGCGGACCTACGGAAGCGCTACAAGATGCTCAAGGGCAGGCGAGATGACGAAGTCCTCACCGAAGATGAGTATAGAGAGCTTATTAGCCTGAGCGATCAGATTGAGCAGAAGCATGTGCAACGATTGGAAGCATTAGTAAAGTTAGCTCATCTTCGCAATACAACCCTTCGTGAGTTGATGAATGACCTGGGCATCAAGCCACCTAAGGTAGCATGAAGCGTGTTACGGCTGAGCAAAAAAGACTCGTAAGGAAACGTGCATACAATCAATGTGAATATTGCCGCACACTAATGGACTACGCCCCGGAAGTCTTCTCTATTGATCATGTGATACCTCAAAGCCGAGGAGGTGAGAGCACTTTAGACAACTTGGCGCTCTCCTGCCAGGCCTGTAACAATCACAAATATACAAGAGTCACGTGGGTAGACCCTCTGAGCGGCGAAATGGCCCCTCTTTATAATCCCCGGCAGCAGCTATGGAAAGACCACTTTACCTGGAGCAAGGATTTTACTCTCATTGTGGGCCGGACACCAACTGGATGGGCTACTATAGAGGCGCTTGATATGAATTGACAGTCTGTCGTAAATTTACGCCGGGTATTACACCTCGTCGGTGAACATCCTCCCAATGAGCCAGATAAGTTAGAATAATGACCACTCCAGTAATAATCTCCGGCGCTATCGGCCTGATCCTGATGATAGCAGCGATAGCCCTGATGATACGCTTCAGCCCCAGGGCGCACTTCCCCGGCTGGCGGATAATACTGGTCGTGGTGTTTCTCGTGGCTGTTGGGGTTGCGGTTGCGCTCAGCCTCGCAGGCGGAAATAGCGGAGGTAGGCCATAATGAACTCTAAAGCAGCACTCTCCGGTGGAATCGGCCTGGTCCTCGTGATAGCGATGATTGTGCTGGTCGTGTGGTTGCAACCGGTCCGCCACTTCGACGGCTGGTGGCTGCTCTTGCCTGTGGTGTTGATTGTCGCAGGCATTGGCGCGCTTGCTATGCGTGGTGGGGCTGGCAGAGGGCGGTAGAGGGAAAATGTATATGCCTTACGCCCCCAATTATCGAAGCAACATTCCTAGGAACCGGACCAGCCAGGCTATGTTGGCGCTAACGCTAGTGTGGTTAGCCAATATACTCCTCTATATATTCTTATCTCTCGTGCCTTATCTGGGCAGATTTTCAAGTTCCGACCCTTCATACGCACTGATCCAACCGCCCTTCGCTACGAAGGGATTTGGACTTTTTCTATACGAAGCTTCGATAGCAGTCACCATTTTCACACCATGTCTGGCAGTAGCGCTAAGCCTCGCCCTATTATGGGTTTTACTTTACAACTGAGATGAAATAGGTATTGCTGCAAGGATCATATACTCAATCCCAATACTTTCTATGCCGCTCTTCTGTGCGCTCAGGATGGGGGTAGGGTTGTCGACTATGAAGTGGCTGACGGTGAATTAGGTAACTATGCGATTTTCTGGATTCCTGTAAAGCTGATGAGCCTAACTTTCGCTAACGAATCGAACGCAGGTTTACTAGAGGCTGACGACATCATCGCTCGTCATATTGAAGCACGAGGCGGCCTCGACCGCATCATGGCTATCACCACGCTACGCCAGCGAGGTAGAGTGAGGATGGGGCAGGAAGGCAACGCCTGGGTCACCCTTTACGGCGAGAAGAAGCGCCCTGAGCGCATCCGCATCGAGTTCACCTTCAACAACGTGCACGGCGTAGAGGGGTGGGATGGTGAGCGAGCCTGGGAGCATAACCCCTGGAAGGGGATGACCCAGGCCGAGTACGTCGAAGGTTTGCCTGCCGAGGCCCTTCAAAGGGGCGCGGAGTTCGATGGCCCACTTGTTGGCTACCGCGAGAAGGGACACACCATCAACTTTGTGGGCAAAGAGAAGCTGGATGGGACCGAGACTTACCACCTCGAAATAACGCGCAACGACGGAAACGTAATCCACTACTATCTCGACGTGGAGAGCCTGCTCGTCAACAAGACGGTATCGGTCAGGCCCATCCACGGCAGCGACCCCGCCGAGACCCTTACCATATATGAAGATTACCGCGAGGTGGAGGGCGTGCTCTTCCCCTTCCAATCGCGCGAGCTGGCGAGGGACGGAGCGCACTCAGAGCTATTCATATGGGATAGCATCGAGGCCAACGTGCCGATAGATGACAGCAGGTTCGAGTTGACTCGCTTGGAAAGCAAGGAGTAAAATTGGAGCGCACCCTGCCATGTTGATAAGTGCAGTCATTCTTTCCTTCTTTATGCTGACCGGCGGCCAAACTAATTTATACTGGTTACAGGACTAGAAGCTATGAACCTGGAACTCACACCCGAACAGCAACTCATCCGCGATACCGCCCGCGATTTCGCGACGCGAGAGCTTGAGCCGCACGCCGCCGAATGGGATGAGCGCGCCACCTTCCCCCGCGAGATGTTCAACAAGATGGCGGAACTAGGCTTCGCGGGAATGCTCGTGCCAGAGGAATATGGCGGCGTGGGGGCCGACACACTCTCTTACATACTCATGCTGGAGGAGCTTAACCGGGTCGTGCCCGCGCTTGGCACAGTAATATCGGTGCATAACTCCCTGGCGTGTGGAGCGCTCCGCATATACGGGAACGAGGAGCAGAGAGCACGCTACCTCCCTTTGTTGGCGTCGGGAGAGTGGTTGGGGGCGTATGCGCTCAGCGAGGCGCACGCAGGGTCCAACCCCGCCGCGATGCGCGCCACCGCCGTGCGCAGGGGCGATGTATACGTAATCAACGGCACCAAGACCTGGATCACATCGGGTGGGACGGGGGAGATGTCCATCCTCTTCGCCGTCACGGGTAATACAGACAAGCCCTCGCGCAATATATCAGCCTTCGTTTGCCCCAAAGATACACCCGGCCTCACCGTGAGTAAGCCAGAGCACAAGATGGGCATACGCGCCTCCGAGACCGTCCAGCTAATATTCGAGGACGCGGAGCTACCTGCCGAGAACCTCCTGGGCGAGGAGGGAGAGGGCTTCAAGATAGCGATGTCGCTCCTCGATGGGGGGCGTATCGGCATCGCGGCGCAAGGCGTCGGCATCGCACAACGCGCATTCGAGGAGGCCACCAGCTACAGCCTGGAGCGCGAGCAGTTCGGCGGCCCCATCTCAGACCACCAGGCTATACAATTCATGCTGGCCGACATGGCGATGGGCCTGAGCGCGGCGCGCCTCCTCCTCTACAGGGCTGCTACTATGCGCGATAAAGGCTTGAAAGTAAGCAAAGAGGCCAGCATGGCGAAGCTCTTCGCCTCCGAGCTTGCTATGAAGAGCGCATGGGCGGCGGTGCAGATACACGGCGGCTACGGCTATGTCAAAGAGTACCCGGTCGAGCGATTCTTCCGCGACGCCAAAATCACCGAGATATACGAAGGCACCTCGCAGATACAGAGGATCGTAATCGCCTCTAACGTGCTAAAAGAGCACGCAGGGCGTGCATGATCTCAACCAAACATGCGGCTTGAGAAACTAGACCTGCATGGGTACACCGTAGCGGACGCCATGCTCCGTTTCGTTCGTGCTTATAATAGGCTTCTAGGAGCACGCTCAGGTGGCGAACTCGCAGGGCTTGAGGTCATACACGGCAAGGGGAAGGGAGATACCCCAGGCTTGATCCGTGACACATTACGTGATTACCTGCGCGAGCACGGCAAGCGCATCTCCGGCTTCGACACCCAATTGGTCCTGCGCGGGGCCGACTATCTCCTCGACAAGTACCCCGGCAGCCTGGCTTACATCTACGGCGAAGATGCCACCCGCAACGGCGGCTACACCATCGTTATCCCACGCCAGCGCCTACGTACGCCCCACGAGTGGTTACGCTAAAAGAACTTTTCTAATCAAAATGAGCGCCCGCGGGCGCTCATTTTGATTAGAAGGGATATGGAAAGCTGTTATCTCTTAGACTCTCCGGTAGGAGCGGCCCCGCAGGTAACGCGCCAGGAGAGTGACTACCACCAGCACGATGGCGAAGACTATGGGGAATGCGCCTCCGGTCTGGGGCAGAGGCTTGGCTTCCTGGACGGGCTTTGGCTTGGGGAGTTCCGAAGGCGGCAGCTTGTCGGGCTGGCTGGGGAGGTTCCCACCTGCCTGCGAGTTTGGCTTGGGCGTAGGTTGCACTGTGGCGGCGGGCTTGTTGGGGGTTGGCTCAACCTTCGGCTGCTGGGGCGCTACGGTGGGAGGCGCGCCCGTGAGAGACTCCGTGACCTGGGCTATGTAGGCGTTAGAACGTACAGGATCGGCCATGCCGGTATGCGTTACGCTCGCCTGGTTGCTGACGTTGCTGCCCGCGTCGGTGCTCACGCTTACAGGGATCTCTATCACTACTTTGGCGTTGGGAGCGATCTCCCCTAGCTGCGCTGTGACGCTGTTGCCCTCAACTGCTACAGAGCCAGTGCTAGTCGTTGCTTGAGAGCCATTGGCAGTCACGCCGACAGGGAGGAGGTCGGTCAAGACGACCTCCTCCGCGGGCGCGTCCCCCAGGTTCTCTATCTCTATCTTGTAAACCAGCTTATCGCCCTCTACAACCGAAACCTTGTCGGCGGAGAGGTTCACGCGCACGTCAGGCTTCTCGCCCCCTACTTCCGGGTTGGTGGGTGCGCTTGTAGGCTCTACAACAGGAACGGCGGTCAGCTCTGCGGGCGCGACGGTTGGAGGCGTGACGGCGGAGACATCACCTACGGTGAAGCTGAAGCGATTCTGGCTCTGCCCATACCCCGCCACCGCGTCACGCACCTGTACTACCCCCTCGTACTTGCCGTCTGGCAGGTCATCTCTGGCGATGTCGAAGCGAGTGCCAGTGCCGAGGCTGCCACTGTCCAGCACCGGCTTGTCGGTCTTGCCCTCGGCGTAGATGAAGACGCGGTAGGTCTCGCCGGAGCTGCGCCCATTCCAGATAAGGGCGCCGGGTAAAGATAGAGCCTGGCCCACGGTCGGGACGTTAAGCTGCACGTCCCCCATTTCGACGCTGGGCACGGTAAAATCGCTCCCTGTCACGTAGATGATCGGGAAGGTATACCACGTGGCGAGCATACCCTTCCCTCCCGTGAAGCGGATGTAATAAAAGGCATCGCTGGGGGCGCTGGGGGTGTTGGCGAAGGTGTAGGTGCCGGAGTCGTCGGTGGTAGTGGTGGCGAGGGAAGTATCGGCACCGGAGTTGGTGCGCTGGCGCAACTCGACATTTACGCCGGAGGCAGCGCGCCCACCCACCGTGACCACGCCGGTCATCTTGCCCGATGCCTGGTGAAGCGAAGCGCCAAGCGCGGGCGCGCTGAGGGCCATGCCGATACCGAGCGCTATAGCCAGCGCCAACATGAAGAGCAACCCCCTCAGGGTGCGAGTTGATGGATAGATGTGGTTTTTCACAACAAACCCCCTTTGAAAATTCTAAATTTTGAGTTTTGAATTCTAAATTAGTGGTAAATTCAAAATTCAAAATTTAGAATTCAAAACTGCCTCATCTTGCCGTTTCGTCCAGGACTGCTACGACGATCAGGCGCTGGGTTGCCAGGCCAATCGGCGTGCAGGTTATCAATGTGACACGCTTGTCGTCTGTGGAGGCCATAACTTCGGTGTGGTCTGGACCCACTACGTAGCTCTCCGTGACGCGATAATGGTATTCACCCAGGCTATTGCTCACGTATATGTCATCGTCCGGCCCCAGCCTGTCCAGCTCGCGGAAGAGGGCTGAGTTTATGTCCCGGTGCCCCGCCAGCACTACGTTGCCTATCTCACCAGGGTTGCCTGTGCCGTAGTGATGGCCTATATCCATTGGCGACACCTGCCACTCTCCCATGTTCACTGTCACTTCGTGCACCGGGCTGTCGAGGGACATCGCCGGTATACGTAGCCTTACTGGCAACAGAGCCTGAGGATCAGCCGTCGCTGTGGCGGTTGCCGTCGGAATGGCTACCTTTGTAGAGCTTACCGGCGGGCCACCCACGCCACTATCATCTTCGACCCCCGGCGTCCCTTCTAGGGGAGGAGCTACCTCCACGAAGCGCGTAGGGCTTGGCTTGGCCGTGGTCGTGGCAGTGGGGCTTTGACCTCCTGGTAGGAATACTCCTGCTGTAGCGGTGCGGGTAGGCGTCACCCTGCGCGGGGCCGTATCGAAATAGACCGTGTAAACGTACTGCCAGACGAGCCAGGCTATCACCAGCGCGCCCACCACTTCGACTACGAGCAACACTTTGTCGAGCGTGCGCCACGGGCGCAATCTGGTGCGTGGAGCAGTCGCGCCCTCTTTACTGTCCCTGCCACGCTCCCTAGCTGCGCGGCGGCCCTTCTTGGCCTCGACGGGGCGGAGGCTGGGCGGGCGGAAGCGGTCTGCCGTCCCCGCCTGGGGGAATGGTGCGACCGCTATGTACGCCGCGCTCTCCGCTTCGGGAGGCCGCTTGCGACCCCATCGCCTGCGCCGTCGTTGAATACTGTCAGAAGTTGGTGGCGTCCCCTGCACAGGTGTTTCTCCGTCCGTCTAGCACATCACCCCACACATGAGGCGACTCGACTTGATTATAGGGAGTGCGTAGGGAGTCCAATGATAGAATACACAGGGATGGAGATAGCAGTTATCCACATCCCTGGTTTGGTAGGCAAGGGTATGGAACCGTCGGGAGTGACTAAAAGAGAAGACACAGATTATTCTTGAGACGAGGATTAGCAAAGATAGCACGCTGGCGACGGTTGTAGTGCCAAACGAACAAGCGTAACGTCCGCCGTAGCGCCACGATGCACCGGGAGAAACATCGGCT
>DATEOC010000046.1:0-66940 GCA_035274425.1 Chloroflexia bacterium
TGCCATGCCCCTACGGGGCGTTGGGTTGTAGGGTTGGGTGCCCCTGGGCCGCAACTGGTTCCTGGTGATTTCTGCTCGGTGCCTGGGGTGGTGTGGTAGTGTGGTTGGGTGGGGTGAACGGGGGCAGGATAATCTATTAGATGTGGGGGTTGACGATGCCTGTGGGGTCGCCCGGCGGATGAATCCGCGGGCTACACATACGAAGCCTCCCTGCGGAGGCTGTTACGTGGCTATGTGGCTACGTGCAGCGCCCTGATGATTATTCTGGTTATGTTCTTCTTTACCACTTAGACCACAGCACCCACAGGGGGAGAGCGGTGGGCGTAGCGCTCCTACCAGGGGAGGATTGACCTGCGCTGTGCCGGGGTATCGAATGTGGAGTGCGGAGTGCGGAGTGCGGAATGATTGTGTGATGTGGCACTCGTTACTCGTTATTCTTGGCTGAGACCTCCTTTTCGGGGGTGCCGAGAGAAGTGTATTGCTATCTCTCGAAGAGAGGGACACCAGCGGGACCCTTGGGGTTGGACCTCGACTGCGGACGGCGAGGTCGGAAATGCATCTCTATTTAATTAATCCCCTTTCGGGGGCATTTTGGGACAGGTTTTGGGGGCAATTTAGTAAATTGGTCTGAAATTGGTGGTTTGGGGGACGGACGATGGCAGATAACCAGGTAAGGGCGACGAGTTATCCTAATGAACTCATAACTTGTAACGCCTAATCTTGCCGGTGAATGGTATATTTGGTAAGTTTGGGTAAAAGTTATTATGAGGGGTTTGCTCAATGGGCTTTCTTGGCCACATTGAGCATTGCTGCGTGCAAGGGAGCATTAGATGCGCAAGACTCTGGATGAGGGGACGGCTGCTGAGCCGAACGAGGGTATAGACCAGAAGACGGCCCTGGAGAGCTTGAGGGAGAAAGAAGAGCAGTATCGCGGCGTCTTCGAGGCGACCAGCGATGGGCTGGTAATCAACGATATGGAAGGCAACGTAGTGGAGGTCAACCCCGCCTTCGCCAGGATGCACGGGTATACTCGCGAAGAAATGGTCGGCATGCCACCCCCTCAGTTCATCCACCCGAACAGCCATGAGCTATTGAGGCAGTTCATGGAGACGGTACGAGCCGGAGGGGAGTTCCATTGCCAGGCGATGGATGTGCGCAAAGACGGTACCGCCTTCCACGTTGATGTCCTGGGCATGACCTTTCTGTACAGGGGCGAGCCGCATATCCTGGGCGTAGTCAGAGACATAACCGAACGGGTGCAGACGTATGAGCAGCTCAGGCTGAAGGAAGAGCAGTACCGCGCGGTCTTTGAGGCCACCACTGACGGTCTGGCTATCGCTGACCTGGATGCTAACGTGGTCGAGGTCAACCCGGCGTGGTGCAATATGCATGGTTACACTCGCGAGGAGATGCTGAAACTGCACCCAAGTGCGTACGTCCACCCAGATAGCCTGGCGCTCCTAGCGGAGTATTATCAGAAGGTGCGGGCAGGCGAACACTTTCGGGCGGAGGCGATGGACATCCGCAAGGACGGCACTCCATTCCACGTCGAGGTACACGAGACCCCGATAATGTATGACGGCCAGCTCCATACACTCACGGTGCTACGCGACATCACCGAAAGGGTTGAGTCGGAAGAGCGCATCCGTATGAGGGAGGAGCAGTACCGCTCTATTTTTGAGGCGACCAGCGACGGGCTGGTTATTTCGGACCTCGACGGCAACGTGATCGAGGTCAACCCCGCCTTCGCCAACATGCTGGGCTACACCCGTGAGGAATTGGTCGGCATGGACCCGAGACAGTGGATACACCCCGACAGCCATGCCAACCTGGTGGAGTACCTGGAGAAGGTGAGAGCCGGAGAGCGCTTCCGTACGGAGGGTGTGCAGGTCCGCAAGGATGGTACTCTCTTCCCGGCTGAGGTGCACGAGGCCCCCTTTATATACAATGGCCAGCGCCATACCCTGGCGATAATACGCGACATAACGGAGCGAGTGCAGGCTCGCGAGTTACTTGAGCAGCGTGTCGAGGAGCGCACGCGAGAATTAGCCACGCTTCTGGAGGTATCAAGTAACGTAGCCTCCACCCTGGAGCTTGAGCCGCTGTTGAAACGCATCCTGGAGCAATTGAAGCTCGTTACCGCTTACAGGCGCGCTACGGTTGCAGTAAATGAGCCTGACGAGGTAATGATGCTGAACTCCTGGGGCGACAACTCTATACAGACCCCCGCGCCCGGCCGTCCCCTACCCGTAGATAGTTTCGGCCCCATAGGCGCAGCCATACGTAGGGGTGAACCAGTTATCATCCCGGATGTCCTTGAGGAGGGGGTCTATGCAGAGACTATGCGTGATCGGACTGCTGCCGCGATGGCAAACGATCCCCTGGTTACCGAGACGCTTGAGGAGAGGCTCATGTCCGAGCGTTGCGTGATGTATGTTCCCATGATGCTGAAGGGGAAGATGGTAGGGGGTTTGATACTCAGACACAGCGAGCCTGGCTATTACAAAGAGCGTCACGCCGACCTGGCGATGGCTATCGCTCACCAGGCCGCTATCGCTATTGAGAATGCCCGGCTCTACAGGCAAGCCCAGGAGACTGCGCGCAAGACGGCGGCCCTCGCGCAAATCGCCTCCCAGGTCGCCTTCGGCGGCTCCCTCGGTTCGACCCTCCAGGTACTGTGCCGCCATATTGTAGACGTGACGGGCGCTGTAGCCTCTGCGGTAGTGCTGCGCGACGCCGAGTCGGGGCAGACCCGCATGGTGGGCACTTATGGGCTGCCGGAAGGGTATGCGGACGCTCTCAACGCTATCCTGGCATCAGGAGCGACCTTGCTGGTGCAACAGGCGTTTACCGAGGCGCGGCCCCTGTTCCTCCGCGATATGCGTGAGTCTATTCTAAACTCCCCCGCTTATGCTCCTTTGCACAGCTTCATGCATGAAGTCCCCTGGGATGGGGTTGTGGCGGTGCCGATGATCTATCAAGGGAGCGCGGTGGGCGTCTTATTTAGCTACCATCTTCCCACCCGCAATATCGGGGAGGCCGAATTGACCTTCCACAATATGATTGCCGACCAGGCAGCCGTTGCCGTGCAGAACTCTTATCTGCTGGCGCAGGCGCACGATAAGACGCGACTTGAGGAGCGACAACGCCTGGCTCGCGAGCTGCACGATTCAGTCACGCAGGCGCTCTTCAGCATCAGCCTGACGGCTCGTAGCGCGGAGGTGGTGTTGCAGAGAGAGGGCAGTCACTCTAAAGATACCCTGGAGAAGCTGGCCGATCTGCGCCAGCTAACGCAGGGGGCGCTGGCGGAGATGCGCGCTCTCATCTTCGAATTGCGCCCAGGCGCGCTGGAGGAGGAAGGGCTGGTCGAGGCCCTGCGCAAGCACGCCGCCGCCGTCCAGGGGCGCGAGATGCTGCAAGTAGAGGTAACGGTCTCTTCTGCTGGCGGGGAGATGCCCAGGCTCAAGCCTGTAGCCGAAGAAGCGCTCTACCGCATCGCGCAGGAAGCCCTCCATAACATCGTGAAGCACGCCAGGGCATCACGGGTAGAGATGAGTATAGAGGCCGAACCCGGTCTGGTAACGTTGCGGGTGAGCGACGACGGTATAGGCTTCGATATCGCCAGGGTGCCACCCGGCCACATGGGCCTCGGCACGATGCGCCAGCGCGCTGAAGCGCTGGGTGGAGAGTACAAGGTGGAGAGCCGTCCCGGCGAGGGGACAACCGTCACAGTGCGGGTGCCATTACAAGAGTGGTCCTTGCCAGGATAGCAAAGAGAGCTAATCACGCAAGAAACGAAAGGCTTACGAGAAATGGCTCAGAGGATGTCGAGAAAGTGTGGGGCAAGGTGTAAATGCATGAGTGTCATTCCGAACGAAGTGAGGAATCTAGAAATCTATCTACCTGGCAAGCTCGGAGATTCCTCACTTCGTTCGGAATGACAGGGAAAAGAGTACTTCGCTAAGGCAGACTCCTCTACCTTTGTCACCGTAAGGGCTATCGTCTTTCTTATGGTGGCGTCATAACTGTGAGCGCGCCTGGCATGACGCGGATATTGTAGCTTTGGTCATGTACAGGCTCGCCGTCTATATGGGCCTGGATAGGCTTGTCACAACGGACAGAGACCTCTTGCGCCCGCACGATTTCGACTTCTTTCAAACCTACATGGCCTCCGGTCTTGGTCGTCGGCAGAGCGCGGAGAGCTTTGAAGCGGGACATCTCATGCATCAACACGACATCGAGGCGACCATCATACGGGTCAGCTTCCGGCGCGAACTTATACCCACCGCCGGTGGTAGGGCCAATCGTTGCGGCAAAGTTCAGCAGCTTGCGCTTGCCCCACGGTTTGCCGTCTATGGTAATTTCTAACAGTGGCAAGCGGTTGTAGAAGAGCATAATCTGGCGAAGGATTGAAATTGTGTAGCGTGCCGAAGCCCGCGCCCAACGACGCTTCGCTGCTAATGCGTCCTGAACATCCCAGGCCACGTTGCCCGCCAGCCCCGCCGCGAAAATATTTGTTATCCACTCATCGTTGGCGCGAGCGACATCGATGGCTCGTGGCCGGCCAGAGAGAGCGACCTTGAGCGCCTCACCCATATCCGCCGGTAAGCCCAGGGTCCCAAAAGCGTAGTCATTGCCCGTTCCCAGCGGAACGATACCGAGCGGCACCCTACTTTCTATGTCAAGCAAGCTACTGGCGGCGCTGCGTATCGTGCCGTCGCCACCACACACTACTACCGGCCCCTCCCCTTGGGCAGCGGCGGCCTGGATAGCGTGCCGCCCTTCTTCCGCGCTACGGGTCTCCACTATTTCTGCGTTGCTATCTAGCTCCTTGAGCAGGCTGCGTATCGTCGCGGACAGGCTCCCTGAGCGTCCACTGTTCGCGTTGCTGTTCAGGATTATCACCGGATTGCGCCCAGGCTTTCGCTTATCTTCTTCCATTAGCCAATCCCCTCCTCCAAGACTTAGAACTCAAAACTCAAAACTAAATCGAGCGCCAGTCCGGGATGGTCTCCGGCGCTGACAAGCTATAGCAGGTACGCCAGAGGGCCATATATCTTTCCGCTTCAGCGTTCCAACGTGCGTCATCCCAGCCTAACTCCTGCTGGATGATGAGACGGATAGCAGGCAAGAGTGCCTCGCCACCCCTGGGCAGGAGCTGGCCCAGCCGCGTCCGGCGCAATAGCAGGTCATCCAGGTGAACGACCATCTCAGTGCGGGCAGCCCAGCGTAGCTCGGCCCACACCGTTTCCGTGCCTGGGACTCGCTCTAGCTCCCCTTCTTGCGCCTCTTCGAGCAGCCGGGCGGCCAGGTTGCCATATCTGCCGGCGAGACGTCTGGATGGTCTTCGCGTTGCGCTCCTGGTATGCCGTCGCTGATGGTCTGGCAACTCGTAGGGGAGCCGCCTGCGTATGATAGCGAGGATATCAGAGGCTGCGTGGTGAAAGGTGGTCAGCTTGCCGCCCGTAATAGTTATCAGACCGTCCTCTTCCCATATCGCATAGTCCCTCGACGCCGAAGATGGGTCTCCTCCCTTCGTGCCGATGACCGGCCTTATTCCGGCATAGGTAGAGACAACATCATCTAGCGTCAACTTTATCCCCGGGAATAGACTTTCGACCGCAGCCATCAGGTATGCCACCTCGGCGGGGCTGATGCGCGGCTCCTGGTCGAGAGGGAGGTCGTGGTCGAGGTCTGTCGTGCCAACCCTGGTGCACCCCTCCCAGGGGACGACAGATACGGGGCGTCCATCCGCAGGGTGGTAGATGGCAATCGCCTGGGCTACAGGTATGCGCCAGCCGGGGAAGATCAGGTGACTCCCTCTCAGTGGGCGCATCTTCTCCCTCCCGGAAGCTCCTGTGCGCAGCCGGTCCGCCCATGCACCTGTCGCGTTGATCACTACGTGCGCTCTTACCTCCGCTGTGCGCTCTTCTATATGGTCGCGAAGGACGGCTCCCGTGACCTGGCCCGCGTCCCTCAGGAGTGTGTCAGCCGCCACATAGTTGAGAGCGACACCGCCCTCTGCCATCCCCTCCTGGAGCACGTGCCACACCAGCCTGGCATCGTCCGTCTGTGCGTCTCTCCAACCGAAGCCGCCCTTCAACCCTCGCTGGTCTATGCCCGGCGCGAGCATACGAAATTCATCTGCCGAATAGTATCTATGCCGCCAGTATCCAGCGAAAAGGTCGTAGAGGCCGAGCGCGACACGCATAGCCAGATGCCATGCCTTGTTCGTCTTGCCCCTGCCGTAATCAGGCGCGAGATAGCCAATAGGCTCTACCAGCCCAGGCTCCAAGGCGAGGAGTTTCTCTCGACCGCGCACTGCATCGCGCGTCAACCCAAAGCGTCCCTGGAAGAGGTATCTCAGGCCCCCATGCACCAGGCTTGAAGAGCGCCCCGATGCGCCCCATGCAAAGTCGCGCTGCTCAACGAGCAAGGTACGGAGTCCGGAGCGTGCGGCCTCACGAAATATACCCGCCCCGGTGATACCCCCGCCGATCACGAGCACGTCCCAGGGTCGGGCCAAATCCCCCCATATACGATTGCGCTCGACTACTTGTCGCAACTTGATAACCTCATCGAATTTTGAATTTTGAATTTTGAGTTCTAAGTTTTGAATTATTACAACCAACTCAAAACTTAGAACTCAAAATTCAAAACTAATCTACCAGTTTCCCTGGGTTCATCATTCCGGATGGGTCGAACTGCTTGCAAAGGGTATGCAGGGTCTCAATCCCTAAAGTACCTTTCTCTTTCTGCAAGTAAGGAAGGTGGTCTGTCCCCACCCCGTGCTGGTGGCTGATAGTGCCACCGTGCGATACGATGGCTCGGCTGGCTGCCGCTTTCAGCACCCGCCACCGCCGTAGCGTTTCTTCAGGATCGGGCGCGAGCCGGTAGAGGTAAGTTGTATAAATGCTGGAGCCGGAGGGGTAAGTATGAGACAGGTGGGTTGTAGCGTGTACCCGCTCTTCGATTTCGGCCAGTCCCGTGCGTAGCGCCTGCTCGACGGCCACAATGAGGGCAGGCACCCGGTCCCAATCTACCGCAGTCTCCACCGTGTCAACAGCGTACCCTGCTTCCCAGAGCGTGTTCCGAAGGTATGGCACGCGGAAACGGCCCTTGTGCCACTGCTTGCCTAACGTGCGTCCGGTATGGACGCCCTTGTACTTGCGGGCAATCGCCAATGCCTCGCGGCGGCCTGCATTTACCATACTCTCCTGCCCGGTGAAGCCGAGCAGCAACATACACTTATCTGCCCCAATCCCCCGCAGCGAGAGGAATCGCTCAAGCGCACTGATGGCCTGAGCGTGCCCGGCCAGGGCGAGAGTAATAGCGGTCTCCCCGGGTGCGCTCAGTCGTAAGAGGGAGAGAGATAGATTGCCCTGGCTGAGCTGGCGCGTAGCGGCTAGCGCACGCTCCCACGTGGGGAAGAAGATAGCATGGAAATCCTCCCGCTCCGGGAGGGCGGTGATGCGCACGGTGGCATCGGTCAGGACGCCCATTCGCCCTTCGCTGCCCAGGATAATGGAGCGCAGATCGGGTCCGGTTGCCGAAGCGGGGAAGGGAGGTAGCTCCATGCTCCCGGCGGGACATTCGAGGTGTCCCCCGGCAAAGAGCTGCTCGATGCGCCCGTAGCCACGCGACTGCTGGCCGCTTGAGCGAGTGGCGACCCACCCACCTAGGGTCGAAAGCTCGAACGACTGCGGAAAGTGCCCCAGCGTATAGCCATCTGCGCGAAGCCGCGCCTCCAGGATTGGACCCGCGACTCCCGCTTCGAATGTCGCGAGCCTGCTCGCTCTGCTCAAGTGCCGAAGGCGTTGCATGCGGCTCATATCGATAGTGAGCACCGGCGTGTCGCTGCCTCCGGGGTTGACGTGGCCCACGACGCTCGTCCCGCCCCCGTACGGGATGAGGTGAGCATTTACGCTGGCGGCGTACCTTATCAGGTCGCGCACGTCGGCCCGGCTGGCAGGGTAGGCCACGCCGTCAGGAAATACTCCTATACGTCCCGCGCGCAGAGCGATCCAATCGGGCAAGCTTTGCCCTCTTGCGTGCATTAACCGCTCCACCGGGCTACTATCTACCAGTGGATGGGCAGGCAGACGTGAGCTGGGTACCGCACGCAGCACATCCTCTAGCTCGGTATCTTTAAGCCGCGCCCCGGTCCCGAGCCGGGCTTCAAGGAATGCGAGAGCCTCTCGCGTGAGCGGGTAATTGATCGTATCTAAGCCCCAGCCGTTCCAGCGTCTCATAGGTGTCCCACGCAACAATATGGGCATACTATAAGGTGCGTGCCGAGGGGCGTCAAGGTCCGTTGTTAGAAAGATTGGTACTCCATTAGCCCATTCCTCTCTCATACTTAAGACCTAGTGACTGCTAGGCCGTTTTCATGGGCCTGGGTCGTCCATTCTAATCAAGTCTTTTCCCCCGATAAGGCCGTGTAATCACGCCCCCTACTCCTTGTATCATCAAGCTGCGTTCATTAGCCGGGTAAACCCCTTATGAACGGTATGCGAGAAAAGACTATAGACCGAGGAGAGGTGGGGTATGTTCAAGCTGACTAAGACGATCAAGCAAAGAGTTATCTGGCTGACGGTAGTGCTGGTAGCGCTCATGGCGCTGCCTGTTGCTGCTTCTCCGGCTGCGCCCTGGGCGGGCGTACTGGGCATGAGTGGACCTGGCGTGACCGCCGGACTGCCGACCGAAGCACAGCTTGCAGAAAGCACGCCTGAAGGCGACCAACAAGGCAGCCAAGGTGGCGACAGTGGCAAGGTTGCCGACGCTACCAGCCCCAAGGGCACTTCGGCAAACGGCCTGCCCGTGCGAGCGGGATCTGTAGCGAGAAGCGACGAGCCAATGTCCGGCGCGCCCGATCTTGTGAAGCGGATGCAGTTCGCGGACGCCAACAGCAACCCCAGCGTACGGATCAGCGAGGAGTCTGCTATTACGGGCAGCGGCGCTGGCTCAGATAAAGCGAATAATTCCCTTCGCGGGCAATCTGCCGGACAGAAAGGCGAGTTCATATACCCGCTCCTCACCCAGGACAACCTCTATCCAGAGGTTGCCTTTTCTTACGCCCTCACCGGTAGAGACCGCTACGTGGCCTTCGACCTGGCTCCCGGCAGCGATCCGAGCCGCCTGCGCTGGCGCTACCGCGACGGCCTCAAGGCAGAGGTGGACGCGAACGGCGACCTGAAGGTGCAGTTGAGCGCACACGGCGGCAAGAAAGTAACGATGGCGATGCAGGCACCTACCGCCTACCAGACTAAAGGCGGGCAGAGGGTGCCTGTGGGAGCGCGCTTCGTTGTGGCCCGCGACGGCAGCACCGTAGGTGTGCAGGTTGACGCTTACGACAAGGGGCTACCCATCACGGTAGAGAGCGCCAGCATTGCCCTCCCGATGGTCCCCGTCAGCACCTTTGTCGTTACTCGCACCGACAACGACCCACCGTACACCGGCACCCTGCTGGGGGCCATCGTCACAGCTAACGGCTCTGCCGGTCCAGACGCGATTACATTCAACATACCGGGCGGCGGCGTGCAAACCATCGCCCTCACCAGCCCCTTGCCCTTCATCGGTGGTGACCTCATGATAGACGGCTGGAGCCAGCCTGGTTACGCAGGCCAGCCCCTAATCGAAGTCAACGGCGCGGGCGCTGGCCCCAACGCCTTCGGCTTCCTGGTTGACCGCGCGACCGTCATCATACGCGGGTTGGTCATCAACCGCTTCAGCCAGGATGCTATCCGCCTCATGGACGGCGGCGGGAGCGTCATCCAGGGCAACTACATCGGCACCGACCCCAGCGGCCTCTTTGCCCTCCCCAACGGAACCTCAGGCGGCGACTGGGGAGGCATCACTGTGCAGAACTCGCCCAACAACCTTATTGGTGGCACCACCGACGAAACGCGTAACGTCGTATCCGGCAACCTGGGTGACGGCATATTCCTCGCCCAGGCAGGCTCGCAAGGGAACGTAGTAACCGGCAATTACGTCGGTATTGACGCATTGGGCCTGCGCCCACTAGGTAACAGTCGCGGCGGCATCCTGCTGGGCGCCACGATAGGTGGCAACACCTATGCCCGCAACAATCGCATCGGCGGTCCGACGCCCCAGGAGCGCAACATCGTTGTCGGCAGTGGCGTAATAGGCTTTCAGGCGGCGGGACGATTGAGCGGTGGCACCGGCGGCAATAACAACCTGTTCGAGGGCAACTACGTCGGCACCGACCCCACAGGCTCGCGAGCCGTAGGTTCTAACTACTTCGGCGTGCTTATCGCCGATGCCCCCAACACACGCTTCATCAACAACGTCGTTTCGGGCAGCCGGGGAGAAGGGATCGAGATAAACGGCGCAGGCTCCGCAGGCACTGTCGTTCAGGGCAACTTCCTCGGCACCGACGCGGGCGGCAACGTGGCTATACCGAACGGCACTTATGGCATCCTCATCGACGGCCTCGGCTCACCCGCTTCATACGCTGCGGATGTACTGGTGGGTGGAACGCAAGCGTCCCAGCGCAACATCATCTCCGGCAACGGTAGGGCAGGCATCTACATCTTCGGCGGCGAGCGTATACGCGTCCAGGGCAACTACATCGGGACCGACGCCTCCGGCCTCCCCAGCTCCGACCGCGCGATGGGCAACCAGCACAGCGGCATAATCATCAGCAGTGGCTCCGACAACCGTATCGGCGGCATGGGTGCGGGCGAAGCCAACGTAATCGCCGACAATCGGGAGGCGGGCGTCGCGGTCCTCTCCGAGATACCGGGCCGCGACGCGCGCGGCAACATGATCCGCAAGAATCAGATAGAGCACAATACCGGCCTGGCGATTGACCTGGGGGGTAGCGGCGTCACCCTCAACGACCCCGACGGCACGGACAATGATACCGGCCCCAACGATTACATCAACGCCCCGCAGAGCCTCACCCTTGAGTTCAACGGCACTGACACCACTATTACGGGCGTGGTTACGGCGGACGACCCTACCACGCTCATCGTAGACATCTACGTCAGCTCTGAGATGGGGCCGCTCGGTACGGGGCAGGGGCAGGAATTCCTCGGCTCCGCCACTCCTCTCCGCGACGGCACATTCAAGCTAGAGTTGAACGGCAGCGTTCTCAGACCCCACCTGGGCGCTACCGCCACTGCCGACAGGGGCACGGGAGCCACCTCTGAGTTTTCGCAGACCCGCCCGCCCGTGATATTCGCGCCTGGCGTGTCTGGTAGCGAGATATTCAATACCGCGACTAACGAGACGGTGTGGGTCAACCCAGGCCAGGATGTTCTCCAGATGAGCTTCTTCGGGATTGACAATCCTCCCACGAGCCTCATAATCCCCGACATCCTCTATTACGTCAGTCTCGGACCTTTCACCGAGGCTATTTACGGGCCTTATATCGAGATGATGACCGACCCCCAGCGCGGCGGATACCGAAATTACAACCTGAATCGCGACCCGGCCCGCGTCACCTCACAAGGCTGCGACTACGAGGCGCAGAAGCGGAACGCTCCCAACTTCTTCATCTTCCCTTATGACTGGCGCGTGGATAATGCTAAAACAGCCGACAGGCTCAAGGACTTCATGGGTTGCGTGCAGAAATTCTACCCGAAGGCCAAAGTAGACGTCACCACCCACAGCATGGGCAGCCTCGTCACACGCCGTTACATCCTCGACAACCCCGATAACCACTATGTTCAGCGCCTAATTACTATGGGCGCACCCTGGCTCGGCGCGCCCAAGATGCCTTACGTGCTGGAGGACGGCGAATTCGTCCCCTTCGTGCTCAACAGCCATATCAGGCGCATCATGGGTTCCCTCACCGCTCCCCAGCAGCTTGGTCCAGGTCGCCTCTATCACATGCTCAACGATAAGCCCGTACTCTACGAAGCGGGCTGGGACCTCAACGGCAACGGCATCAACACCGAGGGCTACTCCTTTGAAGAGTACACACGTGTCTTGAACGAACGCTACGGCTGCCACAGCGCTACCAATCAGGGCTGTCTAGATCCTGACGGCTGGCAAGAGTTCTTCCCCGGAACCGCCAGCCAGGAGTTCCACGACTACGGAACCGCCCTCGGCGGCCAGGACGACTGGCGTTTCGACCGCACGGGCGTCAAATATTACCATATTTACGGCGTGCAGATAGAGAACAAAGTTATAGGCACGGTAAAGGCTGTTGAAACCGCAGGGTGCTTCGGCATCCCAGGCCTCAGCTCCCTTTGCAAGCCGAAGCAAATCTTCGTAACCGAGCCTACCCTGGGCGATGAAACAGTGCCCCTTATCAGCGCCAGCCGAATCGGCGTCAGCGGTGGCCTTAACATCGACCTCAACGCCCCAGGCGCACAGCTCTGCGCTGTCCTTGGCCCCACCGACAAGCTGGTCAGCCACGTTCAGTTGCCCAACAACCCCTGGGTGCAAGATATGGTCATTGACCTTCTCACTACAGGTCGGTCGGTTGAGCCTGGCCGCCAGTACAACTGCGCTCGCGGGCCTGGAAGTAGCCCCACCGAAATGCCGCAGATGCCGCAGGCCCAGCCCCAGTTCAGCCTGAGCGTCCTCAACGCTGACGAGATTGCCATCGGCGACAGCGAAGGCCACACCACTGGTGTTATCGAAGGCTACCTGCGTGGCATGGTCCCCGATGTTACCACGTACGGGATGGACGACATGAGCCAGCAAATCCTCATGCCTGCCACCGGGACCTACACCCTTACGTTCAAGCTTATAGATGCGCCACTGGCAGTTGAGCTTCTCGCCAGCCAGGGCGACAGCGTTACACGCGCCATCCGATACAGCGATATTGCGGGCTACCCTGTTGGCTCCCCCGCTATCGTCTCCTTCGCTGGCGGCGAAATGGGTGATCTGCGCGTTGACTCCGACAACAACGGCTCATACGAGACCACCCTTCAGAGGACCGTAGACGTTTCAGGCGCTGCCGCCTCCGATGTGGCCGCTCCCCAGCTAACCATTACCGCTACACAGGGCGGCGGCCAATCCACCCTCGTCACCATCGCCGCCAGCGATGAAGGCTCCGGCGTCGCCAACATCTTCTACTCCGTAGATGGCTCGACCTTCAACCCGTATACAGGCCCGGTTACTGTAGACCCTCTCCAGAGCCCCGTCGTGTACGCGTTCTCTACCGACAACGTAGGCAACCGAGGCGCGACCCAGCACGCGCTGGCGGCGGACCTTGAGCTTGCGATGAACGATATGCCCGACCCTGTGGCCCCTGGCAACACGCTCCAATACTCGGTGGTCATCACCAACACCGGACCAGGCCTCGCCCCAAGTGTCCTTCTCACCGATACCCTCCCAACCGGCGCAACCCTCCTGGCGGCGACCTCCGGCCAGGGCACATGCACCAAGAACGGCGGCGCTGTTAACTGCACGCTGGGCGCTCTACGCGTCCGTGAGACCGCCTCAATAACCATCAGTGTCACTCTCCCCTCGCAGGGCGTTGTCACCAACAGCGCCATCGTGGAGGGCGGTATAGCCGACCCTGATACTGCGAACAACTCGGCGTCTGAGGAGACTACCGTAAGCAACAGCGCGCCCACCGCTACACAGACCGCCACCCCTACACCCACTCCCTGTGCCGTGCAAGTAGAGTCCGGCTCTATAACTAACAGCGACCCCACGCAGAATGGGCGCATGATGCAGACTCTGGCCCCCAGCAGCTGCGATCTGCCCCGCTCCTTCCCAGGCGTAGCCTCCAACATCTTGCCCCACTACGACGTATACACCTACACCAACTCCTCAGCGAGTGAGGCGTGCGTTACGGTGTCGCTCGAAGCGAGTGCTTGCTCCAACGCCATCTTCAGCGCGGCCTACCTGGGCCAGTTCGACCCGATCAACATCGCCAATGGATACCTGGGCGACAGCGGCAGCAGCCCCAACCCCCAGGTGTCGTACAGCTTCAGCGTACCCGCCGGGGCCACCTACTCCGTAGTGGTGCACGAGCTGGCCGAAGGCGCGGGCTGCCAGGCGTACAACCTGACGGTCAGCAACAGTTGCCAGACGGTCCCAACGGCCACCCCCACAGGAACCCCCACTGCAACCAATACACCCACCGTGACCAACACTCCCACGGCGACCCCCACTGCATGCGGTGGCTACGCCAACTACCAGGTAACCCTGGCCCAGGCCACAGCGACTATCATACCGGGCACGAGTGACGTGGGCCTGCATTGCAGCCTCTGCCGCACGACAATAGCCCTTCCCTTCCCGTTCAAGCTTTACGAGCGTACCTTTACCCAGGCCACCGTGGGCAGCGACGGCTCGATGCAGTTCCTGAGCAGCTACACGGACTACAATACCTGCCTCCCCTACGGCTCGTTCGACTACGCCATCCTCCCATTCTGGGCTGACCTGTGGCTGAGCCAACCAGGCTCGGGCATCTACACCGCAGTGGTGGGCACCGCCCCCAACCGCACCTTCGTCATCGAGTGGCGGGCCAACTACGACTTCACCAGCCTCCCCGCCAACTTCGAAGTGCTGCTGTACGAGAACGCGCCCAACCAGCGCTTCGACGTAATCTACGGCGACCTGGCGGGCCTCAACGGGGATAGGTCCACCGTGGGTGTGCAGAGCGGCACGGGCGAGCTATTCACGCAGTACGCCTGCCGCACCGTTGGCTCGCAGGTCCCCGGCATGAGGCTGCAATTCACCCTGCCTCAGTGCGCCACCCCCGCGACAAGCACACCCACTGTCACAAATACACCCACAGCCAGCAATACCCCCACCCCCAACTGCGGCCTCACCTGGCGGCAAGTGGATGCGCCCAGCCCTGAACTGCACGACAACCGCATCCTCGGCATGGACGACGCTCCCTCCGGAGGTGCGTGGGCGGTAGGTTACACCCAGGTAGCGCCGGGCAGCGGCAGGCAAGCCCTGACCGAGCGCTGGAACGGCACGAACTGGCAGATTGTGCCTGCCCCGTATGCACAGGAGGCCTCCGAGGAGCAGCTACAGGCCGTATCTTCCCTCCCCTCCGGCGATGCCTGGACGGCAGGCTTTTACAAAACTGGCGCAGGAGTAGAGCGCACGCTCCTCATGCGCTGGAACGGTAGCGCGTGGAGCGTCGTGACCAGTCCCAACGTGGGCACCGGTAACACCCAGCTTCGCAGCGTCGTGGCGATATCGGCTAACGATGCATGGGCCGTCGGGCAGTACGTCGACGGTGCCCTCAAGAAGACACTGGCTATGCACTGGGACGGCAGCGCGTGGAGCGTGGTCGCCACCCCCAACGCGGGCGCAGGACATAACTGGCTCAACAGCGTTACCGCCATCTCAAGCAGCGACGTGTGGGCGGTAGGTTCCGGCAGCAACGGCACCTTGACGCTGCACTGGAACGGCACCGCGTGGAGCATAATCGGTAGTCCCAAGGTGAATAGCGACGACCTCACGGCGGTGGCGGCTCTCGCCTTCAATGACGTGTGGGCGGTCGGCACCAGCCTGGGCGCGATAGCCCTCCACTGGAACGGATCAGAGTGGAGCATAGCCCCGGTGGAAGTGCCGGGCGCGAGCGGCATCACCCTGCGCGCTCTCGCAGCAGTCGCCCCTAACGAGGTGTGGGCCGCGGGCCAGCAACTTGTTTCAGGTGTCGCCAAGCTAATCATCGTGCGCTGGAACGGCTCCGCGTGGGCCGCAGTGCAGGGTGCGACCACAGCTTCGACGCAAAACTCGCTTTACGCCCTGGCCGCAGCGTCGGCTCAGGAAGTATGGGCGGGAGGAAGCACCGACACAGAAGTCTTCATAGAGCGGTACTCTGCGGGCTGCGCAACACCCATGAGCAGCACTCCCACTACTACCCCTACGGCTTGTAGCCTCGCCTGGAACAGGGTGGGCGCTCCCGACCCCAATACAGGCAGCGTACTTGACGCCGTGGGCGGATACGCGGCGAACGACGTGTGGGCTATGGGCTACACCAATGAACCTGGTACCTTCGCCCCCCTGGCGATGCGCTGGAACGGCAGCACCTGGAGCGAGGTATCCACCCCCAGGCTCGGCGATGGGCACCATCGCATTAATGACATCGCGGCCCTCTCGGCCAATGATGTGTGGGCTATCGGCTCCTATGCCCCCTTCTTCGGCAAAGCCCAGAACGTGGCGATGCACTGGGACGGCTCTCAGTGGGCAATCGTTTCCACCCCGAACGTTGGAACGTCAGACAACAGGCTGAACGCTATCGTAGCCGTCTCCTCTAGCGACGTGTGGGCTGTTGGCAACACTACCTCCACCAGCTCCGTCGTGATGCGCTGGAACGGCAGCACGTGGAGCCTGGTAAGCGCTCCGGAAGGATCCCTTTATGGAATTAGCGCTGTATCGGCTAACGACATCTGGGCTGTTGGCCGGGATACCAATGGGCAAACGCTCGCGATAAGGTGGAACGGTAGCTCCTGGAACGTAGTTGCAACCCCAACCGGCAATAACCCCACCCTCCTTGCGGTAGATGCCGTTTCCGCTAACGACGTGTGGGCGGTAGGCGCATACAGCGCATTCTGTTGCACGCACAGCGTCATCCTCCACTGGGACGGGACAGCCTGGACCAGCATAGGCGCACCTCTCTTCATGCAACTCAATGACGTAGTCGCTATCTCCGCGAACGACGTGTGGGCGGTCGGCGCGACCGTAACTGATGGAGTGAACCCCGATGTGCCGGCGCTTCTCCACTGGAACGGCAGCGCGTGGCGATTACAGTCCAACCCGCAGCTACGCGGCGACAGCAGCCTGAACGCCATCACTGCCATCTCCGGTAACGACCTGTGGGCCGTTGGCAACGCCAGGCGCGATTCTAACTCTTCGCAGACCGGCACGCTAATCGAGCACTACACGGACCTATCGTGCCCTGAGCCTACTGCCACCGCTACAGGCACAGCCACAAACACGCCTACCAGGACATCTACACCTACGCGCACCCACACCAGCACCAATACGCCCACCCGCACTAACACCCCTACAATAACCAACACGCCTACACCCCAGCCCCAGTGCGGCCAGGTCGCCAACTATACCTTCACGCGCACAACAGGCGCGACCATCGTGCCCGCCACAACTTTGGTGTCCGGTTCTAAATGCTATAACTGCTCGGTGAAGGTGAACCTCCCCTTTACGTATAAGCTGTACGGGCAGAACTATAACAGTGCCTATCTGGCCTCCAACGGCTACATCGGCTTCACCGAGACCGAAAGTTACGACAACTCCTGCCTCCCCAGCGCCAGGCTCGAACACGCAATCATGGCACACTGGGACCTGCTCGACATGCGCGCAAGCGCGGGCAGCGCTCTGGGCATCTACACCTCGACAACGGGTGTAACCCCCAACCGCATCTATAACGTCGAATATCGCGCCTGCCTATACAATGACGGCGGCTGCGGCGGCAACGTCAACTTCGAGGTACGCCTGTACGAGGGGCGCGACCGCTTCGACGTAATCTATGGCTCGCAACTCACAGGGAACGGCGGTGGCGCGACGATAGGCGTGCAGCGTAGTACCCTTGGCGGGCAGTACACGCAATACTCCTGCAACCTGCCGACCTTGCAGCCCGGCGTGCAGCTCAGCTTCGAGCAGCCGGCCTGCGCCACAGGCACGCCTGCCCCGGCTACTGGCACCTCTACAAGCACGCCCAACGTTACCGCCACTCCTGTCGCGTGCACCAACAACTACTCTGTGGCGGTCAGCAGCCGCAACATTGTCACCGGCACGCTCAACATCGGCAACAACTGTGACGACTGCACAACGCTGGTGAACCTCCCCTTCCCTTACCAGTTCTACGACCGCACCTTCACAACGGCGCAGGTCGGTTCCAACGGCGATCTCAACTTCGATATGCCCACCCCCGACAACATAGGGGAGTGCCTGCCGCTCGCAGACGCTACTTACGCTGCCTTCGCGCAGTATGAAAACCTGAAGACCACAGCCTCTGCCTTCGGTTGTAGCGCATACCCCGGCGGCAAGTGCGGAATCTTCACCTCGACAACGGGCGTGGCCCCCAACCGCATCTACAATATAGAGTGGCGCGCCGTGCGCTACGATGGCGGGCGCGTGAACTTTACCGTGCAGCTATACGAGGGCCAGAGGCGACTGGACGTGACCTACGGCCAGGTAGCCAACGTGGGCGCGAATGCGGTAGTGGGCCTGCAAAAGGGCCAGGGTAGCGAGTTCGTGCAGTATAGCTGCAACAGCTCCGAGCTATACCCCACCCTCAGCCTCAGCTTTACCTACCTGGCCTGCCCGACACCGACCCCATGCCCGCTTTGCCCCACCGCTACCTCCACATCAACCAATACCGCCACTGTAACCAACACACCAACCAGCACGCATACGGCAGGGCCTAGCAATACGCCCACCGTCACCCGTACCCCCGCCCCAGGCGATAATAACTGGGACGGCAGGTTCGGCACCCTGGGCCTGGATGCCCCGGCTCGCGCTCAAGTAATAAGCGGCACTAACGTCTACGTGGGCGGCCAGTTCACGACCGCAGGCGGCGTCACAGTCAATGGCGTAGCCAGGTGGGACATCACCACGGGCCAGTGGTCGGCGCTCGGCCTGGGCACGAATGGCCCCGTGTATGCGCTGGCAATCAATGGCAACGACCTCTACGTAGGCGGCGACTTCAACCTGGCAGGCGCAGTCCAGGCCAATAACATAGCGAAATACAACCTCTCTACCGGCCAGTGGTCGGCACTCGGCACGGGCACGCTAGACGGAGTGTACGCGCTGGCGTTCAGCGGCGGCAACCTCTACGCGGGCGGCGGCTTCGTCCAGATAAGCGGCGTCAGCGCAAACCACATAGCTAAGTGGACCGGCAGCGTCTGGCAAACGCTTGGTACAGGCTCCAACAATGGCGCAAATGACATAGTGTATGCCTTGTCCCCCGCGCCGGACGGCTCAGGCTTGTACCTGGGCGGCGGGTTCAGTAACGTAGGCGGCACAACTGCGAATTACGTGGCTAAGTGGACCGGCAGCGCGTGGCAATCGCTCGGCACAGGCTCGGCAAACGGCGCTAACAGCTACGTCTACGCGCTCCTCGCCTCAGGCAACGATGTATACATAGGCGGCCAGTTCACGAAGGCCGGAGATATCACAGTCAATCGCGTAGCCAGGTGGAACACGCAAAGCAGCACCTGGAGCACGTTGGGCAATGGCGTCAACGGCGACGTGTCGGCCCTGGCCCTGAGCGGTGACAACCTCTATGTGGGAGGCAGCTTCGCGAGCGCGAGCGGCTCCCCGGCGAATCGCGTCGCCAGGTGGGGCCTGAGCCAGGGGTGGTGGCAGCAGCTCGGCAGCGGTCTGCTCTACTCTAACAACCCTTCGCGAGGCGAGGCGTTCTCCCTGGCGGCGAGCGGCGACGCCCTCTACGTGGCGGGCGACTTTGACCTCGCGGGCAATAAAGACTCTCTCAACTTCGGCCTCTGGCACGAGGCGCCGGTGCCTACCGCCACGCCTACGATCACGGGCCAACCTACCAGCACAGCAACCGCTACGCGCACAGCCACATCTACCCGTACAGCCACCCCTACGCGCACAGCCACGAGCACCGCTACCACTACGAGCACACCTACCCCGATGGTGGTGGCGCACGTAGATTGGCAGGGGCGGCCCGCCCAGCCCAACGCGCTACAAAGCCTACCCGTCACACTGACCCTGCGCCAGGATGGCCAGGGGGGCGCGGTGGCCACCTTCACGACCACCACCAACTCGGCTGGGCAGTTCACAGTAGGCGTAGAAAACCTCCCGGCGGGCACGTATAGCTGGTGGGCGAAGGGTCCTCAGTACCTCGCGAAGGCGGGCACGGTCAAGCTGATGGGCGCGACCAGCACAGAGCTGGAGATCGGCCAGCTGCGGGTGGGTGATGCCAATAACGATAACCGGGTGAGCGCGCTCGACGCGGGCATCCTGAAATCTACCCTCGGCAAGAGGCTTGGCGACCCCGGCTACGACGCACGAGCCGACTTCAACGGCGACGAAGTCGTCGGACCGCAAGACCAGGCTCTAATGCAAGCAAACTTCGGCACCGTGGGAGCACCCCTCCCGTAGGGAAGTTACGAGTTATGAGTTACGAGTTACGAGTTGAGGTACATATCTCGTAACTCGTAACTCAAATTAGGACTTTAGTAGTAACCATATCTAAGTACCTAAGACGTAGCGATACTTACGCACTTCCTCCGATTATCGCGCACGGGTATGCGGATAAGATTAGATAGCACGAAACCCACCCTTCGCCACCAGGAGACATGGAGTAAAAAGATGAAAGCAAGGTTCTCACAGGCAGAAAAAAGGAAAGTAACTGTCACGCTACTGCTGCTGATGCTCGTCACGGCACTGGGGCAGGCGATAGCTCCCAACCCCGGCGCAGGGCCAGGCTCCAACGCCGCATCTAATGGCGCAGCGATAGCCCCCATGTATCCCATAAAAGGTGAAGGCGATGGCGGCTCCGGCGGCTCTGGAAGCTCCTTGAAGGCTAACAGCAAGGCCGTCGTAGTCTCCCAGACTAAGAACGACGTATCGCCACCCCTGCGCCAGATCAGGGCCAAGCGGCCAACCCCCCGCAGTGGGGGCAGCGAAGAGGGACCTGAAAACCTCTCCGCGTTCGCCGGGAAGGCAGGGCTTCCGAAGATGGTAGATGGAGCGCTCCAGGTCCAATCAGGCTCTCTCCAGATGCCAACACCCACCGCCAACTTCGAGGGCGTGGCCTTCTACGATTCGGTGCCCCCCGACCCCAACGGCGACGTAGGGCCGGACCACTACGTGCAGTGGGTCAACCGCGAGTTCCAGATATTCACCAAAACGGGAGCGAGCGTCTACGGCCCCGCCGCAGGTAACGTCCTGTGGACCGGCTTTGGCGGCATCTGTGAGAACCTCAATGACGGCGACCCCATCGTGCAGTACGACCAGATCGCCGGTCGCTGGCTCATGTCCCAGTTCGCCGGCTGGACTGATGGTTCCAACGGCTATTACCAGTGCGTTGCCGTCTCCCAGACCTCCGACCCTACAAGCTCTTACAACCGCTACGCATTCTTCATGAGCAATACCCTCTTCAATGACTACCCCAAGTTCGGGGTGTGGCCCGACGCTTACTATATGTCCATCGTCAATTTCCAGAATCACAGCTATGCGGGCCTCTCCGCCATCGCCTTCGACCGCGCAGCTATGCTCGATGGGCATCCGGCCACATTCCAGCGCTTCGACCTCCCCAACACCTACCTTCCCATCCTCCCCTCCGACCTCGACGGGAAGAGGCTCCCACCGGCAGGCGCACCCAATAACTTCGCCACATTCAGCCCTCCTAACACTCTACAAATCTGGAAATACCACGTAGATTGGTCCAATCCCGCGCAATCGACCTTTACAGGCCCTACCCATGTTGTGGTCGCGCCGTACGACACCCGCATCTGCGACATCCCCAACTCCTGCATAAACCAGCCGGTAGGAGGCCACTTCCTCAACGCCATGACCGACAGGCCCCTTTACCGCCTCGCATACCGCAACATGGGCGACCACGAATCGCTCCTTTTCAACCACACTGTAGCAACCAGCGATGTAAATGCTTACGCCGCCCCCAGGTGGTACGAGCTGCGTAACGTCAGCAACCCTTCCCAGGCCCCCACAGTCTACCAGCAGGGGACCTTCAGCCCTGATGGCACGGAGCGCTGGATGGGCAGTATGGCGATGGATAACGTCGGCAACATCGCCCTCGGCTACAGCGCCTCTGACAACGACCTCTACCCCGCCATACGCTACACAGGCAGGCTCGCGGGTGACCCCCTGGGCCAGATGACCGGCAATGAAGTGACGATCATGCAGGGCAACGGGGCCCAGGTCGGCAACGAGCGCTGGGGCGACTACAGCTCTATGAGCGTTGACCCGGTGGACGACTGTACCTTCTGGTACACGAACGAATATTACCCCGTCACGAGCGGCACCAACTGGCGCACGCGCATCGCATCATTCCGCTTCCCCAACTGCACGCCATTCGGCACCGCAACCCCCGTCCCCACCAGCACCGCCGCTCCCACCGCTACCGCTACCCGGACTGCCACGCCCATCGGTACTCCCACCGCTGACGCTTACGCTCTGCTTCAGCCGGGCGGAGAGATAACGGTAACGGTAGGTAGCAAATTGGCGTTCGACCTCAAGGTGAATGGCGGCAGCAACAGCGTGGTCGCGGCTCAGAGCTACCTAACTTTCACACAGTCAATTCTACAGAGCGTGGTCCCCGACGGCGGTGTGTGCAGCCTCGCCGATAGCTTGCAGCCCGACACGGCGCGCTTCGATACCGTGCTGCAAAACGAAGTGTGCAACGGCGCGGTCCCCTGCGACTTTAGCGGCAGGATCGCGCCCCCAGGCTCTATAGCCTTCGCGTCGGCTTCCCTCGCCAACGCACCCGCAACGGGCGCATTCCGCGTGGCGAGGGTCGCATTCTGCGCCAACTCGACGGGTAGGGCCGTGGTGAACTGGCAACTGCCCCCCTCCGCCCCGCCTGACCGTCGAAGCGAAATAGCCGACGTTGCGGGTAACAACGTAGCCGACCCAGCGCGCTATGCCAGCGTCGTAATCAACGTGGTAAGTAGCGCACCGTCGCCTGGACCGACCAGTACGGCTACTTATACTGCTATCGCAACGGCTACAGCTACGGCAACTCGAACAGCCACCGCAACGAACACAGCTATGAGCACAGCGACAGCGACGGCTACTTCCACTCGCACATCTACAGCCACGTCTACACCCACATCTACCGGCACAGCAAGTGCGACGGCTACAGCCAGCGCGTCACACACTGCCACTGCAACGCCTACCCCTGTGCTGGTTGGTCACGTCGTGTGGCAGGGGAGGCCCGCGCAGCCGAATGCGCTTCAGCAACTCCCTATTACCCTTACGCTGCAACTCGCATCGGGTGGTCCTCTCCATACCTTCCCGAACAACACCACCGACAGCAACGGCCTCTTCACAGTGGGCGTAGCTACACTCCCAACGGGCTCGTATAACTGGTGGGTCAAAGGACCGCAGTTCCTGGCCGCCTCCGGCACGGTAACACTGAGCGGCGCATCCTCCACCCAGGCAGAAATGGGTCTGATGAAGGTGGGCGACGTGAACAATGACAATATCGTAGACATAGCCGACTTCGGGGTAATGAGAGGCACCTTCGGCAAATCGTGCGGCAACCCTACATTCGACCCCAGGGCCGACCTCAACGGCGATTGCACGGTGGATATAGGCGACTTCTCGCTCTTGAGAGCTAACTTCGGCCAGTCCGGTGTTCCGCCCCAGACGAGGCTAGGCGAAAAGCCTGGGCAGTCCGAAAGCGGCGGCATAGCCAGCCCAACTCCCGCGTCGAACCGCAGTAAGGCGTACATAGAGCTGCGCGTCAGTGGGAAGAAGCTACCCGGTGGCGACCAGGCTTTCAAGGTGGGCGAGACTATCACTGTCGAACTGTGGCTCCACCCTGGCACCGAGAGTGGCATCATAGGCCAGCAAACCTACCTTACCTTCTCAAGGGAGTACGTGCAGGCAGCGCTCCTGACCGCCGACACGGGCGTATTCGATGTAACGCTGCTCAGCGAGGCGTGCAATGAAGGCGCCTGCCTGAACGGCAGCACCCAATCGCCTCCCGGCACAATCGCTTTCGCTTCGGCGGCCATGAGCAATCCACCCGCCTCCGGCCGTGCAGCCTTCAAGGTGGGTGAAATCAAATTCAAGGGCACAGCCCCAGGCCAGGCCAGGTTGCAGTGGAAGATGGGTGACGATGGCGCTCACAACACTCGTATCGCCGGTGAGCATGGTGTGCTAACGCTTGAGCGCAAACTCTTCAAGGACATCGTGATCAACGTAGTGAAGTAGTACCGCAATTTTGAATTCTAAGTTTTGAATTTTGAGCTAGATAGCCGCAATTCAAAATTCAAAACTTAGAATTCAAAACTCGGAACAGGGGGAGAGAGAAGATGAAGGAATATGTAAGAATGACCCTGGCGATGGCCCTCAGCCTGCTGACGATGCTGGCGATAGCCCTCGCCCTGGCGTTGACAGGGGGGTCGGCACACGCAGCATTACCTGTAGGCGCTTCGGAGAGCGGATCAGTTCCAGTTCCGCCGTCAGCGCAAGGGCAGAGCGCAGCCCCAGGCGTGCCGCTGAATGACGCTTTTGCCTACCTCCTGCCGTGCAACATCACAGTCAGCACCGGGCAGACCGTGACGCTGGACCTGATGATTAACGCAGGCTCCCATGTCGCCATCGCGCAGCAAAGCTATCTCACCTTCACAAGCTCCCTGTTGCAAGTGGTCGACCCGAACACGGGGTGCGGCAACCTGGTGACAACCGTCCAGCCCGACACCGGGGTACTTGACCTGGTGTTCCAGAATCAAGTGGACAATGCAGCGGGCCGTATCGCCTTCGCTTCGGGCACCTTCGGTGCGGGCGGAACGGGCGCTTTCAGGGTAGCGCGCGTCACATTTTGCTCGATGGGCAACGGCACAGCCTCGCTCAACTGGGAGTTTACGCCTCCACGCAGCAGCGGTATCACCGATGAGAATAGCGTGAGGGTTGAGAACCAGGCGCTGTACCAGAACTGCGCCCTCGTAAATCCCTTCCCTCCAACCGCCACATCTACTGCTATATCAACTAACACGGCGACACGCACAGCTACCTCTACCAATACAGCCACGAGTACCGTGACAAATACCTCAACGAGAACAACCACGAGCACACCCACGAACACCGCCATCAGCACATCAACAAGCACGGCTACTAAGACGGCTACCAACACTGTTCAGCCCACAAGTACAGCTACCAGTACATCAACACGTACAGCTACGAACACAGCCGTCAGCACGGTGACAAGTACGTCAACGTCAACGGGCACAGCCATCAGCACATCAACGTCTACACGTACGCCTCAAGCCACAAGTACAGCCACTAATACTGTCATGAGCACAGCTATCAGCACGGCGACTAGTACAGTTCAATCTATGGGTACAGCCACCAGTATAGCAACGAGCACAGCTACCAGCACTGCGACCCGAACAAGCACCACCATGCCTTCAGCTACAGGCACATCAACCAGTACAGCTCAGGCTTCCTCTACTTCTGTAGCTTCAAGCACGCGTACATCCACGTCCACATCTACATCCACAGCAGCAAGTGCCTCCACACGCACGGCTACCCCTGTATCCACCAATACAAGCACTTCTGTGCCCACCTCCACAAGTACGACCGCAGCTACACATACTGCCGGCACTACGGCCACTGCTACAGCTACAATCTGCGCTGTAGAGTTCAGCGACGTGCCACCCGGCTCGACTTTCTACTCTTACATCAGGTGCCTGGCGTGCCGTGGGATTGTGTCAGGCTATTCTGACGGGACCTTTAGGCCCAATAACGACGTTACCAGGGGGCAGCTCTCCAAGATAGTGAGTAACGCCGCAGGGTACAATGAGCCGGTAAGCGGGCAGCGATTCAGTGATGTCCCACCTGGGAGTACCTTCTACGAATACATTGAGCGCCTGGCAGGGAGAGGTATCATAGGAGGCTATACCGATGGCACATTCAGGCCCGACACGAACACTACACGCGGCCAGATATCCAAGATAGTAAGCAATGCTGCGGGTTACACAGAGCCGGTGAGTGGGCAGAGCTTCTCCGATGTGCCACCGGGGAGTACTTTCTACGAGTACATTGAGCGTCTTGCGGCCCGGGGTATCATAGGCGGATACACCGATGGCACTTTCAGGCCGGATACGAATGCCACTCGTGGGCAGGTATCGAAGATTGTGGCGAATACCTTCCCAGGCTGTAACCCATAGCCTTAAAAGTAATAAAAAGCATGAAAATCGGCAGCGCAACTGCCGATTTTCATGCTTTTTATTACTTTTAAAAATTCCGCTCCAGTGGAGCATAGACTCTTTGCAGGCGAGTAGTGAATCTGGTAAGCTATGGATAGAAGTATGCGGCGACCTATAAGCGTTTACATTGCGGGTTGGTTTTGCATGCGTACTTTGTCCTCGCCTAAGCCTTATATGAACGGAGTTGCTGCATGCGCCAAACCACGGGACCAGTAATCGCTAACTCGCACCCTACCAACCGCAACAACGGTACACCGCGCCAAGTTACGCGGGTACTGATGGTGGGTGTTAAACCGGAAAACAGTTGGGACGTGCGGGAACGCCTCCTTCAGGCTCATAGCCTACAAGCAGAAATTATTGAGGCCGGCGCCCTTCCTGAAGCGCTGGCCCTCCTCGCAGGCGAGAAGTTCCACATCGCCCTGCTAGACCTGACAGCTCCCAGCCTCAACCTGGACGACCTTAGAAGCATAGCGCGCACCGCGACTGATATGCCAATAATCGCCTTCGGTGACACCTACAACAGTGCACTCGCAGTGGAGGCGTTGCAGGCGGGCGCGGAGGACTTCCTGGCGTGGGACGAACTGGATAGCAGGGAGCTGGAGCGCGCCATCAGCCACGCCTGCGAGCGCAAAAGGGCTGAGAGCGACCTGCGCAGCTCTGAGGTGCGCTTCCGCGCTCTATTCGAGCAGTCGCCCAACCCTATTTGCATACACCGCTCGGATGGCCTGTCAGTACAAATAAACCAGTCTGTGCTCGACCGCTTCGACATGACCCGCGAGCAGGCGTCGCGCTACAACGTCCTCCAGGATAGGCATTTGCTTGTCCAGGATGGGATGGCTGCTATCCACAGCGCCTTCTCAGGGGAGGCCTCCACAATACCACTAATCAAGTTCTCCTCAGACGAGCACGGGTGGGCAGACAAAGAGCTTACCCGGTGGCTGAAGGGCGTGGCCTACCCCATCAAGGACCAGGCAGGCGAGGTAGATGAGGTAGTCCTCATCTGGGAAGATGTGACGGCCCAGGAAGAAGCCGAGAGCAAGCTGCGCCAGACCGAAAGCCAGTACCAGTCCGTCTTTGAAGCCACCACCGACGGGTTGGTCATCAATGCGTTCGGTAACGTGGTCGAGGTAAACCCCGCCTTCGCTGAAATGCACGGGTACACCTGCGAGGAGATGGTAGGTATGGACCCTGCTGTCTTTGTGCACCCTGACAGCATGGACCTCGTTAGAGAGTTCTTCCAGGCGGTGCAGGCCGGTGGGCAATATCATTGCGAGGCGGTAGATATTCGCAAGGATAGCAGCACCTTTCCTGTCGAGGTGCATGGGACCAGCTTCAACTACGGTGGTGAGCCGCACGTCCTGGGCATTATCAGGGACATAACCGAACGGGTTGAGGCAGACAAGCTGGTGCGTCTCAAGGAAGAGCAATACCGCGCTATATTCGAGGCGACTACGGATGGGTTAGTTATCAATAGCCTGGACGGACGGGTCGTAGAGGTAAACCCCGCCTTCGCCGAAATGCATGGCTACACAGTTAGAGAGATGGACGGCATGAGTCCATTCACCTTTGTTCACCCTGCCTACCACGCCCGTGTGCCGGAGTTTTTTGCGGCCGTAAGGGAAGGAATGCAGTACCAGGAAACTAAGGCAGAGGATATTCGCAAAGACGGAACTGTATTTCCAGTAGAAGTGCATGGTACCTTATTTACATATAGAGGTGAGCCGCATCTCCTCAGCATTGTGCGAGACATCACGGAGCGCGTGCAAACCGAAGAGCAGATAGGAATGAAAGAGGCGCAGTACCGTGCCGTCTTTGAAGCCACTACAGACGGTCTTGCTATCGCCGACCTTTCAACCGGCACGCTGGTCGAAGTAAACCCCTCTTTTGCCGCCATGCACGGCTATACCCGTGAAGAGATGGTTGGTATGCACCCAAGCGTCTTTGTGCACCCAGACGACTACGAGGTGCAGGGTGAGTTCATGGAGAGGGCCAGGCAGGGTGAGCGCGCCTACGCCGAGGGGAGAGATGTGCGCAAAGACGGCACATCGTTCAATATCGAAGTGCAGGCGGCCCCATTCATCCACAAGAACCAGCCCCACGTCCTCGCGATCATGCGCGACAGCACCGAGCGCGTCCAGGCCCGCGAGCTTCTGGAGCAGCGCGTCGAGGAGCGCACCCGTGAGCTAGCCATGTTACTGGAGGTATCGAGCAACGTCGCCTCCACCCTGGAGCTTGAGCCACTGTTGGACCGCATCCTGGAGCAGTTTAAACACGCTGCCAGCTACAGCCGCGCCTCGATTATGGTGCTAGGCGAACCGGATAGAGAGGCTATCGTCAGGAACGCCTGGGGTAGCCCCACAGATACTCCACTGCCCCCCAGCCACCCAATCAAAGTTGATCAGTTCGGGCCGTTAGGCGAACGGATGCGCAGAGGCGAAGCGATAGTAGTCGCGGACATACATTCAGACGAGCCCATGGCAAAGATGCTGCATAACTCCATAGAGACGGCGCTAAGCACGTTGGACCCTGAGGGTGCGGAGCTGTTGAGGGCTACTATTGCCACTGAGCATTCTATGCTATTCGCGCCTATATTGGTGAAAGGCAAGGTAGTTGGCGGGCTGACTCTGCGCCATAACGAGCCCGACTACTACACCGAGCGCCACGCAGAGCTGGCGAAGGCCATCGGTAACCAGGCAGCCATCGCGGTGGAGAACTCGCGGCTCCTCGCCCAGACACACGACAAGGCCAGGCTAGAGGAGCGCCAGCGCCTCGCCCGTGAGCTGCACGATTCCGTCACGCAGGCTCTCTTCAGCACCAACCTCATAGCGCGCAGCCTTGAGATGTTATTGCAGCGCGAGGGCACGCATTCGCCTGATGTGATGGATAAGATAACCGACTTGCGCCAGCTAACGCATGGGGCGCTGGCGGAGATGCGCGCCCTCATCTTCGAGTTGCGCCCCGGCGCGCTGGAGGAAGAAGGTCTGATGGAGGCGCTACGCAAGCACGCCGCAGGCATACAAGGGCGTCAGGAGTTGCAGGTAGACGTTACCGGCATTGGGGAAGGCACACTGCCCAGGTTGAAGCCTGCCGCTGAAGAGGCCCTGTACCGAATCGCTCAAGAGGCGTTGCATAACGTGGTGAAGCATGCCAGGGCCACCAGGGTAGCGGTATCCATTGGGGCAATGGATGGTTTCGTTACAATGCAGGTATCGGACAACGGCATTGGCTTCAACGTGCAGGAGGTGCCGGCCGGACACATGGGCCTCGGTACGATGGGCCAGCGCGCCAGGGCGTTGCACGCTGAGTACCTGGTTACCAGTCGCCCCGGCGAGGGCACCAGCGTTACCGTCCGCGTGCCGTTGAGCGAGTGGCAACTCACACGTTAGTCCCGCAACGGAAGTGTCAGAGCGGGGTACGCGAAGCCTCCGAGGTGGCTCGGACGATTATTGCCGGAACCCACGCTGGCGTCCGTAGATCGAGATCATGATGAGGAGGGTAGTCGCAATACCGGCTAATGCGCACATCAAGCCGTATCTGTAAGCATAGTGATTGGCCTCACAGGGTGGAGATGTCTTGCCAGAGATCAGGTTGGTGGATGGTGAGAATCTCCTCAGCCCGGCTGATCATGCCGGCGAAGTTCTCCGAGACCACCTTGAAGTGGTGGTAGATGGGATTACCGCCGCCACCCTGCACCTGTAGCGTGCCACTGCCCAGGGCAGTGGTGGCCAGGGCCACCACAACGCGGGCCGAGTTGTCTTGCACCACCTCGATCTCGATCCAGTTGCCCTCGGCGTTGCGCTGGTATAGGTGGTATTTCCCATTGTGGACCTTCTTGTGCCATACCAGTGTGACCTGCTCCAACTCCCCGCTTCCATTCACCGGAGTCGAGTAGTATTCCAGCTTGGGCGGGTCCGGATTGTAGTTCTCCACGATATTAGTGAGCACCATCTTTGACGGCTCGGATGGCACAACGTCTGAGACCAATACACCGTCGCGGTTCTGGTACTCCACAGCACGCGACACAGTGAGCATGTAGAAGAGAGGATCGCCATACGGCACGTACCCTAGGTCGGAAAAATCGTCCCTGATCAGCCAAATGGTGTCGGAGGCCATGCCGGTTTCTACCACATCGATTTCAGGCAGCCTGGCCATGGTGCGCAGCGAGCGGGCGTCGAGGCCGTTCGTAGCGCGGTAGACCTGGAGTGTCTTGATATGCTGTACAGCCGGGTAGCCGTTGATGCGAAGCTCAATGGCGGGCACGATGTCTGGGTTGCGGTGCTCCAGGACCGGCGTGACCTTGATCACCTCCGGCGAACGCGGCGGGGCGGTGTGGACCATGTGAACCGGCCCCAGGGTCGGGCTGTACGGGCTGGTCTGCATCTTGAGGTTGAATTCCCTGACCGCGTAGAAGTAATGGGCATTCGAAGCGCCGTCCAGGTTGAAGTCGGTAAACTGCGTCTCGTTCAGCACCTTCGGCGGAATGGCGGACGGGTTTGGGCCCACCCTCTTGGCCATAGGGGCCATGTCGAAATCGGGATGGCTGGGAGACAACAGCACGCCGTTGCGGTCGCGCACAACCTGCTTCTTAGGGATCAGCTGGTAGCTAGGGCCTTTGATGTACTGGTAGATGATCGGGATCTCCGTCAGGGGTAGGAAGCAGTTCTGGATGGCCTCTTGGAGGAAGTCCTTGACCTGAAGCTCGGCGTTGACGGCAGCGGCAGGGATCACTATCTGGTGTAGGGAAGAGATGGCGCCTATATGCGGGACAGAGGTGCCATAGAAGGCATTGTGGCTGTCGACGAAGGCATTGATGGCCGCGATGAACCTGGGGTTGTTGGGCAGCGGCAGGGCCACCCCGCCCGCCGGTAGCTCCTCGAAGCGCCCGTTGTTGGAGGGGTTGGCCGGATAGGTGTAGTTCAGGCCCACCAGGTTGCGCCAGCGAGTGTCGAACCACTCGTTGGCACCGTTTCCGAAAATCTCCTCCTGGATGCGTTCCACCGTCCATACTGCCGGGTTGCCGCCGTTGTCTGTGGTGTAGAGCGCCCGCAATATCTGGATGTCGCTGGCGCGCAGGTATTGTACGGAGTAGGGTGCATGCTCGAAGACGGTCGTGAAGGTGAAGGTAGACTTGCCATAGAAGTCGGGGCGGGTGGCATAGGTGCCGCCTTCGGGCAGCCTGGGCTGCTGTGGCTCATGCACAGCCTGGGCAAACATGAGGGCAGGCACCGACATCTTGGAGTAATACCCCAGTGCTGAATCGTGGCTTCGAAGCCCGAAGATGGTGTAGCGTACCTGGGCATCACCACTCGGTAGCGTGTTGGCCTCCGTCAGGTTGTGCGGCGCGTCCGCGTACAGGTAGGCCCGGTAACCGGGGTAGTAGTTTACGGACTGCACCCCAATCGGGATGGCATAGTAGGTGGGGTCGCCCACGACGAAGCTGGTGTCGGCGGCGTACAGCACGAGGTCGCTGGCGGTGCCTATGTTCTCTGTGCGCACCACGGTAAGTTCCTTGCGCGGCCCGGTGGGCGACGCCACCGTGTGGATACGCACCACGCCATTGTGGAACTCGATCCGGTGGCCTGGCCCGCCTGCCTGCGAATGCTGAGGCATGGCAAAGCCCGTGAAGGTGAGCCTGTACAAGCCTCGGTGGATGCGGGGCGTGTCGCCTGGATCCGCGCCGTCGGCCTCATCGCCATCGTCGTCTTCGAGCACAGCCTCTATGAGTGCGCTGCGGTACTCTCCGCGGAACTTGTGGACGTGCGTGTCGATGCTGCCGTCGGGTTGGCGCACGTGGACTTCTTCGCGGTGGATGGCGGACGGCTCCACGCGGGCAAGGATACCAAGGGGGTTGCCCGCTCCCCAATTGGTGGCGATCATGTTTTCTACGGCGGTGAAGAGGCCGTTCACGGGCGGGGCGCTCAGCTCCGAGGGGGGGATGCTGGTGTCCAGGCCTACGGCGTTGCCGTCTATATCCACCTTGAAGATGGTGAACTTGGGATATGCCCCGCTGTTGTCGATGGCATAGATAGGGTAGTTGATCCCGTTCACGACGAGCAGGCCGCCGATGAAGTTAGGCTCCAGGGTAGAGGGCAGGTTGGGGATGAGGCTTTCGACTGGTAATCCGGTTACCGGATCGGTGCCCATGCTGTCGAATACATACTCGCCCGTGGTCACGACGGCCATGATGAGATTGGTGGCATTGGCGACCGACATGACCTTGCCGCCGATGGCGTTGGGGACAGTGTCGCGGAAATATATCTCGATCTCCTCGGCGAACAGCTCTTCGGCATCCGGCAGCTCGGCGTATCCTGGGAGCAGTTCGCCATTGATCTCGCGGTGGTAATCAATCAGCTCTTGCCCGTGGTTGTAGTCCCAGGTGAGGCGGATGAAGGTCTTGTCGGGGGTGGTAATGGCGGCAAGCTCGGACTGCTCAGTGATCGAGGTCAGGAGAAGGGGCTGCTCCTGTACTACAAGGACAGCGTTCAAGTTGGTGGGCGGCAACAACAGGTTGTTGGGGCGGATGATGGTCTCGATGGATCGCACCACCGCGCTGGGGGTGGCCCGGCTGAACCAGTTGATGCCATAGGAGCTGTAGTCGTGCCAGCCGGTCTGTCGCTCGCGGTGGACAAACACCGGGTAAAGGGGCTCGGGTATAACGACGGGCCGGGTCTCTTGCTTGTGGTCGTCGGTCACGGTGGCGTCCACATTGAGCCAGGCCGCATCGAAAGGCAGCTCAGGCTTCACCCAATCCGGCAGTCCAGTCTGGCGGTACTCGATGCCAGCGTACACAGGCAGGGTGCGGTCGGCGCTGACGAAGTGGAAGTTGGAATGGAAGAAGGGTGCATTCTCAGGTTCCTCGGGCAGGGGCACGTGGAAAAGTGAGAGGTAGCGCGTATGCCCGTCATGCGAGTAACCGTTGGCATCGGTGAGCACGGTCGGGGCCTCGGTGTCCGCGCCGAAGACCACACCAGGAACCGGTACTTTGAGGTCGATCGGAAGGGGCAGTCGCTGATCCGCTAATGAGGTGGGAAGCGACATGTACAGGTGCTGAACCTGGCGGGGACCGAACCCATCCTTGAGGTCGGCAAGCGTGACGTATTCCGCAAGGTACACATGGTGTCCTACCATGATGCCGGCATTTATATCCAGGATACCCAGGCCCAGCATGCGGGCAACGTGATAGTCAAGGGAGGCGATCTGAAGTAAGAACAGGTTGGAGATCTCGAACTGGTTCTCGGACGGGTCGAAGTCTTCCTCCGGCTCAAAGTCGGGAATGGGCGTGGCAGCAGGGTCGTTGTAGAAGATCAGCTCCTTCGCTTCGGGGTTCGCGGCGTTGTTGCTAAGGTCAATATACTTCTTCACGGTTTCTACGATGCGGTTCCCCAGAGGCAGAGCGCCGGAGTTCCACTTCTTCCGGTAGTTGTCGATGTTCACAGAGGCGCTGTCGTTGTAGCGCAGCCAGTTGCCATGGACGCTCCCTGGCGACGATTCCAACCTTTTGAAGGCGACAGAATCATCCTTCGTGAGTGCGTATTTCCCGATGAACTTCCACGTGCGCTTTTCCAGCGAGGCTATAAGGAAGTCGTCATAAAACTCAAACGACACCCGCATGAGCACGGCTTGATTGGCCCGGAAGCGGACGCTGCGGATGTTCTCGCTGAACAGCTTCTTCTCGTTGAGTTGCTGAGTGACATAACGCTGTCTGAGGCTCACGACGCGTGGTGCGACGAACTTGTTTTCCTCCACGCTCCGCAATTCAAGGTCTACTGTGCTGGCAGCGCCCAGGGGCGTAAAGACAAGCTGAACGGCAAAGGCCAGCCTGGTCTTGTGCTCCAGCTCCAGCAGTGCATTCCCGTAGGCGGTCAGGAATCCGTGGGGATCGAGGCCCGGGTCGATAGAGGCCCGAACCTGGTCATACCGCACCCGGTCCAGGAAGTACAGGTAGAAGAGTTCCCCGGCGCTGTTGTAGACCCATTCGTATTGGTTCAGCAACTGGGGTCTCTCTGTGAAGCCTAACGAACGCACGCGAGCCAGGTAGGGAGCGCGGTAGATCCGCACGAAGTCCTTAGGCTTATTGAAGTTCACGAAGGAAGAGGCATAGTCAGCCTTGGGCAGGTGAGTGGCCAGGGCCCGCTTCAGGAGCCAGCGCAGGTGAATCCCTTTTGTGCTGTCCGCTCCCAGGGAGCCTGCCGCTTGCAGGTACAGGTGCGGGCTTTGGAGGGACGCATTCCGGTCCAATTCCAACGGCGGCTCATCTTCGCACACCGGCACGGGCTGCACCTCGATCTTCTGCCAGTCCCCTTTTAGCGGTCCGAGTGAAGCATTGAACTCCTCCATGCGGACCTTCAGACGGTGCGTCAACATGAGACCATCGCCCTGAAATACCTGGTGGGAGACCGGTTGCACGATGCAGGGATCAAAATCCGACCCGGTCAGGCCCAGGAGTGGCACTTCCACGGTGGTAAAGCTGACGCGATCCAGCTCCGGCTCGTAGGACATCGAGCGCACGCCCAGCTCGTTGTTCTCGATCACAGTGCCCTTGTGCCATTGCACATGGAGGTCATCGCCCACGAAATACAAATCACCCTGAGAAGAATTCAACACCGACAGCAGAAAGCCCTTAGGCGCAAAGCAGAGCACGGAGTCCATGTTCGCCGACTTGGGCACCACAAGGTACTCTGGCGGGGTAGTGAAGTCTTCCTGAAACAAGACCACGTTTTCGTCGGCATCGCTGTAGGCGGAGATTACGTATCGCTCTGCGGAATAGACCAGCATGTCCTGGATGGTCATGCCGCGATAAGCCCTGGCTTCTTCCCCAGTCAGGTCTTCCTTCAAGACTATCGTGCATCCGACTGAGGGAGTGGCGATGAGGCTTCCGGCTACCATTAGCCCTTCTGGATGTGCGCCAATCGCGTTCAGGACAAAGCCATTGTGCTTCGCATTGAGAAGAAAGATCTGTCGCTGGGCGCGCACGCGCCCGTCGGCATCCATGTGCAGCACCCTGGGACTAAGGATGCTTCTTTTCAGATCGTTCTTGTCAGAATAAGCGAAGTAGAATCCATCCCGTTTGGCATTCGCCAGGATAAACGCATGCGGGTCGGCAGCGCGCGTTTGCACCTCCGTCGCCCACAGCTCCTGCCCATTGGTGGTGATGCAAACCAGGTAGAATTTCTCGCCACTGTAGGCGCCGATCACGTAGCAGATACCTTTGGAGCCTGACAGTTGCACGATGTCGTAAAAGCGTAACTCCACCTGCCCGATCGACAGCCCCTGGGTCCAAACGGTGGAGCCATCCAACCTGGTCTTGATCACCACAGCCCGCCTGTCGGCGTGCCCCACCGCATACAGGAAGTGGTCCTTGACCTCTAAAAAGGTCGCGGCGTTCCTCAGGGTAAGGAGGGGCTTTGTATATTGATTGACGAAGGTCATATTCTTCCCATTCTTGCGGAAATTGGTCTTAGAAACTCGCCAGGTCTAGTCCACTGACCACGACCGAGCCGACAAGGTCGGTGCTGTACTCGGGTACGCCAGGCACCCTATACGCAGACCCGTCCCAGAGCTTGTATTGGAAGCGTACGTTCCAGGGGCCGGTGATCTCTAAGCTGTTGTTCATGACGATTACCTGGGAATAATCCTTGGAGAACAAGACGCGGTAGCCCGGGGCAGGGTTGCCCGCATCGTCCAGTACGGTCACGGTGTCCTGCACATCTTCCAGCGGCATGCGCGGGTTGTTGAAAGGCTCCGGGTTCCGAATGAGCACCGCCACGATCTTGTCACTGTCGTTGGTGTTCCGGATCAGATTGAACTCTGTGGTCTGCGCAACGTCCAGCGGCGATAGGGCAAAGATGCCCTCTATCAGACGGTCGAACCTGTGTTGGTACCTGGCGGCCAAGCCATCTGCCAGGGTGTTGGCGGAGCCTACGACATTGGCATAAGCTGCAACAACCTCAACCGGCGTAAGGGCCTTGCGCACGCTGAAGACCGCTGGCCGGGTCACCAGGCTCGCCCCCTCGCCGTCGCTGAGCAGGTAGCTATTGATCTGCGCAACAAAGTCTTTATAGCGCGAGGTCTGGAATGTGAATTTGTGGACCTCGCGCGTTTCACTCAAGGCATCGAAGTTCCCGTCCTTATTTACATCGTAAAGGTTATTCACCAGCACGGTGTACAGCTTGCTCGGCTTGAGGTGCTTCGGAAACACCTGCGTGTATTCCGACTTCGGCTTGATCGTCAGGCCGCCGTACAGGACGCAAGTCTGCGATTCCAGCAGGTGCTGGTATTGCTGGTACACTGGTGGCACCACAGGGTCCGTGTCGTCCTGCCAGGACTCCACCGTCTGTGGGGTGTTGACATGGATGGTGTCGGCGGGGTCGTAGTCCAGGTAGGGTGGGTTCACAATGCTGGTCCCCTCCGTAGGGTCCTTGATTACGATCTTGATGCGGCCTGCGGCGGCTGGCTGGCCGTTATAGGCCGGCCATTCGTGGAAGAAATGCCGAGCCCAGGCCTTCTGGAAGAACAGGTCGATCTTGGTCACCTCCGAGTCATAGAAGAGCGGCTTGGCCCCCAACAGATTGCCGTCGGCGTTCGGATAGGAGCGTCCGTAGTCGATATATTGGCGAAGCGAGGTCAAGGGTGACTGGTCGGGGTGGTTGGGATCCCCGTAATGCGCGTTGGGGTGGGTATGGAAATAACCCACGGGGCCGCCCGTGGTGAACCCAAACGCGTAGCTGAAGTTCCCGGCCGCTGCCGGGTTGTCATCTACAACGTCCTTGAGCGCGATCCGCACGGCATAGGAAGTGTCGGGCCGCCAAATGGGCTGGATGTACCCGGTCAAGCCTGATATCGTCGCCTGCGTGTCCTCCTGGATGGCGGGTTGCCCGGGGATATATATGTTGTACTGATAGTCCTCCAACGACAGCCAGCAAAGCTGATGGAGGAGGGTGTTGCATTGACTATTCGTCGGGTCGCGTGGGGCGCAGACCACGACGCGGTGCGGACGTATAGCTCTCCACTTACCACGAGTTTGTGTCAAGCCAACCTTGAAGAGTTTCGCCTCCACGACCAGGCTGCCGGTCTTCAGGGCATGTTGCTTCAGGATAATCGTCCGCTTCTCCGCTGTGATGCAGGTATCCAGGTCGGGGCCGGACACGCCGAGCAGTTGCACATTCAGGGTGGTGAAGCTCAGCAGCGACTCTCGCTCGTTATAGGATATGGCACGGACGCCCAAATCGTTTTCTTCCAGGCGCAACCCTTTGGTCCAGATAGCGTTGAACTTCCAGTCGAACCTGGACACCTTGCCGAGGGTCTTGTCATGCGTGGAGAGGTAAAAGCCGTCCGCGCCGCTGCATGACACCGAGCCGGTGCACAACACCGATTGCATGTTGCGGGTGTCCGGCACCTCATGGAAGGAATCGATACGGGATAGCCCGCGCGAGATGAGCACGATGCCGTTGACGTCGCTGTGGTAGGCGGAGAGCACGTACTTGCCCGGCCCGAAGACGGCGATGCTATGAATGGTCATGTTGTCGTAGCACCAGGCCGCCGTGGGCTGGAGGTCGTCGCGGAGATCGACAGCGATGCCGACCGTAACACCCCCGAGGGGGAGCCGCCGAAGGGAGATGCCCTCCTTGCGGGTGGTGGAGGTGCTATTCAGGCGTTTGGCCGCCACCAACCTGCCAGCGACGGTAAGACCCTGGGCATGCACGCCTGCCGTGCTTACCACGAATCCCTGGTGGAGGGTCCCAGGTGTCTCCAGTTGCCTCGATATGAGCACAGTCCCATCGAAGGCAAACCGGAGTACCTTGGGCATGAGCCTGGTGTCCCGTTCGTTCTTGTCGGAGTAGATGAAGTAGAAGCCGTCCCTGGCGGGGGTGGGCAGCACCAAGGCATGCGGGTCCGCATCTAAGGTAGATATCGTCTTGCTCCACTGCTCGCGGCCTTCGGTATCGATGCACACCAGGAAGAAGCGCTTTCCGTCGTAGGCGCTGATCACATATCGGAGACAATTCTTGCCGTCCAGTTGAACAATCTCATAGAAGCGCAGGGGGGAGGAGCTGATGTCAAGCTGCATGCACCATTCCGTCTCGCCTCCCAGGGCGGTCTTGAGCACAACCGCGCTCTTGCCTGTATCGCCGACGGCATAAGTGTAGGTCTTGGTGCTCTCCGTAAAGATGGCGGCGCTGCCAAGGGTAAGGTCGGGCCTGCTGTATTGGTTCACGAAGGTCGCCTGCGGGCGCGTGGTGACGCCCTCAGTCAGCATGCTGCGGGGGTCGCAGGCGTCGGAGCGTAGTTTCTCCACCTCGGCCTCCAGGGCGCGGGTGTCCTGGAACCGCCCTCCTTTGAGCTTGAGGGCGATCAGGTTGTTCTCGTGCTCAATGGCAGCGATCTGGTTTTCCAAGGCTGTGATTTGGGCCTCGCTGGCGGTGATTGGCTCCACCTCGATCCGTGTCACAGGAAGCCAGGTTGGTTGGTCGTAAACCAATGGCTGATTCAGGGCCGAGCGCGACACCACCACCGAGTGCGGGGCTAGGTGGTCAGCCGCTCCGGGGTCAGGGTTGCCGTAACCGACCTGCATGGCGTCATCGTCTTGCAGGGATGCGAAGTAGTTCACCCGCACGCGCTGCGCATGAGTGCTCATAAGCAGGGTGACGTGCACGGATGGGTCGGGCAATCGCATCTGAAGCCGGTGGGTGTTTTGGATGCGAAGTGACCTGGTAAAACCGAACAGATTGGGATCGAGCACGATCTCCGCAAACCCGGATGGGCGGTGATCCAAGAGCAGGAAGGCGACCTGGTTGGAGTAGAATAGGCTGTTGTCGTCCGGGCAGAAGTAGCGGTGGCCCAGGGGCTTCTCCAGGAAGTTCGCACAACGCGGCACCCTGGCCTGCCCCTGGCAGAACAGCATGCCAGGTGTGAGGCCGTTCTGCTCAGGGATGTACCACCCCGGCATGCCCTGCTCGGTGTAGGAGAAGGGGGAGGTGGCCAGGAGGCGGATGGTGTTGTACTGCCCATCCGCTTTCTGAAACTGCCCGGCACGGAGGGTATCCAGGGCGGGGTCGGAGGGGTAGAGCGCCTTCCAGGGGTGGTAGTCCTGCCAACTGTGTGTGCTGGGGTTCCAGGACTTGATCTCCACGCTCATCGCGGAATACTGGTGCTTCACCTGCCGCACCTCCTTGCCGCGGATGATCTTCTGCGGTGGTACCAGGTCCTCATAGCGCTGGGGCGGGTTGGTGACGCCGCCGATGATGGCGCTCACCACATTCGGGATCAAGCCCTTCTCGCTCTTGAGGTCGATGTAGGTATCTAGCGGGACCACCTTCTGCATCACGTCCGCAGGCAGGTTGGCCGGGATGTTGGACCCCAGGAAGGCCAGGTCAAAGGTCTCATTGGAGAGCATGTTCACACCCTTGACCAATTTGCCGATAGGTGTGGCGCTGCTCGCGTTCAGCATGGGATTCACCGGTGTGCGGTCTACCGTCGAGTTGAACTCCCAAACGACGGCGAGGTCATCGCAGAACTTGAACGAGAAGAACCAGCAGATACGGATCTTCACGCAAACCCTGAATTCACCATAGATCTTGAATGGCTTGGCCCCCTCAACGCCGAAGAGCACATCGAAAGTGGCATACAGGCTTACGATCTTGAAGTCGATGTCGGCACCGACCCCGGCGGCCATGTAGGCTCCGAACTGTGGACGCTCAAAGCTGATCTTGCCGCCCAGCTCTATGTAGGCCCAGGCCTTGACCTTGATGGGGCCGTAAGTGCGACTGAAGCTCAACTCACCGCGCGCACCCGCCTCGATGCCCTTGGCGCTGAGCATGAGATAGCTCTTGATCGTGAGGATGCGGATGATCTTGGCCGTGGTGGGGTTCGTCTTCGTGCCGAAGTTGACATACCACTTGGTGGAGTCGTTGAAGAAGAAGGCAGCCTGAACCTCGGCAAACAAGGTAACGATGTCACCACTGCTCGTGGGCATTTTGAAGTCGGCCCCGAAACCGAACTCAAGCGAATTGTCGCCCACAGCGATGAATGCAAAGAAGGGCGGTTCCTTGGCATCCTCCAGGCCCAGGCGGGCGCTCAGCACCGCCGCCCGCCCGTCGATCATGAATAAGGAGGGGATCGACAGCAGGACCATGGCCTTGATGTTCAGGACCGTGCCGTTGTCTGGGGAGGTGCCCAGGCTCGCCCCCGCGCCCAGTGAGAAGGGAGTCCCGGAGGTCTTAGTGCGGTCAGGGCCGCTGAATTTGGTTACGTGAATGCCACGTGGCGGGTATTTGTAATAGTCGTACCAGCTATGTACGCCGGACTGCAAGCCTATGGCTTCCTTCTCGGCCACATAGCGATAACCGATCAGACCCCGGAAACCGTAGATAGCCACCGGGCCGAGGGGGATGGGCGCGGGCAGATCGATGCTCGCATCCACAATGAAGGCAGGGTAGCGGGGGATGAGCTTCATGTCTACGCTGCCGGCGATCTTGGCCTGCGGGATTTGCAACTTGATGCCGCCCGCGTATTCGGGGGAGGTGCCAGGCTCCGGGATCGAGAGCCATCCGTTGAAGATGACGGCTGGAGAGGAGGCCGGGATCGTCAGGTCGAGGTATAGGGTCTGGATGTGCAGGTAGGGCGAGGGCTTGTTCGGCAGGTCGTCCGTGCAGTAGTAATACTTAACGCCGTCGCCCCGCACTTCGATGCCGAGCGGATCTACGCTGATGCCTCCGTCGAAGCCGAAGTAGTTGAACTTGCGCATGACACCGCTCACTTCCTTCTGATGCGACCCGTAGTGGATGGCGGTGACGGTGATCTCCACAGGGCCGAGCGGGAGCACGATTGGCTCGACGAGGTGGATCGACCCACCTTCGATCTCTATGCTGCCATCGCTGTAGATGCGCAGTTTCTCCACATCGATTGGGCCTAGCTTGAGTGTGTCCTTCAGGAAGCCCTGGAATTCCAGCTTGCCGGAGGTACCTATATAGAACTTGTCATCATCTCGGCCCAGTTCCAGGCTGCGAATGTGGTAGACGAACACATTCTCCAACTCAATGGGGAAGGGTGGGTCGGTGGAGGCGGTCAGGTTGAAGTCGCCATCATCCTGGATGTGGCCGGTGACGCCGATTTCGACGGGCTGCCCGGCGTTGGCGTGCCCTTCTGGATAGACAAACCTGGCGATCTTCATCGCCCCTGAGATGTTGGAAGACTCGACCTTGTTTTGCTTGAAGGTGATGTCGAAGCTGCTGAAACCCAACTCGAAGCCGGAGCTTTCGCCGAGCTTCACCCAGAACATGTTGTCGCCGCCGAGCGCGCGCAGGCCGATCTTGCCGGAGAGCCCACCGGTGCCAATCAGCAGCTTCTCGCCGTAGATCTCGGCATTGGTGCCGTCAGGCTCCTTGAACCATTTTGCGGGGAGGGTCACGGAGGCGCTTTCGGCGTACATGCCCATAAAGTCTTCCGGCCTGCCATCCACCTCTGCCTCGGGGATGTTATAGGCCTTGCTCATGTCCACCTTCAGGCCGCTGAACTGCAGCAAGATCCCGGTCTTGCCGATCATGGCACGCTCAAAGCTGAAGCTAGACTGGTTCTCGAATTCGAAGCCCTTCTTGGTCGAGACTTTCAATTTGCCGATCGTGAAGACGAGGGCGGCCATTTTGTTGGTGTCAGGATTCTCCACCCAGTTGCCCGAACCTACGGGGTCTTCCACTACAGGCAGCAGCCAGTTGCGCGGGAATTCCAGAGCGGCGTTGATGTTCTCAAGTGACAGAGAAAACTGCGGCACGACGAGGTCATAGAAGTCCTGCTTGGTGATGCCGTCGAACCAACTCTGGAAGAGCTGGGCAAGCCTGTCGAACTTCTCATCGAGGTCGCTCAGGCTGCCCAGGGCCGACTGGATGAAGTCGCCAAGGAGGTCTATGTCGAGTTGAAAATCCTCAGAGAGGGTATTGATGGAGGCCTGGATGGAGGTCACCGCGGCCTGGAGGGTGTCGTTGTCCTGGTAGTTCTCGTAGAGGTAGCCGATGGAGTACAAATTGGTATTGCTCAGCAGGCTGTCCACCTCGTCCAGGATGATGCCAAGCTGGGTGGTGATGTTGTCGATCTCAGTGGTGATGCCTGCGTTGCCGCCGTCGTCGTAGTCCCCGATCCTGGCGATGAGGTTGGTGATGAAGTCCTGGTAGGCGTTGCTGCCATCGTTCAGGAAGACCCGGACGATCTGCCCGATGAAGGCGTTACGATCCTCGATGTCGGCCAACTCGAGAAGGATGTCTACAAATGCCTCAGGCAGCGCGGAAAACCCTCCTTCGGCCAGCCGCGAAATGTGCTTGTACACCTCCCATCGCCAATCGAAGATAATGGGGAACTCGGAGAAGCCTATGGTAGTGCCATAGAAGAAGACCAGGTTCATCCCGGACCCCAGGAGCGGCAACTTGAGCTCTCTGGTCAGGATAGTGAGGCTGTAGTAACGGGTCACTCCGTCGGCGGACACGTCGGTGACCAGATCTTTGTAGAAGACCTTGCCGAGGATGAGGTCAATGCCGTCCTGAGCAAGGTCCTCGAAGTCCTGGAAGTCGCCGGGGATGGCACTGGCGTCTATAAGCCGTGATATTGGCGGATAAAAGGGTGTGGTCATACGGGGTCCCTGTTTTGAGGAGTAATCATAGGGAAGCCAACCAGTCATTGTCGGCGTTGGGGAGACCGAGTGCGGCATAGAAAGAGGGAAGCGGGATTAGCGCGGTAGAGATGTCCACGTTCTCAAAGGTGCCAATGACTCGTCCGCGAAAGCCGAAGTCGAGGTCGAACAATCCCGGGAAGACCTCGAAGGCCTCTGTCGTAAAGAAAGTATGCAGTTCTTTGCCGTTGGGTGACAGGAAGGCTTTGAAGGAATGTACTATAGTCGACCCATCCCGAGCCGTAGCTTCAAAGGGCAGTGCACCCTCAGAAAAGCGTCCAGAGTCGGCCGTGATCGTGGCATCAATCATGACCATGGGCGTTTCGTCATATGACCCGACTACTTCAGAGATCCGTAAGCTGTAAGTGCTCATAAATCACCAAATTACTTCGTGAATTCAAGATCATCAATTTCTATATTGCCAGCTCCGCCGGCCGGGAACAGGAACTCTACTAATTGCACCTTGGTCAAGTCCACATTCGCCTGGTAATCGGCCAGCGCGATACGTATAGTCATGAAGGCGGACTTTGTGAGAGTGGGATCGTCGGGGCGAGAGTCGGGATCAGGCACTTTCCTGCTGAGGACCATCTCGTGGCGGCCGGGTGGGACATTCGCATCCACAAGGGCCACCTTCATCGTGTCGATTGTTGAGTTAGTCTTGCGGGCCACCTGCGTGATCCTGAAGCTGACGTGTGTCCAAGCCATAACATTCAACCCGCCAGCCAGCACAGTGAACGTCAAGGTGTCCGCCGCTGCCCAACCCGTGACTTTCAAACCATTGGTTTCGTGGGGAGAATCGATATCCAAGGGCGCATGAGGGTTCAGGAAGCCCTCAGCCAATCCCGTGCCCGCCCTGCTGTGTGATACCGGCTGACTGGAGGAACTGACATCCCACTTATGGGGTACGTCCTCAAAGTTATCGATCATCCGCGAATTGCCGGGAATCATATCCTTGTACTGCTGGAATATCTTGTTGTAACTGGTTGACCCTGGGATGAATTTACCGGTGAAGTAGCTCTTCCAGGTCTCCTCGCCAAGAAGATGCTGCCGCATGAATGCATTCATGTACGCCAGGGTAATTCGGCGTTGAATAGCTATTGGAATGACCCCGCCTGCGGTAAAATCCCTATTGTTGGTAATGAAGCCATTATGGGTGGCGGCATAGACAAAGCTCATTGATTTCACCGTGCCGTTCACAGCTCGATCATAGAGAGAAAAGCCGCCGCTGCCACCCGGGATAGCGGCGGCGGTTGGAGCCAAATGGACGCGTTTCGGATTGCGCGAGCCATCTACGTCCCCATCCCTCGAACCATACAAAACGAAATAGGGAATGTCCTGGGTTAAGTTTTCTTTCTCATATTGATCGGTCGGCCCTAAGGAAATGATTGTGGCGATGTTCCTCAAATCTGCAGGTGCACTGGATGTCCCAATGACATTTGCCGCACGCACTACAGCCTCACCTCCGCGGCTGTGTCCGACGAGGGCAATATTGTCAGCGACCTGGGCACCAAGCTTATGCTTCAGAACTTCCAAATGCTTGAACAAGACATTTGCACGGCCCCTGGACGCCATGCCATGTAACTCTGGGGCGTGGCTCTTAAGGAAGGTGAAGCGGTCAGGGATGCCCCCTACGAAGTCGATCTGATAATCCATGCCAGATGTCCAAGGTTGAAGATGCAGCCCCGTGCCATCCCATTTATCTATATGCACGCTTGGGGTGACGGCATCGTGCGTGTACACCACGGTCAATCCTTGGAACTCGAAGAAAAACTCGTTCGGCGTACCGCTACTAGCGGTGAGGCGATTGGAAGCAATCGTGATCAGCAAGTTGATGCTGGCCACAATGAATCCGTTGCGGGCCAGGTGTCGGCCCAATGCATCGTACTCAGTAAAAAGCTGTCCATTACCATGCACGATCACTACCAAGGGATAGCTGGTTTTCCTGGTGCTGGGGGTTATGTCGTTCTTTGCATCGATCGGAAAGAAATAGCGTGCCCGCAGCCTGACCCTCGGATTGCTGATTTGCGGATTGTTTCCGATATCATTCACTGTTACTCTGCCGGAGGCACTCACTGCGGTCACATCCGGGTCCCCGAAGCCGTACGTCCCAGCAAACACATGCTCCCACTGCTTCATCATGCCGGGATCGGGAGGGACAACCGGCAAGTTCACGAAGTTGGAAAAGTCGTTCGAGCAGAACATGTTCGCGCCTGAACCAAACACATGCACCGCCGGGTTGGGTGCCACCAACATATGCTGGCCGGCAGCATCCAGTCCCTGCACCTTCACTTCATATTTCTTGTAAGGGAAGTCGTTGTCATCCAGTTGGTCGGCCGCCTCCTCGAAGACTAAGAACCGCTGATGGAGAGGGCCGAAGCCTGCAGTTGCCTGTAGCCGGGTCAACTCGTCGCGCTTCAGACCCAGGAAGTAGATACCATCAACCGACGTGTTCTTTGTTCCCTTCTTGTAAACGCTGAGGTCGATTATACTCATCGTGGTGCCACCTTCCACAATCGACCACCGGCTGAAGACGATGTTGCTCGGAAACACAGGGCTGCGCACCATGTTGTCCAGCGTGGAGGTAGCGAAGTCGGTGGCCGGATAAGCATCAGGGTTGGTCCGATACGCTACCCTGGAGGAGCCGTATAGCAGCACCACATCTGGGTCGAAGTACATCCCTGTATTGGGCACATGGGCAAAATCTGGGCCTTCGGCCAAGCCCACTTTCTCATTTCGCAGCTCTCGAAAGGTGCCCACGGAGCCAACAATAGGTAGGTCGATGCCCCCGAACACCGTGTCGAGATGGTGGTTGAATTGCAGCAGGCGAGGATGCGTCACGGCACCTGCCTGCTTCAGGTACTGTAATCGTACGTGGGTGGCCACGCAGACCGTGGCGCTGGCTGGGCCGCTCCCATCCAATTTCAGGTTAAACGCCTTGCTCCAGTCCACAGCTACGCCGCCCAGGAGCTTCGCCTGGTCCAGGAAATTCTTGCTGCCCGCGCTCAAGTGACCCGTGTCCTCCACAAACAATAGTGGCTTGGTGTTGTCATCGATGCGCAGGCGAAGGCCCAGATTGACCTTGGCACCCAGCCCCGTCCATCCGGATTGCGAGAATAGAGGCCACCCTTGGTTGAGGTAAACGTCATCAACAAAGGCTGTGGCTGCTCCGGGCTTGATTTTGATCAGGTCCGGGGTGGCTCCTCCCCCACCGTAGTTGCCATAGAAATTGTAGGAGTATCCCTTCTCGCTTCGGATGTCTAGATACACGCGGGTAGCGGTGCTGAATTTGCTGAGGAAGGTCGTGGCCAAGTTGTCACGCTTCTGGGCAGTAGCCAAGCCAAATCCTGAGACGCCAACAGAGAAGTGCATCCCGAATAAGGCGGCCGGGTCCACATAGGCCAGGATTTTCTCCTTTTCGCAGCGTAAGATGTGGACCTGTGCAGGCGTCGGGTTGGGAATCGCGGTCATGGCGCTGATGTCGATCTGGACCTTGGATTTCCTGGCGTACTCCAGGTTCAGGTTGAGCAACTCGGCCTCCACAATCACCTCAAAGCAGATCTTCTTGTTGAAGCCGAAAGTGCCGATCCACTCGCCCTCTCTTACCTGTCGCGCACGGAGCGGGGCCCGAGAGTTGCCGAAAACCTCCTCAATATGCACCGTGCCGGCGAGTGAAGCATCGAACCCCAGGTCATCGGGCGCAATCGGGGGAGGGGTGCTCGCGGCATTCGCATGCCAATCCTCCCACATTTTGCGCACTGTGTCGGTGTTGCTTGGCCCCTCCGCGTTGAAGTTGCCACCAGTGAAAAAGCTGTCACGCTTGATTCCACGGTAGATGTAATATTTCACCGTTGGGAAGGCCACCTCAAGTCCGGCTGTTGGCTTCAGGATTATGTTCACCAGGTCCGGATCCAAAGCACCCGCTACCACATCAAAAAAGTCCGTGACGATGATATGCCCCGATTGGCAGGCAAAAGCCTTGGCGTCGGACGCCAATTTCCAGTTGGCGGACACGTCATACTTGTTGGTCGGGTCTGCGGACGAAGGGCCGAAGGCGTCGCTGCTATTCGCCTGACTCGTCAACTGCGTATGGTCAACAAAGAAGTGCATATTGCTCGCTTTACCTGTTTGAACCTTGACTTCCAATGCTCTCTGATTCTTGCGCGCCAGCCTTCTTATTCAGGTTTGAGAACGAGTATACCAGTATATGTATTAAGGCCCTGTTAAGCTAGACTTTTGAGCAAATTACTTAAAGGCCCACTGTAGGGCGTTCCAGTTGGACGTTACCTGGGAGGTGGTCTCCTTGTGGTTCTGGAGAGTGGCGCGGATCACTTCGATGTTAGCGCGCTGTACGCTGTACCAACGGTACTACGACCACATCGTTCGAGATGATCGACTGTGCCTTGGCTGATGCCTCGGCGATCTCCGCATGGCTGGTACTGGGGTTGAAGCTACATATCCCATAAGCTAACAAGTGGACTTCTCAACAATTTCTCACTTCCAGCCGTGGCTCACGCTTGATTGCATATTTCAAAAACGTTTCAGGTAAGCGAGCAGCGCAAGCAAAACTGCGCTCCACCACGCACCTGTGGGGCAACAACACTGACAATGCGGAGCTTGGCCACTTATGTTCGGCGATCTTGTTTTGAGATAGCATCTAGTAAGGTACCTCACCTTATGGTATGATAGGCCCAGACAGGTACACTGAAGTCTATACCTGATCTACAATTAGTGTTTCTGCAACTAAATAGAAGGAGCTTTCAATGACGCTCAGTAGTGAACAATATGAACAGCTAAACAATGCCCTAGTTGACGCGTTTCCGAGCAGGGCTAAGTTGGCGCGTCTGGTGAAATTCAAGTTCAATCGCCTTCTGGCGGCGATTTCTGATGAATCTGATATTACGCAGGTAGTGTTCACGCTGATCCAGACAGCGGAAGCGGAAGGTTGGACTCGTGATTTGATAGGCAAGGCATATGAAGCAAATCCTGGCAATCCCCATTTACATGAGATTGCGGAGAAGGTTAGCATAGCACCATCTATGTCAGGTGTGTCGGACGCGCCGGAGCTGGAGCGGATGCTTACTTCGATGAGGAGCTTCTTGGATCCCACCGCGTTGCGCGAGAGGATGGGCAAAACCGAGCCAACGATCTGCCAAGTCGAGGTAGCTGCAAGTGGGAACACTATTTATGGCACGGGCTTCCTTGTAGGGCCTGACACCTTGATTACAAATTACCATGTAGTAGAGGCAGTGATCCAGGGTGCCGCCGGGAAAGTTGATCGCAAGGGGCGTTCGGCTCAACCTGGAGATGTCGTGTTGCGTTTCGATTACCGGAAGTTGAGAGATGGCACCACTCTAAATGGCGGTAAGGTATGTCGACTGGCTAATGACTGGCTAATTGACTACAGCGAGGATAGCTATTTGGACGCCGTACCTCCGCCCAAACCGGACGTGCCACAACCTGACCAGCTCGATTACGCTCTCTTGCGGGTAGCAGGCAGGCCGGGCGATGAGAAACTGACAGGGCCAGGCTCAGATGATGATGACCCCGTGCGCGGCTTTCTGAAGCCCGAAGGTAATTACGATTATTCACCCGACGCAACATTGGCCATTATGCAGCACCCAAACCGAGAGCCTCTTAAGGTTGTCCAGATGCCAAATGGCATTATTGCAGTCAATGCGAACAAGACACGCATTTTGCACCGGGTGGATACCCTCGGTGGGTCGTCAGGTTCGCCTTGCTTCGACGGCGATTGGAAGTTAATTGCATTACATCATTCGGGGGATCCCAACTTTGCGCCTGATCATAAGCCTACCTATAATGAAGCTATCCCTTTTACAGCTATCATAAAGCTCCTGGAGGATCGTGGCAAGAGGGGTGCTTTGGGCGCTTGACAATGAATCGCCGAATGTGAGGAAGACTCCATTCTGCACCTGACCCACCTTACATACTTCTAGAAAATGGGGTGAGAACTATGCTGAAGTAGTGTTCAACTTGCTATGCACGAGCGTAGATTAAGCGCTGCCAACAGCCTGTCTCCTGTACGTGCAGGTATTGCTATCAGCAGCATTCTTAAGCAGGCTAGTGTACAATCGGCGCTGGCTCAGGCAAAGTGATAGTGATGGTGAGAGAGTACAGGTCATTTAGTCTTGTCGGCCGCTTTTTCTCCGCAAAAGTGCTCGGTGTAGGTTGCGGATTAGAGGCACGAGGAAAGGATATATGACACTGAGGCCTGCACCGAGGCCTACAAAGAGAAACGTAAGATACACGATCGAACCTTCCCCCGATATTGCGCTGATAATAGCACCTGATGCTAACAGGAGTATGTAAAGAACACGTAGAACCACCGAGCGTTGTAACTCTGACTCGCTGGCTGCCGCGAATTCTAATAGATACTGGCTGGTTCCAATGTCCTTTGCTTCATGCGATTCGAGCCACCCCTGGACTTCTTTCAACTCCTGAGCATTCAGTAGCTTTTGACTAGATTTACCTGAGTTGATCCAGTCAAGAGCCCTATTGTCAAAGTTACGTCGGGCCTGCTCTGCTTCACTGCGCGCCGCAATCCAACTTTGCAACGCAGGCCATGAAGTCACAAGCGCTTCATGTGCTATATCCAGGGTCTTGTTTGCTTCAGAGCCAGTGCTTCCGTTGCTAATCACAAGCCACTGATCGACCAGGATAGCCAATGTGGCTTCAAATTGTGCGGTATCTTCTCTGGCAGTGCGCAAAGCATCGATGGGCTGCTGGCGACGGGTATTGGGCCTGCCTTCTCCGAACTGGACAAGCCGCAGGAAAATGCGTTGCGCGATAAGTTGCTGCTCGTCGGTCAGGCTCTCCAACACCGTGTCAGCTTTACGAACGAGGACTGTTGCCAGCCCACTCATGCCATCCTGGCCCAGGGCTTCATAGGCTCGCAAAGAAAGCTTCTGTTGCTCCACATGGTCCCACAAAGAGGCTAGTGTACCTTGCACCAAAGGCAACCTGCCAGGCTCGTCGCCAGCCTCATACATCAGCCTTTCGACCAGGGCGGTGTCGAGCTTGACGCCCACGTCACTTGCCGGCTGCTGAATTGCCTCGCGCAGTTCGGCCCCGCGGAGAGGACCTATCACGATTCTGTTGTTCGGGATGCTAGATTTAGATATGGTGCCCAGGCTCTCTGCGATCCCTTCGGACGATTTTGACCCTCTCACAGGAGCAACCACTCTAGCATCGGTAGGTTTGACCTTACCCAAGCGGGATTTTAGCAGCTTGGAAAACGCCTCGGTTCTCACTACGATTACCAGGGCGCATTTCTGGAGCGCCAGTAAATGGTCGAGCATGGAGACAAAGTGTTCCTGCTCCGAATCATTTGCGAGCGAAAAAAGCTCCTCAAACTGATCGACTATGAGCGCCAGGCGTTTGGCGGGAGGTCGTTTGTTAGCTGCGCGAACGTGATCCGGGTCATCAGGGGACCTGCGCTGGAGGGCCAGGAGAGAAACAAGGGCAGTCTCGACGCTCTGTGGGTCTAACGAATCGAGCTTCATGAGATCTGCCAGCGTGCTCGTGGGTTTGGAACCGGGTCGCATAGTAAGAACCTGCCAGAAGCCGGCCGGCCAATAGGAGCTACGTAGCAGTTCAGGTACAAGGCCTGCTTGCACCAGGGAAGTCTTACCACAGCCCGAAGGGCCATGCATAATTAGAAAACGACTTGATCGTAAATGTTGGGTGATATTGCGGATCTCGGCCGTACGTCCGCGAAAATATGGTGCATCTTCAAAATCAAAGGGGACCATGCCAGGGTATGGGCACTCCGGTTTGGGCGACAGGATGGGTATTGCCAATTCCCACGGCAGAAGGTTAACGCCTTGTGCATGTTCACCGCTGCCGGCAGTTCCACCAGTGGTCGATCCCTCGGTCGCCGCGGTAATGGGTTGACCGGTGCTGACTACCTCCTGTAAATGTTTCACTGCCTCGCCTAATTTCAGGCTTTTGCCTTCCGCAACCTCCAGGCGCGCCATCATATTAACGATGTTGGCAAATGATTGTACTGCCTCTTTTACGCGTTTCTCTGGTTCCTCCCTTACGGCTACGAGCTCACTGAATGAATATTTGGGGAAATAGGGTATCTTCAATTTCCACAAGAAATCAGGATCACTACTGAAATAATCAGGCACAAAGGGCCTGAATATAGTGAGGAAATCATTCTGAAATGCGGCAAGTGAACTTAGTTCAGCCCTATCATCTATCCGTGCAGGTATAACGACGGTCTGGAGTGACCGCCCGCCACGGAGGTCCTTAACCAATTTACTGGAAAAACTGTTAGCCATTTCCCATGCCCCTTCGAGGCTTTGCTCATTCGTCGTGCAAAGCACAAGCACCACGTCGGCCAACTGGTAAGTGGTGATACCACCGATCTCTGTCGCGCCGGTACGGCTATCTATCAGTATTACGTCCGCTATGGTCTCGAATTGCTGGCGAAGCCACTCGAAATAAAGCTCACCCTCCCAGTTATCGTAGAAATCCTTCCAATTGAATTCCAGCACTCGCTTTCCATAAGTGCTAAGACTATCCTCGCCTGCCCTTCTGCCCGCAGTAAGCAGCCACAAGCGTCCCAAAGCTGAGGGGTCTGAGTGAACACTGACGAGGTACTCCTTGGGTGTCTCGAACGGTAGACTCCCATCGGGAGCGGGTTCGGGTAGGCTCCGCGTCATTTGGTCCTTATAACTGAGTAGAAGCTCAATAAGGCCACGCCGCTTGCGCGCCGATAGGGGATCAATGTCGAAGTACCGTTCTATGCCGGGGGCCTCCAAGTCCCAATCGACAACCAGCACTTTCAGTCCTAACTGATACAGCAGTTCGGCCACGTTGGCGAGAGCCATCGAACGGCCCGCACCACCCTTGTACGAGTAGAAGGTATAGATTACCCCCTTTCGCTGGGGAGCGTTATCGCTGGTAAAAGGCATTTTGTATTCCATTGCGTCTCAGCTTTGGATTGTTTCGAAGCAGTTCAAGATTGCGCTCCAAAGCGCGGCTCACTTGCGTGGCGGCCATGGGGAGTGCCGTGTAAAGCCAACGCTTAACAGGTAGCAAATCACCAGGGCCAAACTCGCAAAGGTGGTCCAGTGATTGGAAACGCCTGTAAGCCGGCCACAAAAGCTGCTTGCTTAGCTCAGTTTCGATCAACTGATTGGCTGATAGCGTGTTTGGGCTATATGGGGAGATAACCAGGGTAGCTACGTTCTCTTTAGCAGCTAGCCCTTCCTTTTTTATCTTCTCACCGATGTCCTCGTGCAATAGAGATAGAGAATCTACGATTAGGGTACCCCCTAATTCTGCCATTTCGCGAACGGCTTCGCCCACAACATCTTCATCACTGCTGAAAAACCTCTCGGAGAGAAATACAGCCTCGAATGGCACTGAATCGTGACTTTGTTTCGCATTGACGCTATTGATTTGTTTGACTACACTCTCAATAAGAGCGCCGATACCTTGAGTGGTCACCTCGGCCTGGCGAGTTAACCACTGTGGGTGCCATGCCTCCGGGGTTGGACCGTACGATTGAAATAAGGTACTCAGGGTATAGCCACACTCCATTAAGGCTTTACCCAGCTTGAGTTCTGCGTCTGCAGGTTCCGGACCGCTGCCTGCTGTATGCGCGTCAAGCTTCGCCTCCAACCGCTGCCGTAGCGTTCCAGCTTGCGTGGCTGTCATTGCGGCTATGACAAATCGGACCTTGGTGGGGGTATTATCAACGTCCTGGACCAGTTCATGCTGAGAAGCGAATTTCGCCAGTAACGGGTTACCCCGTCGAAAGTTGTGAGCTTCGGTGATGAGGTCCTTCAGGCGGCCCTCTGTTTCAGCCCAGGAAACTAATTGGTCGACCGCCTCCCTTATGTTATCGCTTGATACAACTCTACTTGGAGGTTTCACGTTGAGACGCCACCGCACCATCTGGCGAAGCGTTGCTACTTCAGGGTAGGCATCAACAAGAGCCTTGTTTAGTTGCTCAATATCCTCACCATCTAGACTTATATCGTCGTTCACTGGCATCTCCTGACGGTGCTGTCGAGTCGAACAAGTATAACACCTTGAGCAGAATTGTTGAGGCGGCTACAAGTTGCTCCCCTCTACTGTTACAGCATGATTCTGCTCACGGGCCGTGAGGGGTAGAGCAGCCCCATACACAAGTTTGGGGTAGGGACCGCCGACCCCTGATGTGAAGAGCCAGCGTTGATCACAACTGATTGCAAGCATATAGCCCGTATCTTGCAGAGCCACCCCTCGCCGCGAAGCTGCAACGTCAGGGGCTGTCAGATCCCAAATGCTAACCTGGCCAGCATAATCGCCGGCCGCTAACCATCGCCCATCTGAGCTTGTGGCGGCAATACTGATCGGGTAATCACCAGTTGCCGGTAACACACGTGGCTGAGCCGCGGTATTAAGGAGAGTGGTATCCAGTCTGTTGGGTGGCTGGGGATCCTCCCCGGGGATTAGCAGCGACTGATCTTTATCTAGCTCCCACAGTCGAACGGAACCATCGATACCTGTAGTAACTAACCAGCGGCCATTCTGGCTAAAAGCCGCGCTTGTCACCAACGCATCGTGCCCGCGCAGCACGACCGGCAGGTTAGCTTGTAGCTGCTCGACCCCATTCAGTTCCGAAAGATCCCACAGTTTCGCGACGTTGCCGGTAAGACAGGCGAGCCAGCGGCTGTCTGAGCTAACGACCGGTGGCGATACATTGTTCAGATCGTAGCTATAAGTTTTCCCATAGAGGGTAGTCAGGTTGAGTACGCTCCGAGAGCCAATATTGGCTGTGGTGATCAACCAACGGCTGTCTAAGCTCATGGTCGCCTCATGAATCCTGCCGACCTGCGGGCTCCACTGTAGTAAGGATCGCACGCTGGACTGTGGGTCGGAGCTGCTGAGATCAACGACTGTAGCCGCACCCTCCCCTATATTGACCAGCCACTGACCATTGGAGCTGATAGTCAACAATAGAGTAGTATTATCTGGGCGTGCAACGCTACGGGGCTTGTATGCGCTGTTGAGCTGTGCTAGATCCCAGACCAGTATGTTGTTATCGTTGGCAGAGGTAGCCAGCCAGCGGCGATCCTCACTTAAACCCAGAACGTCAAAGGGGCCATTTTCCTCTTCGAATTCCGGGACCGGTGACGAGTCCAAGTTATCCAGGTTCCACAACGTAGTCGTGTTCTCATAAACGAGTAGCCAATGGCTGTCGGTACTAAACGTCGCGGGGTACTTGTTAGGGAAGTAATCCCACTTGCGGTGTGTGAGTACCTTGCGCTGCGGGGCGTTGCGCTTAGCCAGGTCCCACAGGAAAAGTGCTTGACTGTTGGTTGTCCCTAGGGCCAGCCAGCGGCTATCAGGGCTGAACACCATATCATCACGTCCGTACGCTAGGCTCACTTGTAGATTGCTGTCTAAGGGATCCAATTCGAAAGAAGGCCTGGAAGGGATCGTCAGATCCCACAACTTGGCTGAGCCGGTTCCGCTAGCCAGTAGCCAGCCTCCATCCGGGCTGAAAGTCAAATTCCCGACGTATCTTTGCAAGCTCGTCAAATTGATTGGTGGCGCCGCAAGATTGGCCAAGTCTCGTAGATGGACCTCGTGGTCAGTTCCGGCGATAGCTAGCCAGCGGCTATCGGGGCTGATTGCGATAGCTCTGACGCTTCCTTCATATTGGGCTATGCCAAGACCCCCTACCTGTGTCAGGGCAAGCCGCAGTGTTTCTTCAGCTCTTGGCTCTGCCGGCTTACCGGCTCGCATGGTAGTGGTTAGCGCCTCGATAGCAAGGAGTAGGGACTGCTGTGGGAGATGATCAAGGACCGCCCGCGACTGCGTGTTCAACTGACCGACGTGGGCGAGGCGAGCCAGGCGCTCAGCTTCGTCCCGCTCCGCTACGGCTGTCGACTTCGCGTCGAGGGTCTCCCCTAACCGGACGGTGGAAGTAGCTTGAGCGTTAAGAGTATCGCCTAGCCGACTTGTTGCAATGGCGTTCAGGTTGAAAGCGAAACTGGCGGCAATGGACGTGCTCAGAGCGAGCAATGTCAATCCTACTATAATGGCTATCCTACGTTTGGCGTTTAGCCTCTCCTGGCGCCGGCTCTCGGAGACCAGGCCGCTCAGCAATTTGCTATAACCCACAGTCTTAGAGGCGGGGCTTGCCAACCATCGCTCCGCTTCGACCAGTTCGCCTGGATCAAGAAGCCCGCTCTTATAATCGAACTTCTTCCACTCGGCAGCCTTTTCTTCCAGCCAGTCTCGCGTCTGCACAGCTACCTTAGATTGGGCGATCCAGTCTTGCAAGGTCGGCCAGTTGCGGATAAGGGTATCGTGCGCGATGTCCACAGTGCCTTCCGTTCCTTGCTCCTTTGCGCCGCCGACAACAATCAACCGGCTGTTGACAAGGGCAGTGAGGGTGCCATCGAACAGCACCGGATCGTCCTCCTGTGAACGCAGTTCAGCCTTTGACCGCTGGCGGCGGGTGTCGGGGCGGCCCTCTCCGAATTGGACTAAGTGCAAGAAGACGCGCCGGGCTATGACTTGTTGCTCTTTCTCCAGAGCCGCGAACGTAGCGTCAGCTATGCGGGCAATAGCAACAGATAGTCCACTGCGGCCGCCTTGGCCCATTGCGTCGTACGCTGCTAATGTCAACTTGCGCCGCTCCATCTTAGGCCATAGCCATCTGAGGGTTTGCTGCAACATCGGGAGGCTACCTGGCTCGTCAGCTGCATCATTCAGCAGCCTCTCAACCAATGCAGGCTCTAACTCCACAGCTACGCCCTCAGACGCAGCTGGCTCGACGATGGCAGAACGTAATTTATCCCGAGGTAGCAACACTACCTCCAATCGTCTCTTTTTGGCTAAATCCCACAAACCTGAGACCATTAGATCGGGGTAGAAATCTGCCCGCATCACTGCCACGACAAAGACTCGTTCGAGTGAGCACAAGTTCTTGATAGAGGCAATGAATGCATTCTGGTCTAGTTGATTGGCTTGCGCGAAAAGCTCTTCGAGTTGATCCACTACCAGCAGCAGCCGTTGTGCTCCACTTACGTTCAGGCGCGCCTCTACCGTCGCTGCCGTTGGCGCGCCGCTGAGTTGCTTTTCAAGCTCCTCATTCGGATGTTCGCCAGGGCGCATTGATATTACATGCCAGTAGTTGGGTGACCAGTAGCTGGAGGTACTCAGTTTGGGCAGAACACCCGACGCGAGCAGCGACGACTTGCCGGATCCAGATGGCCCGACAACCAGTTGGAAGTGCTCATTGCGTTCATTTTGCAGCCGGGCCAGCAGTTCGCCTATCTCCTTCTCGCGGCCATAGAAGAATGGAGCGTCCTTCTCCTCAAAGGGTACCATACCTGGGTAGGGGCAGGGCGGCGTCGTCGTATAGAGAGTGTCCAGGGCATCCCACTCTTCCAGGCTCGACCCGTTTTGGGTCAGCGCCTGCAATTTGGGGTTGCCCGGTTTCTGGGAGAGGGCGGCTGCCACCAGGTCCTTTAGACGGCCCTGCTTCTCGGCCCATGCTACCAGGCCGTCAATATCTTGGGTGAGGTTGTCGCCGATGACAATTTCTTGCAGGGTCGCTTGCAGCCCGTACAATACCATGCGGCTCAACGTCTCGCGCGTTGGGAAGGCGTCCAGCAACGCTGCGGCGAGGTTTATTCGCCGTTCAGTGAGCTGTTCGAGATTAGGCAGCGTCGCTATAATACCCCTCCAGATGTTAGGCCTCAGGCATAATCAGTGGTTTTGACGCCCTTGCCTATGATATTTGATGCGTCAGTTTCTTAGTGTGGAACGATCAGAACGTGTCAAGAAGTCGGCGTCATTTTGCGTCAAGAGACCTGCTCGTAGCCGGATAGGCAGTTCAACAGCCGTTGCCTCCTCAACAGTTTCTGTAACAGCCTCTTCGATTGGAGTAGTATCGTTGATGACTGCTTGAGAAAGCGTTGGTAACTCGCACGTTCCATTCTTGAGTAGACCATCAATAGCCTTGATCACTGCATCATCTCGTGGTAAATCTCCGTGCAAAGACGAAGCGCGATACACCACGGCACCCGACCCTCCAGCCGCCGCGGACCTCGTTGGCACCGTGCCATCGCCTGCTCGAATCCGCCGTCCAAGCTGAATCTGCCCGCCAATCATGCCGACGTCACCTATCGTGGGATGGTTAGGGGAAACGATGAGGCTTGCTGTTTCGAGAAGAGGACTAGCCGCTATGAGCCTTTTTAGCTGGCGAGATTGGTCAAGCCAAACCTGAGCTGGCGCTCTCTTTTGCAGCCAGTTTGCTCGTTGGTACAGAAGCGCAGCATCTGAGAAGAGATCGGGGTCTGGCAACATATCAATCAACCCCGGTAACGTCCGCGCCATTGCGACATAATCGCTAATCTCATCTCGCGTATCTACGAGAGCAACTTTGGGAAAGAGCGAATAGCTACCTAGCAAGGCCTCAATAGGGGCAAAACTGCCTCGCAACGGGGTACCCATGAGGATTGTCTGGCTGATACGAGAGGACCACTCTGGGTGGCGTACCGCGTACAGTGCCGCTACCAAACCCCCCATAGAGTGGGCCACAAGAGCAAACCTGTTCCCAGGTCGGTCCAATCTCAAAGACTCTATGAAAAAGTGGAGCCGGTCCGCAGAGTTACTGATGGGCTTACGCCAATCATAAGAGAACTCATGTACCACGAATCCGCGCATCCTCCACTTGCGGGCAGCCTTCTCGTATACAAGCCGTATATGCCCATCGGCGTAGAGTACCTGATTTTGGGTTCGATCCCGCTCTCCATCTTCAGCAAGCATTAAACGGTCAGCAACACCACCTGCGACAAAAGCCAGCGGAGACAGCCATACACGTCCACCCAGCCCACCATACGCCGCTAAATGACCTCCCATTACCCCGTGAAGAAAGATAATCTCAGGAAGAGTCGGATCTACTTTCGGAGCTCCAAACAGAGTATCAAACAAAGCCTCTTCAGTTGCTTCTTCATTGAGTGGAATACCACGCTTGAGATCTTTGATTAGGTCCTCGGCTTCACTTGCTGTCAGCGTCGCGCGGATGAGACGTTCAGTAGCCTGTGGGTCACGGTGCATAGCTTCGACCAGGTCGTTATCCGATACACGTTCAAACCAGTCGGGAGACACAGGCAGCACATGCGTGCTCTCGGTCATCAAAGCCGCGTTTGTCAATGCAACGCCTGATGAGGGACCTTCTGTTCCTGGAGGCGCGGTTGGGACCCCTCCCACTGGTGCAATGGGCCTTATCGTCTTCCAGGCATCGAGCCATATAGGTTTGTCAGGGCCTTCACCGCTATCGGGTTTCGCACCTGGATAGTCGGCGAAGTTAACCCCCAAGTCACGGATCCTGCTATCTTGCGCCAGTTCCCAGGTTGGAACACTATAGTTGTTCTTGAGATACCTGCCCGCGAAATGCAGTGCTACCACAAGGCCGCTATCCCGGTCAATTACCGCTGAACCAGAGTTGCCGCCGAGGGTAGATGCATCATGGGTGGCTGCGTGCTCTATTGTGCCCCATGTAGAGCTTACATCTTCAAAGCCTTTCAACTGCCCTGGCATCAATCGCTTACGTCCGCTAATACTGCGGAAAATGTTCACTTGCTGCGCATAATATTCCGGATTCAACTCCCTTTCTCGCTCATCGATCTGTGGGTAGCCAATGGCGAATATATCTGGAGACGTTCCTCCGCTAAAGTTACGTGGCATTTCTCGAGCCAGCTTCAGCGGTTGCGGCAACTTGGCGTCTCCCACTGGCTCCACCTGAAGTATAGCGGCGTCCCAATGCGGATGTACTAGAAGAGCATCCACAACTCTAAAACTAACGGATTCAGGGTCAGGATCTGGGTCGCCCACCTCGTACTGCGAATTTATATTCGTTCCGAGGTCATGACGGAATACTAGATATTCAGGGCGTGTACCTGCGCCAATGACAAAGAACGAGGCCACATGCCTGTTGGTCAAGATCAGGCCATCGCCGACAAAGAAGCCCGTTCCTATGTAAGGTAGGGTTTGCAAGCCCGGTGCGTTGATACGTCCTATTGAAGGCAGTATCTGCTGTATATTCTTCCGATAACCGTCCAGCCACTCCCAGCCAGCAGGTGGTGTAGAGATATTGCCTCGAATGATGTCTAGGACTGGCCTTAGGCCCGGAAGAACTATGGCCTCCAAGAAATCCGTTTCTTGAGGCGTCAGAGGTTGATCGTTAAGAGCCTTGTCTGCGGCCGACATGGCTATCTCGACATCGCGGTCTGCCAGCGGCATTTCAACCGGCTGTAGGACACGCCCAGGCAGCAACGTTGGCGCTACGTTGAGGCCTGGCGGCGATAGCACCTCGAGGCGGACCTCCGGCGATGTGCTCTCCTCCAAAGCAGACGGACCGGATTGTACCCGCTTCTTGGTGAGCACATCGCGCACGAAATCTGAAGTGGACTTTGGCACGTCCGAGGTGGCCTCCGCGGGCTGAAACGATTCTTCGAGGATTTGTTCGGTGGGGGCGGCCATTGGGGGCGCAGGGGGAGTAAGCCCCCTGAAATACTCGACTAGACGTTGTTGCCTGTTGTCCATCTGCTTTGTCCTCCTTATGTATTGCTAGCTTCTGGAGAGGGGGTCATTCAGCGTCGCTTTTGAGTGCCGAAGATGGAATGGCGTACACTGTAGCTCTCGTCTGGATAGTAGTTGCCTACAGCACACAAGCATCATACCCCAGCTAGGAAACGTATCTATCCACTGGTAGTGCTGAATATTATACTAGAATATACCGCAAGTGCAATAGAAGTATTACTCAGTCCAAACGCATCTGGATAAGGGATAGTGGCGGCAGCCTTTCCATAAGGACATCTCTTATGTCCGTCGAGTGGTTAGTGATATCTTCGGTGACCGACGGGTCGTGGTGCGCGACACTATGGCTCTCATGTCCAACGCATGAAGCTCAGCATAACTACCTTCGGCTTGTACGAGCTAATTTATTGCTCCTAATAATTGGTGCCGCCTTATCTGCTATTGCTTTGTTTAGTTTGCAAGAGAAGCAACTACTAAGCGTCCTGCTTACCGTAACGTTCAGTTTCAGTGTAACAGTGTCCATTTTGATCTATATACTGAAGCTTGAGCGCATCGCATATGGTATAGGGGTCGGGCAGTTACTGAGTCTATAAAGACGCTTGCTTGGAGATATATGATGAGGGCTGAGCCTTTCCTGACTACACTGCAACACAACCAACAAAAGGACTTCCGTTGGTACGGTGTATGCTCAAGTCATTATGCGTTGCGTGAAACGCGAAACGTGAGTTGTGAGACGTGATGCGTGATAATTGGCCTCTGAAAGCTAAATGCTGCACTGGAGGATAGCATAATGGCGGATACAGCGGCAGACGTGCTGATTGATACTATCCAGGATTGGGGAGTAGAGGTGATATTCGGCCTGCCTGGCGACGGTATCAACGGCATTATGGAGGCGCTACGGGAGCGACAGGACAAGGTGCGCTTCGTGCAGGTGCGCCATGAAGAGGCGGCGGCATTTATGGCCTGCGCCTACGCCAAATACACCGGCAAGCTGGGGGTATGCGTCGCGACATCTGGCCCCGGCGCGATACACCTTCTCAACGGCCTCTATGACGCCAAGCTGGATGGCGCGCCTGTGCTGGCTATCACCGGGATGCCTTTCCACGACCTTATCGGCACCCACACTCAGCAAGACGTGGAGACGGACAAGCTCTTCACCGACGTGGCCCTATACAGCACACGTATAATGGGGCCGACGCATGTAGAGAACGTCGCAGACCTGGCATGCCGTACGGCTCTCAGCTATAAGGGTGTGGCCCATATCGCCTTCCCGGTGGACTTGCAGGATAAAGAGGTCAAGAAGAAAGGGTCCAAGCGCAACGTACCGCACCACACCTCCGATGTGTTCGCGAGGGGCGCCCGGCTCCCGGACGAGGCCGACTTGCGCCGCGCAGTCGAAGCGCTGAATTCTGGTAAGAAAGTGGCTCTCCTGGCAGGGAGAGGTGCGCTGCACGCCACCGACGAGCTTGAGCAGGTAGCCGAAATGCTCGGTGCGCCCATTATCAAGGCCCTGCTCGGCAAGGCGGCGGTGCCTGACGACAGCCCCTACACCACAGGCGGCATAGGTCTTCTCGGCACCAGGCCATCCCAAGAGGCCCTCGAATCGTGCGACACGCTCCTCATGGTGGGCACATCTTTCCCCTACATCGAGTTCCTACCCAAGCCCGACCAGGCGAGGGCGGTGCAGATAGAGCTTGATCCTGCGCGCATCGGCCTGCGCTATCCTGTGGAGGTGGGTCTCGTAGGCGACAGCAAACGCACCTTGCAGGCGCTCCTGCCGATGCTTCAACGTAATGAGGAGCGGGGCTTCCTGGAGAAAGCGCAAGACGGGATGAACGAATGGCGTAAGCTTATGGAGGAGCGCGGGACCCGCAAAGATACGCCTATGAAACCACAGGTGGTGGCCTGGGAGCTTGGTAAGCGCCTCGCCGACGACGCCATCGTGTCGTGCGACTCCGGCACGATAGCCACCTGGTGGGCACGGCAGATACCCGCAAAGAGGGGGCAGATGTACTCGCTGTCAGGCACGCTCGCTAGCATGGCGAATGGCCTCCCCTATGCGATAGCGGCCCAGGTCGCTTACCCAGATAGGCAGTGCATAGCCTTCGTTGGGGACGGAGCTTTCTCCATGCTGATGGCGGAGTTCGCCACTGCTGTGAAGTACAAGCTACCTGTCAAGGTGGTCATCATCAAGAACAACACGCTTGGCATGATCAAGTGGGAGCAGATGGTCTTCCTGGGCAACCCGGAGTATGGGTGCGAGCTTCAGCCGATAGATTTCGCTGCCTTCGCCGGCGCGTGTGGAGGCACTGGCATCACCATCGAAGACCCCTCCAGGTGTGGCGACCTCTTGGACGAGGCGCTCGCCACACCAGGGCCGGTGATTATCGAAGCGGTAGTTGATCCTTTCGAGCCGCCGATGCCGCCCAAGATTACGCTGGAGCAGGCCACCAAGTTCGCCCAGTCGCTGGTGCGGGGCGAGCCGAACCGAGAGAAAATCGCGCTCACGGTAGCCTCGGACATAGTGCGCGAGTTAGTCTGAGAGACGAAAGACGAAGGACGATCGATTCCTAACTACTGACCAATGAAGATCGATTTCCCATATCCGCGCTACGAGCAGATCGCCCCGGTCGAAGTGCCCGACGCGAACCTGATGGGCGTGTACGCCCCAAATACGGTGCCCAGCCTGGATGAAGAAGCGGTGCTCGCCCAGGGCTTCGCAAATCCAATTGGCGCGCCACCTCTGCGCGATGTCGTACATGAAGGGGACCGTGTGCTCATCCTCATTGATGACCACACGCGCGGTACACCTATCTGGCGCATCATGCCTTACATCCTGGAAGAACTGCGCCCTGCTGGTATTGCAGACGACCATCTCATCCTCCTTACCGCCCCCGGTACCCATCGTCTGATGACCGAGGAGGAGTTGAAGAAGAAACTGGGGGAGTTCTATGGGCGCTTTGCTCTGCACCAACACCGTTGGCTGGACGAGTCGAACCTGCACGACTTCGGCTACACCAGCGACGGTACGCGCGTCAGGGCGAACCGCCTCCTCACGGAAGCAGACTTCGTGCTCGGCCTCGGCTCCATCGTGCCACACCGGGTCAAGGGCTTTTCGGGTGGGGCGAAGATTGCCTTTCCGGGGGTCGCGGGGCGCGAGATGATGGAGCGCAACCAGTGGGAAGCAGCCCGGCGTATGTCTGAGACGGTAATGGGGGTTGCCGAGAACCCGATGCGCCTGCGTATGGAGGAGGCAGCGCGGCTCGCCGGGCTGCGCTACATCGCCAATCTCGTCTCCGACTTCGAGGGCAAGATCGCGGGCTGCTTCGTGGGCGACCCAGTCCTGGCGCACCGCGAAGGCTGCAAGCTCTCATACGGTATCAACGCCGTGACCCTGCCCCGTCGAGCCGACATCGTGCTGGTTGACTCTTACCCTGCCGATATTGATTTCTGGCAATCAGCGAAAGGGGTTTACTCAGGCACGATGGCCGTGCGCGATGGCGGTACGCTCATTGTGGTCGCGCCCAACCCGGAAGGTGTGGCCGACAACCACCCCAACATGTTACAAATCGGCTATCGCCCCTACCCTGAAATCGCGCGAATGGTGGAGCGAGGTAAGGCTGATGAGGTTGATGATATGGTCGGCACGGCCATACTTGCCGACGTCGCCCAGGTAATAGACCAGGCAGATTGCATTATGGTATCGCCAGGCGTGCGGCGTGATGAGGCTGAGCGACTCGGCTTCCGTTACGCAGCTACCGCACAAGAAGCGCTACGCATGGCCTTCGAGCGGCAGGGTAGCGAGGCGGCGGTGGCGGTGTTGCGACACGGCGGCCACATCCTGCCTCTCGTTGAAGGTGAAACGTGATGCGTGATGAATAAGTCCACTGGAATAGGAAAGATAACTGCGACTTTAGAGGAGTTGGGGCTGCCCCGGCTGTTGCGCCTGGGGGTGGCCGGAGCAGTCCCGCCTCTCTGGTACGAAATCGCCCTCCTCCACTACCGGGGCAGCTATCACAGTCGCTTTATGTGGATGCCCGTCGCCAGCTTGCCCCTGGTAGTTGCGGGGGGCGCTGTCAGCACATTCGTGGGCGATGAAGGCCGCTCGCGGGCGATCTTCCGGCCCCTCGCCTGGTTGATGACGCTCGTGGGGGCAGCAGGCACTTTCTTCCACCTGCGCGGGATCAGACGGCAGATGGGCGGCTTCCAAAACTGGAAGTACAACGTGGTCACGGGTCCCCCCTTCCCGGCACCGCCTCAGGTGGCGCTGCTCGGACTGCTAGGTGTGGCTGCATCGGGTCGCTCGTTGCCATCGGACAGCCGACGTAACAGGCGCGAGACTGAGGCCCTGGCACAATGGGCGAGGGCGGTGGACGCGCTGTCTTACGTGCTGCTCGGCGTGGAGTCTGGCTACAACCATTGGATAGGCGGCTACTTCAACAAGGTGATGTTCACGCCGGTTGCCCTCAGCCCGGCGCTGGCGCTGGTCCACCTGGGCGCGTTCACCCGCGTGCGTTCTGCGCAAGTGGCGGAGGGGCCGCTCTCCGGTGTGGCGGTGGTGGCCGGCCTGGTGGGGTTCGGCTTCCACCTGCGCAATATTGGCCGTCGCAGCGGTGGCTTTAGCTGGCAAAACCTCTTCTATGGTCCACCCGCGGTAGCCCCGCTCCAGTTGACGGGTCAAGGTATATTGGGGCTTCTGGCCGCTCTGTTCAGCCGAGGAGCCGGAGGTAGGCGATAAGAGGCAACGTGTTGAGGAGGCTAGGAGGTACGCGTGCAGTACCAACGCTTTGGGGGTAGATACATAGTTCGCCTTGAGAGTGGCGAAGCCGTAATAGAGACGCTTACCGGGCTGCTCCAGGCGGAAGGTGTCCAATTCGCCAGCGTCAGCGCCATTGGGGCCGTGCGGCGGGCGCAACTCGGCTACTGGAACGCTGCCACTGGAGAATACGAGTTCCGCGACTTCGAGGAGCAAATGGAGGTGGTGAGCTTCGGGGGCAACTGTTCGCTGAAGGGGGGTAAGCCCTTCTTGCACATCCATTGTGTTCTGGGGCGGCGGGACTTCTCCGTCATCGCGGGCCATCTCAAGGAGGCCGAGGTACACCCTACCCTGGAAGTGTGGCTGCGAACTGAGCAATCTCCGGTGCGGCGCGCCCGCGACTCTGAGAGCGGCCTGGACCTTCTCGACCTCCCGGAGAAGCCACACGGGCAGGGTGAAGCACGATGAAGCCACCACTCAACGTGCCTGCGGGTGGCGGGGTAGCGGGCACTCCGTACCCGGACTTCGACGTAGCCAGCGATGATAAGTGGAATCTCGACTGGGACGAAAAGACCCGCCGTCTGGTGCTGGACCGGGTGCGCAACGTACCGCCTTATCGCTTCTTCTCGCCTGAAGAAGTCGCTGTGCTGGAGGCGCTCTGTGCTCGCCTGATGCCCCAGGAGGACCGCTCACCTCAGCAACGGATACCGATTGCCCCCTGGATAGACGAACGGTTGTACAAGGGCGAGGGAGACGGGTACCGCTACGAGGATATGCCTGATGACCGCGAGGCCTACCGGCTAGGGCTGCAAGGCTTCAACCAGATCGCACAGGCTCTCTTCGATGTGCCGTTCGTGAGGTTATCGCTCTCCCAACAGGAGGAGGTGATACGTTGCGTGGGGCTATCGGAAGGCTCACCGCCCGGTGCGGCGTGGAAAGGACTACCTGCTGCACGCTTTTTCAGCGCGCTGATGAGGGATGTCATCACCAATTATTATGCCCACCCTGCTGCATGGGCCGAGATCGGCTTTAGCGGCCCGGCCTCCCCTCGCGGGCACATCCGCCTGGGTCTTGGCAAACGTGACCCATGGGAAGCGGAAGAGAAGCACCCTCGTTCCTCTGCCGAGATCGTGCGCCGCAACCTCGGCAAAGGCCAGCAGGAGAGCGGCGAAGCGACACACTGACCGAGTTCAAAGTTCAAAGTTCAAGGTTCAAAGCAGACCTTGAACCTTGAACTTTGAACTTTGAACTTACTAATGAACGAACCAGTAGACATCTTAATAGTAGGCGCGGGAGCCGCTGGCGGGGTGCTGTGTGGAAAGCTGGCCGAGGCGGGCTTCCGGGTGGTGGTGCTGGAGGCAGGGCCGCACTGGGTGCCGGAGCGGGACTTCGTGTCCGATGAGAAGGGCGCGCAGCAGCTCTACTGGACCGACCCCCGAGTTACGGCAGGCAAAGATCCTATCGAGCTTGGGGCCAACGTCACCGGCAAGGGGGTAGGTGGCAGCACCGTGCATTACAGTATGGTTGCACTCCGGATGCACGAAAGCGACTTCATGGTCCGCACCCTGGATGGCGTGGCCCATGACTGGCCCTTCCGCTACGAAGAGCTTGAGCCATATTATGACGAGGTGGAGAAGGAGCTAGGCATCTCCGGCCCGGTGACGTGGCCCTGGGGGCCAAAGCGCAAAGGGCCATACCCTTACCGCGAGCACCCCTTCAACAGCGTGGCCCAGCTTTTCATCAGGGGGTGCGAAGGCCTGGGCGTAAGCTGGGCACCCTGCCCGCTCGCTACCATCTCCGCACCCAAAGATGGGAGGCATCCCTGCGTCTACAGGGGGTGGTGCGTATACGGCTGCTCGACCAACGCCAAGAGCAGTACCCTGGTGACTTACATACCCAAAGGTGTAGAGGCGGGCGCTGAGATACGCGCCAACTGCATGGCGACACGCGTCAACCTCGACAGCAGAGGCCGCGCCCATAGCGTCACCTACATCCGCACCGCCGAGGATGGTCGCCAGATTGAGGAGGAGCAGGCGGCAGAGCTGATCATACTCTCCTGCTATTCTATCGAAACGCCGCGCCTCCTTTTCAATTCGGCGCAAGCGGGACACCCTGAGGGTTTGTGCAACGGCAGCGGACTGGTTGGCAAGGGGCTGATGGTGCATCCAGCTCACTCAGTATACGGGCGCTTCCCGCAGCCAGTGTACCAGTACAAAGCGCCACCCACCTTGGCGATCAGCCAGCATTTCTACGAGACCAACCCTCGGAACGATTACGTGCGCGGCTTCACTATCGAACCTATAGGCACTTTCCCACAGGCCTTCGCCAGGCAGGCCCACGCCAGCCTCGGTATCTGGGGCAAGGAGCTACGCGATTTGATGATGGACTACAATCACTATGCGGGTTGGGGCATAGTTGGCGACTGCCTGCCCGATGATAGCAACACCGTCACTCTCGACCCCAACGAAAAGGACCAGTACGGGCTGCCGGTGGCCCGTGTGACGTTCGCCTGGGGCGATAACGACAAAAAAATCATCAAAGCCGGAATAGAGCGGCAGCGCGAGATACTGGAAGCGGCGGGTGCGGAAGTTACCTGGATAGCCGATGATACCGCGCACTTGCTTGGCGCGTGCCGCATGGGGAGTGATCGGCAGAGCAGTGTGGTGGACCAATGGTGCCGCAGTTGGGACGTGCCCAACCTCTTCATCTGCGATGGCTCAGTCTTTGTCACGAGTTCCGGGGTGAACCCCAGCCTCACGATTGAGGCTATAGCCGCTCGCACAGCGCGATATATCAGTGCCCAGGCACATACTGGTGAATTTCAGAGCACTACCCAGGCAACAGGTGGGCATAGGCATAAAGTGTAGGATAACAACTGACTGTGAGCGATAGAAAGATGAACAAAGCCAGGTTCATCAGGTTGCAAACCATGCCACTGAGCCAGCAGAATATTGTCAGGGATAGCGGGCTGGCGGTGGTAGGGAGTGACTAAAAGAGAAGACACAGATTATTCTTGAGACGAGGATTAGCAAAGATAGCACGCTGGCGACGGTTGTAGTGCCAAACGAACAAGCGTAACGTCCGCCGTAGCGCCACGATGCACCGGGAGAAACATCGGCT
>DATEOC010000047.1:0-48667 GCA_035274425.1 Chloroflexia bacterium
GCGGAATTAGCTCAATCTACTCCGCACTCCGCACTCCGAATTCCGCACTCGGAGAAGCCCCTGATCGAGCCATTGAGCCCGCGCGAATTAGAAGTACTGCAACTCCTTGCCGAGGGACTCTCCAATCGTGAGATTAGCGAGAGACTCTTCCTTGCCCTGGACACGGTTAAGGGGCACAATCGGAAGATCTTTGACAAGCTACAGGTCCAAAGGCGCACCGAAGCTATAGCACGCGCCCGCGAGCTGGGTCTGTTGTAGCCTGAAGGTTCGTTTGCACGCAAACCTTGTATCAAGAAATGCCTGCAAGCGATCCATAGAGCCAAAGCATTACAACGTCTCCCCTCTCAATCGCCCTACACGACAACACCCAAAACAACACCTCGAACAACACTTTGGTGTCTATACCTCGACACCCTAATGCAGATATGCTACTTGCAGATAGCGAGCGGCAAGTTGAGCGCCGCCGAAACGATGAAATGCTCAATGGCTGATCTACATTAGTGGTATTCAAAGGACCTAGGAGGATAAGATAGTGGCATCAACAATGGGTATGGTAGGCAGAGCAGTGCAACCTGATGAGGCCGTGCGGAACGTCATGAAGCGCTCTCGCTTTTCACTACACTTCAACACGCGCCGTGTACGGCGCTGGTTCCTGGTGCAGTTGGTCAGCATTCCGGTGCAGGCCGTGGACGAGCAGGAGACCGCATCTGCCCAGCAGTCGGTGCAGTTCAGAGCCTCGCAACCTACCATGGGGCGGCTGTTGGACGATTACATGGCTACACAGTTCACCCGACGGTGGGCCTAATAGCCACTGGGCTTCTATTCATATAGCGCCCGCCGAAACAGGTACAAGCTAATGTCAAACAACTTCAACTCAAAAAGTGATCCAGATCAACCCGCCAATTATCAAATCAGGGTCAAGGGCCATCTGGGTCGTCAATGGGCAGACTGGTTTGGGAACGTGACGATCACTCTGGAAGAGAACGGTGATACGCTCTTAACCGGCCCGGTGGTAGATCAGGCCGCGTTACACGGACTGCTAAAAAAAGTGAGAGATTTAGGGATGCCGTTGCTCTCGGTCAATAGCGTCGAACCCGGTCACGCAGATTCTTCAAAGAAGTGAAAGGTGAGCGTGGAGAAAAGTCTTGAAAGCAGTTGTATGGACAAGATACGGACCACCCGAAGTTCTTCAACTCCAAGAGGTAGCAAAACCTGCTCCCAAGGAAAATGAAGTACTGATAAGAATACATGTGGCAACCGTAACAAAAGGGGACTGTGAGATTCGAAGGCTCAGGCTCCCAATCTTGTTCCAGCTCCCACTGCGCCTCTATCTCGGTCTCAAAGCACCAAAAAGAATAACCATACTGGGGCAGGAGCTAGCAGGGGAAATCGAGGCTGTTGGGAAAGAGGTAACGCGGTTCAAGAAAGGTGATCAGGTATTCGCACCTACCTTTTTCCGTCTTGGTGCTTATGCCGAATATATATGCTTGCCTGAACGGTATCTGGTATCAAAGCCTGCTTGGATTACTTATGAGGAGGCCGCCACAATTCCTACAGGGGGCATCAATGGCCTACACTATGTGAGAAGCGCCAATGTTCAAGCTGGACAAAGGGTCTTGATTAATGGTGCTGGTGGCACTATCGGCACATATGCTGTACAGGTAGCCAGGGCGTTTGGGGCAAAGGTAACGGCTGTAGACGGCGCGGACAAACTAGACATGCTGCACTCGATTGGTGCAGATCATGTTATGGATTACAGAAAGGGAGACTTCACCCGAAGCGGCGAGACTTATGATGCCATTATCGACCTCGTTGGTAAGAACTCGTTTTCGAGAATTATGAGGTCGCTGAATCGAAATGGCCGTTATGTCGTAGGCTATGCAAGCATTCCCGCGATGATCAAGAGGGTCTCGACTTCAAGGAGAAGTGACAAGAAAGTCATATTGGATCAAGCGAAGTATAGCGCCGAGGATTACGCAGCCCTGATAGAGCTGATTGCGGCGGGGAAGGTAAGGGCGATCATCGATAGACGCTACCCACTGGAACAGACTGCCGAGGCTCACCGCTATGTAGAACAAGGACACAAGAAGGGAAATGTCGTCATCACTGTGGGGTAGAGGCACAAGAACTAACGAATTAGAGGGGGAACTATGAAAGCAATTGTATGGACAAAATATGGACCACCGGAAGTTCTTCAGCTCCAGGAGATGGAGAAACCTACTCCCGGAGACAATGAAGTCCTGGTGAAAGTTCATGCCGCATCTATAAATCCCCTCGACTACCACATGGTGAGGGGGCCCTGGCTGGCCCGGCTGATGACCAAGGGGTACCGAAGGCCCAAAAGCCCGAATGCCGGATCAGACTTCTCCGGGCGAGTAGAAGCGGTCGGTAAGAACGTCACGGAGTTCCAACCGGGCGATGAGGTATTCGGCGCGAAACGCGGTGCCCTGGGCGAGTATGTGTGCGCCCTCGAAAAGTACCTGGTGCTCAAACCTGCCAACATAACGTTCGAGCAAGCAGCGGCTGTACCGGTTGCAGCAGTGACCGCTCTGCAAGCCGTTCGCGATAAAGGGCAAATCAAGCCGGGGCAGAGGGTCCTGGTCAATGGCGCCTCAGGTGGTGTGGGTACGTTTACGGTGCAGATCGCTAAAGCGTTCGGGGCTGACGTGACCGCAGTGTGCAGCACGAAGAATTTAGAGATGGTCCGCTCGATTGGGGCAAATCATGTCGTCGATTACACTCAGGAAGATGTCACTCGAAGCGGGCAGTGTTATGACGTAATCCTTGATAACGCCGGAACTCTCTCGATTTCACGTCGTCTACGTGCCCTCTGCCCAGGGGGGACTTGCGTCGGCGTCGGATTTCACTCGATGGGTCTTATGCTGCAGAACCTGCTCCTGGGGCCATTGGTTTCGAGAATGGGGAGCAAGAAAATCCGTACGATGCTGGCTCAACTGAACAAAGACGACCTGACCTTCCTGAAGCAACTACTCGCGGACGGCAAAGTTGTGCCGGTTATCGATAGGCGTTACCCACTCAGCGAGGTCCCTGAAGCGTTCCGGTATGCTGAAAAGAGACACGCCAGAGGAAAAGTGATCATAACTGTGGAACATAAGGACGAATGACCCCCTGTAAGTTCTACGTTCTGATGAAAACGGACGAGACAAACTAGACACAAATCAACAAGGAGGGAACTAATGGATATCTACGAGGCACTATACACGACCCGCGCGATGAGGCGGCTGAAACCAGACCCGATCCCCTACGATGTGCAGGCTCGCATCCTCGATGCCGCCATTCGCGCACCACACATCGGGGAAGGGTGGCGCTTCATCCTGGTCGATGACCCGGAGATCAAGTCTCAGCTCGCGCCGCTCTACAAGCAAGGGATGGAGAAGATGGTTGGCGCGCCTTTGGAGACTTTCGTCGAAATGATGAAGGATAATCCGGCGATGAGGTCGACGCTTCGTTCGGGTGTGCATCTGGTAGATCATTTTGCCGAAGTCCCGCTATTCCTGATCGGATTCGGTCGCACGACAGAGGGGAGCGGTATCTACCCTGCGCTCTGGAGCGCGCAACTGGCAGCCCGCGCCGAGGGGATCGGCTCTACCATGACCGGATTCCTACACTACTTTCCGAACGAGGTGATGGAGATCCTCGGTGTGCCGAAGGACGCAGGCTGGAAACTGGGGGGGGTCATTCCGATGGGCTACCCACTCGGTAAGTGGGGTGTAGGCGCTCGCAAGCCGGTCCACGAGGTGGCGGCACGCAATAACTGGGACGGTGATCTCGGCTTCACAGTGCCGGAGCCGTTGTGGCCGAAATAATTCGCCATGCCGAGTTCAAGGTTCAAAGTTCAAGGTTCAAAGCTATGAATTGGGCCTAACAACTTTGAACTTTGAACTCGGCATGGCGAAACTTGCCTTAACGCGTGATAATATAGGTGTGGTTCGTTCCCAGGGAGAACAAAGCCTGGCTATCTACGGGGCATTCTCAAGAACAGTTCTGGGGAATAGTATGATCAAACTACTCAAGTATCTAAGGCCGTTCGCAACAATTGTGGGATTCATCCTGGCGTTAGTGCTAGTGCAGGCGCTGGCTGACCTGTATCTACCTACCTTGATGGCTGACATAGTCGATGTTGGTGTGGTGCAGAATAATATTGACTACATCTGGCGGGTTGGTGGATTCATGTTACTCGTGGCCGCAGGCAGCGCTGCAAGCTCGATTGTGGCAAACTTTCTGTCGGCGCAGACGGCTTCGGGCTTTGGGCGCAACTTGCGCACCAGGGTCTTCTCGCACGTGACCGGCTTCTCACTCGCTGAATTCGACAAACTGGGCACGGCAACACTCATCACCAGGACCACTAACGATATATCACAGGTGCAACAAGTGCTCATCATGGTCCTTCGGATCATGATCTACGCTCCACTTCTAGGCATCGGAGGCATCTTTATGGCGGTAGCCCTGGATGCCGAGTTATCGCTTGTGCTTGTAGTGGTCGTGCCGCTGCTGATTGGATTAATAGCAATTATTTCAATCAAGGCTGTGCCGCTGTTCCGCGCTATGCAGCTCAAGCTCGATAGAGTGAATCTCGTGCTGCGTGAGAACCTTACCGGCATCAGAGTAATTCGCGCCTTCAACCGGGAACAGTATGAGCGCGTCCGATTCGATGACGCCAATCGCGATCTTACTAATACGGCTATCAGGGTCAACCGCTTGATGGCCTTTGTTATGCCCTTAGTGATGATCCTGATGAACCTGACCTCTGTAGCGATCATCTGGTTCGGCGGAATACGCATCAGCAACGGAGGTATGCAGGTCGGCGCCCTAATTGCGTTCCTACAGTACGCCATGCAGATCATGTTCTCTGTGCTCATGCTATCGTTTCTACTTGTAATGATTCCCAGGGCGCAGGCGTCGGCGGTCAGGATCAACGAGGTGCTCGACATGTTGCCCGAAATCAACGATCCTGCGAGCCCAAAGAACCCGGTACTGAAGAGAGGCAGCCTGGAGTTCCGCGACGTAACCTTCAGCTATCCCGGCGCAGAAGCGCCTGCTATATCAAATATCTCCTTCTCAGCTCGTGCCGGCGAAGTGATTGCAATTATCGGAGGTACAGGGTCGGGCAAATCTACACTCATCAACCTGATCCCACGCTTCTACGATATAGATAGCGGCAGCATACTGGTGGATGGTGTAGATGTCAGAGAAGTAGAGCAGGAAAGCTTGCGTTCCAGGATAGGCCTGGTACCACAGCAAGCGGTCCTCTTCTCAGGGACGATCACCGACAATATCAAGTTCGGTAAGGAAGATGCCAGCAGTGAGGAGATTGAGAGTGCCGCCGAGACTGCACAAGCGCTGGAGTTTATCTCGACTATGGAGGGCGGCTTCGATTCGCTAATCTCGCAGGGAGGCACTAACGTATCGGGGGGCCAGAAGCAAAGGCTCGCCATAGCCCGGGCGCTGATCAGGCACCCAGAGATATACCTGTTCGATGATAGCTTCTCAGCGCTCGACTTCAAGACTGATGCAAAGTTGAGGTCGGCCCTCAGGAAAGTGACCACCGATTCTACCGTGATTATCGTGGCCCAGCGCGTCAGTACGGTGCTCGATGCAGATCAGATACTGGTGCTGGACGATGGCCGCATCGTGGGCAGCGGCAAGCATAAGGAACTTTTGAAGACGAGCGAAGTGTATCGAGAAATCGTAGCATCACAACTCTCCGAGGAGGAACTGGCAGCATGAGCGCAGCGCCTCCCAGAAACAACGGTGGTGGCCCACCGGTGAGACCTCCGTCCGCAGCGCAGATGAGCGCTGGCCCAATGAGAGGCGGCCCGATGAGAGGCCCTGGTGGCATGATGGGCATGCCGGTCCAGAAAGCCAAGGACTTCCGAGGTACCGCCAGGCGTCTGCTGGGCTACATGCGGCCTTACAGGTTGCAACTGCTGATAGTGCTGCTGACGGCGGTCCTCAGCACAATCTTCACTATCGTTGGTCCCAAGATCATGGGCGAGGCGACAACCAAGCTGTTTGAGGGGCTGATAGCTAAGAGCCAGGGCGTACCGGGTGCTGCTATCGACTTCGGCGGCATAGCTACTATCCTGATGATACTGGTTGTACTCTACCTGATAAGCTCGGCGTTCAGCTACCTTCAGCAATACGTGATGGCGGGTGTAGCACAACGCACTGTATACGATATGAGGCGAGACGTAAGCAACAAGCTCGCTCACCTGCCGCTCAAGTTCTTCGACGCCCGCACGCACGGCGAGATACTGAGCCGGGTCACTAATGATGTGGACAACATATCGAATACGCTCCAGCAGAGCGTGACCCAGTTGATGACCTCGGTGCTCACAATCCTGGGCGTGATGGTAATGATGTTCACGATCAGTTTCTGGATGACGCTGATCGCGCTGGTGGCGGTGCCATTATCGCTACTTATCGCAGCATTCATAGGGATCAGGTCGCAGAAATATTTCGTGAACCAGCAAAGAACCCTGGGACAGTTGAACGGGCACGTCGAGGAAATGTATACGGGGCACAAGATCGTCAAGGTTTTCGGGCGCGAAGAGGACTCTGTTCATAAGTTCAACGAATATAACGAGAAGCTTTACGAGGTAGGTTGGAAGGCGCAATTCATCTCAGGGCTGATTATGCCTGTACTCTCATTCGTGAACAACATCGCCTACGTAGCGGTGGCGGTGATTGGCGGAATAATGGTTACACAAAGAGGTATCACGATTGGAGACGTTCAGGCTTTCATCCAGTATATGCGGCAGTTCTCGTGGCCCATTATGCAGACAGCCCAGATCGCCAACGTGCTACAACTGGCTGTGGCCTCAGCGGAGCGCGTATTCGAGCTGCTGGACGAGTCTGAGGAAGTGCCTGACAGCACCCGGCCGAGAGTGATTCAGTTCCCCAAAGGGGCAGTACAGTTCGAGCACGTTGACTTCAGATATAAGACAGATACGCCTCTGATCGCGGAGCTGAACATCGATGTGAAGGCGGGACAGACGGTGGCTATTGTGGGTCCAACGGGTGCCGGCAAAACGACACTTGTGAACCTGCTGATGCGCTTTTACGAGCTTGATGCGGGGCAAATAAGGGTCGACGGGGTAAATATAACGGACATGAAGCGTAGCGATCTGCGCACCATTTTCGGTATGGTGTTGCAAGATACGTGGCTGTTCAACGGCACGATAAGTGACAACATCGCGTACGGTAGACCAGGAGCCAGCATGGACGAGATCGTGGAGGCAGCCAGGCTGGCACATGCTGATCACTTTATCAGGACCCTGCCTGACGGTTATGACACGATGTTGAATGAGGAAGCGTCGAATATCTCGCAGGGTCAGAAGCAGTTACTGGCGATTGCTCGTGCTGTGCTGGCCGACCCTGCTATCTTGATCCTGGACGAGGCCACCAGCAGCGTCGACACCAGGACCGAGGTGCTGATTCAGAATGCGATGGAAGCCCTCATGTCAGGACGCACCAGCTTCGTGATTGCGCACAGGCTATCCACGATACGCAACGCAAGCCTGATCCTTGTAATGAACAACGGGAGTGTGATAGAAAAAGGCACCCACAACGAACTATTGGAGGCTGCCGGTTTCTACGCCGAGCTATATAATAGCCAGTTTACTGGCGGTACACCTGGGAGCGCAGCTGATGCACAGCCGCAGGCGGCTCTTGCCGGGGCAGGGACAATCGCCTCTTAGCGACTTCGCTGACAAGAGCAGATCAGATCCGGCGCGGTTTGGTGGGAGCAGATGTGGTCGAAGTGCCACCTGACCGTAGTCTTCAAGCACCCTCTGCACTTCGAGAAGATGAAACGCAACCTCACCCTACCCGCCACAGTCGAGGGAAACAGCGATGGGCATTACGACCTGGAAGCGGGGGCGTGTGCAAGAAGACGGGACATTCCTTGTCAGGGCCACTTCTTAATGGTAATTTCTGACGATGGCGAAACAGCATATTAGAAGGTGTACCTAAATAGACCCTAGGTGCATCTGTTCATATAGAGGACTCGGAAATTAGTGGGTGCTGGTGAGGCATGACTTCATGAAGAATTAATACACCATCAAGGTCGCCATTTACTGATCTACTCTAACGAGCAAACCTTCTGGTATTTCTATCATGCCTGTCAGGGGAATACCAGAAGGTTTGTTATGCTACAGATTCAGCTATAGAGACTACTCAAGTAAGCAAGCTTCGCTCTAGAATGATACTATTCATCACGTTGCAGACTTTCCTCCTCAGCAATGGTTAAAGGCGGCTCTGGCAACGGCTCTTTCACAGTCTCAATAGCCTTCTCTAGAATCTCTCGCTCTTTGTCGGGATCCGGTCGCCTATACAAGGGCGGTGGCGTTCGCCGCCGTCTATAGTCACCGAAGGAGGGAAGCTCAGGCGGTTGTATTACATCTCCTAAGCGTTTCATTGATCAACCCCCTTTGAAGTAATTATATTCGAAACCGGGATTAAGTTCTGGTCTGAAGTAGTGTTTACGCTTGATCCACACAAAACCATCGCCCTTTGAGATCACTGCAACATCGATTGGCCCTCCTACAGTCTCAGCATCAGGAGACATTCTTCGCTTTATTGAGGTTAGGTTGACTAGAGCTTCTGCCATAGTAGCAAGCTCTTCTTTCGGCATCGAATTTACAGTTGCAAGCACGGGATCAATGTGCTTCTTCTTCGTAAATTCGGCTAGCTCCGCACTAAACTGCTGACGCAGACCTGTACAAAGTGTATCCATAAGTGAATGTATAGCCGCAATGTTGGTTCTTGCGGCAGAATTTTGACTGACGATATTTTTCTGATCCGTAAAATAATGATCAATCAATGTAAGCAGCAAATTATCTAGACTGCTTTCTCGACCTTGCACAAAGGTTTCTACCATTTCAGTTTGTGCAAAGGGGACAATTGCAGCTTGAATTCTAGAAATATCAACGGAGTTACCATCTCGTACCTTGTGAACATTCAATACTGAGGACTCTAATTCAAAACTGCGTAGTTGCGGTACATACTCGTCCTCACCGAAACCTGCTATTACGAAGCCTGTCTCGATTCCTGTACGATATTCCCTCAGCAGCAAATCAAGACCAATCTCTGACAGCATTGTAACATCAGCATTGGACAATGCAAATGTGTGTTTGAATTCTTTTTTCCAAACGTCAATTACATCCTTTATCTGAGGCTTAAGCTTTGTTCTCGTTTGAGGCGTAACGTTAGGTAGTTCATTAGATGTGTGAAAAAGCTGATGATGCTCCTTAAGAAGTGTCCGCGCAGCTTGCTTTACTTGATTACGCGTTGGCTCACCCCAATTAGGAAAATCCGTAGTAAGCCTGCGCATTATCCTATCTCGGAGTTGTACCAAATTAAAATGGATGACCTGGTTAGCGTGTTCGATTCTAACCTTCTTAGGAAATAGGCTACTTTCAGTCTTCAAGAAAGTCAGGAAGTCATCAGCGTAGTCCTGCAAACTCAAGCAAAAAGCATCTTTACGTTGCTGCCTATATGATTTGATGACAGTCTCAATGGGAATGGTTAATACTTCTGCCGAAGAATATACCATAATACCAACAGGCTGGTACTTAGACAGAGTAAATAGCTTATTAACCGTGTTGTATATCTTTTGACTGTAAGGCCCTGAAGTCGTAACAGCACTATCGGCAGCAAGGGCAACCGCCTGATTGTTAAGGATCGCTACTACAGAAGTCATTTAGAAAGTCTCGCTTCGGCGCTACGTCTGCTGAGTCTTGGTCTTGATTTTGTGAGCTACGATAGTCTTTCTGCTTACCCAAACCTTATTGAGGCACGCAAAACAGGATATCAGTCTCTCCATCAACTCAAAATACACTATATCGAGTTACACTACAATTAATTACACTATAACTATAATATATGATAGTGCAAAACTGCCAAACTGTCAATAGCCAGAAATAGAGGTGTGTTACTTAACCGATAAACTAGCATATCTTTAGAAGCATGAGTTGATCGCTATCAGTCCGGCGCGGTTTGGTGGGAACAAATGATGTGGAAGGGGCGCTTGTCGAAGTAATCGGCATGGCGTTTTCCATATTTGCTGAAAATTCGCCAGGGCGTCGTTGAGATAGGAACAGTCCATCATAGAGGCATGCTGGCAATCATCAGAGGGTGGAAGAAGCAGTCTCAGCCAATCTTTATGGTTGAGACCATATCTGCATTGCTTATACAGGATCAGATTCATAGACTGCATTTCGCTACTTCTCTGCCTATGAGGGGTGGCGGAGGTTGCTCTTCCTGGGCCACCAGCTTGACCACACTCGCCAGATTTTGCCGTACCATTCTACTTCAACAGCCCAGGATCAGTCCGTAACGCTTGTCGTAACGATTTCGAGACGAAGAGATGGTAATATGAAAGCGAAAGTAGGGTGGAGGTAAAATGTCTACACTGATTGAAAACCTCAGACAGCGGCGAATAGGGCGACGAGCCAGAGAAGTCGAAGCACCCCCGGTGCATGGCGCGCGGAGTGGCCGCCTGGTTGCTCCCACTACTGACATCGCGCCCAACGACCCCCTGGTCGCATATTTCCTCAGCTCCCCCGGTGCCGTGGAAGTCGACAAGCTACAGCTCGACTCGCCGGCCCTGAAGGCGCTACGGGCAGCAGGCGTGCAGATGTGCGTGCCCCTGATCAGCCAGGGTGAGTTGGTGGGACTGCTCAACCTGGGCCCACGCCTTAGCGGGCAGGATTACTCGACCGACGACCGGGGGCTGCTGAACGACCTGTCATCTCAGGCGGCCCCAGCCCTGCGAGTCGCCCAACTGGTCCGGCAGCAGCAGGCCGAAGCCCGCGAGCGAGAGCGTATAGACCAGGAACTGCGTGTGGCCCGGCTGATACAGCAGACGCTCCTACCGAAAGAAGTGCCCGCACTGGAAGGCTGGAACCTCGCAGCGTACTACCAGCCGGCCCGCGCAGTGGGCGGCGATTTCTACGATTTCTTGATGCTGGAAGATGGCAAGCTGGGACTGGTAATCGGGGATGTTACGGATAAAGGGGTGCCGGCGGCCCTGGTCATGGCTACCACTCGCGCCATTTTACGGGCTGCCGCCCAGCAGCTAAGCTCTCCAGGTAAAGTATTGGAGCGGGTGAACGATATGTTGCACCCCGATATCCCACCCAAGATGTTTGTAACCTGCCTGTACGGCGTACTCGACCCGCAGACGGGGCTGTTGCGCTACGCTAACGCCGGTCACGACCTCCCTTACAAAAGGCATAACGGAGCCGTGGCCGAGCTAAGGGCTACAGGCATGCCGCTCGGCCTCATGCTGGGGATGCGCTACGAGGAGAAGGAAGCGATATTGGCTCCTGGAGACAGCGTCCTCTTTTACAGCGATGGGCTGGTGGAGGCGCACAACCGGCAGCGCGAGATGTTCAGCTTCCCTTACCTCAAAGAGCTGGTAGCCGGTCACTCGGCGAACGGCCAGGAGCTGATCGATCTGCTGTTGGGCGAGTTGGCGACTTTCACGGGCGCTGGCTGGGAGCAGGAGGACGACGTTACGTTGGTAACGCTTGTAAGGTTGGAGGAGAGCTTGACAGATGAAGTTACGGATTCGGGAGTGCAAACGTCAGGAGGCGCGGTCGGGCGTCTTCTCTCTGCGTTCACGGTGCCGAGTCAGCCTGGGAACGAGCGCACAGCACTCAACAAAGTTGCGGAGGCTATTGCGGAGCTGCCTGTCTCTCCGAAACGCGTGGAGCGGCTCAAGACGGCCGTGGCCGAGGCGACTATGAATGCGATGGAGCATGGCAACCACTATAGCCCGGATGTCCCCGTCTCGATAGAGGTGCGCGCTTCCGACACGGCTCTGTCAGTGCTCATTACCGACCAGGGCGGCACCCAAACGATACCTGATGCGCAGACCCCCGACCTGCTAGCCAAGCTGGCAGGGGAACAGACGCCCCGGGGCTGGGGACTATTCCTGATAAAGAATCTCGTGGACGACATGCGCGTAACCACAAACGACAGCACCCATACCGTCGAATTGATCTTGCACCTGGGAGGTGAGAAAGATGCAAACTAGAACCTTCACAGCCGACCTGCGCCATCGCCCTCGCGTCACCTCGGTTAACTTGCATGGCGAGATAAATGCCTTCGCAGAGGAAGCTCTCAACGCTGCCTACGAAGAAGCTGAGGCGCAAAGCTCGGAAGTCATAATGCTCAACTTCAGCGACGTGGACTACATCAACAGCACAGGCATCGCACTCATCGTGGGGCTGCTAGCCCAGGCTCGTAAATCGCACCGCAGGCTGCTGGCCTACGGCCTGAGCGAGCACTACGTGGAGATATTCCAGATTACCCGCCTCGCCGATTTCATGAACGTCTTCCCAAACGAAGCTGAGGCCCTGGCTTACGTACCGGCCCCCGAGCCGGTATCCGAAGTGAATGCATGATGAAGCACATTTCGCGAGTGTAAAGCGACAACAGGTCAATTAGACAGAAGAAGGAGTTGGACATGACAGAGACCACCGTAAAGATGAACGTCCGCCGGATCAGCCCCACCACGAGTGTCGTAGATATCGAGGGTGACGTCAACGGCTTCGTAGAGAATGAGCTTATGCAGGCCTACGCCGAAGCTAGCTCGCCCCAAGGGGGGACCGTGACGCGCAACATCGTCTTGAACTTCAGCGGGCTGGAGTACATGAATAGCAGCGGCATAGGCCTGCTCGTCACGCTCCTGATCAGGGTCAACCGCCAGGGTCAGCGCATGCTTGCCTACGGGCTAAGCGAGCACTACCAGCATATATTCGAACTGACCAGGCTGACTGACGCTATCGGTATCTATGGCACAGAAGACGAAGTGTTAGCCGCCGCAGAGAATGGATAGGTGCTGTAATGGAAGCCATCGTCGCCGGCAAAACCATTATCACAAGCACACGATTCAAATAGGAGGCTCGATATAATGGTCACTCCAACCGACACAACCGACAAAAAGCAGCCGCGCGACGCCGCTAACTGGGCGGGACAGGTCTCGACCCTAAAGGTTGCCGATGCGCCGTCCGGCGCGGTAAACCTGGTAGAAGGGCGCCAGCTCAGCGGACCTTTGCAGGGCTTCGGCCCGATGTGGCAGAAGACCTACAGCGTGCGCCTCACCGGCATCACTCTGACGCCGTCCGATGTGATCAAAGCGTGGAAAGAGAACTTCCCCACCTTCTGGCCGCCAGGCAACCGCTTCTACGGGCCGATCACCGGGATCGCGCCTGGGGAGGTCGCCCTAATCAGCATGGCTGTGCCTGGCGGCTCCAGGTTGCCCAATGAGATGAAATTGTCCACCGGCGTGATGGTGTTGTACGCCGACGACGAATCGTTCACCTTTATGACCCCGGAGGGGCACATGTTCGCCGGGTGGATCACTTTCAGCGCGTATAAGCGCGAGGGTAGCGTGGTGGCGCAGGCGCAGGTCCTGATGCGGTCGTCCGACCCGGTGCTTGAGCTTATGATGAGGCTGGGGGGCCATAGGCAGGAGAACACCTTCTGGCAGAAGACGCTGGGCAACCTGGCTGCGCACCTGGGTGGGGAGGGCGAGGTAGAGACTCAGGTAGTGTGCGTCGACTCCAGGGTGCAATGGTCACAGGCCCGTAACATCAAGTACAACGTCATTGTCCGCTCCACCATGTATATGATGAGCGCGCCTGCCAGATGGGTTCGCAAGCGGAGGGCGCGGGGATAAGTTCAAAGTTCAAGGTTCAAGGTTCAAAGTTTGGCCTTGAAATCATACTTTGAACCTTGAACTTTGAACCTTGAACTTTGAACCTTGAACTTTGAACCTTGAACCAGTAGGTAGAGGAAACCAAGACGTGTCGAAGAATGAGCGTCGTACTTATGATGCAGTAATCGTCGGTGCGGGTCCCAACGGGTTGGCAGCCGCCATCACGTTGGCCCGCGCCGGTCGCTCTGTGCTCGTGCTGGAGGGGAAGGAGACCATCGGTGGGGGAAGCAGGTCCGCCGCTTTGACTCTCCCTGGCTTTACGCATGACGTTTGCTCCGCCATCCACCCGCTGGGACTGGCTTCTCCATTTATGCGTAGCCTGCCACTCCAGGAGCATGGGCTGGAGTGGATACACCCTTCCGCTCCCCTCGCCCACCCGCTCGACGACGGCACGGCGATTATGCTGGAGCGAACGGTGGCGGCAACGGGCACGAGCGCCAACCTGGGGCGCGATGGTAAATCATACCGCAAGCTGATGGGGCCGCTCGTGCGCGACTGGCACAGGCTCGCGGAAGATATCCTCGGACCGCTACGTTTCCCGCGACACCCTATCGCGCTGGCTCGATTTGGTGTGAAGGCGCTGCTCTCTGCGAGCCTGCTTGCAAAGATGACCTTCAAGGAGGAGCGGGCGCGGGCGATTTTCGCGGGTATGGCAGCCCACTCGATGCTGCCCCTCGAACGGCCACCAACAGCTTCCTTTGGGCTGGTGCTTGCCACGCTGGCGCACGTCGTGGGGTGGCCTGTAGCACGGGGCGGCTCGCAACAGATAGCCAACGCGATGGCCTCGTACTTCTGCTCGCTGGGCGGTGAGATAGTCACGGGACGGCTAGTAGAGTCGCTAGACGAGCTGCCTACAGCCCAGGCGGTATTGTTCGACGTAACGCCTCGGCAGTTACTGCAAATCACCGGGGACCATCTGCCGCCAGGCTACCGGCGGCAGTTACGACGATACCGCTACGGGCCGGGCGTCTTCAAGGTTGACTGGGCGCTAGATGGCCCGATTCCGTGGAAGGCAGAGGAGTGCGCACGGGCAGCCACCGTACACCTGGGCGGGACCATTGAAGAGATCGCTGCCTCGGAGCGGGCGATATGGCATGGGCAGCACTACGAGAGGCCCTTCGTGCTTCTGGCGCAGCAGAGCCTCTTTGATGCAACGCGTGCCCCTGAAGGCAAGCATACAGTGTGGGCCTACTGTCACGTGCCACACGGCTCGGCGCTCGACATGACCGAGCGCATCGAGGGGCAGGTCGCGCGGTTCGCGCCAGGCTTCAGGGACCGGGTGCTGGCACGGCATACAATGTCTGCCCCGGAGATGCAGCAGTACAACCCTAATTACATAGGGGGAGACATCAACGGAGGCATACAGGACTTGCGCCAGCTATTCACGCGCCCTACCCCCCGCCTGACGCCGTATCGCACACCTGCAAGAGGAATATATATCTGTTCGTCTTCCACCCCGCCCGGCGGCGGCGTGCATGGCATGTGCGGCCACTTCGCTGCCCGCACTGCCCTGGGCGACCTTTTCCGATAAAGTTCAAAGTTCGAAGTTCAAAGTTCAAAGTCAATGAAGAGAGCAAGTGTGATGGAAGTAGATCGGATGTCTGTAGGGGCAGTAGAGGAAGCGAGAGAAGAGGGAAGCTCAGGAGCGGTGCTGCGTGGTATATGGCTAACCCTTGCGAGAACGGTCTGGCTCGTATGGGCTGCTATGATCATAGTGCTCATTGTGGTAGGTGTCCCGGCGGTCTACCGTCAGATAACCCTTCCTGACGCCCGCATCCCAGTCATTGGCAATGAGAGCATGCAGGGGGAGCTATTGCAGCTGGGCGCAGTCGAAGCGGGTGAACTGCAAGCACTGGGCTTCTCCCTCGATGGATACGCCATCTACCGCATCGCATGGCAATTAGCCATAGTACTGCTTTTCGGGTTGGTCGCCACAGTGATCTTCTGGCGCAAGTCTGCAAATGGGCTGGCATTTCTGGCCTCTTTAACCCTCCTCAGCCTAGGTACGACAATCTCGTGGGTTTTCTTACTTGGAGCCGTTGCATCCCAACCCTGGTCCCATATACCGGTGCGCATTCTGACGTCTAGCGGGTTTCCGCTGCTGACTCTCTTCCTCTACTTTTTCCCAGACGGCAGGTGTGTGCCGTCGTGGATGCGCGCTCCCGCGGTCGTTGGAGTCGTAGCTGTGGTGGCCTGGGACGTAGCATTCAATGTATGGGGAGGCCCCCTTGGTGGACTGCTGATATACGGTCTGCTACTCAGTAGCGCGTGCGCCCAGATATATCGCTACTTACGAGTCTCTAATCCCATACAACGCCAGCAGACCAAGTGGGTAGTGTTCGGTGCGGCCGTTGCAATCCTGGGGGAAATAATCTTCAGTAACATATACCCTGCATTGCTACCTGTTTCCTCCCGAACTCATACCTTTACCTACTTTTTCGTTGAGCCGCTTATATCCTATACCTTTGCGATTTTCGTTCCATTGTCTATAGGCTTTTCAATACGGCGTTACCGACTGTACGACATAGACCTCCTTATCAACCGCACCCTCGTGTACGGCGCATTAACTGCGGTGCTGGCCCTCATCTACTGGGGCGGGGTAGTAGGATTGCAGGCATTACTACGACCAATCACCGGCCCTGGCAACGACTTCGCAATCGTCGCTTCTACACTCCTGATAGCTGCCCTCTTCTTACCTCTGCGCCAACGCGTCCAGGCATTCATAGACCGCCGTTTCTACCGCCGTAAGTACAATGCAGCCAAGACGCTGGCTGCCTTCAGCCACACAGCGCGGGATGAGGTAGAACTGGACAGGCTGGCGGAGAGGCTGGTGGCGGTGGTTGAGGAGACGATGCAGCCCGCTCATGTGTCGCTGTGGCTACGCTCAGATGCTATACCGAAGAGGGCAGCAGTACAAGCAGGAGAAGATCGATGAATACGCGTACCACTACTCGGCTCGCATGGGCGTTGTGCGCACTTTCCCTGACGCTGACGGTGGCTGGCTTTGTGTTCTTCATCGCCAACTATGGCACGCCGGCCGAAGATGGTTGGGGGCCACGTGGATTCCTGGCGGCATTTGCGGTCACTTATACGCTGGTAGGTCTTGCTATCTCTGTACGACACCCACGCAATATGGTCGGTTGGCTCTTTGTTGGCGTGGGTGTTACCAATGCCTTCGCCTTTTTTGCGGAAGAGTACACTACCTACGCCTTGCTCACTGCACCCGGCACGCTCCAGGCAGGGGTAGAACTCGCCTGGCTGCGTAGCTGGATCTGGCTGCCTGCTGAGGTGCCGATAGTGGTCTTCCTACCGATGCTGTTTCCCCATGGGCACTTACCCTCCCGTCGCTGGCGACCCGTGGCCTGGCTGGGTACAGGCAGCACCATCCTGGCAATGGTAGTCTTTATGTTCGTGCCAGGCCCACTTAGTGAGTTTCCTGAGCGCAACAATCCCCTCGGCATAGAGGGGGCCGCAGATGCCTTATGGCTACTATTTTCTGTTGCCATCATAGGTATCTTTGTAGCTGCCATAGCTGCCACGGTATCTCTAGTCCGACGGTTCCGCCGCTCGACCGGGACCGAGCGACAACAAATCAAGTGGTTCGCCTATGCCACGGTACTGCTGATAGTCGTCCTGCCCGCCGCACCGTTTTCATTGCCGTGGTCGCTGCTTGTAATTGCCGGGTTACTCGATATCCCTATCGCGACGGGCGTCGCCATCCTGCGCTACCGCCTGTATGACATAGACCTCCTGATCAACCGCACCCTCGTTTACGGTGCGCTCACAGCTACCCTTGCCCTCATCTACTGGGGCGGGGTAGTAGGATTGCAGGCATTACTGCGGCCAATCACCGGCCCCGGTAATGACTTCGCCATTGTTGCCTCTACCCTCCTGATAGCTGCCCTCTTCCTCCCTCTGCGTCAGCGCATCCAGGGCTTTATCGACCGCCGCTTCTACAGGCGCAAATATAATGCGGCCCGCACGCTGACGGCATTCGGCCAGACAGCGCGGGACGAGGTAGAATTGGATAAATTGGCGGGGCGACTGGTGGAGGTGGTGGAGGAGACGATGCAGCCTGCCCATGTGAGCCTGTGGCTGAGCACACCTGAGCGTAAAGCTTAAGAGTGGGGAGCTACCACTCGACCAGGCGCCAGATCGCGGGCTGCAAGGCACCCGCCTCCACGCCAATCTCTGCGTAGATAGCCACTGACTGCTTGAGATGGAGCATCGCTTCCTCGGAGCGGCCTACCGCGTGTAGCAAGTCGGCCAGGTTGTTATGCACAGCCGCCTCCCGGTGGCGATCACCCTGCGAGGCGACCAGGGCCAGAGCTTCCTCACCTATTTGCACAGCTGCATCCCCCTTACCGTCAGCGCCATAGACCAGGGCGAGGTTATTGAGCGCGGCAGCCCGTATAGAAGGCTCGTCGAGGGTTTCGGTCAGCGCCAGGGTCTGCTCCAGGTGGTGGCGGGCAGATTCGTGGTCGCCACTTCTGCTCGCGATGATACCGAGGATATTATGGGTCTGGGCCAGCGCTCTCGGCTCGCCTGCGACTTCGGCCAGTTGTAAAGCGCACTGAGCTAACTCACGTGCTCTCTCGGTGTGGCCCTGATTGTGAGCGGCCAGGCACCAATCCGCGTATATCCTTGCGCAATTATTGGCCGCTTCCGCCTCGCCGCACCCCAGGAGAGCCGCTTCGAAGTGGCTCTCGGCTGGACCCCACTCGCCACGTCGCACGTACACGTTGCTCAACTTATGCTCCAGCCTCGAAAGTGTCTTCTTGCTTGCATCCTCGTGGGTGAGGCTGGAGGCTGCTCTTTCGTAGCTGGCGAGGGCGTCACCATATTCACCGAGGAGAGTATGAACATCGCCAATAGCCTCGTGCAGACCGGCGACATCAGGATATCCGAAGGCCAGGGCCGTTTGCAGGTGTGCCAGGGCTTCCGTATTGGCATACAGGCGGCGAGCATGCTCGCCCGCGAGGCGATAGTGCTCGGCTGCCGCCTCTTCGTTACCGGCCAGACGGTAGTGATGGGCGATCTGCCCGGCCAGCGGACCGGCTTCGTTGTGGCCCCGCGAGTGTCCGGCAAGCGCTTCAGCTATCCGCCGGTGGAGCAGCCTCCGCCTCGCGAGACTGGTCTCCTCATAAGCGAGTCCGCGCAACTTCTCATGGTTGAAATCGTAAGTAAGCGTTTGAGCGCTGTCGCCTCCCCGCATTTCCGTAACTATTCCGAGCGCAATCAGCTCTTCGAGTGCGACCACCGCCTCCTCTTCGCTGCGGCCGCTTGCCTGGTGCAGGGTGTCGAAGTCAAAAGAGCGTCCGATTACTGCAGCGGCGTGGAGTAGCTGCCGTCCGGTTTCACTCACTCTTCTAAGGCGCGAGCGAAGAAGGTCGCGCGCCCCAAGCGGCAACGCCCATTCCCCAGGTCCGGCAGCCTGTAGACCATGTTCAAGGGCGTTCAAGTATTCAACGACGAAGAATGGCAGCCCTTCGGTCTCCTGGTAGAGGCGCTCGGCCAGCCCCGGTGATAGAGCAGCGCCTGGATCGCTGACCGAGCGCACCATCTCACTGACTTCAGCTTTGTTCAGGCGCGGGGGCGACAACACTGTAGCGTGAGGGGACCGCTGGGCCTCAGATAGTAGCTGGTGTAGGTGATCATCGCCAGAAGTGTGGTCGCTACGCCAGGTGAGAATCAGGCATACCGGCCAATCTTGCAGCCGCCGCACCAGGTAGCTGAGCAAGTCAATGGAGGCTTGATCGGCCCAGTGCAAATCGTCAATTAACAGCATCACACGCCCCGTGTCATTGCCCCACTTCTCGCCACCCGCTGCCAGCAACGCCTGCCGAATGCCTTCGAAGAAACGGCCCTGGGCACCTGGACTGTCAAGTGGAGGGGCACTGATTAAGTCAGACCGCCCCATGGCAACCTCCGGCACTAATCGAGCGACCTCAGGGAGCCACGCAGGCGGCACCGTTGCCTGCCAGGTCCCGCTCCCTGTTTGATCCAACGCGGCGCGCAAAGCTGAGACCACAGGCCCGTAAGCGAGGTCGGACTCGCCCTCATAGCAGCGGGCTATCATGACGGTCGAGCCCTCAGCGTCGGCAAAGTCCAGGAACTCCTCAGCCAGCCGGGTCTTGCCTATACCTGCTTCTCCCTGGATGATTATTACCTGTCCATGCGGGCCAGCTTCATCTCGGACCCTGAGCAACTGCTGCCATTCTGACAAGCGCCCTACAAGGGGCACATTCCTGTGTACGGCGGGTGGGAGAGAGATCTGGGGATCGTCTCGTTGTTTATCGAGTGCAGCGTCTGGGGGATGGGGTGGCGTGGCCCACCGGTTACTCTCCTGGCGGCTTTCGTTGAGGATTGGCAGAGGGGGCAGATGCTGTTCTTTGATAGCTCCATACAGCTGGGTAGTGCTCTCCAGTGGGGCTACCCCCAACTCTTGTTCGAGCACTTGCACGCACTCCCTATAGTGTTGCAGTGCGGCGGTGCGCTGCCCGGCCCAAGCAGATAGCTGCATCAGCCAGCGGTGCGCCGGCTCGTGGAGGCGGTCGAGGGCAAGCCATCGCCGAGCGTGGGAGATGGCTGCATCAAACTCTCGCAGTGCGGCGTGTCCATATACCAAATGCTCAAGAGCAGTCGCCAGATCACGGCGCAAGCCCTCGGTTTGAAGTTGCTGCCACTCGTCGAAGTCCCAGCTATCTTTCAGCCCGAACCCCATCAGGAAATCGGCCTTATAGAGGTCGGCGGCCTCAGCCAGGGGCCGTATGCAAGCTGAACATACATCAGAGGGCGCATGTCCGTGAACGCGGCACTCGCTGATGAGGCTGCGAAAGTGGTCCACATCTATATAAAGGTCAGGACCTGAACGGAGCCGGATCATCTCCCGGCTGACTTCCAGCCAATCTCCAGCCAGCGCTTTATTGAGCGTTGAGAGCGTCCGGCGCAGGGTAGCGCGAGCATGCGTCTGGTCGTATTCAGGCCAGAGCAGGGACGCCAGCCCATCCCGACTATAAGGTTGTTTAGTCACAGACAGGTATACAAGCAGGGCTATAGCCTTGCGCGTATCGACGTCAATGGGCGTCCCATCGACATTTATTCGAGGGGGGCCAAGTAGATATATAGAGAGATTGGTCATGGGGGTTACCCGGCGGATTATAGCAGGATAGCGTTGTGATCGCAACGAAAGCGCTGATCATATTCAACTCGTGACGTTTTTTACAGTAATGGGATAGTGTTGCAAGAACCTGCTACTTAACTTATAAGTGGGCACTGGGTCTTTAGCGCGTTCTCGACTCAATGCTCACTTATACTTACAGTTGGAAGGTTTATAAAGCAGAGTCAGTCGCTCGCTACTAGGCATCCAGACACAATTACACGTACACAGAATGAGACCTGCCTTCAAGAGTGTACCCGTATAGGCACACTTTTGAAGGGAGCAACTTATGCTTCCACTCACACACGCATGCGACTTACGGTAAAACATGAACTCATTTCAAGGTAAAGTTTGGGACAGAATGCTACTCCACCACGCGTGAGGTATATGCCCTAATAACCGAGAACAGGTTACTTTTAAGGCAAAGTTTGGGACAGAGTTCTATTTGGAGGTAAAGTGTGGGTCAGCGTCTCGGTGACAGTGATTACCTGCCCACCTCTGTTGGTGACGTACTCGAAGTCGGACAGGAGGGTGTTGCTCACCCCTACTGTGGTGGTAATGCCAGCAAGTCGGGCCGCTACGTCATAAGAGTAGAATGTGTCTGTGCCATTAGCTCTTGTGAGGCTTTCGAGTTTGCCTGCCTCATCGTATGAGGCAGTAGCATGAGTGACACCACCACGCTTCACTTCCGCCAGCCGACCGGCATCGTCATATTCATGAGTGATGGAAGGAGCACCTATGTTCGTACCCACAGAGGTGCTCCTGCCTAGCAGGTCATAGCCGTAGGAAACGGTGCCATCCACACTGTGTGCCTGGGTGGTGAGCCTGCCAAGCCCATCGTATGAGTAGGCGGCGTGCTACCTTTCTTATTTTTGGACAATTAGTATCATTGAGTAAACTATCTTTTCGTATCGTCAGAGCGATAACAAGCAACAGTGATGATCATAGGTGCCCCTTTTCCCTCTCCATTGTGTAATCCTACTTGTAAGCGCCCCTCAGGATGTATCCAGTAAGTTAGTGGACTTTCCCACTGCTCAATAGGGTAATGAGGATTCTTTACATAATTATACGGATAGTTCATTTCACTTTTCGTCTCATCTCTAATACTCTCAGAGCCAGAGAAAGCTGGAGGACCCAGAAAATCTGAATACTGTGATACCAGTTCTTCATACTTAGTCTCATATTCCGAGCGCATGCTCGGCCTAGTATCTATCATGCCCTCCCTTCGTATTTCATTCTCTTCACGAGACGACCTACTAATATACAAGTCGGTCTGTATACGGAAGAGGCCCGAACGCTGTGGGTCCGAAATGTCCATCGCACTCCCAATAATCAAGCTCCCCTCTTGATCCCACACGGTTTCTTGCGCCCAGTCGTGGCGGTTGCCATGTATATCATACCAATGGTGTGCGTCAGGATTATCTGGGTCTATAAGGAATAACTCAACTTCATGCAACCTAGCACTGAGTTGCAAAAGCACTCTAATGTGTGATTTGCCGTTAGATAGAGGTGGCGCTGGTAAAAGGCGTAGACACTCAGATGCGGACAAGCCCCACCTAAGTCCTAGAGATGATGGGAGTAATTGAGTTGGTAAGAACATGAAGGCCTCCTAGATATTGGCTGATACGTATGCCCGTGCAGGACACAGCGGGCGATTTGCTGCTGTAGAATGAGCTTATGGTGGTCCTTGCACGGACTACGGTATAACGCGTTGATTACAGCTGCCTGGTACTCCGTTGCTTGCCAGGATATTGGTAAAGTATGGTATCGAGCGAGGGTCCTGAGTATAGTATTGGACACGTACCACAGGTGCCTCAGAGTCTATAACCGCTTTATAACGCAGAAGTTGCTTTTCTACATGAGCACGCGCCCCAACAGCGTTGTCCGAACGCCCACCTTGCCAAGCACTTGTGTTTTGGCCGCCTTCTGTTAGCTTAGCTTCTACGATCGAGCAGGTTGAACAGTCTATGCCATCTGCCCAGGTTGGCCGCAAATCCGAAGGGGTGACGTCGTACTCTATAGCACTACCTGTTACACCAACTTGGTATCTATGCCACGCTGTACCAGTATTTCTGCTATCAATCCTTTGAGGCAAGCTCATTTTCCATGCTTGGCACTTAATAGGGTCACACTGATTACGACTGTTAGGCGGCAGAGGAGGAACCATTCGGGTTGATTGTGGTCTGGGTTTCGTCTCTGGAGTTGGAACAGGTGTGGCACCTGGGCGTGCAGTTTCTACTGTAGAAATTGGTTTTGGCTGTACATCCACATCTAAAGGTACATCTGTTACTGGTTCAGTGTAGTCGAGGACACCAGCGAAGTCACCCATCACACTGCCTATAGCAGTAAGACAAACTCCTGCGCCTCTACCAACAGCGTTCCAGTCCACGAAGGCCGCTGCCTGCGTCGCAAGTTCAGACGCACTATAGGCAAGGAAGAGTGCACAAAATGGTTTGTAGGCATCGCAAGCTTTCTTCAACTGCTCTTTGAGGGTTTGATCCCCTCCCACCGTTTGTTCTCCAGTAGGGTCGGTGTTAGTAATCGGGTTGTTGTAGCCGTACATGTAGTAGTGACGACTCATCGGCTGCTCGGAGAAGCCTGAGAGCGGGTCATGCGTGGTGAAGCTACCAGAGGAGGTGCTATACCACCTGGCTCTTAAATGCACTGGGTTGGTAGCTGCGTTCTGTGGCTCTCCTGTGAAGCCGAAATCTCCTAGTGAGCTTGCACCGTCTGGCGTACCGTAGGGATCATAATTGTAGCCAGACATAAGAGCACCACTGCCATCCACCACCCCACGCACCGTGCCCAGCCTGTCACCCAAGTACCAGGTATTTGCGGTCCCACCACTCTCCCGTGAGAGTTCTCCACCCCACCCTCTCACGTACCACGTAGACATGCCGCCTGTGGTAGTACCCAGCCTCTCAGGCAACCCACCTGTCACGTCCAGCGTGTAGCGTGTGGTCGCTCCTCCCACAGTCTCTGTAGCCAGTACTCCATACCCGTTATTGATTGCTTAGCTTGCTGGAATCTCCCAATAATGACAGCCTGTACAACTCTCTTTAATTAGTGCCAAACGCAGTCTATTTGATAAACATACCGTAGTATTTCCGCTCCCCTTATACTTGAAAAGGTGGTGCGCACCTACGTTAAGCAAATTTAGGTGAAGTCTCACGACGCCGCCTCGTACGTTTACTATACTCTTAGATTGGTTCACCACGTCCAGTTCTTCAAGAAGATGCAGTATGAAGTATTCGCGTTGCTCATTCTCGGCCTGTACTTGCACAGGCAGCCACTCGACTAGGTCATTTTTGTCCCGTTGAGCTTCGAGGACATCAAGCATTTTCTTCGAGCATAGAGGTAACCCAGTGTTGTTTGCCAGATAATCATCAAAAGGCCCGTCTCTCAATTGAAAAGTAGGCATATGCCAATCCTTCAATAATTCTATATTCGGCTCCAACCACAACTCAAATGAAGAAGGTGCATACGCCACACCGCCGAGCGTATCAGACCACATCATCTTATAGAATACGTTACGCGCGTCATTCACCATTATCTTCCCCTCCATCCAGCCTTATCAAGAAGGCTTGGGTCATTACGAACTGGTTGCTTCACCCTGGCTTCGAACTCCAGAAGAAACAAGATCAGATTGCCATTTGCTACTCTATCGGCTTCTTGCATTTCCCGCAATACAAATTCGTGATATTCGGTCGGATGAGATCCTATGTGGGGTAGTCGTTCCTTGTTCCAAGCTCCATCCAGATCAAGCCCATATTTGGCGGCTATTTGACGAAAAAGAGTTGTGTACTTCGTATCATGTTTATTCGAAGCATAGTGGTGAATCTGGTAGGGCTTAGAAGGAATAACGAGTGGACCTAGTTGGCGTTCAGATCCAATATAACCGGAAGGGAGTTGAAAGAGAGAATTTCCAATACGGGGCCAAATGGGACAGTATGCCCCTATAACAGTACCAGATGAAGGCTTGGGTATCCATACCCCAGGTGATTGTCCGCCAAATCCCCCACCTTTTCTGGCAAAGAAGGCAGCTAGTGCAAGATTACACCCACCCCATGGGCAAAGCTTCTGTGCAACTTCTCTTTGGAATGCAACATAACTTTCGCTCCACCCTTTTACATATGTCATAGGCTCTACCCAGAGCTTCTGTCCAAGGGTACGGGGTATTGACCAATAATCGAAGTTCCTCGTTCCTGGGCCATAATCAGGGTAGGTAGGATCATCTAGATAGAGGTGCTCGAATGGATCAATACCTTCGATACAAATTCGCGCTCTCTTTTTGGTATCCTCTCGTTGCTTGTCAGTACATAAACCAGAATGATCGGTATTACCTACTGGGTCAAGTTCCCCATATTGGTATGGATTCATGCTAAGCGGGTTGCCCAACTCCCCACCAAATGGGTCGCGAGAGATGAAGCGTCCCGATACAGTGCTATACCATCTGGCTCTCAGATGCACTAGTCCAGTGGTGCTGTTCTGTGGCTCCCCTGTGAACCCATAGTCTTGCGGTAGGCTTGTGCCTTCTGACGTGCCGTATGGATCATAGTTGTAGCTGCTGGTCAGGCCCCCACTGGCATCTAACATCCCACGTGCTGCGCCTAATCGATCCCCCAGATGCCAGGTATTTGTACTGCCCCAACTTTCACGAGAGTGTTCTGCACCCCACCCCCTCACGTGCCACGCGGAAGTGCCACCTGTGATAGCATCAAGGCTTTCAGGCAAACCCCCTGTCACGTTCAGGGTGTAGCGCGTGGTTACGTTGGAGGGTGATATTCCTCTATCTACGTAGTTCTCTATACTCGCGGTGTCTCAGTTTAGCTCGTCGTAGGTATATCCGGCCATTCGGCTAAACTATTCAGTAAGCCATCGAAATCTTCGGCAATAAGATACACGTTGGAGTAATCTGGAGCTTCCCCCTCTAGTACTTCCCACTCACGCTCCCAGAAATACACTGTACCTTTGTCAGACCCCAAGACTGATAGACAGATAAGGTTCCCGCCAGGGTCCTCTCCAATTGGTAAAAGATTTGATGGGACACGGTCACTATATGTCCTCACATTGTCCATCAAATCATAATATTCTCCACCGTTTATACCAAAGAACCAACTCAGTATCCCATGAGTATCCCTAGGGCAATTGGCAATTGGGAATACACATGGCTCCACACGCCCACCATTGTAAGTTAGAAGATAATTCCGGTATCCTAAAGGCAAGGAAATGCCTAAATGCTTTTCTAGTTTCAGTACCTCGTCTTCAGTAGCTGGAGGCTGATATGTCTCATATTCGATGCTTCTCATGGTAGCACTCCTAGTTGTTCTATAACAGCTATGCCTCCATCATGGCCTACTTTCCTATGCAAATCTTCAGGAACTAATAGCATAGTTGTTCTATCTTCATGGTGATGCCAAGTATAACCTACAGGTGGCCTCTTGCCAGGTATACCAGCCGCTTTGTTAGCTTCCTCATAGTCGGTAGTATAGTTCCCTTTCATCTTGATTTTCACCTCCACAATAGCATATGGAGTGAAGTCTGGATAGCCATTCTCGGTAAATCTAACGCCATTAGGATACTTAGAACTAACTTCTACATCCTCAGGGTGGAAAACCTTCCCCGCAAAATCCAAATTGCGCTTCGCTTTCGGAAGACTCACACCCATTGGACGTATAGGTCCAATCTTACCAGGAGGCAGTTGCCATTGCAGGTCAACATCGTCAAAGGAAAGTTGTCGTTGACTACCCTTGTAGCCAGGCCAAATGGGGCAGTACGGACCCATAATAGTGCCAGATGAAGGCTTGGGTATCCATACCCCAGGTGGCTGTACTCCAAAGCCCCCACCTTTTCGGGCAGCTATTAAACTCAATGCAATTCTGCACCCACCCCATGGACATAATTTAGCTGCTAAATCTTCCTGGAACGAAACAAAGGCTTGACTCAGCTTTATGGGATCTGGGTCTATGTGCCTGACTGTGTCAAATGCACCGAGTGTAGTGGCCGTGAGGGGATCTAGTCCCAAATCAACTGGTTGTAACTCCTCTTCAGACGCACAACCACTATGAAATAGCTGCTTACCGGGTTCATCGCAACGTACTTTCCCAGATGGCGTGCAATTGCCCCAGGCCATATCCATGATGTCGCAATCTAATCCAGTAGGATCGCTGCCGTTGATGGGATTGTTATACACATAGTGATATGAGTGCAGACTCATCGGACGCTTTGCCCAACCCCTAAACGGATCATCCGTGTTGAACCTACCCCCGCTCGTGTTGTACCATCTGGCTCTCAGATGCACTAATCCATTGGTTGCATTCTGTACCTCTCCTGTAAACCCATAGTCGTCCGGTAGGCTAATACCCTCTGGCGTCCCGTAGGGGTCATAGTTGTAGCCAGACATAAGAGCACCACTGCCGTCCATCACTCCACGCACCGTGCCCAGCCTATCACCTAAGTACCACGCGTTTGTAGTGCCACCACTCTCCCGCGAGAGTTCTCCACCCCACCCCCTCACATACCATGTGCTCGCGCTGCCTGTGGTTGCGCCTAGCCTCTCAGGCAATCCACCCGTCACGTCCAGGGTGTAGCGTGTGGTCGCTCCTCCCACTGCCTCAGTAGCCAGCACTCCATCCCCGTTGTAGCCATAGGTAGTTGTGATACCACCACTTGCTACAGAGGTCAGCCTCTTCAGAGGATCATACGTGTAGGAGTTGGTGCCATCGCTCAGGAGGTTACCTGCGCCGTCGTACTGCCAGCCCGTGCCTACCACCTGGTCTGCTGCATCATACGTGCGGCCTGTGGTGATGCTGTCTACCGATACTGCCGTGCGGTTGCCCACCAGGTCGTAGCTGTAGGTATAGTTGTGCCCCACGCTCTCGTTAGCTCCCACCAGCCTTTGCAACCCATCATAGCTGTAGCCGATGGTGCGTGTGTTCTGGGTGAGCGTCTCGGTGACAGTGATTACCTGCCCACCTCTGTTGGTGACGTACTCGAAGTCGGACAGGAGGGTGTTGCTCACCCCCACTGTGGTCGTGATGCTGGCGAGGCGGTCAGCTCCATCATAAGAGTAGAGGGTGTCTGCCCCGTTAGCTCTCGTGATTGTTCCCAACCGACCGCCATCATCGTAGGAAGCGGTAGCATGGGTGACCCCTCCACGCTTTACTTCTTCCAGCCGACCAGCATCGTCATATGCATACGTGACAGAGGGAGCACCCGTGTTCGTACCCACGCTGGTGCGCCTGCTCAGCACGTCATACCCATAGGAGACCGTGCCATCCACACTATGTGCCTGCGTGGTGAGCCGACCAAGCCCATCATAGCTGTAACTGGTGCTGCCTGTCTCATCAGAGAGGGAAGTACGCCTGCTACCTACGTCATACCCCATTGAGATAGAGGTGAGATTGGGCGCACTGATCCCTGTGAGCCTGTCGAGCGCATCATATGCATAGGAGAGGGTAACGGGGCGAGGGTCTGCCGTTGTGAGCAACCTGCCTGCTTTGTCGTAGGCGTATATGGTGGTGCGGGTGAGTGCGTCTGTCTCGCTTATCAGCCACCCTGCCGCATTGTAGTCGCGTATTCGCTGTCGGTCAAGAGCGTCTGTGACGCCTGTGAGCAGACCTCTCTTGTCGTAGCTGTAGCTCGTGGTGACGTTTGCGGGAGAGACTGCACTATTTACGTTCTCCACTACCGTGACGAGATTACCTACTCCATCGAGGGTGTAGTTAGTGCGCTTCCCATCAGGGCTGATGACCGCTACTCGCCTCCCTGCCACATCGTACACGTACTCGGTGATGAGGTCCCGGTCCAGCCCATCTGCGGTCTCTACCACCCCATTCTGGTAGTTGACTATGCTCTTCCAGGTCCGCCCCATCGCGTCATAGATGGTGCGGCTCTCATGCCCCAGGGCGTCCGTCTGGGAGACCATGCGACCCAGCCCATCATAGGCATACGTTACCGCACGGTCGGTAGGGTCGATGCTGGTGAGGAGCCACCCTGCCTTATTGTATTCACTCGTACGCACCCCGTCCAGCGCATCTGTGATGACGGTATTGTACCCAATAATTGTGCTGCCGGAGGTGGTGTAATCATATCCATACTGCATCGTAACATCGGCGGGAGCGGTGCTGCCTCCCTCGTTTTCCACCTGCTCTATAACCCGCCCCAAATTGTCGTAGCTCGTACGGCTGACCCTGCCCAGCGAGTCGGTGCTGGTCTCTACCAGCCCGCGAGTGTTGTAGGTCGTTGAGGTGCGGATATTCTCGTCGTTGAGGGTGCTGTGTCCAGATGCGCAGTTGGAGGTGCGGGGCTGACCAGACCCATCGGTGCAGTTGGATATCTGCTCTATCGGCCTGTTGAGGCCATCGTATACCGTCACGCTCACTCGCCCAAGGGGATCGGTGGTCGCTATGAGATTGCCCACCGCGTCATAGCTGTACTGGGTGATGCGGTCCGTAGCGACCTCTCCTGATGAAGAGACTCCGTCTACGTAGTTCTCGATGCTCGTTGTGGGCCTGTTCAGCGCATCATACCGTGTGAGCTGCCTGATATCCTCGTCTGGCCTGGCTGAGTCCCACACCCCGTCCACAAAGTTGATGGTAGTGGTTACGGGTTGCCCCACCACATCGTAGTCGCTGCGGGTAATCAGGTCTGTATCGCCTGTACCCGTGCTGGGGTTGCCGTCAAGGTAGTTGTGTATCTGCTCGGTCACGCGCCCTGCCGCATCGTAGTGCGGTACGTTACGCCACCCCAGAGGATCAATAGTCGCGCTCACCTGCCCGGCTTCATTGTATTCGGCAAGATTTATGACGTTAGTAGTAGGGTCCGCTGGCCGCGTGGGATCATAATTGTGCGTAGTCTTGAACGGATGCCCGACATCGGTATACTCCGTGCGAGTGGCAATCCCAAGTGTGTTCGTCATCGCCACCTGGTGCCCCAGCCCGTCATACTCGAAGAGGGTAGTGCGATTGCGCTCCGGCAGCGCCTGGTCGAAAGCATCGCACTGCGACGTGCTGGAACTGCCGTTGAGCGTGCAGCCCGCCACGGTCTTACTGACCTGCCCGCCGTTGCCGTAGAAGATACGCGTCACCTCTCCCAATGGACTGCGCGTCCACACTCTCCTACCCACAGTGTCATACCCGTACTCGGTACGCACGTTCTGGCTGGCAGTAGCGGGTTGACCTGATAAGCAGTTCTGTACGGAGGCCGTGAGGTGGTCAGCCGCGTCATACTCCATGCACGCGCTCACCCCCGCCGGGTCCACGACGGCAGTATTGCGCCCCGCGTCATCGTACTCCAGCCTCACCACTTGCCCTAGCGTATTGGTTATGATCGTGGCCTGACCCAGGTCGTTGTATCCAAAGTGCGTCACCCTCCCCAGCGCATCCTGTGACGAGCTGGCTAGCGGCATCGTGCCCCCTGAGCGGAGCGGAATGGCAGTGTAGGTGTAGGTGGCAGTATTGCCTAGCGGGTCCGTAATCTGGCGCAGTAGTCCCTCGGTGGTGTAGGTGTAGGTGGTCGTGTGACCAAGCATATCCTGCTCTGTAAGCAAGCGATTAGAAGTATCGTAGGTATAGTCCGCCCCTCGCCCTGTGGCATCATGGTGAGCCAGGATATTCCCACGGCTGTCGTAGGTATAGGTCGTCTTATTGCCGAGCGGGTCCCTTGCCTGTGTTGGCTGGTCGTTTATATTGACTGTAAGTACGGAGGAATGACCATCAGGATCGATCTGCCGTATCATGCGACCTGCTATGTCATGGTCGTAAGCAGTTGTTCGACCGAACGCATCCACGACAAGCGTGCGTGTGAGCGTCTGCGTCGAAGTAATAGGAGGCGCAGCGAGGCCGTAGGTAACAGTAAAAGGTGTAGTGTCCCAGGCATCTTGCCATACAACTCTGCCCAGGGTATCATAATGATTCTCTACTCGTGTGCTTCCATCAGGCAGAGTGATCGAAGTCAATAGCCCATCGGTGTAGTTATAGTGGGCTGTCCGTCCGAGCACGTCCTTGACATCCGTCAGCAATTCTCCCGTGTACGTGTAGATGACCGAACGTTGCACGCTAGTGTCATTCAATTGTGTTACACGACCCTGCGAGTCCGTCTCCACGCTATATGTTCGCCCGACACTATCTGTAAGGCTACTTAGAACACCGTTTGTATAAACCAGGCTGACAGTGCGTCCAACATTATCAGACTTTGAGAGTAATTGCCCTGTGCTGGAGAAGCGTAAAGAGGACTGGTCTGGGCGAACAAACTGGTATGTACCATCCAGGTTGTGCTTGAGTTGGGAGCGCTCCCCAGGAGGCGGGAGATACTCCGTGCCTGCCAGGGTGTAAATGCTTTGCGGACCGCTCTCTTTGAATACCGTTACCTGCGCGGAGTCTGATAGGTCGAGACGTGCATCATAATTTACGCTCCAAGCTCGACCCATAAGACCGGACCGCGTGTCGCGGCTGTTATAGGTCCGCTGCCAGGCGAAAGGCAGCCCAGGCGCATCAACTCCTAAGTCGGTCTCTTGCCAGACAAGGTTGCCCGTAGCCATGTTGACTGGATCGAGAGTAAAGCCAGAGCCACAGCCGCTGTCGCACCCAGTCCCATTTGACTGATTAACGGAGCGCGCTGCGATGGAGTCCTGCCTGCGGAATGCCGTACATACCGAGCCATCAGTGAAGCTGGTACCCTGCGTGGACAGCGCAATATCAAGGCGCAGAGGGTAAGTGATGGTTGGATTGAGGTCGGTATATAAGCGCGTGTTATTCCTGTACCAACGCACCACGTTCCTGGAGACGGTAGCGTCATACTCCACTGCCACCTTGAGTATGTCCCCCACTTGGTAGTTGCCTGCCTCCATTACGGCAGCCCCTGCTCTGCGGACGGTTATCGTGCTATCAGGGTTGAGTTGGACGCCGAAGTCTATGTCGTCCCAACCGGGGCTGGTTTCGTTGTGCGTCAACCCGATTATTTTGCTATCAGTAGTAACATCAGCCGTAATCTGAACAGACCCCTCGCCAGAAGCAATGGTCTGTTGAGATGCAGCGCCTCCGTTCCAGCCGGTGCCACCAGAGGTCTTGGTGATAGTGGTGCCCGACACTGTTACGTTTACGAGGTTGGTCCATTGCGCTGCCTGGCTACTGTCGCATACGGGTAGAGGCGGACTGTCCAGGTTCACAGCGCGTATGTACGCATTCGTAAAGCTACTACCCGGTTGTGCGATAGTGGTGTCCAGTCGCAGAGGATAGATTATTGTAGGGTTTGAATCTGTGTATAACCGGGTATTGTTCCTATACCAACGCACTACGTTCCTGGCAAGCGAGACATCGTACTCCACGGCCACTCTGAATACGTCACCTACCCTGTAAATACCTGCTTCAATTACAGCCGCACCCGACCTGCGTACGGTTACTGTATTGTCAGGGTTAAGCTGAATACCGAAATCTATGTCCTCCCAACTAGGAGTAGTGTTAGCATGAGTAAGGCCAAATATCTTATTCGTGTTGGTAATGTCTGCTGTGATCGAGACAGATCCTTCACCTGAAGTGAAACTCTGCCAGGAGGCGGCCCCGGCGTTCCAGCTGTTACCGCCTAACGTCTTGGTGATGCTATTGCTGTTATCGGTGACGTTTATAGTAGTGGTCCACTCTACAGCCTGGTTGTCACCTCTCAGCGGGATAGTCGGGTTGCTCAAGTTCTGAGCGCGTATAAATGCGTTGGTAAAACTTTCGCCCTGAATTGGAAGAGCGGTGTCAAGCCAAAGCGGGTAGCTGATGGTTGGATTGGAGTCGGTGTATAAGCGCGTGTTATTCCTGTACCAGCGTACAACGTTTCTGGAGAGCGCGACATCATACTCCACTGCCACCTTAAGTACATCCCCGATTTGGCAGTTGCCTGCCTCTATCACGGCGGCTCCTGACTTGCGTACAGTTAGGGTGTTATCAGCATTGATCTGGATACCGAAGTCTATATCTTCCCAGCCGGGGGTGGTGTTAGCGTGGGTGAGGCCGAATATCTTATTGGTGTTGGTGACGTCTACCGTAACTTGCACTGAGCCTTCACCTGAAGTAAAGCTCTGCCACGAAGCCGCACCGGCATTCCAACCCGTACCCCCCGAGGTCTTTGTAATACTGTTGGCATTTTCAGTTACGTTTATGGTAGTGGTCCACTCAACGCGCTGCGTGATGCCTGACGCAGGTATAGGCGGATTGCTTAGGTTCTGCGCGCATATGAACGCATCTGTAAAACTGTTGCCTTGTGGTGCTATGGTAGTATCGAAGCGCAGAGGATAGCTGATGGTAGGGTTGTCATCTGTGTACAGGGCCGTACTGTTTCGATACCAGCGCACTACGTTCCTGGCAAGTCCAGAGTTGTACTCCACAGCTACTTTGAGTACATCGCCCAACTGATAGCTTCCCGCCTCGAATACAGCGGAGCCTGATCTTCGTGCGGTTATCGTGCCGTCGGGATTGAGTTGTATGCCGAAGTCTATATCTTCCCAACTCGGCGTCGTATTGTTGTGCGTGAAGCCAAATATCTTATTGGAGTTAGTCGCATCTGCTGTAATCTGAACAGAGCCTTCGCCGGACGTGAAACTCTGCCAGGAAGCTGCACCTGCATTCCAATTGTTACCGCCTGAAGTCTTCATGATGCTGTTCCCAGCGACGGTCACGTTTACAGTTGTTGTCCACTCCACTGCCTGGCATACGCCGGGCATGAAGCTACTTAGCATCTTGGGCACTATCGCTGCCGAGGCGCTTGCTGGGTCTTGCCTGACATGGGTGGGAGGAGAGTACACGGCAAAACCGTTCAATAGTAGCGATAACACAAGCAGCAGGCTTGCGAATCTATTTGTGCTCTTGCGTCTACGTGGCATAGTCATAGGGGGTCGTGACGTAGCGTAGATAAGATGTGAAGGTCGTAATTGGAAATGCATTGCTATTCCTTTCACTGTGGCATAGGAATAATCGCCATCTGGAGCCTAGTAAGTGAAAGCCATATCAAAGTCTCTCAAGGCCTCATAAGGCATGGTAAATTACGCGCAGATGTATAAGAACCTACTAAGTAAGCAGGTTCACCTTCAGCATTGAGTTTGAGTACTAGACCAGGTATGCTACAGGAGATAATCCCAGTACTAGATGGTAGCTGGAACTGTAGGCACCTGAAAGCATTCTATAGAATTGGGTGGAAGGGTTATCTGATTCCTCACGTAATTTCGCTGGAGAGTATGAGGGATGGTACTAGTCAAAGTCAAGCAAAAGTATTACGTAAAATATCGTATTCTCAGTGTTACTTAACCCATAAGTTGGCACTGAGTCTTTAGCGCGTTCTCACCCCAGTGCCAACTTATGCTTCTAAATCAGACTTCCAGAAGCGTAACTTTCCACGCTGATGAACTATGGACTGCGGGGTATGGGTATGAGAGGGTTTCAGATCGCTCAGCCCCATTAGTAGTTGCGGCTGACCAGAAGGGTAAGAGGTGCTGCATTTATCGAGAAGATGGTCAAAGTAGCTAATCGTATCTCTTCTGGTTGTCCCGCTTCCGCCGTTATGGATTGTTCCTATGTTGCGGGTACCGGCTCTTGTATGATATTTGCTACCACCTGCTCCAGGCTCAGAGAAGCGCCAGGATTGGAGGACAGCACTCCCGCTGTGCTGGCTTGTGCCTTGGCTTGTCCCATCACAAGAGCTTGTAGCTGCTCGTAAAAGGAGCGGAACCCAATGGGCATCCCAAGTCCTAGAGCGCTTGAGTGAGCTTCAAAGGCTGCGAAGATGCGGGCCGCCTCGGTTACATGGCCTTGCACGGCCAATGTGCCTGCGAGGGCAGCCAATGAGTAGAGCACCAGCAGCATATGTTGTCCACGCCAGGCCGCCCGCAAAGCATCTGCCAGCACGGGTCTCGCCTCGGCTACCTTTCGCTGCATCAACAGCGCGCTTCCCAAGGTCGCCCCGGCCTGGGCCATCGTCCAATCGCTAAAGCTTGTGGTTGTGCCAGGCGCGGCCCCTGCATCGCTTCCTGGTCTGCCTTCCAGTATGCAAGCCGCCAGGTCCGCCGCTTTCGCTGGCTCTCCCATAAAGAGATAAGTGGTGGCTAGGTTGGCCCGGTACAAGGCGCTTCTCTCTTCATCAAGGCGGTCTGGAGGGACTCTCTTTTCCTCAAGGTCTACCGCCTGCTGAAATAGCTCCAGCGCCCGCTCGAATTGCCCCGCGTACAGGTAGAACGAACCGAACTGGTTCAGCGCAGTCGCCGCTTCGGGCACTCCACCTATCTCACGCAACAGGGCTAAGCTCTCCTCGAAGCGAGAGGTGCCTTCTACCGTATCGCCCTGCCGCTGGGCAAACCACCCCATCTCGAAGAGCACCGCGGCGAGAATGCGCGGACTCAACTCCTCTTTGTGCGATAGCGCGGCGCTCAGGTGGCGGCGAGCTTCGCTCCAGTAGCCGCGAGAGTCCCAGAAGCCACTCAAGGCAATCGCCAACCGCGCCAATGTCTGGTATGCGCCACTACTCCGCGCCCACGCCAGCGCCGCGCGGTAGTTATCCAGCTCAACTGCCAGCGCTGCATGCTGCTCAGGCGTGAAGGAGCTTAGCAGGCTATTGGGGTTCCCTCTCCTGGCGGCATAACCTTCTGCGAGCGCCAGGAAATAGTGCGCGTGTGCTCGGCGGGCATTAGCGGAGTCGGTCTTGCTCTCTTCATCGAGCCGTTCGGCTGCGTACTCTCGAATAGTTTCCAGCATGTCGTAGCGGAGTGGCTCGCCCGGAGAGCCGGTAGTTCGTATGATGCTCTTGAGGAGGAGTGAGCGGAGCGTGTGCCGGGCGCTGGGGATGCCTAACTCCCCGGCTACCGCCTCAACAGCTTCCGGCGAAAAGCCGCCTGCGAATGTCGCCAGCACGCGGAAGAGGGCGCGGTCCTCGGCGCTCAGCAGGTCATAGCTCCAGTTGATGGCTCCACGTAGGGTGTGCTGGCGGTCTGTGCGGTCCCGCAATGGGACATCGAGCAAGCCCAGCCTGCCGGTCGCCGCCAGGCCCGCTTCACTCTGCGCTATCTGGGCCAGCATCTCGGCTGGGGTGTAGCTATCGGCCTGCGCAGCGGCCAATTCAATAGCAAGGGGCAAACCGTCCAGGTGCGCGCACAGGCGGGCCACTGCCTCGGCGTTCTGATCGGAAAGCTCGAAATCCGCGTTGACCGCCCTGGCACGCTGCACGAACAACGCCACAGCCGAGTAAGTAGTGAGCAGCGAGTGGGGAGTAGCGAACGCTTCGTCCATACTCCCTATTCCACTCGGAACTCGGAACTCGCTACTCGGAACTTGGAGAGGGGGCACGTTATAGCGGTGTTCGCCGTACACGCCGAGGGCTTCGCGGCTGGTAGCTATCACTTTGATCTGCGGAGCGAACGATAAAAGGCTTGAGACCAGGGGAGCGGCGTGTACCAACTGCTCAAAGTTGTCGAGCACCAGGAGGAGTTGCTTCTCCTTCAGCGCGTGCGCGAGAACTCGCTCCGGGGACACAACTTCCGCCCCTGGCTTGATACCCAGCGCCTGCAAGATAGTCCAGGAGAGAAGGGCCGACTCACGCACCGGGGCCAGATTGATGAAGTGTGCGCCGTCCCCAAAATCACTCTCCACGCTCGCCGCTACTGCCAGCGAGAGGCGCGTCTTGCCTATACCGGGCGGCCCCAGCAGGGTAAGCAACCGCACGTCGGCCCGGCGTATTATTGAGGTTGCCTTGCTGATCTCTGCCTGGCGGCCCAGCAGAGAAGTGAGCTGGGCGGGCAGTTGGGAGCCGAAGGAGTAAGCATCGCCTGAATGCGTACTAGAACCGGTCCAGCCGTCTGTTGGCACGGCTGGATGTCGCGCCTCAGCGTGTGGCGGCAATCCCGGCGACGTTGAAGGGCCACCTATGGCTTCGTCTGGTTGAGTGCGAGAAGAGATGTCGACCCCTATGCCGTTACGGGAGAGGCCCTGAGTGGCATAGCCGTCGACAGGGGGTGCAGACTCGGAGCTGCGCTGGACAAGGGTGTTTAGCTGGTTGGGCAGGCCCACGTTGCCCGCTTCGCCGCGCGCCCAGCTAACGAATGCGAAACGCTCTTCCTCACGCAGCCCAAATTGGTCGGCCATGAGGCCCGCCACCTGGCGAGAAGGGCGGCGCACTCCACGCTCTATTTTGTCAATAGTTGAGCGCGTGCAACCGACACGCTCCGCGAAAGCGTCCTGAGTAAGGTCTAGCTGATCGCGGCGTGCTCTGACGTACTTACCGAAGGCCTTCTGATCACTCAATGGCTACCCACCACGCTAACAGTCCGCAAACTGTCCGCATCCTGTGAGCACCATTATACGGGCGTATCTGGTAAGTATGCAATAGGCACAAAATGCGAACAAATCTGGAAGCAGACGGGGTTGGCAAGGGGGAAAGAGATGAAGCGAATAGCATTTGCTGGCGAGGACGCACGAGCATCAAGTCCGCACTCACCGCATATCCTAGCAATAGCTATCTATTTGTGTGCCTTCACCCTGCTCGGAGGCCTGTCGGCGGTGAGCGTCTTCGCGGCACCCGCATCTGAAATGCCTACCACCTACAAGCCTCAAGCCCCTGTGCAGAGCGGAACGGCATCGCCTGCAAAGTCTCAGCAAGGGGCTGGTGTAAACCAGACCTGTGGCCTCATGGGTGAATACTTCAACGGCAAGAACTTCGATTCCTTCGTCGGTTCCAGGATTGATGGCCCTATAGATTTCGATTGGGGCGCAGGCTCGCCCATGGCAGGGGTCAGTTCTGACAACTTCTCCGTCCGGTGGCGTGGCAGCATAGTCGTCCCTTTCACGACCCTTTACACCTTCATCACGCGGGCTGACGATGGCGTGAGGCTTTACGTCAACGGCAGCCTGGTAATCAACGACTGGAACGACGGTGGGCCACGCAATAATAGCAGCGCGCCAATTCTCCTTGCCGCCGGTTCAGTTGTACCTATCGTGATGGAGTATTACGAGAGCAGCCTCGGTGCGGTTGCCAGGCTGTCATGGTCCCACTTCACCGCAGAGGTCATACCATGCGGCAACCTGGCCCCTGGCGCGGCTCCCACCGAGACCCCCACCGTCACCCCCACTCCTACTCCCTTTGACACCTGCGCGACCCTCCAGGGGAGCATCACATTGTTTGATCCCAGCGGCTATAAGCCACAAGGCCTGTCGACGGCGTGTGGCATTACCCCCGTCTGCGGCGACCAACGCCTGAACACCTACCGCTACGACAGGTATATATTTTTGAACGACACAGGCAGCGACCAATGCCTCACAATTATTCAAGATGGCAACGCCTGTGGGCACAACAACACTATTGACACGGTGGTGTACCTGGACGGCTACAGCGGCAATGCCTGCACCGACACTTTCAATCGCCCGAACTATTTAGGTGGCGCACCCAGCCCCGTTTCCCCATTCTACGTAACGGTCCCGGCACACAGGTTTTTCACCGTAGTGGTCTTCAGCCAACTGAACGGCACATTTCCCAACCCAATTTGCGACTCGTACACAATCCGCATATTATCAGCCAACGGTTGCCAGGTGGCTACCACCCCGACACTGACACCTACCCCGACAGCCACCCATACTCCCACGAACACCTTCACCGTCACCGACACCCCCACCAACACCCCCACTTTCACCCACACGTACACGCCCACCAACACAGCCACCTACACGCCTACGCCGACCCCTACAGCCCTATGCACGCAGGTGGCTGAGACGTTCGAGAGCGGCACCCTGGGGGACTTCGCCAACCAGACCGGCAGGTGCGACAGCGCGGGCGCAAACTGCACCTGGGCCGCCGCTACCTCCACTCCATTCGCGGGCAATTACAGCGCATTTATCAGAGATTTTCCATTTCGGGCGAGTGTGGCGCTGCAACCCGCGAGTCCTATGCCGCTGCTGCCCCACACCACCATCACCTTCTGGCACAAGTACAAGCTAGATGCGCTCATCGGGCAGGTTTATGATGGTGGTATGCTCGACCTGTCAACGGATGGCGGCAACAACTGGTTCGACGCCGGGCCGTACATCACCTCCGGCGGGTATAACGCCACAGGCCAATGCAGCGCCGGCTCGGAGATATGCGGCAGGCAGGTGTGGGGCGATGACAGCGGCGGATATATAGAGACGGTGGTAGACCTTGAGCCATTTTCGAGTGGCATGTTGATGTTCCGTTTTCGCCTTGGCACCGACAACCAGGTAGCCGCCCCGCAAGGAGGGTGGTGGATAGATGATATTTTCGTGAATGCACGCAACGCCTGTCCAACAAGCACACCTACCAACACGCCAACGAACACAGGTGTGCCCACCAACACCCCCCCACCAACACATACGGGCACGCCTACCAGCACATCCACTAACACGCCCACCATTACCAACACACCCGTTGTATGCAGCCAGGCGTCAGAAGGGTTCGAAGGAGGGAACCTGGGAACTTTCACCCAGACTATTAATCGGTGCGGCTCGTTTGACTGCACCTGGCGCTTGAGCAGCACGCACCACAACGGCGGAGGAAGCGCCGCGTTTGTGCCGGACCGCTCCGGGATAGACGAAAGCTGGCTCCAGATTACCAACCCCGTACCTGTCTATGCGGATTCCCAGCTTACTTTCTGGCACTACTATGCGCTTGAGACCAACCACGACGGCGGGCTGCTTGAGGCATCCACCGATGGGGGCGCTACCTGGCAAGATATGGGGCCAAACATTACGTCGGGTGGCTACAACGGCACTATCGGCTGCTGCAATGGTAGCCCGCTGGTAGGCAGGCAGGTCTGGACCGGCGTAGGCTCAGGCATGGCCTCGGTGAGCCTCGCGCCGTATGCGGGCACAAACCTCCGCTTTCGCTTCAGATTTGCCAGCGACGCAACCACTGGCGGTGAAGGGTGGTATATCGATGACGTTGCCGTCTATAAACCTGGACAGTGCCCGACAAGCACGCCCACCGCCACTCCCACGTGCGGCCTTACCGGCCAATATTACAGTGATCCCAACTTCGGCAACCTGGTGCTGGCGCGGCGTGACCCGAACGTCTACTTCGCCTGGGGACTAGGTTCGCCCGACCCGCTCGTGCCCAACGACAATTTTTCGGTGCGCTGGACAGGTTCTATTATCAACCCGGCGGGCCAGACGGGCACTTACACCTTCCGCACCGATACGGACGATGCTGCTCGCTTGTGGGTCAACGACCAGCTGATTATAGATAACTGGGTGAACCCCAGCGGAGCGCCTCAATTTGGCAGTATAGACCTGGTGGGCGGAGAGCAGTACAGCATCAAGCTGGAGTACTTCGAGGCGGGTGGTTTTGCCACCTCTTACCTATCGTGGAAGACACCTCTCAACCCCTATGAGACGATACAATGCTACGCCCTCTCACCTGTCGTGGTGCCGGTGCGCACCGCCACGCCTACTAATACCCCTATCCCCACGAATACAGCTACGCCCACGAATACGCCTACACCCACCAATACCCCGACCAATACTGCTACCGCCACCTCTACACCTACCTGCGGCTTGACGGCGCAGTACTACAACGACACCACCCTCGCCAACCTGGTGCTGACGCGTCGCGACCCCCAGGTCTACTTTGAGTGGATATTGGACTCGCCCGCGTCAGGTATCGTGCCGGAGGACAACTTCTCGGTGAGATGGACAGGCTCAGTGCTCGCTCCGGCAGGCCAAACCGGATCTTACACCTTCCGCGCAGAGACCGACGATGGCGCTCGCCTGTGGATCAACGGCCAACTGCTGATAGACAACTGGGAGAACCCCGGCTCGCACCCCAACTTCGGCAGCGTCAATCTGGTGGGCGGTGAGCAATATAGCATTACGATGGAGTACTTCGAGGCCGGCAGGTCTGCGGTGGCGCGCCTGGTCTGGCTGACCCCCGCGGAATCGACATTCGTCGCGGTCCCCTGCACCAACCTTTCACCTGTAGCAATCCCCATACGTACCGCCACGCCCACGAACACGCCCACCGAAACGCCAACCAGTACCCCAACTAACACACCAACCAGCACATCTACCCCCACGCCTACCAGCACACCAACTAACACAGCCACATATACCGCGTCTAGCACACCCAGCAATACATCTATCCCTACTGATACGCCCACTCACACCAGCACCTCCACACCTTCAAATACACCCACCAGCAGTGCCACCAACACTTCTACCTATACACCTGTGCCCCCAAGCTCCACGGAAACGGCCACAAACACGGCGACCCAGACAGCATCTAACACAGCAACAAATACCGCTACCGGCACGAGCACCCCTTTACCTCCAACATCCACGGCGACCCCCACAAGTATTCTCTTGTCTCCAACAGCTACCAATACAAATACAGCAGTACCTTCCAATACCGCAACAGCAACCATAACTCAGACAACCACTGCACCTATCACACCAACGAATACACCAGTAGCTGTGGAGACCAGCACTCAAACGGTTACAGTGACAAGCACGGCAACCGGTGCAGTTACTAGCACAGCCACAAACATTCCCAGTAGCACCGCGACGACTACACGAACTCAGACAAGCACCCCTATAAGTACCGGCACCGGTACGGGTACCCCCAGCAACAGCGCCACATCTACCAGCACGGCTATCAGTACAGCTAGCAGCACAGTAACCACTACCCCAACAAACTCATCCACGCCTAGTAATGCAAATACCGCAACCCACACTGCGACCCGCACAGCCAAGACCACCTCCACGCTCGTGCCCACGCACACATCTACCGCTACGCCCGCAAGCAGTCAAACAAGTACGCCGACCTCAACCTCCACAAGCACACCTTTCGGTCGAGCTACAAATACAAGCGTGGCAATCAGCACTAGCACCGAGACACCCGCTTCAATCAATACGGCCACCACTACGTCTACGCTTACCCCTACTATCACTTCGACCATCGCAGCTACACCTGCGATAATAGCCTCGCCAACTACGACAGCTACAGTCGTAGCAACAGCCTGCCCTATCACCTTCACGGATGTCCCTACAGACCACCCATTCTATAGCTGGATCAAGTGCCTGGCGTGCAGAGGCATCATCTCCGGCTACGACGATGGGAGCTTCAAGCCCTCCAAAGAAATCACACGTGGACAGATAGCTAAGATGGTGAGTAATGCTGTCGGCATTGATGACGACCCCGGTGGGCAGATGTATGAGGATGTAACCAGTGCCCATGCCTTCTACACCTGGATCAATAGGCTGTCGAGAAGAGGTTACATGAGCGGTTATCGTTGTGGAACGGCTCAGGATGAGCCATGTATAGGCCCAGGCAATCGTCCATATTTCCGACCGAACAGCAACGCCACACGCGGGCAGATATCCAAGATCACCGCAAATGCTGCCGGTTACGGCGATCCACCTGTGGGGCAGATGTTCGAGGACGTGCCTCCCGACTACACCTACTACGCATGGATACAAATGCTTGCAGCACGTGGCATCATGAGTGGATACCCTTGCGGTGGAGGAGGCGAACCGTGCGGCCAAGATAATAGACCGTATTTTCGACCATACAACAACGCCACGCGGGGGCAGGTATCTAAGATCGTGGCGAATACTTTCTTTCCAAACTGCCAAATGCCTGGAACGCGTTAGCAACAAGCAGTTTAGACCCAATCAGGATTTACAAGACCAAAACCCAATGGAAGCATAAGTTGGCACTGAGTCTTTGGCGTGGTCTCGCCCCAGTGCCAACTTACGTTACTAGGTCCTGTTTTCAAAGTATGGTAAGCTAGGAGGTATGAGTCCAAAACAACACAGACAGGAACTGACAGATGAACAGTGGGTACGGCTCCAACCGCTGCTACCTCCACAAAACAGCGGACAGGGCGACCAGCCAAAGACCATCGCACTATTGTCAATGGCATGCTGTGGCTAGACAAGACTGGCGCTCCTTGAAGAGAGCTGCCCGAACGCTATGGCCCCTGGCAGACGGTTGCCGCTCGCTTCTATCGCTGGACCAAGCAAGGTGTGTGGGAGAAGATAGTGGTCGAGGTTCAGAAAGATGCCGGGGGAGGACAATGGCCCACGAGGTGGAATGTATCGTCGTATTTGCGCTGGACGAACGCCAATAGGCTAGAACTCAACATATGTGCTAAACTCTAGCCACCACAACTCGTTGACAGATACAAAGGTCACCGGAACGGGCCCACTGACGTATTGTCTCAACTCAATTACTAAGCCAACATGCCACATGGCCGCACCTCCAGCACAATCGCTCGTTTGCCCGGTGCTGATCGGGCGCGAATCTCCTCTCAACCGCCTTGTTTCTCTGTTTGACGAGGTGAGGCAGGGTCGTGGGCAGGTGGTTTTCATTTCCGGAGAGGCGGGTATAGGTAAATCACGTCTGGTAGCCGAAACGCAGGCACGCTTCCTTCAACTCCCAAGCAAAACGTCACATGTGTCAAGCGGGCAAGGCGAAGAAGGCCAGGATGCTGCACTCGCTCTCCAGGGACGCTGTTTTGAGACGGACCGCGCACTCCCATACGCGCCTGTGCTCGATCTGTTGCGAGCATACTTCGCCTCTTGTGCGCCTGGTGAGCTTTCTGCGCACCTCGGCACGTCTGGACCTGAGCTAATCAAGCTGCTGCCGGAGCTTGCAACGCTCGTCCCAGGCCTCACGCCGAGTATCCCCCTCGATCCGGAGAGGGAGAAGCGCCGTCTGCACATGGCCATCGCACAGGTGCTCACACGGCTGGCGCTAAGCCGCCCTGTAATGCTCACGATAGAAGACGTTCACTGGAGCGATGAGGCCAGCCTGGAGTTCTTGCTAGGGCTAGCGCGCCAGGTTCCAACCACCGCCATCCTCCTCTTGATTACCTACCGGGACGACGAGCACTCTCAAGTCCTGAATAACTTCATAGCGGCCCTCAACAGGGAGCGGTTGGTTACTGAGGTGCTGCTGACCCACTTGAGCCTGAATGAAGTAGATGAGATGCTGCGTAGCATATTTGATCTCCGCCAGGCGGTGCACTCCGGTTTCCTCACTCCAACTTATGCTCTGACCGAAGGCAACCCTTTCTTCCTGGAAGAAGTGCTCAAGTCGTTGGTCATATCTGGCGATATCTCCTACGGTCAGGGCGGGTGGGACCTCAAGCCCATAAGCGACCTGCACATCCCGCGAAGCGCCCAAATAGCTGTGCAGAGCCGTACAAGTGGATTGTCTGCGGAAGCGCGACATCTGCTCGCGCTGGCAGCAGTGGCCGGTAGGCGCTTCGATTTCGACCTCCTGCTGGAACTTACAGGGCTGGACGAAGGCGCGTTGCTGCAAACAATCAAAGAGCTTATCAGGGCGCAACTCGTCGTGGAGGAGTCCGCCGACATATTTGCCTTCCGCCATGCGCTCACCAGGCAGGCGATGTACAACGACCTCCTGGCGCGTGAAAGACGCATCTTGCACCGCCAGATCGCCGACGCCATCGAGCGTGTTCATACCACCTCACTCAGCGCGCGTCTTGGTGACCTGGCCTACCACTACTACGAAGGCCAGGTGTGGGATAAAGCATTGATATACGCCCGGCAGGCAGGAGAGAGCGCAGGCTCCCTCCACTCACCCCGAGCGGCTGTCGAACACCTCACCTACGCTATCGGGGCAGCCCACCACCTGTCGGTGCCCCAACCCCTGAACGTGCTAAAGGCAAGAGCGAAGGCATTTGAGTTGTTGGGGGATTTTGAAGGGGCGCGCTCCGATTATGCACTTATGTTAGAAGCGGCTAGAGAGGCGCACGATAGGCGGGGCGAATGGGAGGCGTTGTTGGACCTGGGTTGGCTCTGGACGGTGCGGGATTATACTCGCGCAGGCGCGTATATAACCGAGGCGGTGGCGCTTGCGGGCCAGATGGGCGACCCATCTACCCTGGCCCACACGCTGAACCGCGCCGGCAACTGGTATATGCATACCGAGCAGCCCGCGATGGCGAGCCAGTACCACCGGCAAGCATTATCAATATTTGAGTCTGCGAACGACCGGCAAGGCATAGCCACGACCCTGGACTTGCTGGGAATAACCAATTATATGTCAGGTGATGTGCTTGGAGGTGTCGGATACTATGAGCGAGCCGTACCTCTGTTCCGAGAGATCGAAGACTTGGAAGGGTTAGTAAATAGCCTCGCGACGCTGGGCATGCGAGGAGGGAGCTTCATGTCAGAGGCTAGTGTGTGCCCGGCGGTGAGCCTCGAACTCTGCATGCGGGACGCCGAGGAAGCGGTTGCGGTTGCTAATAAGCTTGGGTGGCAGGCAGGAGAGGGGATGGCTCTCGGTTACATGGCGCACGGCCTCGGCACGCGCGGTGAATATCGCGAGGCACTCGACATAGGGCGAAAAGCGGTCCAACTTACGCGCGAGATTGAGCACCGGCAGTGGATGGTCAATGCCCTCCTGGCTCTAGGTGGCATGCACCTCGATCTCTTCGCATTATCCCTGGCGTGGGAGCACCTGGAAGAAGCAGAAACGCTGACCAGAGAGATAGGCTCTCTGTTTGTAAGGCGGGTAGTCACTTCCCTACTATCTTCAACATATATCGCTCAAGGGCAACCGGACCTCGCCCGCTCTGCACTGGAAGAGGTAATCAGTCCCGACACAGCAATGGAGACCCTGGCGCAACGCTTAGCCTGGAGTGCTTACGCAGAGCTGGAGCTTGCGGAGGGTAATCCCGGTGTGGCACTCACGATATTGGATCGAATTATAGCTTCTACTCCTAACGCGGGCGAAGGACGTGGCATAGTGCCACACCTGTGGTATTTGCGCGGGCGGGCCCTGACGGCTATAGGCAGGATTGCAGAAGCGGAAATAGCCTTGCGTGCTGCACAACAGAGTGCTGAACAGCGCGGAATGAAGCCGATATTGTGGCGCATACATGTCAGCCTGGGGAACCTGCTCAGGAAGCGAGGCCATCGTGAGGATGCCTACCTCCACCTTAGCACAGCCCATGAAGTTATTGAGGAGCTTGCCAATAAGGTGCCGGACCAGGTGTTGAGAGATGGCTTTCTGAGGCAAGCTAATGTCATGGTGCCCGGCACCGTCTCCGTCTCGCAGGTGCGGGCAACCAAAGCCCGGTACGGTGGGTTGACGAGCCGCGAGCGTGAGGTGGCTGTACGAATTGTCGAGGGAAAATCCAACCAGGACATAGCCGGTGAGCTTGTGCTGAGTGAGCGCACTGTGGAGAAGCATGTGGCGAATATTATGTCCAAGCTGGGCTTCTCGTCCCGCACCCAGGTGGCGACGTGGGCTGTGCAAAAAGGCCTCCGCTCCTCGCTTTCATCCTAAGAGCGCATTGCAAAAAGGGGAAGGAATTTTTCTTTTCTGTCAATATTCGACCCTGCAAGGGTCGAATATTGACAGAAAAGAAATGAAAGTTTAGCTGGACGCGCCGATTGATGTGCTGTTTGCCGACTAGAACAGGCACAAAATCCTTAGCGTGATACATGAGGGGGCGTGACTTCTGTGATTTAATACGTACCGCCCTTCCCCTAACCTACGTACTTCCACCCATCCTGCTGACACGCTCCTCTGCTAAAGTGTTGGTGAAGGTTGCGCGACCTCTCCAGAAGGGGAACCGCGACAAATACAAGAAACAACACAAGTAAAGGAGCAAAAGAGATGACACCTACATCTACAGGTACAGTTGCGCAGGACAATGCCACGCTGGCCCGCAGGATATATACGCTGTTCAGTAATGACGACTTCGACGGCGTGCTGGCCCTGGCCGCAGAGGATGTGGAAATAGTATTCGTACCGGCGGGGCAGACCTTCCGTGGACATGAAGGCTTCATGCAGTTCATGCAGGGTTTCAAGTCTGCCTTCCCCGACATCAGGCTGACGGTCACCAACCAGGTCGCCACCGAAGACCATGTAGTGACTGAGTTCATCGCCAGTGGCACGCACACGGGACCGCTGCTCACCCCCGCTGGTGAAATACCTGCTACGGGCAAAAGTGCTGAGTGGCCGGTTTGCGAAGTCTGGGAGACCAGGAATGGCAAGCTCATAAGCATACATAACTATCAGGACCTGGCAACTATGCTGCGCCAGCTCGGCCTGATATCCTGAGGGCGGCCTTGAGGTCGCCCTGCAACTATCGACCTTTGGACCTCTGAACCAAAATACAGCGAAAGGGAGAAAGCAATGACATTACAGGATAATGCACAGGTTGTACTGGACCTCTATGAGGCATTTAACAAGCGGGAGATCGCCCACGCGGCAAGCACTCTAATAGCAGACAGCGTTGAATGGGTAAGCGTGCCGTTTGGCACCACTTTCCACGGCCCTGAGGGCTACAGGCAGTTCGTCGAAGGTTGGGCCACCGCTATGCCCGACTCCACTGTGGACGTGACGAGAGTGATAGTCAACGGTGACTCCGTAGTCACAGAATTCACGGGGCGTGGGACGCATACCGGGCCGTTCATCACACCTGCAGGGGAGATACCACCTACCGGACGGCAGGTCGAACTACAGTTCTGTGAAGTGTTGCAGCTGAGAGATGGCAAGGTAGCACGCGGGCACAGTTATTTCGACTCGACCACGGTGCTACGGCAGCTCGGCCTGATCCCCTGAAAGTGAGGGCGACTGTATGCACGGTACTTGCGCACTCGCCCTCGCAATAGTACGGCCTGATTCCGAGTTCATATACTTGAAATGGAGAGAATAATGGACGCAATTACACTTCTTCGAGAGCAGCTAAAGACGGCACACTGGGTCATGGAAGGCACGATGGCTGACGTCACATCTGAGCAGATGCAGTGGGCTCCGCCGGGGGTCGCGAACCCCCTTGGCGCTACCTATGCCCATGCTGTTACGTCAGAGGACGTTATCATCAACGGGATGTTGAGGGGTGCGGCCCCGATGTTCTCTTCCACCTGGGCAGGGAGGACGGGTTGCAGCGAACCTATGCCACTCCCAGGACCTGATTGGGAGAAATACGGGCCATGGGCGCGTAGAGTTCAGGTAGACCTGGCAGCGGCACGCGAATACGCTCAGGCTGTTTACGCCAGCGCCGACGACTACCTTGCGACACTCAGCCCGGAAGCCCTTGACACACCCATGGACCTGACCGGCCTCGGCCTGGGTCACGTGAACCTCGCGTGGGTGATCAGCACGCTGTTGGTGGGTCACGTGAACAATCTCGCCGGCGAAATATCGTGCCTGAAAGGGCTACAGGGAGCGAAGGGCTATCCGTTCTAATCATAAGCTCTGGCCGGACATGTCTGTAAAGGCTCCTCTCCGCAGGCATCCAAGCTCAGGGCAATGCCCCAAGAATCTGTAAAGCGGCCCCCTGTGCTCGGCGTGTGAGTATCTATTTTAGTTCTAATGACACACACACGCCGAGTGGGCCTATTTTGCCCCTGACCAAAAATATTGGGTTTTGGCCTACATACAAGGTTGCTAACCGCTCGGCGTCTCAAAAAGGTTCCTTTTTGGCACGAAGGGTAAGCGGCCAGATGGTGTGGCAGCCTGGGAATAAGGTCAAAGCTCTAGAGCGTAACTGGCTGCCACACCCGACGACATTGCTTTTCCCTCAGCCCATGCCTCTACCCAACGTTCTTCACCGAGTTGGGCGCGGGCGCTTTGCAGGTTGCGCTCATATTCAGCTTGTTCCGGGGCCAATAGCTTGAAGCCCATAGAGCGCATCTGTGCATCTGCCGCCCCGAAGAGGCGTGTTGCACGCTCCCCATCTCCGTGCATAGCAGCTATCTCTCCTATCGTTATGAGGCACTCGGCTACACTCTGATTGTCACCCAGTT
>DATEOC010000048.1:0-9479 GCA_035274425.1 Chloroflexia bacterium
AGCTGGCATGGCTTGCAACCTGATCAAGATGGTAGAACTCATCTTTCTATTGCTCAATTCTCCTTGTGAACTAGCACCATTGGTTCTAGAAATCTCTCCACCTGGCAAGCTCGGAGATTCCTCACTTCGTTCGGAATGACACTCTTTATACAGCCGTTGTTACAGACGTTCTGAGTAATCTGATGCCTCCACTCCTAATAGCCTATGAGTTGATAGTCCTGGCATTTCTCTTTGCCTTGCTTGGGATAGTTCTGGTCAACTTGCGCGTCCTGCCGAAGATTGAGAACTACGGCCCTGCCAGTGGGGATGCTGCTCCAAAAGTAGCTATCCTTGTGCCTGCGCGCAACGAGGAAGTGCATATTGAGGCGTGCCTGCGCTCACTCCTGGTGCAGGATTACCTCAACTTCGAAGTGTGGCTGTATGATGACGGTTCTATTGACGACACCCCTCAGATAGCCGCACGCCTCGCAGCATCAGACCCCCGACTTCATGTTGTGAGCGGAGTGGTTGAGCTACCGCCAGGCTGGTTGGGTAAATCCCATGCCTGCCACCGCTTATACGAGGCCATGTGCGCTAATTCCATGCCTGATTACGTGCTCTTCACCGATGCTGACGTGCGATTTGAGCCTGGCGCGGTCTCGCATGCAATAACGGCGGCACAGTCGCTTGGCGCGGGTTTGCTTTCGATATTCCCCAGGCAGATCACGCTCTCCTGGGCAGAGCGACTGGCTGTGCCGCTGCTCCTTCACTGGGCGGTCTATAGCTTCTTGCCTCTGCCTCTGGCGCACTCCAAGCGCACGGGACCGGCCTTCGCAGCCGCCAACGGCCAGTTCATGCTCTTCACCCGCGAGGCATACGAAGCGTGCGGAGGCCACGCGACGGTTCGGGCGCAGGTACTTGAGGACGTGGGGCTTGCGCGTGCGATAAAGCGCGCAGGCTATACTGCTCTGCTGGCGGATGGCGGCCCGCTCATTCAAACGCGGATGTATGACGGCCCTGGCGAGGTATGGCGCGGCTACTCGAAGAACGCGTATGCCTTCTTCGGATACTCTCCGTTCTTTCTCGCCACAGGCATTATCGTCTTGAGCCTATTATACATATCCCCTATAGCTCTTATAACCTACTCACTTCTCAGCCCTCAGTCCTCAGCCCTCTACCTGGCGGTGGCTATGTATGTTGTAGCGGTGGTGGCTCGGCTGGCCCTGGCGATGCGCCTCCGTTACAGGCTGATCGATACGCTGCTCCACCCGGTGGCGGTACTGTTTCTGATTGCGATTTGCATCAACTCTATGGTGTGGGCGCTGACGGGGCGGGGTGGGTGGAAAGGGCGCGCCGCATCAGCCAGAGGCCTCCCAACAGCACGAGACCAATCAGCCCCGACCACCAGAACCGGTGCGTGAGATTCACGATGCCGAACATTATGACATTCATTACATAGAGCGCGCCGGGCACCCAACCCCAGCGGACCTGCATAATTAAGTCCAGTATCCGGCCCACTATCAGGTTCATCAGAAGGGCGGCAACGAGCCATGCCAGGAAATTAGTCCAGGGAACACCGTAGTAGCCTTCGCTTCCTTGCCACAGCCAATAGCCCTTGACGTGATACGTTACAGGCTCAAGCAGAAAGTCGAGACCTACCGCCAGCAGCGCCCCCACGATGCACGTTACCCATGCCGGCGCTGAGCGCAAGGACCACCTGGCCGTGAAGAGGCCGCTGACCACAATGAGCACCCAGGCAAAACCTATCGCTAAAGGCATGCCGCCAGGCAATAAGGGAGCCAGCACCGCTGTATAACTATATGGGCCGAAGGGTAGCCCTGTGCTCACGCCGATGTATTCAAGAGCCAGTCCAGCCGCGAAAATTGCTACGCCTAACACTAGTCCTCGCGCACCGAAATTGGTCCACAGCCATGCCGCTGCCGTGACGCCTAACATAGCTAGCAACATGCTGCTCATCCACTCCATACCGAACGGCATTAAATCGAATGAGAGGAGGAAGATGGCGAAAGGGTAGACGAATGTATAGACCCCGAAGGCCGACAGCATCACCTTCTCTGAAATGTTGAGATGTTGCATAGCTGCGAGGTCATCCAAACGTAGCAAAAGAGGCGGGCGCTCAGCGCCCGCCTCTTTTTTCTATACTAGACTATATTAGCCGCAGCCGCAGCCCTTGGCGTTGCTCGCGTCTGAGCCTGTGTCGAAGGAGTGGCCGCAGCCGCACGAGCGGACAGCGTTGGGATTGAGGATACGGAAGCCGCCCCCCATGAGGCTATTCTCGTAGTCGATCTGCGCGCCGCCGACATATTGCACGCTCATCTCGTCAACGTATAGCTTCACGCCGTCCACCTCGATGGTGAGGTCATCATCGGCGGGCTGGTCCTCGAAGGCCATGCCGTAGGACATGCCGGAGCAGCCGCCCGGATAGACGAAGACGCGCAGGCCGAGGTTGGGGCTGGCGTTCTCCTGCTGGCCGATAAGCTCGCGAAGTTGGCTGACCGCCGCGTCGCTCATTGTGATCACGTTTGTGTTAGCCGTTTCGATGTGCCTTGTATCAATAGCCATCTCTATTATATCTCCTTACTATTGTGCTGGACCTATATCAATTCTACCAGATGGAGTCTGTACGCGCAAGGGGGTTATGCACTTTCGCGCCAAGTTATGAAGAGCTTTTCAAAATAATAAAAAATGATCGGCTAAGCCGATCATTTTTTATTATTTTGAACCTGGGATTCTACGCTAGGAGGCTGCGGGCATCAACAAGCCTGATTGTAGCACCATATTGAGTGCGAGGGTCTTGTAGCCAACGTCAGGGAAATGCACGGTGACGGTATCCCCCTCGATGGTCTGCACCATGCCGCCGCCCCACTTCTTATGCTTCACCATATCTCCTGAGCGGAAGGGTACTGCGGGCACAGGCACGGCGGGCTGCGCTATTTTGGTGAATTCCTTGTTAAGCTCGGCCAGCACCTTGATACAATTATCACACCCGCCGCAGTTGTCGCGCTCATAAGCTTCACCGAAGTACCCCAGGAGAAGCTTGCGGCGGCAGTCTCGCGTGCTGGCATAGCGCAGCATCATATCGAGGCGGCTCTGCTCGTATTGCTTGCGGGCCTGGAGCTTCTTCATATCGAGGAGGAGCCGCCTCCCCATGACATGGGTCTTGCGGAAGGTAACAACGTCCTGGTTATCGCCGTTCCCCGCGATCATCGCGACCCCGCCAGCCTGCTCAAGGGCAGCTACCAGGGGGCGGATGCGCGAGATCGGCAAATTACGTATCTTGGCGACCTCTCCAATAGTGAGAGAGCGCACTTTGGTCCCCTCGGTCCGCTCTTTGACGCGCAGGGTCTTACGTATTTCGTCCCACAGGTCACGCAGGTTGGACTCGGATGGGACGCTGCCACCGATGAAGAAGGACTGGATATTGCGATCACGCGGGTCGTATATGAGCACCGCTCTAGAGGGGAGGCCATCTCGCCCGGCGCGTCCCGCTTCCTGGTAATATGCTTCCAGGGAGGCGGGGAGGTCATAATGCACCACATAGCGCAGGTTGCGCTTGTTGATGCCCATACCGAAGGCTGTGGTCGCCACAACTACGGGGGTAATCTCGTCCATCCAATCTTGCTGCACCTTGTCGCGCTCGGTCTTCTTCATCTGTCCGTGATAATACCCGGCCTTGATGCCCGCTTCGTTCAGGAATGCGCTCAGGCGTTTCGCCTCTGCTGTCGTGGCGACGTACACAAGGCCTGAACCTTCGAGCTTAGTATCGAGGCCCTGGAGTTTGCTCGCAATCGCTGGCTCAAGGGTCTCAAGGAAATCTTGCCTGATAGTGGTCCCTGATGGATCGGGCTGTCCAGATGACGCTTTGCCGAAGAGCCTCAGGAGCTGCCAGTCCTTTTCCCTGTCAGTCGAAGCCGATACCACGCTGAAGGTAATATTGGGGCGGTCAAATCCGTGGATGATAACCGATGGGTCCTTGAGTCCCAGGTTGGACTGGATGTCGAGGCGTACCTGTGGGGTAGCGGTAGCGGTCAGCGCGAGCACGGGTGGTCTGCCGGAGGCTTCGATCACCTTGTCCAGCATCAGGTAAGCGGGGCGGAAGTCGTAGCCCCACTCCGATATACAATGCGCTTCGTCCACCACTATAAGGCAGACGTTGGTTTTTCTTAGGTGCTTCAGGAACTCCGGGTTGGCACAACGCTCAGGGGTAACATATAAGAGCTTCGCTTCGCCCTGGAGCAGGTCATCTAGCTGCTCATCTACTTCCTGCTCTGTAAGTGTGGAATTGATGGCGGCTACACCCTTTATGCCCCGGCTTTGCAGGTCGAGGACCTGGTCGCGCATGAGGGCGATGAGGGGTGAGACCACTATGGCAGTGCCGGGCATGAGCATGGCAGCGAGCTGGTAAGTAAGGGACTTACCCGCGCCAGTATGGAAGACCGCCAGCACATCTTTTCCGTCGAGGAGGCATTCCAGCACTTCGCGCTGGCCGGGCCGTAGCTCTTCGTGCCCAAAGTAACGTAACGCGGCTTCCTCAAGCGCGTCCCTTTTATTATCTAGCATTAGCATTTCTTATTTCCTCTTGTATCCGACCTATTGCTTCCGACCTATCAACAAAGAGCGCCGCCTTTGATATGGGCGATTCTTCTATAGACTTAACGCGGCGCAATATACGCGGTTGTACCTTACAATTAACGTACAGCCATAAGACCTATACGTAAGCTGTTACACGGGGCTGCATCACTCTACTTTAGAGCAGTCTCACAGCCCTCCGGCAATATATAAAGCAATCTCTGTGCCACGGTCTCGATAACGTTCGACCGCTTCACTATCTATATTTTACACCCTATGTGGCAGCAAGTGCAAGCTTACACTTGTAGACAACGGTCCGGGTAGTGTTCGCCAAATGTACTAACACTTATACTAGCCATATACCGGACCATCGCCCGAAGTTTAGAGCTTCAGGTTCCAGATTCGCAATTGTCCAATATTATATACGCACCATGCGGCAATTCGGTTCACTCGTGACCTATTGACCTGCTACCAACTTTTCCCCTCTTCCCATATAATAAAGGTTATGCCGGAGCAGATGACGGATTATGCACATACGAACGGCGGTCCCAGCGCGGGTGATAACCCTCCTACCCTCAACCCTGCCGACCCCGTAATTAGGACTGAGCGCCTGACCAAGCGCATCAGGGGCGGATATATAGTCAGGAACGTCTCTATGAGCGTGAAGCCTGGGGAGGTGTATGGCCTGATCGGAGGGCAGGGCGCCGGCAAATCGACCCTTACTCAACTCCTCTTGGGTTTTCTCCACCCGGACGGAGGCACAGTGCGCCTCTTCGGCTCGGAGAGCTTGCGGCGCGCTCGTGCCCGGGTAGGTTACCTTCCCGAGAAGCCGCGCTACCACGGCAATTTCACAGGGCGTGGCTATCTGCGGTTTCACGGGGAGCTATCTGGTCTCAAAGGCCGGGAGGCCCAACTGGTGGCCGACCGCGTGGCCGACACCGTTGGCCTAGGCCAGGCGGCGCGTAAGCTTATAGGTGGATATTCGAAAGCTGCGCGTCAAAAGCTAGGACTGGCTGTAGCTTTACTTGCCGGGGGTGCCGAGCCGCCGGAGCTTCTGGTGCTGGACGAGCCTGCTACCGGCCATGATGAAGAGATAGCTACCCTTTTCAGGGATGTGGTGCTCGACTGCAAGGCGCGAGGTTCGACGGTGCTGGTCTGCTCGCGTGAATTGACTCTGGTAGAGCGTGCTTGCACAAGCGTAGGAATTTTGCGGGCGGGGAGGCTCCTCGTCCAGACCCATATCGATGAGAGTCCCCGCACGCACCTGGTTGGGGTCGCGCGCGAAGGAGCAGGCGAGATTCTGACCCATCTAACCGACTATCTGAATAGGCTGCATCCTTCTGTGCTGGTGAGGGGTGGGGCTTCGGAGGGCGAGCATCTTCACGTCGTCTTGCCCGCCGGGCCAGGGGTGGCGCACGCGGTGGCGATGAAAGCTGCCGCTCTCAGGGCTATGGTAGATGCGCGATGGGACATCGTATCGGTGTATACGGAGAATAGAGACCTGGAAAGTCTCTTCTTACAGGCGGTCCCGCCGCCAGATATCAAGATCACACCGGCAAAGTCGCCCTCGAAAGAAGCAATCGAGCCGGTTTCTGATACCGCTCCCGATGAGGCGTCTGTCCGCGCCGCCCCTGATACAGGCCCACTTGATAATAATGCGGCTTCCATCAAGGCGTCTGATACGGGGCCTCTGCCGACGCTCGAAGCGAGCAACCAGTCCGAAGCTGCGAAATCGCCCGACACTGGGCCGCTACAGGCACCGATGGATGGAGATGGAGTTGCAGCGAATGGTATTGGCGGCCCATCTACATCACCGTTACCTGCCCTGGAAACGGGAATGAGCACCAACGGATATGAGGCGGCCCTACGCCCCCTGCCTGTACGGGCGGTATCGCGCCCCCGCCGCGCGGCAGAGGTAGCCGGTGAAGGAGGTAGCGTCGATGGCGACTCTGGAGAGTAGCACCGGCGTCCTGCCCACACCTCGCGCCGTGCCTATGGGTGGTCCCTCCCTCTACTTCAAACTGCTCAACTTCACTCTGCGCGACTTCTTCCGCAGTATATGGGCGTTGTTTGTGCTGGCGGTGCTGGTGGCTATCCACCTGATGCTCTTCGACGTAAGTCCTTCTCGCAGCCACTTTTTTGGGGTGCAATACGCTTCTACTATATTGGTGGCTGGCATTACTGCCGCAGGCATGTTCACGCGTGCCAATCGCGCTGAGATGTTACCAATCCTGGCCCGACCTGTATCGCGTGTGGCAGTCGCGAGTGCGCTGATGCTGGGGGCGTGGCTGGTCGCAATAGTGGCCTACCTCCTTTCAAGCGCGGTTGTACTCGTGCGCTATGGGTCGTGGTTCGAAGGGAAAGCGCCTGTCGATAGGTGGCTGGACATATCTACCTTCGTCTACGGGAGCCTGCCGATGCTGGCTATCGGGCTGTTATCAGTTTCGGTAGTGGCACTCCTTTCCACCTTCGTATCGCCGTCGGTATTGCGGCTGATCGTGCTTGCCCTGATAGCCTTGCTAATCATGTCGTTCGACAACCGCAACTTCCCTATCGTGGAAGTCCGGTCCGCGCTACAGGCGCTTCCCCCTGTGATGGCCCCGGTAGCAGGTGCGCTCCGGTACGCAACCGAGGCATCGCGTGATACGGTGGCTACAGTCTCTCTTGCGATGCTGGCCGGATACGCCTTCTTCCTGGCTTTAGCCGTCCTTTTGCTCTCAGCCGCCCGCGAAACGGTGCTCGACTGAATCAGGACCCAGTAGAGACAGAGCCTGAGGTAGGGGCATGGCGCGCCATGCCCCTACCTTCAATTCCGCCCCAGATGTTCCGTATTATCTGGCGGTCACTCCCCTAGTCGCTGAGCCACCCAGACTGCTACGCACGGTTATGTTCTGAGGGTTGGTTGACCAGGTGAACTGACCTCGGTATCTTCCACCGCCCTCGTTGGTCAGTGTGCCTATCTGCTGGCCCGTTGAGGTTACGTAGGCGGTGAGCGTTGCGGACGGACTGCTGCTCGTCGCTTCGATACGTAGTCTACGCTGCGATGATTCATACTCGGCGCGTGTGATCGAAACCGTATCTGTAGCCTGCGGATTTATCGTCAGGCTCGCCGAGCGCGATGTGCCATTCAAGGTGGCTGTGATCGTCGCTGTTGTGGCGCTTGAGACCCGCGCCGTGTTTACCGTGAAGTTCGCCGACGAAGCGCCGGCCGGGACCGTGACACTTGACGGAACTGTCGCCGCCGCGTTGCTGCTCGCCAACTGAATTGTGGTCGCCGCCTGGACGCTGGTGCTTAGTCTTATGGTGCCCGTAGAGCTGTTTCCACCTGTCACGACGCCAGGATTCAAAGTCACCGATGAAACCGTCACGGTCGAGGGCGTAGGCGTAGACGCAGGTGTTGGCGTACGTGTAGCCGTAGGCGTAGCGGTGGGCGGGGGAGGGGGAGGTGGCGCGCCGCTGGAGTTTAGAGAAACTTTCAGCGCGGGACTTGCTCCCCCCACCGACATAGCAATGTCCGGTTTGCCGTCGTTGTTGAAATCGTCTGAGGCCATCACGATGCCCCCAATGCTCGATTGGGGAGGAGGCACCTGGTAACGTACAGGCGGCTGAAAGGTCCCGTCGCCATTGCCGTGCAATATATCCATCAAGCCGCTGTTACCGTTTGCCCTGGAGCGAGCAATGTCCTGAAAGCCGTCAATGTTGAAGTCGGCGATACCAAGCCCCTGAGGCGCTTCGAGAGCATCGTCAAGGACCCTGAAAGGCTGCCCGAAGGTGCCGTTGCCATTGCCGAGCACAATCGCTGTGCCTCTTCCGTTCCCTGGGAGCGCCACTACCAGGTCCTGAATCGCATCACGATTGAAGTCGGCAATTCTAACGTCGCTGCCGGAGGAGAAGAGGTCACCGCCTGGAACGAGCATAATGGTAGGTTGCTGTACGAATGTGCCGTCGCCCACACCGAGCAGGGTATAGAGCTGCGTGTTGTCGCCACAGATGGCCAGGTCCCTGATCCCGTCGCGGTTGAAATCGCCCACCGCTATTCGGCTCATACCTGTCCCTACATCAATCTCCCTGGATGGCTGGAACGTGCCGTCGCCGTTACCGAGCATCGCCGAGATGGTTCGACCGACCCTGCATGGCGCGGTCCAGCAGGCAATCGCATGTGCGATCACTGCATCGAGTCTGCCGTCATTGTTCAGATCGGTGGCGGCGATGGAGGGGGAATCAAAGCCGGACGTGTTGGGGAAATTCACGGGCGCGTTGAAAGTACCGTCGCCGTTGCCGGTCAGCAGCGAAAGGCTGATTTGCGGAGCGTTGATCGTGACGGCCAGGTCCACCCTCCCATCGCCGTTGAAATCACCCGCTGCCAAATCCTGCGCCTGATCGGCGACCGGATAAGCAACTTTGGGTCGGAACGTGCCGTCGCCGTTATTGAGCATGACAAAGGCCGAGTTCAGTCCCGCGCCCACCAGGTCAAGTTTGCCGTCGCCATTTACATCTGCGGCGATATGGTTGTTTCCAAGAAGTGGGTAAGTTTGCGTGGTGAAAGTTGCCGGTTGTGCCACTGCCTGGGCGGTCCCTGCGAGGAATAGCAGAGAAATGGTAATCAAGCCCGCCCGTGCGACGAGAGTCCGCATAGTCTTCTCCTTTCAGTACGATCCAGTGATCTTTGAAAGGACCGAGTCGGCGATGTAATGGTGTATCGGAGCAGCGCCACCCAGTCCAGCGCTGCCTGGTCCAATATAAAATATACGAGGAGAGGTTACATTCACAGGGAGTGACGAAAAAGGTAGATAAGCAATAAAATAGGAATTATGGAAGAACCAGAACAAAGAAAACGTGAGTGCCCACAGTGTCCACATTGCAAACAGAGCCGATATGTGGTGAGAGCTGGGTTCAACCACACAGGCTCA
>DATEOC010000049.1:0-14595 GCA_035274425.1 Chloroflexia bacterium
GTGAGCCTGTGTGGTTGAACCCAGCTCTCACCACATATCGGCTCTGTTTGCAATGTGGACACTGTGGGCACTCACGTTTTCTTTGTTCTGGTTCTTCCATAATTCCTATTTTATTGCTTATCTACCTTTTTCGTCACTCCCGGAACCGTCAGAATCTTGCCAAGCCCCCCTGTATGGGGTATGATGCAACGTATGAGACGCAATATATAGAGGAGGATAGCGCGCTGTGCATAACGCGGAGATCGGAGATATAGTCGCGCACGAGATACTCGACTCGCGAGGGAACCCTACCTTGCAGGTCGAGGTGAGGTTGATAAGCGGGGCTTTCGGGAGGGCCGCCGTGCCTTCCGGCGCATCCACAGGGGCGCACGAAGCGGTAGAGCTACGCGACGGCGATAAGTCGCGCTACGGTGGTAAGGGCGTGCTCAAGGCGGTCGGCTATGTGAACGAGGACATAGTCTCGGAGCTTATCGGGGTGAATGCAGCGGACCAGACCGCGATTGACCGCCAGCTTATCACCCTGGACGGCACGCCCAACAAAAGCCGCCTGGGCGCGAACGCGATACTCGGGGTGTCGCTGGCGGTGGCACACGCGGCGGCCAACCACTACAGGATGCCTCTCTACCGCTACCTGGGCGGGCTGTCGGCGCGCACCATGCCCGTGCCCATGCTGAATATCCTCAACGGGGGCAAGCACGCCTCCGACTCGACCGACTTCCAGGAGTTCATGGTGATGCCAACGGGAGCGCCGAGCTTCCGCGAAGGGCTGCGCTGGGGCGCGGAGATATACCACGCGCTCCATAAGCTGCTGCACGACAAGGGCTACGCGACCACGGTAGGGGATGAAGGCGGCTTCGCGCCGTCGCTCAAGAGCAATCAGGAGGCGGTGGAGATCATATTGCAGGCGGTCGAGGAGGCTGGCTACAAGCCGGGGGAGAACGTGCATATCGCGCTCGACCCTGCGACCACCGAATTGTACGAAGGTGGTAATTACAACCTGGCGAAAGAAGGACGTAAGCTATCGAGCGATGAGATGGTTGCGTTCTGGGAGGAATGGGTCCGCAAATACCCGATCATCTCCATAGAAGACGGCATGTCCGAGGATGACTGGGATGGGTGGAAGCTGCTCAAATCGCGCGTCGGAGACAAGGTGCAGCTAGTGGGCGATGACCTACTCGTGACCAACACGAAGCGCATCAAGCGAGCGGTGGCAGAAGAGGCCTGCAACTCGCTGCTCACCAAAGTGAACCAGATAGGGAGTCTAACCGAAGCGATACAGGCTGTGCGCGACGCCCAACAAGCGGGTTGGACGGCGGTGATGTCGCATCGCTCAGGCGAGACTGAAGATACGACGATAGCAGACCTGGCGGTAGCCCTCAACTGCGGCCAGATAAAAACAGGCGCACCCGCACGTGGGGAACGAACGGCTAAGTACAATCGTTTATTACTCATAGAGAGCGAGTTGGGGGCCAGCGCGATTTATCCGGGGAAAGCCGCATTCTATAACATCCAGTGCTGATTAAGCCTCTGCGCATTCTGCGTCTCTGCGGTGAAAAATAAATAGTGGATACACTTGTAGGCAGGCGACTAGGTAAATACCAGCTGGAGGCCCTCGTCGGTAGGGGCGGGATGGCTACGGTTTATCGTGCCCACGATACTATCCTCAACCGCTCAGTGGCGATCAAGGTGCTGGAGCAGTCGCTCACGGTCGACCCGAAGGCGGTAGAGCGATTCAGGCGCGAGGCGGTCACGGCGGCCAACCTGGAGCACCCCTCCATCGTGCGGGTGTACGACGTACAGCAGCAAGGGAACATCCACTTTATAACAATGCGCTTCGTGCAGGGCACGACGTTGCGCGACATCCTGCGCGACACCGGCTCGCTTCCCCTCCCCGCCGCACTCAACATCATCAAGCCGGTGGCCTCGGCGCTACATTACGCGCACCGCAACGGCGTGATCCACCGGGACGTGAAGCCGGGGAATATCCTCGTAGAGCCGGACGGCACGGTGCTCCTGACCGACTTCGGGATAGCCCATGCCGCCGACAACGCCCAGGCGAGCCTCACCGCCGCAGGGCTGGTGATGGGCACGGCAGATTATTTAGCGCCGGAGCAGATAGCGGGCCGCCCCGCGGAGGCGAGGTCCGATATCTACTCACTGGGCGTGGTGCTCTATGAGATGCTTACAGGGGTCACGCCGTTCGGGGGAGAGCATACGGCGGCCATCCTGTACAGACAGGTGCACGACCAGCCCGCGCCCGTACGTTCCATCAACCCGCGCCTCCCCTCCGAGTTGCAGCCCATAGTAGATCGTGTGCTCGCTAAGAACCCCGCGTCACGTTATTCGGACCCGCTCGACCTGGCGAGGGACCTTGAGGAGTTTGTGCGGTGGATGCCGCCAGGTTCGCACGCCATGGGCAGAGGCCAGCAGGTGAGAGCTAACGGCACGCGAAACGGCGTAGGGACACCCTCACCCTATGCAGTGCCTGCCCAGGCCGCACCGCAGGTGATGCCTTACAACAATGCGCCGGTAGTGGGTGTGCACACGAGCGTAGGGGTACGCCCGCCCACTGGACCCCATAACGGGCCGAGGCCATACGTAAGCCAGGCGCACGAGCTGGCAGCGCCTCCTATGCAGGGGCGTGCGGTGATTATCCCTCCCGCCAGGTCGAAAGTGCGCGGCGCGGTAATACCCCTGGTGGCGTTGCTGCTGCTGGCGGTGGGTGGTGCAGTGCTCATAGCGGCTTCCGGGGTCTTCAGCAAAGGAAACACGCCATCTGAATCCGTAAGGTTCCAAATGCCAGGTCCATCCACCTACACAGGCCCGACGAGGACTGGAAACGGCCCTGACATAAGCATCCCACGCGCTATCGTGCCCCCCGATATTGACGGCGACCTTTCAGACTGGGCGGGAGCGGAGCCTGGGGCATTGGAAGTGGCTTTCAACACACCTACGGGCGACAAGGGTCGCCCCTGGAATGGGCCAGACGACCTCGACGCGCAATTCTATTTCGCATGGGATACAGACAACTTCTACATAGGCGCGGTCGTGACGGACAATCTACACGTGCAATCGGCAACCACGCGGGGGTACAACCTCTATTACGGCGACGATATAGAGATATGGTTCGACACGAACCTTGAGGGCGACTTCACACGGAACGAGGGGAACGCGGACGATTTCCAGCTAGGGCTTTCGCCGGGGGACTTCGCCAGCCTGGGGCCGGAGGCGGTCTTCTGGAGGCCCGACAAATCGGACCCCCGCAACAAGCTGGTGGACGTGAAGGCGCAACAGAGCCTGGACAAAAAGGGATACACTCTCGAAGCGCGCCTGCCCTGGACGGTCTTTGGGGAGTTCCGCCCGCAGCCGGGAACGCCTATAGGGTTCGCGGCCTCGGTAGGGGACAATGACCGCCCCGGCGAGCAGGTGCAGGAAGTGATGCGCTCTACTGTGAAGGGGCTGCTGTGGAACAGGCCATTCACGTTCGGGAATCTCTTCTTCTAGTGCTTGCAAGCCCGCCCGCTTCCATAGCCTTTGAAAAGGATAAAAATAGAAGTTCGGTGCAGCCGAACTTCTATTTTTATCCTTTTCAAACTCTACTCCCTATTGAGGGGGGGAGTTTAGTCCACCATCCTGAGCCTGCAAGGCGTGGGGTCTATAGAGACCATGAGGGGTCGCGCCATGTGGGTGAAGGATACGATGGCCTGGCCTGGGGCGAGAGCAGCGAGGCGTCGCCACTGCCCCTCGTCTATGCCCGGCACCGTCTTTTGCAGGCGCGATATTACCGACGAGTCGGTGATCTTGTGGATGATGTAGTTGTTGATGAGGCCGAAGACCTGCGCTGGCAGGTGCTGAGGGAGCTGCGTCACGAAGACCAGACCCAGCCATCTCTTGCGGCCACGCTTGGCGATACGTGCTACCTGACTGAATAGCACCGGCATCTTCTCGATACGCTCAGCCGATAAGAACTCGTGCGCTTCCTCTATGATAATCAGCACCCTGGGTAGTTCGCTCTCATCTCGCACCGCCTTTTCGTAAAGCTCATCCTGGACATCCTGCACACCCATCAACAGGTCGGCTATCACCAGGTTGTTGAGGGTGGATGAATCGGTGTCCGATAGATCGAGGATGCTCACGCGCCCCGGCTTCAACATATCCTTGTAACTCACCGGCCTGGCCCTCTCCCCTTGCGAGTCGAACACGCCGATGCGCTTCAGCCGCCACAGCTTGCCGTAAAGAGCGCGCCAGCTGGTGGCGCTGTCGGTCTTGACGGCCTGGATGCGCTTCATAATCTCGTCGCTGTGCAGCTTGAACTCCTCATTGTAGAAGTTAGGCTTGCTCTGCTGTCGGTGGACCCTATGGAGAAAGCCTTCCACTATGTCGAGAAAGTAAGAGAGGGTGAGGCGCGGATATCCACGCTCGAACTCGTCTAAGTCGAGGGCGATGCGCTCCTGCTCCGGGTTGTTGCGCGCCGGGAAGATACCGAGGTCGCGCAGCACCAGCTTGGCTACGTCATAAGCCTGGTCGAAGCGCATCGCCTGGGCCTCCGTGAGGTCAAGCAGTTCTTTGACCGTGTAGGGCGACAGGCGGGCGAATTTTAGGTAGAACTCGCGCTTGTGGGGGTGGTCAGGATTGGCGGTGTCGCGCCCGGTGAGGTGATAGAGGACTGTATTGGGTACCCCTCGTGCCTCCAGGCCCCGCACCTGCAATGCGGACAGCATCCTGGCATCAGCCGTAGGCTCACTGACCTGCGTATATTCTCCCTCGACGTCAAGCACGATCACGGCGTAGCCATTAGCCTGGGCTTCGGAGATGAGGCGCGCTACGGTGGTGGACTTACCGCTGCCGGTCGTGCCCATAATGCCTGTGTGGCGTGGCAGCACGCTTTTGTCCGCCTTGGGCACACCTACTACTATCTTTTCGTGGCCTACCACCAGGCCCACTCGCAAGTCGCCTCCCACTTTCATCACTTCGTCAGTTTGCTCCGGGGAGAGGAGAAAGACGGGGCTATTAGGTAACGGCCTGAAGCGTGGAGGCATCAATCCAGCGCCATCTATCTCCTCGCCCAGAACTTCAATCTGCACCCGGCCATGGTAGGGAGGGGTTAGCATTCCGCCCCTGGCTGCTGTGGTGATGATTACCGGGGCGTCGCCGCGCAAGCCATCCGGCTCCGCGAAAGGTCCCGCCACGACCACGCCCAGGTACGATTTTGGATTTTGGATTTGGTCTTGCTGACTACCTACTGATGGCTGAGGGTCGAGGGCTGGCGGCTCGGATGGGTGGATGCCACTCCTGATGCGGACTATGGACTGGGAGCCGAGCGTGCCTTGCGTTACGTGCTCTTTTGCGAGCACCACCGTCACCAGGTTGTCCTGGCTTGAAGGGAGGTCGAACGTGGTGCGGCCTATCGCCCCGGCGAACTCTGCGCTCTCCTGCCAGGCTCCACCAACTACCTCTATCGTCGCCTCCAGCCCTAGCAGCGCGGCATCCGGCACTGGCTTCGAATACCCTGAGTGCAAATCACGTCTGACCACTTCCGGCACTCGCCTCTCCAACCGCTTCTGTTCAGGATAACTGCGCTCACCCATAACCCCACCCCCAAAGTCCAAAGTAATCGATAGCTTTTCGTCTTTCGTCTTTCGTCATCCGTCGTCCAATCACCCTAACCTCCAGGGGCGTACTCGAAAGAGACCCCCTGCATCGCGTATGCTACTTCCAGCTGAGCGGCGAGCGCCTGCATGCCGAACGTGCCCGCGCAGATTCGGCCCGCCAGGTCAATCAGCATGGGAAAGCCCCTGTGCTCGTGCATAGCACTATCGGCTAACGCGATGAGGGCAGCCTCGTGAGCGTACTCCGCATGGGCATAGAATACGTAAGGTGGACCCATACACGATACCCGGTAGACGCCACGCACGATTCGAGGGCCAACTTCGGCTACGAACTCGCGTAATTTCCTCTCGTAGCGGCGCTCATAAGAACCGGCGTCAGCTATTCTCCGCATACTTACTTGCGCGGTCTCCACGATGGCATACTCCAATGGATTTAAAGCCTGCCCTATCGTCAGCAACAGCAGGTCCTTCGACGCTACGGGCACAAACACCCATCTTTTGTGCCCAAGCAGGAGTTGATGCAACATCTCCAGGCTCCGGTCCAGCAGTTCCATGCTGCCAAGCCCGGTCAGCAACTCCATTGGAGCGGGGTTACCATCCCCCATTCGCCAGGGCGCTTCCGATTTCTCCAATAACACCGCCCGCTCTGCGTAAGCCATGATGCCCCTGCGAGCAAGGTTGCTAAGCATATCTCTTTCGTCCGGCGCGCCAGTAGAAGCCCGCTTCATGCGCCTGTCCAACAGCTCTAACATCACATCCAGGTCGCCAGGTGTGCCTGCGCGGAGGTCGCGCCGGAATAGGCGATGAAGATATGTGCCCTGGTCGCCCCTGTACGATATAGTGCAAACGCCAAGCTGGTTGACGGCAATAGAGACCGTCTCGTGCGCAAAGTGCGTGCCTTTTGCCGCCTCGACAGCCCCGGTAAAGAGTATGCCTTTATGTGTGCGCTCTATTTGCTGGGGAGTGGCCTGGTAAACGCCAGCGCCGGGTGGCGCTGCTCTGCGCTCGTGGATTGCCGAGAAGACGTGCGCGCGTATGAGGGGCTTATTGCCGGCTTCAAAGCGCAAGGTCTCGGATATCTGCTCGTCGCCTATGCGACTGTATATCTCCTCCATGTTGGCGCCAACCCGCCACGTAGAGAGGTCCAGTGCCCTCGATATAGGCTCCCCGTACGCCTCCTCAAATTCCGCGCTTCCGGCAGACAGGGTTTCGATATTGGACATAGCTTTACCTCCCTCTACTTAATTAGAGGCTGCTCAACGATTGTAGGGGCGAGGCATGCCTCGCCCCTACATACAATGTGCAGGACCAGAGACTAATCTAGCCAATCTCTAATCCCTGGTTCTCTACCCCCATGTTTCAGTAGCCAGCCTGCATAAGCATGCGCGTAGGTTGCAGGCAACCCGTAGCGCTCGCACAGGAGCGTCGCCGATTGCTTGCGAAGCGGAAAATAAAGCTGCCCCGTATCCGCCAGCGCTGAAATAGCTGCCCATGCATCAGCAGCCGGGGCCAACAGCTCCAGGGCCAGGAGGTTGGCTCGCTCCTCGGCGTCAAGCGTCGCCTGCGAAGTATAGCTACCTTCACTCGTGCGTTCCATCATATCTACGTGCAGGCCGAGCGGTACGTAGTCGAGTATGGCGTGCAGACGCTCGGCGTGCGTGGGTGGGCGCTCTCCATTGAGCACTGGTAATATAGACTCGCCCAGGGCGGCAACAGCTTCCCTTCGAGGCTCACGGTAATCAATCAGCAGGTGAGCCAGCTCATGCGCCAGGGTGAACCGCCGCTCGTCATCATGGTCTGAGCCATCGATCAGAATGAGAGCGCGGCCCCGCGAAGCGACCAGACAGCCACGCAAGCGCTGGTTGAAGCCACCCGGCGTTGTGGGAAGCCTCACACCTCGTGCCTGGAGCCAATCGTGCATGCTCATCAAGGTTAGACCATGTAGCTCATGGACGGTGACGGGCAAGGCAAGTGACGCAGGGCCTACCAATCTGCGTGGGAACGGCTCAGGCCCGCCAGCAAGCTCCCAGAACTCCTCTGCCTGGCGGGCAAGCGCGGCTTCCAACCACATAATGTGACCCTCCTTGCGTGCATATAGAGGTTGAAGCACCTCCTTGACACTAAAGCTCGGTATCATCTGCCTCATCACTCTCGCCAGCAACATCCTCCTCATCGTGGTCACGCGCCGCCTGTAGCACACCGCCGTGTGTGGCTGTTTGGCTGTTCGTGTTGAAAGCGCCTGCAATGTCTACTTCCCGCACCAGTTGGGCTAATATGATGGCATCGAGGTCAAGCCTCTCCGCAATACGCTGTATATCGATGGCGAAGGCAGGAGCGTCCGGATCGGGCCGCCCACACAGGCGCAAGCGATTGAGCGTGGCTGCGTCGCACTTCAGATGGGCGCGCAAACTCTCATCATCGAGGCCCTTGAGCGCACTGTATCGCGCCAGTATTGAGGCGAAGAGGTGCTTGTGACCGGCTGCGCGACTAGCTGCGCGGGCAAGCAAATCATCGTCTTGATTGTAAGGCTCGTCATTCATCCAGTATGTCCCCAAGACGCTCCAATCGTCTGCTGATGCGATCTTTATGGCGTTTCACAATAGCCCTTCGCTCACTCTCAGGTAGGTGGCTTATACCGAGGGCCTGGGCGTAAACTTCCGTACTGCGCTCTCCTGTAAGCATAAGCGCCAGTATCAGGTGATCCTCCGGGCCGGTAAGGAGTGCTCGAACGCGGTCCAATGTGTTATGCGCATCTAAGCTGCTCGCTATTCGATCTGCAATATCGTTACTCTCTCTTGATATGGACTCTCCGGCGGAGGGAATCGGTATCTCATTTTTAGACCTTTTGCGGCGAGAGCGCAAGGCGTTCAGCAAATCCCCGTGTGCCAGCATGTAAAGATAGTAATGTAAAGTACCACGATCAGGGTCGTATTGCTGAGGGTTGGCTGTGTAGCTCAGCATAGCATCTATGGCGGCAGTAGTGATAATGTGCTCATCCTCAGCGGCGACCTGGGCGAAGCGCGTGCTCAAAAGGTGGACAAGGTGAGGTAGCCACCTCTCTATAGAGTCGAGAGTGGCCGTCGGATCACCCGCTACGAGGCGTAAATGGAGAGCTATGTCCTCTGCTGCGTCCATGAAGTATCCTGCTCCGATTTAGAGCATACTTGGAAATCCGTTGTCTACTATATGGCGAGCGACGAAGGAGGGAAGGCGAAGTAGGTTACTATAAGCTTTTGAAATGGGCCGTTATTACCCTAATAACGGCCCATACCGGCGGACCAACTTCAACTCGGCTTGTCAATTTGGTCCAGGTTGTGCTCTCGCGCCCATACTATGGCTTCACTCTTCGACCCAAGCCCAAGCTTCTGGTATAGCTGGCTGAGGTAGTTCCTCACCGTCTGGCCCGCAAGGCCGAGCTTGCCGGCGATGCGCTGGTTGTCCCAGCCGAGGGCGACCAGGCTGAGCAGCTCGCGCTCACGGTCGCTGAGCGCAGGCGAGGGCTTGCCCTTAGCCATCTTCGCCAGCACCGATTGGCTGAACCACATACCGCCCAGTGTGACGGTGCGGATAGCCTGCACCACGGTTTCGGGCGCTTCATCCTTCAGGACGTAGCCCTGGACCCCTATAGCCACCAGGGCACGTACGTAGGTATCATCGTCATAAGCGGTAAGCACCAGCACCTTCGTATTGGCGCAGTGCTCTTGCATATAGCTCACTGTTTCCACCGGACGATGCCCTGGCATATCAAGGTCGAGCAGGAGCACATCCGGCTTCAGCTCGCAACATAAACGGCGCGCTTCCTCACCATCGGCGGCCTCACCGATGAGGGCAACGTCATGCTCGGCGGCAAGCGTAGCGCGAATACCCGCACGCACAAAGGGGTGGTCGTCCGCCAGGACTACTCTAATTGGCTGCATTCTTTCCATAGCCTATCTCCCTTCGAGGGCAATCGCTACCTATTGCCTACCACCTACCCCTTACCGTCCACTGCCCTCTGCCCTCTGCTTACTGCCTACCGGTCAGAGGGATGCGCACAGTAACTTGCGTGCCATGCCCGGCTTGCGAGTGGATAGAGAGTTTCCCACCGGCCCACTCCACACGCTCGGACATGCCGATAAGCCCAAAGTGATTGCCCTTAGCTAGGTCGCTCAGGTGAACCGGTACCGCGAAGCCTCTCCCGTCGTCGGCGACGGTGATAATGGCCTCCTCATCCTCAATCGCGAACAGCAGCCGGATTTCGTGTGCAGCGGCATGTTTCAAGGCATTCCGCAACGCCTCCTGGGCGACGCGAAAGAGGGTAAGAGCTACAGGCCCAGGCAGGTCAGGCTCGCTGGGTGGAAAATCGGCCTCGATATTGGGCATTCCCTCCCTGTCCCCGGCCCATAAGCCTTCGCGCTCCAGGCGTGATACATACCCTTCGAGGGCCGTAGTCAAGCCAAAATGCTCCAGGCCGGCAGGGCGTAGCTCACCTATCATGGCGCGTAATTGCGAAACCACGCCGAGTATCTCGTGACGAAGTAGCTCCGGCGTTACGGGGGGCATACCTGAGGTCTTTACCTCTTTTAGTTCTGCTGAAGCCACTTCCCCACCGGGCCAGGTCTGCTGAGCGAGCTGGTAGCTGATACCGAGAAGTTGTTGCACTGCGCTGTCGTGTAATTCGCGGGCCAGTCGCAACTGTCCAACCTCTTGCGTCTCGACAAGACGATGGTGCGCTTCAGCGAGAGCATTACGTACCTGCTCCACCTCAACGAGCCGAGCCTTGAGCGACTCGAGCAGAGAGACGTTTTCGGCGGCGACACCCGCCTGCCCTGCTAGTGGCGCGAGGATGTTGAGGTCCTCTTCGCTCAGCATGGCCTCACCCTGCCGGTCGCCCAGGAGGAGCATGGCGCGCAATGTCCCTCTACTCATCAGGGGCAGCCAGAACCGGATGGCGTCGCTTTCGAGCAAGATGCGTTCACCAGATGTCAATTCTTCCATCCTGTCAGTAAGGTCAACACGCAACTGCTCTTGTTGGTAAGAGTGCTGCTGAAGGGCAAGGTGGAGTGCAAGCGCGCCGCCAGCAGGTATGCGCCACCCGCCGAGAGCATCCATCGCGTTGCCCAGGCTTCCCCTTGGGGAGAAGTAGCCGTCCTGGGGCCACAAGAGCGTCGCCGCCTCGAAGCGCATAGTGCGCACTATGCTCATGAGCCGCTGAATCAGCTCCTGGAGGTCCAGCGCCCTACTTAGCTCGGTGCTCGCCTCACGCACGACCTTGTGGTAGCTATACCACCCGCCATAGAAGAGCCGGTCTACCAGGCGTTGGAGGAGGAGGCGAGCAGGATCGTAGAGGACAATCGCGGCGAAGGCCAGCAGGCCTGCCAGGAGCGGGCGGCTCCATGTCTGCGACGGGAAGAGGTCCAGCGTCGAGAAGAAGAAAATATAAAGACCGAGGAGGAGCGTGACCAATAACGCGTATACGAGGCTGCGATTGAGCAAGCGGTCTATCTTGCCCATCTCGCCACTCTTGACGGCAAGCCCAACGGATAAAGGGGTCAGTACGAGAGCGGGGAAGGTCCACACGTAATCGAGCAGAGGCGTGCCGCTCAAGGTTTCAGGCACCAGAGAGAGGGCAAGCATCGGGAGCGTACTGACTGCCAGTCCCAATATGAGGAGTCTGCGCCGGGAGCGAATTTCCGAAGGAGCGTCAGAAGGACCCTCGTATTCGGTGCTGGCAGAATCAGCGGGTAGGGATTTCTGCGATGACTCCGTAGTCACATTCAAAGGTGCGCGCCTCTGGCGGCGAAGGAGCAGCACAGGCAAAGATAAGAGGACCACCGCTACGTATAGACGCTGAACAAGCTGCAAGGGCGCGTCGGCCACATCGATGGAAAGAGCCATCGGAACGAGAATTGTGGCAACCAATACGACAATGCCCCCTGCGTAGACGGACCAGACAAGGGGGCGCAACAGCTTGTGGGGGAGAGGATTGGGGAAAATGGCGCAGAAATGGAAAGAGACAGGGGCGGACGCTACCAGGAAGAGACGAAACAGGTAAGGCGAGGCGGGCAGATGCATGTATAGTGAGGAGAGTGCGCCCGCTGCCAACAGTCCGGCGGTGAACTGGCACACGAGCAGGAAGATGCGTGCTACCGTGCGGAAAGGTTGGAGTATCCAGGTGAGGAGGCCTACAACCCAGTAGACCAGCGCCACTGCCAACGGTTCATAGCGTGCCAGGGTGACGATGGGCGGTGGCTCTTCTGGAGAGAGCGTCGCATGCAGCAGTTGCTCTCCGGCAGAGCTATTACGCGCAACTGAAACCGTGAGACCAGACTCACTGCCCGGTCGCGGGCGACTGTACAGTATGGAGGTGAGGCCCTGCCCTGAGGGGTGGTCTACGGAGAGTATGCTATCCCCCGGTTGGAGGCCGGCGTGGGAGGCAGGGCTACCAGGGAATACGCGACTGACCTTCCTGGGCCTGGTCGGCCCGCGCAGGGGGTCATCGTAATTGCCCAGGCCAAAGTAGGGCACTTCCACCAGCGAAAGGGCGGACCACCCAATGAGCATCAGGGTGCAGGCAGCAAGCACTACCCAGGGCATGTACGGCATGATTACACTGCCCCGGGTGCGACTGGTCCGGCCCTTCGCCGCGATAGTTGCAGCAGCGAGGGACTTCGGGTGGGGACTTCTTCCCTTTCGACCACGAAGTAGAGCCAAGAGGCGTACACCTGGTGATAATTGACTTGGGCTGGATGCCGAGCGATGAGGGCAGGAACAAAGGGCCTCGCGATGCATCGTACACGCAGATGGCACCAACCAGGAAGGTGGCCTCGACAAGCGTGACTACCTTTATAAGTATAAAGAGTCATATTATACCAGAAGTATTGTTTCGTATTGGCTGGCATATCTATTTGTTGTGCTTTGTTAGCTCATAATCATGCGGTGTGTTAAGTTCTTGTTAACTTGGTGGCTAATTAATACTACAATGAGGGGAGTCTGTACATAAACGCCAATACTCAATACTAAGGTACATTTGTACTTCTTAACCGGCTCTGGGGTCTTGTAGTTAGCAAAATGAGCGCTTGGGGCGCTCATTTTGCTAACTACGAAAAGAGGGTATGCGATGTCTCAGAAGTGAAATGCCGATAGCCACTTGTGTAGGTCATCAGCATGTATAGGGTCGCAACACAGGTCGGCCAGGACTGCCAACGCCTGGTTCATATAAATAGCAATCTCAGTACGAACGTACAACTCCGCACCCACGCTCGCTATCATATCGCGCGCTCGCGCCTGCGCTTTGGTAGAAGTTGGAATAGTCAACCACTCCAGGAGTTGCGCTCTCTCGCCGCCAGGGAGCACCTCTAATGCGTAATAGACAGGTAAGCTCCACTGCCCGCGCACCAAATCACCTTTGCCGGATGTGTCGTGCCAGTCGGTGAGATCGTCCACCATCTGTACTATCATGCCGACGCGATAGCCCAACTCCTCCCATTGCGCTAACGCAGCCTCATCAGCCCCAGCACAGAGAGCACCGGCACGAGCAGCCACAGCGAAGCATAAGCCGCTCTTCGCCCCGATCACCTGGAAGTATTCATCAAGGGAGAGGGCAGCCCGTCTGCCGAGATCGAGGTGCTGGCCGCCCGCCACCCCTAGCATGGCTCTCCCAAACTCATAGTGCAGAGTAAGCTCCAGTTGGGGTGGGAGACCTTTGAGCGCCAGGCCAGCCACCGCGATGAAGCCCGTCGAGAGATTGATGACGCGTGCTACGTCCGTTCGCGCCATATCCTCACCAGTCTCGTTTGACCTGTCCGCAACGGCTACATCACCATCTTGTACGTCGTCCAGCAATTTGGCGGCGATTTGTAGAGCGCGCCAGGTGGCTGCTGGGGGCAATGCCAGTGACGAATCGCCCCCGGCGGCCCCACATACGTACACGAGAAAAGCGCTCATCGGCAGCCCGTGCTCCTCCGAGCGCTTCGCAGCCTCCAATACCCTCAGCAGTGCTTTGATATATCCACCGGCCGTATCTTCCTCGCCTGCCTGGGACAACACAGCGGCCAGTACCCCATAAATATCCCGCGTTAGGCGTGGATCGGGGAAAGGTGTGTCATCATTTGAATGGTATGCGCGGATAGCTGATGAGCCAGGCATGGTGATTGAGCCCGCTAGCATAAGGATAGCAAGAATTAGAGAGTGGCTCACACCAAATTGTGTGAGCCACTCTCTAGGTGCAGGTTGCTGTAACGGTTAGTCTATCGCTTCTCCGGAAGCTAGGATATGGGGAGCGCGTAAGGAACGGGGGAATCTCCGCCGAACCAACCCTCGGTTGCGGCGTCAGATTTGTCTCTAGAATTACCATTTTGAGGCGCGGAGGTCAGGGCAGCCCTGACCAGTCCGCCGCCGATAGTCGAGTCTTCTCCGAACCACCCTTCTTTGGATGAGCTTGCTCCTGCGGGAGTCCTATTTGTCGCTTGCTGTACCAGGGTCAGCAGTGAGAACCGGTTGCTCCCCGAGCTGTGTTCATCTGTGGCGGTTATTCCACAGGCGGACATAGTGGCCTGCGGGTCAGCCAGTAAGCGGGACCGGAAGTCGGAGTCTGTGCTGGCGCGGTAAGCCAGTTGCGCGATTGAGGTGTGCATTTTTTCTCCTTTTGGGTGTAGGGGTGTAATGTCTTAGTGCGAGAGCGTAAAGCCTCCACACTCTTTCCATATAAACTTAATACCCACGCTATTGGTGAATTTCGACAGAGTTTTGCGGAATCGGCTCGGCGTTGGATCCTCTATTTGCTTATTCTCCTTCCAATTGTTGGTCCCTGAGGGACCAACAATTGGAAGGAGAATAAGATTCCCATCTTCATCTGAAGCCACCGAGGGAGTGACGAAAAAGGTAGATAAGCAATAAAATAGGAATTATGGAAGAACCAGAACAAAGAAAACGTGAGTGCCCACAGTGTCCACATTGCAAACAGAGCCGATATGTGGTGAGAGCTGGGTTCAACCACACAGGCTCA
>DATEOC010000050.1:0-32455 GCA_035274425.1 Chloroflexia bacterium
TTCAAAGTTCAAAGTTCAAAGTTCAAAGTTCAAAGTTCAAAGTTCAAAGTTCAAAGTTCAAAGTTCAAAGTTCAAAGTTCAAAGTTCAAAGTTCAAAGTTCGAAATCCGAAATCCGAAATTGGACCATCTTACCGCCCTACTCGCCTCAACAGGTAAATCAGGAAAGGCGCGCCCAGGATAGCCATAACCGCGCCTACGGGCAGGTCCACGACCCTGGTCAGCCCCCTGGCAACTATGTCGGCCATCATCAAGAGCGACGCTCCCATGATGGCGCTCAGGGGGAAGACGCGTCGAGCATCGTTACCTACCAGGCGTCGGGTGAGGTGCGGCGCGATAAGGCCGAGAAAGCCCAGCGCTCCTACGACCGACACGGCCCCCGCGGTGAGCAACACCGCCACGAACAAGAGAAGGAGACGTGCTCGCTCCACCCTCATCCCAAGAGCCGTAGCCAGGTCGTCCCCCAGGTGGATAGCGTTGGCGACACCCGCGCACGCCAGCCCTACGGGTATAGTAACTGCCGCCCAGGGCCAGATCGTTTCCCAGTGTATCCAGGTCCGCCCGTTCAGCGAGCCTATTATCCAGAGGAGGATGCCGCTCGCCGCGTTCTGGTTTACCAAGAGTAGCAGCGAGGTGAGGGAGCGAAAGATAGCGCTCACCATCACGCCCGTCAGCACCAGCCGCACCGTGTTGGTCTCTCTCTGCCGCCCTCGGCTCAGGAGGTATACGAAACCCCCGGCGAAGAGGCTACCTAGCATGGCGACGGCGGGCACTCCCACGCTTGGTGCCGCAACGTTCCAGCCGATCATCTGGCGGGAGAGCCACAGCACTGCGAAGAAGACGGCCCCCGCCGACGCTCCCGTGAGGTCAGGCTCGGCGAGGGGGTTGCGCATGACCGTCTGCATGATAGCCCCTGCGAGGGCAAGCATAGCCCCCGCCAGCATCGCTACCAGGGCGCGAGGGAGCCGCAGGTCATACACGATAATGTGGGTGGTCTGGTCAACCTGTTGCCCGGTAAGCACGTCTATTACGTCTTTAGGCGTGACGTTTGCCGTGCCGATGCTAACATGCGCCACGATGAGGACGAGCACTAAGAGCAACCCGCCAATCACCAGCGACGGGAAGAAGCGCACAAGTAGCGGCTGCTGTACGGCTGCACTGGAGCGTGGCGCTTTGGGAGATGGTCGTTGTGCGGTAACTGCTGTCATCGCATCGCCTTCGCCCCGGCTAGCTGCCGCCTCAGCAGGAAGAGGAGCAGTGGGCCTCCTATAACGGTCGTCCAGATGCCAACCGGCAGCTCGATGGGGCTGAAAAGGTTCTTCGCCAGCAGGTCGGCACCTACAAGGAGCACCGAGCCTACCAGCATGGCGACCGGCAGTACCTGGCGTGCGTCGGTGGTTTGCAATGCTCTGCGCGCTATATGCGGCGAAGCGAGCGCCACATATGAGATAGGCCCAGAGACCGCCACCACCGCCGCGACCATCGCCGCACTTACAGCCATGATGAAGAGCCTCCACCTGACGACGCGCAGGCCAAGCCCCTCGGCCACCTCGTCACCCAGTTGCAACAGGTTGAGGGGCCGTGCCATCATCAGGGCGAGCGGGATGCAGATGACCGCCCAGGGCCAGACGAGGTTCACGTAGTCCCAGGTGCGATTCGCCAGGCTGCCGAGCAGGTAGAGGTAGAGTAGCCCTACGTCATTTTGGTCGCCCAGGCTGATTATGGAGATGATACCCGCATAAAGCAGCGCCCCGACCGATACTCCCATGAGCACGAGCCGCACCGGGTCGCCCAGCCTCCGCATCGAGACGAGGACGAGCATTCCGGCCAGTAGTCCCCCTGCCAGGGCGGCAACAGGATAGAGGGGCCAGGGGAGGGGAAGATGGAAGATAACGACGGCGGCCATCACGATAGACGCGCCGTTGGAAACGCCTAGCAGCTCAGGCCCTGCCAGCGGGTTGCGCATCGAGTCCTGGAGGAGCGCGCCCGCCAGGGCCAGCATCGCCCCCGCCATCGCGCCGAGGACCACGCGAGGCAGCCTCAGTTCCGGCACCACGATACGCGCCAGGCGACTTCCACCTCCGCTCGCAACCGTGAGGAGGTCCGAGACCGACAACTGGGGTATGCCGAGCATCAGCCCCACGAGCATAAGCCCAAGCAAGGCCAGCACGAGGCATACCAGCAGCACGACCAGGCGACCTACCCTGGAAGGCCGGTATATGGCTTGCGTCTGTCTGAGTGTAGACATAAGTGGAGTCGGGGGTCGGGGATCGGGGATTAGGGCTTAATAACTGGAGAGGTGGTTCAGGACGCTTGCGTCTACCTCCCTTATCTCCGACCCCCAACCCCCGACCCCCGACTCCCCATACCCTTTAGGGCAGCGGCTTCGTGAATGTCTCCGGGTAAATCTTCATCATGGCGTCGTCCAGAGCCGCGCCCAGCGATACCAGGCCGCGCCCGGTGACGTAGAACTGGAAGCTCACGTCATACACTTTATTGTTTTTCACCGCTTTGAGTTGGCTCCAGATCGGGTTCTTGGAGAGTATCTGCGAGAGAGTGCCGTTCGCGCCGGAGCCTTGCGTTATAACGAGTAGGACGTCGGGGTCCTTCTCAAGTATCCTCTCAAGGGAATACTGAAGGGAACCTGGCTCGCGGTCGGGCGCGAGGGGGCCGCCCTCCGCAGGCCAGGGATAGTAAGTGGCCGCGGTGAGTATGCTCCCTGGCATAGAGGGCTGGGTAAAGATGCTGAAGTTGACGCTGTTCCCGAAGAGGAGGAGCGGCACACGGTTGTTCGGCGACTTGGCCCTGTAGGCGTTGAGCTTGGCATAGAACTTCTTGATAGCCTGCTCCCCCTGGTAAACACGCCCGGTCAGCCGGGCCATGATGCGCAGATTGTCTATCGTGTCCTCGAACCTGCCGGGGTTGATGATGAAGAGGGGAGCTATCTTCTCGATGGCATCGCGCTGCCCTGCGATGTTCTGGAAGCCAATCACCAGGTCGGGCTGCTGCTTGGCGATATCTTCAAGGTTTGGCGCGCCGAAGCTGCCGCCAATCGCGGGGATCGTCTTGTTCGGACCCCAGAAGAGGGGCCCCTTATAGAGGGTGTCGTTCACCGCCACAGGCTCCAGCCCAAGCTGGAAAAGGGCGTCCTCGCAGAAGCCTGTCAGGCAGACGACCCTTGTGGGGCGTTTGCTGAGGGTTCTCTTGGTGCCGGTCCAGTCGGTGAAAGAAAGGTCGGTCCTGGTCTTATACTGGAACGTACCGAGCTGCGACAGGAGCACGTCATTGGGCGGTTGGTTCTCCGGGTGAAGCTCGAATACGGCCCGCTCGAAGTACTGCACCGTATACGTCTTTCCGTCGAGGTCGTTCTTCTCCTGGAACTCGTTGGAGATAGGGAAGCCCTGTTGCGCGAGGCCGCCGTGGCTCTCCCAGTAGGCGCGGAACTTACCGCCCAACGCCATGCCGGTCTCTTTGAACGTTATCGCATTGTCTGTGCTCGCCTTCGGGCTGGGAGCGCCCTGTGGGTACTTCTTGTTGAACTGGAATAGCCCCGCCAGGGAGAGAAGCACGTCGTAAGGTTCCTTATGCTCAGGGTGCATCTCGAAGACTGCCCGCTCGAAGTACTGCACCGTATACGTTTTGCCATCCAGGTCTGACACGTCCTGCATCTCATCAGAGATGGGTAGCCCCTGCTGGGCCAGAGCGCCGTGAGCGTTCCAGTAAGCCAGGAACTTACCTTTCACCGTCTTGCCCGTCTCCGGGAAGGTGCGCGAGTCACTTTGCGCCACAGTCGGCCCCGCTGCCGGTAGCCCCGAAAGGACGAGTATGACCAGAGCCAGAGTAAGTAACCACCGATGTCTATTGGTTGCCATTTGTTTCCTCCTTGCAAAAGAATGTGCTATTTGATCTTCTTGTGGTCGTATTTGGATCTCCCTGGAGATATATTGTGCCTGCCATACGAGGGCATCTTGGCTTTCGCGTCAGGTGAAGAAATTTACTTTGAATATTCTTCTACATATTTTCCTCCTTAGATAATTATCTAAGTATATTCTTAAACATTAACCTTCTAACGGACTGATACACGGCAGAGGGCATTAGCGCCAGCGAGGCCAGGCAGCAATCGAAAGATGCGTCGTTTGAAAACTCACTTCGGAAACACTGGGCATTCGCTGCTCACTAAATCGATTATACCTATCAAGTTATGTGCCAACAAGGCCCTACGTACGCGGCTCTGAGCGAGCTAAGCCGTCGCGGGTGACGCTTCAGGAGCAACGGCAGGCTCAGGCTTGCGCCGCAGCCAGGGTAGCCAGGCTAATATCAAGGCGAGGGCTATAGTTGACATCCAGGCTCCGAACATGAAGGTTGCGGGGGAGCTTGCTACTCCCCACAGCCACCCACCGATGACGTTCGCCGGGAGGGCGGCAAAGCCTATCATCCCATTGAACCAGCCGAGAGCCGTTCCGCGCGCCTCTTTCGGCACGAGGTCTGTGACGAATGCCTTTGCCACACCCTCCGTCGCAGCCGCATAGACGCCATAGAGCGCGAAAAGCGCCCACGCTTGCCACCCCTGTGTCGCGAATGCCCACCCGACGTATACCAGGGCGAATGCTCCGTAGCCCGTGAGGAGGACCGGAATCCGGCCCCATTTGTCGCTGAGCGCACCCAGGGGGGTGGCCAGGATGGCGTACACGATGTTGTACAGGAAGTATATGAGGGGCACTACAAGCACGGAGCTTTCAAGCTCTGCCGTCCGTAGAAAGATGAACGCGTCTGAGGAGTTGCCGAGGGCGAAGATAGCGGAGATCGCGGTGAACATCCAGAAGCGCGACCCCAGCTCGGAGGCGCGGAAGCTCCTCTTAGGTATGCTCTTCTTTGTTTCGGCAGCTTCGGTGGGCATGGGGGTAGCAGCGGCTGTATCGCTCTTCGCCGCCTTCTCACGGGGCAAGAGGAAAATGGCGAGGACCGACAGCACGCCCGGAACTGCCGTCCATAGGAAGACAGCGCGCAGGTCGCCACTCGACAGGAGGAGTATCAGGTAAGTGAGGACGGGGCCGACCGCCGCGCCAAGAGTGTCCATGCTGCGGTGGAAGCCAAACGCTTTCCCCATGAACTGCCGGGGCGTCGAGTCGGCCATCATCGCGTCGCGAGGGCTGCCACGCACACCCTTGCCTACCCGGTCGAGAAAGACCAGGAAGAGGGCTGAGGGCCAGGTCGTCACAAATGCCAGGAACGGCTTGGCCCCGTTGGCGACCCCATAGCCAAAGAGGATGAGCGGCCAGCGCCGACTCGGCCTATCTGAGAGTCGCCCCGCGACAATCTTGAGGAGGCTGGCGGTGCTCTCTGCGATCCCTTCGATGAGACCGGCAACGGCGAGTGGCGTGCGCAGGACTAGAACGAAGAAGAGTATGCGTATCGGCACAATCATCTCGCTGCTGATATCGGTGAAGAAGCTCACGATTCCCAGAATAATGACGTTCCGAGATATTCCGGTCATGAGCTTTCCTCTGGGCTTACGCTCATGGGTAGGCGCAGGCTCAGGGATATCAGGCTCGGCCTCAAGCTTGCTCGCCTGGGCATCTAACAAAGCGGCTTCTTCCCGGCCATCGCTGGTTGGCACCACATCTCTTGCCTTGTTTATGCCGCTGGCGTCGCTCTCGCCAGCCGTCTCGCTCACGTTGCTCAAGGCTCGATCTCCACCTCTCCGCTCGGCGACTCCGGTATTGCCCGCGCCGCCCACCAAACTGCATCTATCTTGCCGTCGGGGGTGAAACGCTGTATGACGCGGTGCTGCCAATCGGCCACGTACAGCCTCCCCTCCCTGTCCTCCGCCATCCCGCCGAGACCCTGGAACTGCCCTGGCTCGTAGCCACGCGACCCAATAGTGCCTATAATCTTCTCTCCCGCAGGATCGATACGCAGAATCTGGTTGCCTGCCCAGTCGCTCGCAAGGATTTCCCCGTTCTTGCGGACAAGTATCCCCTGGTAAGGCACTCTCAGTTGGCTGGGAGGTGGAGGGAGCGTTGAAGTAAGCATCTCTCCCGTGCTGATAACTATCTTGTTGAGCGCGTTCGGCTCCGTCACGAGAAGCTCGCCCTTGCCATTGGGCGTGATGCCGAGCGGGCTGAATATCACCCGCGCCTCGTGCTGAATCTTCCCCGCGTGATCGAGGATGTATATCTGCCCGGCACCCGAGCTCATGTATATATGCTCGTCATCTGCGGCGATGCACCCCTTGGTGGGGAGATAATCTTTCGGTGCCTCCATTCGAGCGGTGATCATCCCCTCGCGGTCGAAGCGCAGTATCTTTGGGCCTGTAGGATCGTTCGTATCGACCACATAGAGGTTGTCTTTTGGATCGGTCGCGATGCCACAGAAATTGAGGACGCTCAGGGTCTGAGTCGCCGTGATAGGGGTCGCGGTTGGGAATAGACTTATATTGGTTAAAGCCAACTCTTCTACCATGCCGTTTGGCAATATGCCGGGGCCAGGGGTGGGGACCTGCGGAGCTCGGCTGGCTCTGATCACCCCTTGTGGGCTTCCACCTTCATCGAAGACCCATACGAGATTGCCACTAGCGTCAGAGGCATAGACGCGGCCCGTGCTATCGATAGCCAGCCAGTACGGGGTGAAGTTCGTGTAGGGCACGAAGACGTTCCACCCGAAGAGGGCAGCTCCGGTGGCCGGGCCTCCCCATAAGCCAAAGACGAACAAAGTCGGCAACGCGAAGGCAAAAAGAGCGCGACCTAGCCATCTCGGCGGGCGCATCAGGAACGCCCATGACCACCCCACAAGGAGGACCAGGACGATACGCAGAGGCCATACGGCCACGATGGGGACGCTGAGGCGCGTAGGTTGAGTGCTGACCTCGAAGGTGATGACGGCGAGGAGGACCGCCACTCCAATGTACATCATCAAGCGCCGCCGAGCGAAAATGCCCAGCCAGATCAGCACAATGCCGACGCCGTTGAGAATTATGGTCTCGACAGGGCGGCGCTCGAATTGCAGGTATACGGGGTCGAGCCAGGCGAGGATGATGGCGGCGACGGTGATGAAAAGCGGGGGGAGTATGTGGTCGGCTAAGTCGGCGCTCTTTTCCGGCTCTATATTTGCCGTGAGAGGAGCGTCGCTGGAGGTGGGACTTTGCGAGTTATCGGAGGATTGATCTTGTACCATCAGATCTGAATGTGGCCTTTCAACTGTTGGTCGGGAGGTCTTGCCGTTTAGTAAACAGGCTCACAGTAGCGGACCTTGCTATCAGGCAGAGTGAGACGTTTGAGTATAACGAATTGATGCGCAAGTGACAATTCAGGTTGCTCACAGAATGGTCTTTTGCCCTAGAAGCTAACTGTAAACTCAACTCGTTGTGATTGAGAATACGTGGCCCCTAAAGGCTTGCTTTGAGTTAGTCCCACCAGAAGAACCAGACATGCCCATTCAAAAGCGTGGCGGCCAATGCCTCAATTGTAGCTACACCCTGGTCAACGATATCCGGACAGTAGCCATACTGCTCTTGGGCTAACTCCAGGGCCGCTTCTCGGTTCTCCAGGGGCTGGGCAACCTGCAATTCGAAGGTGTCATAGGACAGCCCGACAATTTCAGCTCCGTAGCGTTCTTGCCAATATCTCAATACTGCGCAGTGTTCCTCAGGTTCCGGGCAATAGTTCCAACTACCAATTTTGAGATAGGCAGGTATTTGCCAACTTGCAGTTGTCGGGACTAAGGCGATATAAACGATCGGTAGTGGCTCGTATTCCATACGCTGTTCAGATGATAGCCATTGACCCTTGTATGGAATGGTGAAGCGATTCCCTGGTTCGAATTCTGACTCCGCAGGCCATTCACCGCGAGAACCTGAATCCTCCTCCTCGTCCGAATCGTAAAGGTCCTCCTCATAGGCATTTCTGAGCCATCCCTGGCCATCTATGTTGCGGCTAGACTCAATAATAGCTTCAGTGGCCTTTCCTTTATATCCTACTAAGGCAGCAAGATGCTCATCCAGATTCTCCGGGCCTCCAACAACTACAGGCCAGTAGCCGCTTTCTGGAACGAGACCCCGCAGTTTCTGCCACAATTCAATTGCACTCGTGCCATCTGTGGTAAGGCAATAAGTCGTCTCAGCACCCTCACCGAATAACACCTGCATCGTGACTGTCTCTATTCCGTGCTTCTGCAAAACCTCTTTGACCGTACTCACCAGTCTCCCTCCGAGTTGGAGCGTCTTGAAATGGTGTAGTTAATGCCTTTTTTCAGAGTTTGCATGTAAGCCCTAGCGTTCCTCTCGACGCTGCCATTCTTCCCACTCGGCGTCGTGGCGGGCGCGGCCCTCGTCGGTGATACGCCACATACCCCGTCCGGTAAGCTCACTCTGCCCCGCGACCTGGAGCGCGCGCTGCGCGACCGATACACGCTGCCCGAACTCGGCAGGTATCGGTTGTGGCACCTCAGGAAACCACCTCGCCACGAGCGGGATAGCATCTACGCGGCTCAGCTCGCCGCCCGACGCGACGAATGCGTGGAGCAGAGGTATCTGCAAGCGCGATGCGCCGGGGAGTCCCAGCTTACGCCGCGTTCCTGCCGTCGCCATAGGAATGTTCGATGGCATGAGAGCGCTCACCGGCGCGGCACCTGGCGGGGTCACGCTGACCGCGCCATCTTGCGATACCAGGTAGACTGACACCCGCGCCGATGACATGAACCAGCGCAGTCGTTGTATATAGCGTATGTAGCTCGCCATGGCTGGGAGAGCGAGGGCCAATTCAAGCTCGGGGGATGCGCCACGCCCAAGAGCCAGCTCGAGGACGGCCTGGGCGATCCAGCCGCGAGCTGTGGCCTCAGGGCGCACGGTGCGCGGCTGGCCCTGCATCGAGCCACGCGTGTAGAGTGGGCTGGGCCACCCTCGTACCGTAACGAGCCTTTGCACGGTGATATTATCAAGAGTGCGCTCGGAGACGATTTCCAGGCCCTGCTCAGTGCCGCCGGGGTGCCCTGGGCTGAGGATGGTAAAGCCCTCCTCGTCCCGCATGTATTCAATCACCCGCTCCTGGACGTTCCCCTCCCAGAACCAGTCCTGCTCGCGGTTCCATTCGCTATCCATTCGGACCTGACCTCCAGATGATTCGAGTCTTGTTTGGGAGGGTAGTTGGAATATTCTTGGTCTTGTCTAGTTTACTCTCGCGTGGAACCTCGCTACCTGAGGCAAAAGAGAAGAATATTTTCCGACCCAAAAAGAACAAATATGTTCTAAAATCGTGCCTAAATTGGCCCACTCAACCTATTGACAGGGGGTAAAAGGTGTGGTAGGGTAAGAGGGACAGACAATAAAGAGAGCCAATCTCCTTAACTCCTTTCTTGGAACAATAAGCCGGGGCCGCACCGGCTTATTGCTTTTAACACCCCATATAACATTGATCGCAGTGGGGTTTAAGGAACATCTCCTATCCCTTCTATTTCCCCCACTCCGCATTGGCGTTTGCCCAGTCGCGGTGACCCTCAACTCGGCGCTGGCAGTAGGCGTACAGGCCATCGAAGACAGGGAGCATCCTTTCAACCATCTCGTCATCGCTCTTGGCCAGCGCATTCATCCCTTTGGCGATTGCGCGCAGGCCCTCCCCCTCCTCTATCGATCCCGGCTCTTTGGTCTCCGCTCCACGAACGATCTGCCCCATCAGTTCTAGCGCCGCGTTGCTGTCGTCCAGACGGTATTCGGTGAGGAGCTCCTGGAAGCTGGTCCGCTCGCGAGTCCCAGGCTCCTCCGAAACGGTGTTGTGAAAGGGGAGCGCTCCATCCTCTATGGCGTCGGACAGCTCGTCCGCTTCTACGTAAGCAATGCTAGCCTTCGGATCGAGGTGCCGCTTGATGAGCCAGGCGCAGGCCGTGCGGTCCAAACGTACACCTTTACGTGTAACCCACTTCATCCGTATCTCCTCCCATACCTATCTACCCTTACTTTAGCATAACCACTACGATGTGCCCAGGCGAACCCATAAAAAGTATATTCTAACTTCGGAAAAGTATCTTCCAGCACGCGGAAGAATATGACGAATAATTAATTCCGTTATTCAGAATATTCATATTCCCATTCAAGATTATAACATATATGCCTAATAATGTAAATTTCTATTGACTCGTCTTAATTTTACTGCTATAATGCCCCTGCGTCCGCACATCTTTTCCCGCCTTTATCCTCTCTCGTCTCTCGTCTCTCGCTCGCCCTCGACATTCATAGAAGGGAACTTTCGTTACTATGCCACGAAGCCGGTCTGTACAGAGGAAATTCAAACTCCTTTCGCTATTCGCGGCCTTTCTTATGGTAGCTGCCGCCTGCGATAGCTCGCCTGCGACTCCTTCGACCCCAATCCCTGCGCTGGTTGCCACACCAACCAGTATTGGAGCAACTTTACCCACAACTGTCACTCAAGGCGAGACCGCCACAGTCCCAATAGCTGCCTCGCCCACAGCGGCTAACTCACCCACGGTGGCTGCCCTCAGTGGCGAGCTTAGTTTCCTCGTCTTCGGGGAGCCTGCCGAGGCGAAGGCATTCGTAGATGTCGCAAAGGGCTTCCAGGAGGCCAATCCCAATGTCAAAATCAACACCGAAGCCGTGCCCTCGCAACCTAACCACCTTCTCAAGCTCGCGACCGAGTTCGCGGCGGGGGAGCCACCCGACGTATGGGTGATAGATTACCGCAGGTTCGGCCTCCTCCAAAACGCGGGCGTCGTCGAGGCTGCGCAGCCCTACCTCGATCAAAGCACCGTTATCAAGGCGAGCGACTTCTACACCAAGCCCCTCGAGCCTTTCACCTATAACGGCCAGCTACAGTGTGTGCCGATGAACATGTCGAGCCTGGAGGTCTATTACAATAAAGACCTCTTCGACAAGGCTAAAGTCCCTTACCCGAAGATGGGCTGGACGTGGGAAGATTTTCTCGCCGCTGCCAAGGCGATAACGGCCCTCAGCACGCCCGACGAGAAGATATACGGTGTCGGCATAGACCCGCAGCTGATACGCCTCGCGCCCTTCGTCTGGCAGAATGGCGGGGACATAGTGGATAGCCTCACCAATCCGACACGCCTGACCCTCGACACCCCTGAAGCGAAGGAGGCATTCCAGTTCTTCGTTGACTTGCAGGCAAAGCACCACGTGGTCGCCAGCCAGATAGAGAACACATCTGAGAAAGACCAGACGCGCTTCATGTTCAACACGCTGGGTATGTGGCTCCTGAGCAGGCGCGTCGTACCTGCGCTACGCACGACGACCGGCTTCACCTGGGATGTCGCTCCGCTCCCGATGAAAAAGGTGCAGGCAGGGATACTCCATAGCGACGCGTATTGCATCTCCAAAGCGGCGAAGAACAAGGAGCTTGCCTGGAAGTTCGTGGAATACGCCAACGGGCCGGTCGGGCAGGTGATAGCCGCCAAAACCGGGCGCACCGTCCCTTCTCTCAAGAGCGTCGCCCTCTCTCCTACGTACCTGGAGTCGGACAAGCCCCCCGCGAGCAGCCACATCTTCCTCGATATGGGTCCATTCCTGCGCGCCACGCCGCAAACCGCCTCATGGCCCGACGTCGAGCTGCGCGCCAACGCCATCATCGAGCAGGCGTTCTACGGCCACATGACGGTGGATGAGGCAATAAAGGAGCTAGAGACCCAGACGGCTGCGGATTTCAAGTCTGAGCATTTTCCTGTAACCATCATAATCCCCACGCCTGTGCCCGGCAGGCACGGGGAAGACGATTAGCGCTGAAACGTGAAACGTGAGGGCATTGCCTATTGCGTAACTTTGAACCTTGAACTTTGAACTTTGAACTTAGATAAAGGAGGAAAGCAATGAGGAAAATGGTCTTACTGGCATTGGCCGCCCTGCTGGCGCTCACCCTCGGGTCTGCGACGCGAAGCATGGCGAGCAACCTCGCCCAGGGTAAGGTGGTGCGCCTCACCCTGATCGACGAGAACGGGTCGGGAGAGGACGGGTCGGCGCAACTCACCGATATGGGTGATGGCACGGTCAAAGTGGAGCTTATCATGCTCAACGCGCCGGAGGGTGCCGAGCAGCCCGCCCATATCCACAAGGGGACCTGCACAACCCTCGATCCGGCGCCCGCATTCCCACTCGAAACTATCAAAGAAGGGAAGTCCACAACTATCGTAAAGACGACCCTTGCGGAGTTGACCAGCGAGAAGTACGCGATCAACGTGCACAAGTCTGCCGCAGAGGCAAGCGTATACGTCTCGTGCGGCAACCTCCCCAGCAGCCTGGCGGTGAGCGGTGGGACCCTCACGCTCGAGCAGTCGCTGGAGCTTATGCACGACCAGGCGGAGGAGATCCTGGGGAATGCCAAGGCTAAGGAAGCAGACGCTTCCAAGAATGCCTATGACGCTTACCACGCGACCTTCGCGGCCCACGAGGACGAGATAAAGGCCAAGAATGCCGAAGCGTGGGAGCACCTTGAAGAGGCGATGCACGAAGTGCGCGACGCCGTCAACGCCGGCAAGTTCGACGAGGCTGAGAAGGCTGCCGAGGAGCTGATCAACGAAATCGAAGACGCGCAGAAGGAGATGGGCGGCTCAACCTCCAACGACGCCGGGCTTGAGAGCGCGCTCCAGAAGCTCCAGGCCGCCGCCGCTGACCTGGTGCGAGAGACGGGCAACAAGGACAAGGATGGCTCGCAGAAGGCTTATGACGATTATCACGCAGTCTTCGCGGCCAATGAAGCGGCAATCCAGGCTAAGGATACCGCGATCTGGCAAGGTCTGGAAGATAGAATGCACGAGGTGCGTGACGCCGTGAGCGCTGGCAACCTTGAAAAAGCCAATGAAGCTTCCAAAGAGCTACAGGCGGACCTGGCTGAAGCCGATACAAAGCTGATGGGCGGCCAGGGTGGCAACTTACCTGCCGATGGGGCAGGCGATATTTTCGCGTTGACCGTTAGCATTCTGGCCCTGTTCGCATTCGGCATGCTCCTGGCGGGTAGCCTTGTGCGCAAACAGGCCAGCAAACTGGAATAAGGAGAAGATAGACAATGTCACGCGGAATGCACAAGATTTCGTCGGCTCTAGCCGTCTTGGGCCTCATAACCCTATCAATTAGCTCAGCAGTTGCGAAGCCTCCCCCACAGGCGGGAGGCTTCGCCCATCCTACCTTCCAGCGCGTCTGGAAGCGCACCGCCTTATATGGTAATCAAGAGTTGATCTGACACTGTTGCAGGCAATCTCTGGCCTTATACTTCTAGGGGGTTGCTCAACGTGGGACGGGGCCGAATGCATCGTCGTCATGTGCGAACGCCCGCGAAAGGATATACTCTCCCTCATGCCACCAGTAATTCAATCTGACGGCTGGCCCCCCACGGGTCACCCAGATATGCCATGGCTCCCATTCCCTCCCAGCGGCGTCGACGCTATTGCATTTAACACCCTTGTAAGGTTTGTGAGTCTTCGTTGGGCGATGTGGGATGACTTCAGTCACCAACCGTACCACGGTATAGAAAAGTGCCGCTAGGAGATCAGGATGGGTATCAAATTGCGCCTTCCGGATTGATTCGTTAAATTCTGGAGCAACAATCGGCATCTTAAGATATTTCCCCTTAGGAAGCTGTCTTGCATGGATTAGTTGCTGCAATGCCCACTCCAGCGCCTGTTCAGTATCAGACCAAATATCTTGCAGCCTCATCATTCGCATTAGATCATCAGGTGTTAATACAGCCGGGCAATCCGTAACTACTTGAAGATCACCCTCGTTAGTTGCAATCAGAGCATCTACATTTATGATATTTCCTCGTTCGATGGGCTGAGTAGCCATAACCATATCACTTATGATAGCTGGCTTCGCGACCTCTCGAGCATAAGCAACAAGACCCAAAGTCTCTCCCAGCGCATCCGCAACAGGACTGGGTAGCCGTCTCACAAGATCAGGGTCTACGCTGACGCGGTCGGGGTATACGGCAACATCAGCCAACTTGGCACGATCCTCAAAGTGAGGTTCGTTGACAAGTATTGATTGGCAAGCAAGCCAAACCGTTGTAGGATCTATATCTTCTATGCCTGCCTTCCGCAGCAATGGAGCTAGATTGTGAACTGTCGGGTAGAGCCCGCTCATGTATATGGCATCTACACAACGGGATGAAATGATGAAATTATGTCGCTTGGCATGCACCTCTTTGCTCCAGTGCTCCAAATCCCAGAGAAATCGGACAACCGATTCGGTGGTGGCTGTGTTGTCTGGCAATGTCAAGATAACTGGATCGACGAGCACATGCATAACTATTACTCTTCCCGCCCTTGGAGCGCCTGCTTACGTACTTCCTGACGCTTCTGCACAGCCGCTTCCAGAATGTGACCGGATTCCGTTTCTACCTCATCAAAAAAGCCCTGTGGCCATTCCAATATTGCTCCATATTCATTTGGCTTGATCAGACGATATTTCGAAACTGAATTTTCGCGTTCAACAAAGTATATATGGGTCCGATTCAAAATCGTCGTGTCCGGGGCCTCGGCAATTCGGCGCCTTATTCTGTTGATGACATGTTCGCTGTGGGTCTCAACCAGACATTGCTTGCCAGTTGCTACGATACCAAGGAGAAAATCACCAAGCACCGACTGAACCTTCGGGTGCAAATGGACCTCAGGTTGTTCAAAGATTAGAATTGAGCCAGGCGGCGCAAGCAGGGCCATGACTAAGGACGGGAGAACCTGGCTCACGCCTACCCCTACGTTCGTGAGATCGAGATCGCGCCCTAGACTCGAGTCGCGCAGGTTGAGCCGATAACCCACCTTTGCAGTCTCAACTGTGTCTATTCCTTCACCTAGGCCCATACGCCTAAGCCATACCTCTACAGCCTCAAGCAACTTGCCACGCTTGACTGCGTAGCGTCCGCTGAACTGCAAGGCCTGATCGGGTGGTACCGGATAGTCCACGTCTTCTTGGCTCCCAAAGGTTTCGATCATCGCAGCAGTGTACTCGCCTTTGAGACCGACGTCGCGTTGGTGAGGAAATGATGGTATCGAATAAATTACATGTGGGTCATCCCGTAAAGGACCCAAGTAGAAGACATGCCTCCCCAACTGGTCGCGCACAAAGGCTATGCCCTGCGTATACTGCGCAGGAAAAGAACCAGATTCTAGTTCAATCCTCTCTCGACCTCGCATCTTACCAGCGACCCTGACCAGATCAGTTTGTGTACCCGCGAGTCGCCGCGCCAAGTCAGGTAACTCTCGCTCCTGTAACCGTCCGGCAAGAACCCTCCTGGCAATCAAATCGAAACATTGGCCCAGATTAAGTTTGCTGGACTCTATAATGTCCTCAAGGAGTTCGAAGTATGGGTCGGAGCGGGTTTGCCGAGTCAAACGGCTTAGAAGCACCCCCAGTGCCTGCCGAGTAACTTCGCTTATTTCCGTGTTCCAGCTTACCGACCCATGATCCTTTCTATTTAACCAACCATTTGCCATGTTCTGAATCAAAGTAGTGAGTTGCCGAAGTTCTACAACTGCCTGGCGAACTTCTGTATGAATGCGGAGTAGCAAACGACCAGGAAGGAAGTTGTGCAAAGAAGCAGATAGAACTGTAGCAAACTCCGGATTAGTCACGAGTTCCGCATATGTTGGATCCGTAATCTGATAGTCAAAGACGCCGTTCTCGACCTGGCCCCTGAGAATTGGTGCAGTTTGGTTGAGTTCATCTAATTCTCGACGTATAGGCTGCCATTTGAGTCTTATGATCCTCTCATCACCGTTTGAGCTTAGCATTTTTATTTCACTGTTGCTAACCTTTGCTTTTAACCGTCCAGCAATCCTCGCTACCTTAGGTTGCTCCCCAATGATCTGGCTACTGACTGTAATCTGCTCTCCTGACCTCATCTGAAGAGTAAAGCCAAGCTCCATCTGGGAAGTTGAGCAATCATGGTGTAGTAGGTCTTCCAAGGGGCCAAGGTCTAAAAACGGCCCATTCAGAACAAGCGGTTCCTCCCAAGCTGAAGAACTAAGCGACTGTGCAGCCATGAGAATAGACTTCATAAATGCGCTCTTGCCGGAACTATTGGGGCCGCAAAAAATAGTTAGTGGAGCAAGAGACAATTCGACAGTCTCGCGGATAGACTTGAAGTTGCTAATCTTCCACTTAGTAATCATGTGCTCTCTCTTCTCCTGGACGATGACTAGCTATGTGACCGTACTATACCAAGGACAAATTAGTTTGCATATTATAACGCAATTCGGCAATGTCCACATTGGGAGGCCAATTCAAATGCGTACTTGCATGTGGGTGCTGCCTTGCCTTCATTAGTTCAGCACTGACCCCGCTAGTTGAAATATACAAGTTCCACCTCGTGTTGCCTGAAAGATGTATATAATAGAGGGCTACTCTGACCTCGGATACCTTCTTCCGTACCCCGCCTAGTTATGCGCTACCAGACCCAACTCAAGATAATGCTCGCTCCGTTCCTGATTGGGCTTGCGTTGCTGGTAGCCCTCCCCGCTGCGGCCAGCCTCTTCGTCGCTTTCCTCAATTACTCCCCGCTGCGCCCCACCACCTTCACCTGGGTGGGGCTGGAGCAGTTCGCGAAGCTCAAGGAAGACCCCCTCTTCTGGACGGCCCTCGGCAATACGTTGCTCTATACTGCCATATCGGTGCCCCTCAGGATGGTGGGGGCGCTTGGGATGGCCCTCTTCCTGGAGAAGCGCCGGAAGGGGATAGGCTTCTACCGCTCCGCCGCCTACGTCCCAACCATCATCCCCGAAGTGGCCTACGCCCTCATGTGGCTGTGGATTTTCAATCCGCTCTTTGGGCCTCTGAGCCAGATACTGAAAGCATTTGGACTCCAGGAACAGACACTACTCCTCGACCCGGTGGGCGCGAAAGCCGCGATTATCACGATGGGCGTCTGGCAGATTGGTGAGGGAATAGTGATTTTGCTGGCGGCGCTGCGGGACATCTCGCCGGACCTGTACGACGCTGCCCTAGTAGACGGCGCTAACTGGTGGGCACGCTTCCGCAAGCTCATCATGCCCCTTATCGCCCCGACCTTTCTTCTGCTCCTCTTCCGCACTACCATAGTGACCCTGCAGGACAATTTTACGCCTGCCCTGATAGTCACAACGACCGATAGCGGCAACCCCGGCGGGCCATATTACGCGACTTACTTCTTGCCTCAGAAGATTTATGTAGACGCCTTCCAGGACTTCCAGTTCAGCTATGGAGCCGCGATGATATGGGTCCTTTACGCCATCGCGACGATAACCATCTTCTTGCAGTACATCACAACCCGCAAGTGGAGCACGGCTGCGTATGACTAGGCATGAGCGCGCTGATATGAGCTACCTGGAGCGGAGGCGTGGCATATCGCTCCGCAGGCTTGCGTGGCACGCTATAGCTATCTTCACCACGCTCCTATTTCTCCTCCCTTTAGCCTCGATGTTCGTCGGCTCCCTGCGGAAGGCGGGCCTCCCGCCACCGAGGGGGATCGAATGGCTGCCGAACCCCATTTCGTGGGATAACTACGCCCAGGTCTTCCAGCTGGTGCCGATGGGCCGCTACATGGTCAACACGCTGGTGGTCGAGCTGATGGCAGTGCCGGTCACTCTCCTGGTGGCTTCGTGGGCGGGCTTCGCGCTATCGCAGTTACCTGCCAGGTTCTCCAGGCGCGTTATCACCGCCGCGCTTCTGATGCTCCTCCTCCCGGAAACTGCTCTCTGGGTCAGCCGCTTCATCGAGTACAGGCTGACTAACCTGCTCAATACCCCCTTCGCCCTTACGGCGACCAGCATCTTCGGGACAAGCCCTCTCTTCACCCTCATCTTCTACTGGACGTTCCGCCGCGTGCCGAACGAAACGTGGGAGGCAGCAAGAGTTGACGGCGCGGGAGCGTTCAGGACCTGGTGGTCCCTGGGAGTGCCCGCGGGCAGGGCGGCGTTCGCTGCGGTCGGCGTGCTCACCTTCGTCTATTACTGGCGCGAGTTCCGTGAACCGCTCCTCTACATACGTGACCTCGACAAATATACCCTCTCGGTAGGTCTGGCCTACCTGGAGCAGCTTGACCGCACAAACCTCCCTATACTGATGGCGGGGTCCGTCATCGTTACCATCCCGATCTTGGTAATCTTCATGGTAGCGCAGCCCTTCTTCCTTGAGCCTGTCGAGCGCAAAGGGGTGCCCAAGGCTGAGGGCAAGCCTCAGACCTGACCTACCTCTTAATGCTCCTCTCTCCCGCCACTCGTTCCATTCGGCATCATGGCGCGCGACTTTCCTCTGTAATCTTCCACGTGCTGCGACCACTCAACTCACTCTGGCCCGCCTCCTGTAAGGCGATTGGGCGACAGTCGCAACAATTCTGACGCTGTGCCCTTGCCAAAGAGTTTATTCTGTGCTAGAATAATATTATTCTCAGGCAATTGTGTCGAAAGAATATTCTAAAGATATTAGGAGATAAACAAATGTCTGCATCAACAACCGGTTCTACACTCACCGACGGCTCTCGTACAGTTCTCAGCAAGACCGCCAAGTCCCTTGAGGACCTTGTGACCGAAGTCCGCGCCAACATCAGCAATGTTGACGAGCCCAAGGCACAAGCGTTGCTTGAGACCACAGCCGAAGTGCTGCTGGGTCTGAAGAAGGCCTATCAGGATTACGAGAAGGGCGGCGAAAACGCCTGGCAGTAAGCCTACCTTCTCTATCGCGAAGACCTGAATAAAAATGAGTCATCCCGAATTTTTCAATGAGGGTACTGCCGCACCAGCAGCTCGTTGAAAAAGGACTTGACTATTGCTTGATGACGCCCTCCTCCAATCCTTTACAAATACGTTCTACGGCTATGGGAACTACCAGGGCCGCTATTGGTTCATTGGCATGGAAGAAGGTGGAGGTGGTTCGACCGAAGAGGTCAGCAGACGACTTTCCGCATGGGATGATCGAGGCAGGAAAGAAGTTGAAGGCCCGGGTGAGTCTCATTCCGAGTTCGGCGTGTCACCATTCTTCAAAAAACAGCCGAAGTCACAGCCAACGTGGAACAAGCTCATCCGTATCTTGTTGTCTATAGAGGGCAAGAACCCAACACTCCAGGAAGTGAAGTCATACCAGGCTACCAACCTGGGTAAGTCCGACTCGGACACTTGCTTACTGGAACTTTTGCCTCTGCCGTCGCCGCACACAGGAAAGTGGCTGTATGCTGACTCCTCTTTACTTCCCCAACTCCGCACGCGTGATCTTTACAGAGGACACTACGCACCGTTACGGGCGATGCATATCAAGGAAAGGATTGAGGAGCATACTCCGGCCGTCGTTGTATTCTATAGCTTCAACGGATGGTACAGGCAGTGGTGGGAGCTGATTGCTGGCGTAACTTTTACCCGAGAAAGCATTGGCGCAGATAGGGCTTACCTGGGGAGCAACGACCATACCGTGTTTGCGATAGTCAAGCACCCTGTAGCCAGACGCACTGGTAACGATTATTTTCATCAGGCAGGAAGGTTAATATCTACAAGGTTAGGCTCTCAGATTACTTCTTAGGGGTAGGTTGGTAAACCTACCCCTACATTTTTGCCTTATGCTAGGGTAAAATGCACGCAAATCAAACAGCCACCAGGAGACCCCCATGCCCCCTAGCTCTCACCAACCCTTCAACGCCATCATCAGCGTATCAGACCCTACCAATCTAGAAACCCTCGGCAGGGCGCTGGCCGACATGGGGGCCAGCATCTACTCGACGAGCGGTACGAAAGCTCGACTGAAAGCAGCAGGCGTCGAGGCGTATACGGTAAGCGACCTGACGGGCTTCCCGGAGATATTAGGAGGGCGCATCAAGACCCTTCACCCAGGCATACATTCAGGCATCCTCGCCAGGCGTGACGACCCCGCACAGATGGCGCAGCTACAGGAGCATGGCCTGCAAGCGATAGACCTGGTGGCGGTAAACCTCTACCCCTTCGCCCAAACAATCAGCAAAGAAGACGTCACCCTGGAAGAAGCAGTCGAACAGATAGATATCGGTGGCCCCACGATGATACGAGCCGCCGCCAAGAATTTCGCCTCAGTCGTGGTCCTCTCCGACCCCGCAGATTATGATTCAGTTATCTCCGAGTGGCGCGAGCAGGGCGAAGTGAGCCAAACCACCCGCCGCCACCTGGCCGCCAAAGCTTTCCGGCACGTCTCAGAGTACGACACGCTCATCGCTCGGTTCCTCGTGGACGACGGACGGCGGACGGCGGACGACAGTGTAGAAGGCAATAAGCAGAAGGCAGAAGGCAGTATCACACTAGCACAATCCAAAATGGAACCAATCCAAAATCCAAAATCCAAAATCCAAAATTTTCCTCCCCATCTCGCCCTCAACCTCACCCAGGAGCAAGCGTTACGCTACGGCGAGAACCCGCACCAGATGGCCGCGCTCTACAGGGACGACCTGTCCGCCTCAGGGGCCACGCTCGTCGGCTCGCTCAAGCAGCTACATGGGCCGGAGCTATCTTATAACAACCTGCTAGATGCGGATGCCGCCCTGGGGCTGGTACGCGACTATACAATGCCTGCCGTCGCTATCATCAAACACGCGACACCCTGCGGTATCGCCTGCGGAGCTGACGAGAATGACATCGCGGAGATATTCGGCAGGGCGCTGGCGGCAGACGCGCAGTCAGCCTTCGGGGGGATCGTCGGCATCAACAGGTACGTGGACGGCGCGCTTGCCTACCACATCGCCAGGACCCGCTTCGACGTGCTGGTAGCCCCCGGCTTCTCGGAGGAGGCAATAGAGATTCTTGCCCGCAAAAAGAACCTACGCCTCCTGGCTGTGCCTGATCCCGAAGAAGAGGAGCACAAAGACCAAATGGCCTCCCAGCTAGCCTTCCGGCAGATAAGCGGCGGCTTCCTGGTGCAAACCCGCGATGCTGTAGACGATGAGATAGCGATGGAACCTGTCACCCTGCGCCACCCCACACTTGAGGAGATAGCCGACCTCACCTTCGCATGGCGTGCTGTCAAGCACGTCCGCTCCAACGCTATAGTACTGGCACGCAAGCTCACTACCGTAGGCATCGGCGGCGGGCAGACCAGTCGAGTAGACGCGGTGAAGATAGCCACAGAGAAGGCAGGCACGCACGCGCTTGGCTCGGTGATGGCCTCCGACGCATTCTTCCCCTTCCCAGACGGTATAGAAGCCGCAGCGCAGGCGGGCGTGACGGCAGTCATCCAACCAGGCGGCTCAGTCAACGATGACGCGGTAATAGAGGCGGCGGACGTGGCAGGGCTTGCGATGGTCTTCACGCGGAAGAGGCACTTTAAGCACTAGCGGATGAAATCATGCGAGACAACCAGGATAAGCTATCATGGATTGAGAGCGATGTTGGCCCACTGATATTGCTCTCAAGGGAATATCTGCCGTACTGGGAAGGTATTGATGCTCCCAGTGGTGGACGCGTGGTCCAGGCGAATTTTCGCTGGAACGAAAAGAGTGCGCCTGCTACAGATTATGACAGAGCTGTCGACATTTCTCTCAATGGTTACCTGGGGATTATAGATGTTCACAAAGGCAAAGGTCTGGTTCTAGGCGGTGAGAAAATGCAAACTGCCTGGTTGGCTACTAAAAGCGGAAAGTCGCGTGGGATGCTCGTGAGGTGTATGTATTCTGATGACGATGATGCGGTGCTTCAAGCCCTCGCAGAAATAGCTGTTGAAGCATGGAAGCAAAGTGGTCTTGTATTTGACGTCGGCCCGGAGCCGCTATATCTCTTTGGCTCCGCCAATAGGGGTGATGAAATCGAAGCAGCTCAATATCTAGAGATAAACCTCGACCCAGGCGCGTATTCTATTGCTAACATGATTCGTTTCGATGACGATATAGGCTTAGTGCTACATCGGTTGAGTAAGCTGAGCTAGCAAATGAAAAAGAAGACGCCGCTCATACTCACCGACCCAGGTTCCGCCCCGAAGCTGGCACAGGCGCGCAGGACCTTGCTGAGGAGAATAAGGCATTACCCTATACCTGTTCTTTTCCTTGTCCTCGTTATCTTGCTTGGTCTCGCCTCTCTTCTGGCTGTCGGCGTCTTACAGGGAGTTAGCTTTGTAAATAGCTTGATGAATGGTAGAACCTGGGACTTTCGCAACATTAGAATTCTAGCGGAATGCCTTATACTTGGCATGGTCGGACTCGCGTTCGCAGTTACGTATATAAAACGTATCCTTGACAAGACTGACCACGATAATTAGCAGAGGTAAAGCCGATAAGAAATACTTATCGTTGTTTACTCGAAATCCAAACCCACCATCTCCATCAACCTCAGAGCATTGGTTGATGTAGCTAACCCTGGCCGCAACTTGTAATCGAACGTCATCTCTGTGCCGGCAGGTCCGTCGCGGAACGTCTCGGTGAAGTGAACAGGGCTGGCGGCTTTTGCTACCTCCTCAACGTCAGCCAGGCCCAGGTCGTGGGTCGAGACCGCACCTAGCGCGCCTTGCTCTACTAGGTACATAATTACACGTCGAGCCGCTATTTGCCGCTCCTCTGTGTTCGTGCCCTGCAAGATTTCATCTAGGAGGTAGAACAGTCTCCTGTCTCCCCTCTCACGGCAGGCGCGGGCAGCCTCTACGACACGCTTGAGACGCTGCAGCTCGGCCATGAAGTAGGAGACGCCACGCTCCAGCGAGTCCTCTATCCTCATGCTCGTCCAGAGCGACACTGGAGGCAGGCGCATCTCCGACGCACACACAGGCCCACCCGCACCCGCCAGCACTATATTCGTTCCAATCGCCCGCAACAGCGTGCTCTTGCCCGACATGTTAGAGCCTGTCACCAGCAAGAAGGTGCCGGGCGGCCCTACCTCGACATCGTTGCACACGCGCTCACCGCCGGGCAGAAGCGGGTGGCCCAATTCTCGCGCCTGGAGCGACGGTGCGCCGGAGTCGACCTCCGGGAACGCCCAGCGCGGGTTGTCATGGGCCAGCACCCCCAGGGCCGAGAGCGCTTCGGACTCGCCCAGGGCGTTGAGCCAGGACCGCGCCTCCTTCCCTACCGATACCTGCCACCGCTCAAACACCTCCAGGAGATGCACGTCCCAGAGCGTCAGCGCCTGTATCGGGAAATACAACTGCGAGGAGGGAGGGGTTACAAAGGTCGTCAACCTGTGCAGGCGGCGCATGTGGCCGTGAGCGGGCACTCCTGCTGGTGCGAGCGTGGCCTGTAGATGCTTGAGCGCAGCCGATTTGAACTTAGCGTTCGATAGCATCTCAAAGGAGGCCGCATAGTGGCTGAACCCCGCCTCCCCCGCCGTGGCCTGCGACAGGATTTGATAGACCTTTCTACCCAGCGTCAGGCTGAATGTGAAGTTAGCTAACGCGAAGGCGAACCAAACAGGGTAAGGCACCACCCCGAATACCTGGAGCAAAATAAATGTCCATAAGAGCGCGACGCTAGCCCTGGACCCCCACACCAACCACTGGCGATGCGGCAGCCACGATGCGCTCTCAGCCCATTCCAGGAAAGGCGCGGGATCAGGCTTCTCCTCACCCATCAGCCTGCCACGTAACGTAAGCTCGTCGCGAAGGTCCACCAGGGGGGCAAGCTCGGCAACAGCCCCCTGGCGCTCACTCACAACAGTAGGAGGCGCGAACTCCCGCAGCCATAGCCCCAGCGTCTCCTCGCCGATATGCGTGCCCACCGTCTCTACCAGTTGGAAGAGGGAAGCGTGGCCGAAGATGTTGAGGTCGGCAGTGTATGGGTCGCCCGCAGTGGCTCGGAAGGTGTGCCGCAAGGGAAGCTCGTCCCACCTTCGGGCGAGGCGCTTTCCGGCCTCGTCATTTATTTTGTATAGCTCCTCGTAGCGCCGCTTCAATCTACCGACCCTGTTGTGATACACCACGAGCGCAAAGAACCCTACCAGGAGCAATACGCCCGCTACCCAAACCAGAGTGAGGCCCTGCCAGATGCCCCACATGAGGCCCGCTGCGGCAAGCAGAAAGGTGAATAGACGCACGTTCCCGATCAGGTTCCACCGTTCCGTCTCAACGTTGCACAGGCGCTGGAATCGCTCGCAACGCTCACGGTACACTTCGGCAGGGGAGAAATCGGGTGCTTCTACAGGTTGGTGGTTTATCTGGTCTATGTTTGCTATCATCGGCAGTTCAGTATAACATTAGTAGGGCTTCCGCCTGGAAGCGTTCAACATGTAGGGGCGTGGCGACGCCACGCCCCTACAGCGACTTCCATTGGAGCCTTAGAAATCAACAAGCAGCAGGCGATATGGCAGAGCAAGCGATAAACGAGGCGGAGCATCCTCACCCGCAAATAGCCACGACATCTGAGCGTCCAGCACGTTCCTTCGTGCTGCTCTCTTTCGTGGCGGCTGTGCTGACCATCGGCCTCAAGTTTGGAGCGTATCTCCTTACAGGCTCGGTGGGCCTCCTATCGGACGCAACCGAGTCGGTTATCAATTTGATAGCGGCAGGGGTAGCCTTCTGGATGCTCACGGTCGCCTCGCGCCCGCCCGACGAGGAACACGCATTCGGCCACTCCAAAGCGGAATACTTCTCCAGCGGGGTGGAAAGCTCTTTGATACTTGTAGCTGCGGCGGGTATTGCATGGGCGGCGTGGGGTCGCCTGTTCAGCCCGCAACCCCTGGAGAATGTAGGCTTAGGCTCAGTCGTATCGCTCGTAGCGACGGGCATCAATGGCGGCGTGGCCGTCGTGCTTCTGCGGGCTGGACGGCGCTTGCGCTCTATCACTCTCACAGCGGGTGGGCAGCATCTCCTGACCGACGTATGGACCTCCCTGGGGGTGCTGGCGGCTGTGGTGCTGGTACAGCTTACTGGCTGGTTTGTGCTGGACCCGATTGTAGCCTTCGCGGTTGCGGCCAATATCGTTTGGATAGCGGCGCGTCTGATGAACGATTCGGCGCACGGGCTGCTCGATACCGCGATGCCACCTCCCGACCAGGAGATCATTGCCGACATACTCTCTAAGTACAAGGCCGAACAGGTGGAGTTTCACGCTCTGCGCACGCGGGTAGCGGGGCAGCGCCGCTTCATCTCCATGCACGTGCTGGTGCCAGGCAAGTGGAGCGTGCAACGCGGCCACGCCCTCTGCGAGCAAATAGAGCGCGACCTGACTCAGACCCTCCCCAAGAGCTCAGTATTCACCCACCTTGAGCCTAAAGACGACCCCTCTTCGTGGGACGATGTGGAGTTGGACCGCCTGTGGCGAGAACAGTGAGAAGATATAAACCTCCAAATTTGCGAGAATCGCATCGAACCGTGCGAAACCTTTAGAAAACACTTTATTTCTTCATGAAAATAGGAGCCGCAGGCTCCTATTTTCATGAAGAAATAAAAAATTCTCTCCATTGGAGAGACCAAGTAGGCACTAGTGAGTAGATGTAAGACCTTCTGCCTACTAGTGCCTAATTGGCCTAACAGGACCTTTTCTCCACACGCTGCGCCCAAGCTCAGGTATGTAGAATTGCTGCCACGATTGAATCTCGTCGCGGCCTGTCGCCGTCATTAGCTTCTCATCATCCTCGGCTGTTAGGAGCACCGGTGGCGCGGAGCTGCCCGGCTGCGGCAGCCCGCGCACGTGCGGCGACAGCGGTGGCAACCACCTACCGTCCGCCGTAATGACGCCACGGAGTGGTGTGGGTGTGGGCACGGGCGTGTTGCTGGGCCGAGGCAGCACGGGGGTGGCGGTAGGCGGTGCGGGGGTGATAAGGGCGGCGGTGGCTGTCGCCCATTCCGCAAGCTCAGTAGGCACGGTTGTAGCTGTATCGGTAGGTGTATTTGTGGAGGTTGAGGTCGATGTGGATGTAGGTGTAGATGTATACGTGGGCATCGTAGTGGGGGTGAAGCTTGGGTAGGGCGTAGGGGTCTTACCAGCCACGCCTGAGCGGAAGTAGCGGTCTATTGCGTTCGTTATGCCCCACGCTACCTTATCCTGCTCCTGCGTCATCACCCGCCTGTCCTCAGGGTTGGTCACGAAGCCCATCTCAAGGAGAGTTCCGGGCACACCCGCGCTGACGGCGTGCCTATAAGTCACCGGGTTGAAGGCGTAGTAGTCGGCCATCCCGACGCTGGTCACGGGGTCGGTGGGTAGCCCAGTCGCCTGCCCATATTCTTCGTACAGGATGCGCACGAATTCATTGGAGGCAGGTACCGAATTCCAGGGCGGGGTTGCTTTGAAGCCCCGCCAGAAGCTGCTCTCGCTACCGTCCGCATGGATTGCCAGGAAGATGTCCGTAACATAGCCCACCGGCACGGTAGCGTCCAGAATATCTACCTTGTATCCACGCTCTATCAGCAGTGATGCAGTCTTGCGAGTCACCGCCTCGTTCAAACTCACTTCGGTCACGCCACCCCCGGATGCTCCAGTGTTGTTCCGCAGATGCTGCAATTCCTCCGGGAAGTTCTCGTTGCGGAAGTGGCCTATCTGCAATGTCACCCATCGCGGCCCATCATGGTCATTGGGCACGAGAACGGGGCCACCTACACGCTCCTCTTTCGCAATTGGTGGAATGGGCACGCTTGTAGGTGCCGCCAATTTCACCTGGGGGGCGGAAGTAGGCTTTGGAGGCTCAACAGCCAAAACCTGGGTGGGTGCGAGCGCAGAAGTAGCCGGTGCTGCCAAAACGGTAGGCACAGAAGCGACTATCGCCTGAGTAGGTGCACCTGAAATGGACGACACCTCCGTGCTAGTCGAGAAGGCCACCACTGTTTCAGACGGCAATATGGCACTCCGCGAAACAGTGGGAGGGATACTCGAAGTAGATATAGGAGGAGTTGAAGTCTGCGCCCTGGGTGTCAAAGGGTCAAGCACCCCTGCAACCTCTCTAGACTCGCTGACACTCTTCTGCCCTGGCACAAAAATCGCGCCGCCGATCCCGACCCCGAGGACCAACAACGCAACTACCGCTATTAGGATGTGTACGGAACGTAAGCGCATATCACCCGTTACCACCCCCCGCCGTATCGCTCTTCCTGCCAGGGGTCGCCGCGCATGTGGTAGCCCGCGTCTTCCCAGAAGCCTGGGGTATCTTCGGCCAGGTACTCGAAGCCGCGCACCCACTTGGCGCTCTTCCAGAAGTAGAGGTGCGGCACCACCAATCGAAGGGGCCAGCCATGCTCCTCGGTGAGCTCTTCGCCATTGTTCTTATGGGCGAGGATCACGTTTGGGGCCAGTAGGTCGGCCAGGGGGACGTTCGTGGTAAAGCCCTGCTCGGCGTGGACCAGCACGTATTTAGCTTCCGGCTTCGGCTTCACGCGGTTGTGTATCTCCATATACGGCACGCCCTCGAAGACGTTGTCGAACTTCGACCAGCGCGTGACACAGTGGATATCCACACTCTCAGTATTACCCTGCGGGAGGGCCATGAAGTCCTCGTAGGTCCAGATCGCCGGCTGCTCCACCAGCCCGAACACGCGAAAGGTCCATGTTTTGAGCCGCACGTCCGGCACGCCACCATAATGTAGCACGGGCCACTTCTCGGTCAGCGACTGGCCGGGAGGGAGGCGCTTCTGTAACTCCTCCTTGCTGTACTTCCGCTCCGGCCTCACCCTGTTCAAAATGCTGTCGAACATTATCTTACCTCTTTCTTTGGATTATACAGCCTCCATCACATTTGCGTAAGGTCCTTAGCACCATCTTTAGGTCGGTATATCGCACCCAACATCAGGCCGAACGCCACATGGCGCACGACTTGTCCCTTGAATGTCTTCATATTGGCTAGAGGGGGTAGCTGTCCGCGTTTGATGCCCGCGTGGAGCCTATCGACGCCGATAGCGAGGCCTAGAGGATATAGAGATGTATTTTCAATCTGTAGAAATATCAATCCCCTTAGCCAGGGCGGTCCAGGGAGGCTTCTGTAAAACCACGCGGCATAGGTGAATGCCACTATCACCGAGAAGCCATAATGCCCGACAACCCCCTGCATCTGCCACAAGGGCGATTTAGTGGTGAATATCTGCCCTACCAACTTCAAATCATTGAACGGATGACTGCTCAGCTTGCTGTCGAGCCACGTAGAGGCCAGGTAGCCAGTGCCGGCAGCTACGCTAGCAACCAAAGCTCGACCTACATTTATGTTAGTTTCTCTCATGAATAACACTCCAAAGCTAAGAATTCATAACAACCCCGATTGACAACTCCATTCGTCCTTCGTCCTTCGTCTTTCGTCCCAAACCCGCATACTGGGCTTGTTATGAATAATGCTCGATGCTCCAGCGCGTCGAAGCTGCCCAATCTTCTGCCCCCGCCATGATAATGTCGCAGATAGGGTCTTTGACGTCGTAATAGAGGTCCCAGTCGGTGGGTCCGTGCTGGGCAAGGGCCACCTTTGCCTGCGCATAAGCCGACGATGCAAGCGGGTGCGCGCGCAAGTAGTCACGAAAGAGGAGCGCATAGCGTCCATTTCCACTTCCTGCCCGGCGCACGTGGACGTTGGCGCGGCGCGCACCGGCAGGCTGGTTGTATAACTGCTTCTCCCAATCCCGGTCCGGACCTGTGGCGGTTGGCGGCCTGTGGTCCTTATTATGGCTCGTGCGTGAATATCCGGCTCTCTGGAAAGCCGCTTCCAGGTCGGGCGTGAGATCGTGGACTGTGATCTGCACGTCAATGACATCCTTAGCCGCCAGACCCGGTACGGCGGTAGAGCCGATGTGGTCGATCCGCAATGCTAGCTCACCCAACGCTTCCTGGAGAGGGCGCGCTATCGCCGCGAACTCCTCGGCCCATTCAGGGCGGTAGTCAACAATGATGATCTGATTGATCGTTTGCACTTTTAACTCCTCCCAATTACAGCATTATCGCCCCAAGCCAGCCGACCGCCAGCACTATCGCCCCCATCTCCAAGAGGAGAGACATGGTCTTGACCTTCGTGGAGTCCCTCAAGTAAGTGAGCACACCCATGAGCATGAGAAGCGCGCTGGCTACCAAACCGGGTAAGTACCACTCAGCGCGATAGGTTATCACGCTCCACAACGCCAGTGTCAATAACAGCGCCCCCGCGAATGCGCCCCAGCATAGCGCCAGCGAGCTTCGCAAGCCCAGCCTATGAGCAAGACCGCGCACTCCGGCCTCGGTGTCGCGGGCGATGTCGGGAACCGTATCTGCAAGGTGTATGCCCAGCACCAGCACACCCGCGACGGGCACTACCCACCACAGTCGAGCTGGGAATTGCCCATCGGGGTGGACCCCGGCCCAGGCCCACAGCGGCAGCGTCGGGAAAGCTATCGAGAAGGGAAGCCAGGAGAAAGCCGTGTACTTCAGCCCCGCGTCATACAGAAGCCCCCCACCAAGTCCGATGGCCGTCAGGAGAGTAACCCACAGCCCCAGGGGTACAGCCAGTAAGATGGCCGACGCTCCCAGGACTAACCCCAGCGCCCATGCAACACGAGGGTCGATAGCCCCCATCGCTACGGGCTTTTCTGCGCGCCCCGCGTCTACCTCGCGGTCAAAGTAATCATTGAAAGCAGATATGGAGAACTGCATAGCTGTCTCAATGAGGAGGAGATGCACCAGTAAACCAACAGGAGGCAGTCCTCTCGCGGCCAGCAGTACGAATGCCCCCGCCGCCAGCACCGTCATCAGGGATGGCACCGGGTGGAGCAGACGCCAGTATGCAACAATACGGCCTCGAATAGGCATGACTACTTGAGTACCTTTCAACACTCAGATCCCATATTAGTTTTGTATTCTGAATTTGACCCCTACAGGGGTCAAATTCAGAATACAAAATCAAAGCAATTCATTCTAGGTATTAGCTCATATCCCGTCTAGACATGCGCCACACGGAAAAGGCGATCAGCGCAAGCCAGAGCACGAGCGCAACCGCGCTGATTATCGCCCCCACCAGGAAAGCCCTCGGCTCGTACGCCAATCTGACGGTATGAGGGCCAGGAGGCACTACTACGCTCTGCACCAGGTAATTCGCACGAAACAGTTGCACGGGCGAGCCATCCAGGTAAGCACGCCACCCATCCTCGATCCCCTCATTCACCACCAGCAGGCGGGTCCGTTCAGCTTCAACATTTACGACTATTTCCCCAGGCACATTTTTATCCAACGTTACGCTCTCCGCTTCACGGTCACTGATCGGTGCGCCGGTATCCGACGACTCGACTCCCCCAGGGAATGCGCCCGCAGGGTCTTCTATATGCACCTGGTCAATTCGATCAATTGTGAGCGCCTTCATCCGGCGATACGCTGTCGCTTCGTCAGGCGCGACCTGTATGCGGGAGGCAAAATAAGCGTAAGGTCGAATATATCTATTCTCCCAAACCCAGAAGTCGTTACTCACAAGCTCCAGATTGTAGACCGGCCCACTCTCGGTGGCAGGCTGCCAGGAGGTCGGGTCCTCATTGACGGGCACCACCACCCACCGTATACCCACCGCGGCCTGCAACACCGCGCTCGGCTCTACCAGCAAGAGGTGGGTGGGGTAGCTGGCATCCCGCACCTGGAATGTGCCGGGACTCATCAGCTCCGTGTACTTAACATAGCGGTTATCGTGCGTGGCGTCGTAGGAGCGAAAGTCGGCGATCTTATAGGGGAGGAGCATGTTGGCCCCCGCGTATGGCCCGACGACCGCCACCCGTTCGGTAGGCCCGCGAGATGCCAGAAAGTCTGTTATCTTGTTCGGGGGATAGAATGTCTCGAATTTGGCGGTAGGGTTGAAGTTGAAGTTCGCCGAGACCATGTCGGCCAGCAGCACGCCTACGGCGAGCACAATCAGGGTCCTCGGCCTTATCCAACCAAGCAAACGCGCGACTATCAGCGACACCCCTATGCAGAAGAGCGCGAAAGCCCACGTCTTCCATGAACGCACGTAAGGCTCCGGCGGATCGCTCTTGAAGGTCCACACGCTCAAGCCTATCAAAAGGAAGGGCACGCTAGCGAAGGCGAACACTCCCACCATATACCCCCACCGCCTGGGCAGCACGCTACCCCGCAGGGAGAGTAACCTGTCCAACCCCATCGCGGCCAGCACGACGAGGCATACTCCCGCTACGCTAATTAGCCTCGTGTTGATGCTACTGCTGAAGCCTGGCAGGAGGCGTAGGTAGCTCAAGGGCGGCACCCCGAAAGCCATGCTCGCGGCGATAGCCAGCGTCGCCGCCCAGAACGGCGCTTTGCGGGGCGAGAAGGATGCCCAAATGTCTACCCACCTTATGCGCCTGACACCCCTGGTGCTCGGCCCTCGCGTGGCCGCTGGAGGAGGCATCCACCCTTCCGCCTCCTCAGCTTCAACAGGCAGCCTCTTGCTCCTGGCTTGCAGAAACTCCACAGCCAAAAGCCACACAGCCAGCAGCAGCGTCAGCGCCCCGACGTAGGGATTAGCTTCTATCCAGTTACTCTCGCCCAGGTAGGCGTCGGGCCAACCGAGGCCATTCGGCGTGAGCCATAGGAGCCAGTGCATGGGCGCTTGCGATACCTCCCCGATCTGGGTCACCTGGCGCAACGCCCACTGGTAACTTGAGGTCAGCACGTCCAGAAAGGGGAGGAGCTGCACGGCTGATAATGCCAGGCCGAGCGCCCCGGCGGCCACGATACCGCCAAGCACCCGCCAGCGCTCCCGCCCGTGCCACGCTATCGCCATCCACCCGGCCAGTGCGAATAAGCCCATGAAGAGGAGCGCGTGGAAGGAGGTCTCTATATGCGATGCCAGTATCTCGGCAGCGATGAAGAAGGAGAGCGCCGCGAGCCAGCCTGGCCTGCGGGTATCGAGCCACCCCAGCGCCGCCCACAGCAGCCAGGGCACCCACAATAGACCGTCCGCTATGGACCATTGCAGCCACGCCACGTTAGGCCCCGCCAGCTGGAACGCCACCGACCCGAATACGGCTGGACCCATGCCCAGCCCCAGTCGCCGTAGCAGCAGCCCCATGCCGAGTCCGCCGAGGGTCCATTTGAGCGCCACTATCGCGCCGAAGCCCCACAACGATGGGAGGAGGAACCACAGCAGCGTGTACGGGTTGAATATTTGCGATTGGAGGTTAGCATGGAAGTGCGTACCGAGCAGATTGTAAGGATTCCACAGGGGGAAACGTCCCGACTCAAGCTCGCTACGGGCGTAGAGCCGCCAGGGAACGCCCTGGTCAGCCGGGTCGGTAAGGAGGGGATTTTCGGCGAGGGGCCTCGGCTCTCCAGGTGTGAAATTGCCGGTTAGAGGGTCATAGGCGACGATGTCGGTAGGGGCAAGCACACCCTGGTTGAGGAGGGCAGGCCATAGCATTATGAAGGTAATAATGGCCGGAAGCGCCGCTAGCCTGCGCACTTCCCGCACACCCGGTGAAGCCCACCATCGGAGTGCGGAGTGCGGAGTGCGGAGTGCGGATTGTGGTGCATGGACTTCCATTAGATTAAGCCTTTTTTCTCAGAGGGCGTCCGAAAAGCGTAAAGGGTGATGTGAAGCAACGAATGTCATTCTGAGTGGTGTATCTTGCATATAGGTGAAGTTTGTAGGGGCGGGTCCCCGTGCCCGCCCTCTGCCCCAACCCGATCA
>DATEOC010000051.1:0-89892 GCA_035274425.1 Chloroflexia bacterium
GGACCACAGAGAGGTATTGAAAGTATGTACATAATCATCGTAGGTGGCGGCAAGGTGGGGTATTACCTTGCTAAGACCCTGGTGAATGAGGGGTACGAACTGCTCCTTATCGAGAAGAACCCCAAGAAGGTGGCGACCTACTATGAGCGGTTCGGTGCGGTGGTGATGGAAGGGGATGGGGCCGAGATGGATACCCTTCAGGAGGCGGGCATGGGACGCGCCGACGTGGTGGTAGCCGTGACGGGAGAGGACGAGGACAACCTGGTGATATGCCAGACCGCGAAGAAACTCTTCCACGTGCCCCGCGCCATCGCCCGCGTCAACAACCCCAAGAATGAAGAGTTGTTCAGGCGGTTAGGCATAGATGTTACGGTCTCGGCTACCAACATCCTCTTGAGCATCATCGAGCAGGAGATACCTCAGCGCGGGTTGGTCCATCTCATCGCCTTGAAGCACGGCCAGCTTTCGCTGGTGGAGGCGACGGTTGAGGATGGATCGCCCGCTTCGGGGAAGTCATTGGCCGAGATCAGCTTCCCTCCCAACGTGGTCATATCCGCTGTGTTACGCGACGGCAGTGTATTGATCCCCAGGGGCGATACCCGACTGGTGCCCAGGGACGAAGTGATAGCCCTCTCTCCACGTGAGAGTGAGGGAGCATTACGCGATATACTTATCGGGGCGGCTCCCTAGACGGACGACGGACGAAAGACGAAAGACGAAAGACGAAAGACGAAAGACGAAAGACGAAAGACGAAAGACGAAAGACGAAAGCGGATGAGCGCCTGGGGCGCTCATTTTGATAGCAGGTTATTCTCTGCCCCAGGAGATGGTGGCGACATCTAGCATGAAGAAGTTGGCGCAACGTATACAGTTGCTGAGACTCTGGTTGCTGATGGTGAGGGTGTTGGAGCCTTTCCTGAGGGTCTTGGATGGGACGGGCCAGGTGTGGGTGCCCCAGTTGCCGGGGCCGCTGGGGTCGTTTACAGTATCGTTGGGGAAGGGATTGGGGCCACTGAATATCTCGGTGTCGTTGATTGCTATCACGATGCGGGTCTTGGCAATGTCCTCGGAGTCTACCGCCACCATAGTGAGACTGCCTTCTCCTTTAGGGGCTTTGTCGAGGTCGAAGCTGGCGGTCATAGTGTGGTACTGCGTGCCCCTGCCGTAAACCCACGTTGCTGTGACGTTGTGGTAAAGGCCATTGCCGTTTCTGTACCCGCCCGTGAAGGTCGTGTCCTGTATGGTAATTGTGCCTGGGGTCTCGGTTATCGGGTCAGGCGTGGGGGTGTCGTCAACAGGCGCAGGTTCGATGGTTGCCGTTGGCTCCGGTTCGATAATGACTGTAGGCTCGGCAGTAGGCTCAGGCGGGGGTTCCGTCGTTGGCGTTGGCGGCTCCGGTGTGGGTGGCTCAGGAGTCTCGCTAGGCGGAGGGGGCACTTCCGTCGGAGGGGCGAGCGTTTCGGTTGGCGTTATGACGAGCGTGACCGTCTCGGTGGGGGTCAGCACCAGGACCGCAGTGGGCGCAGCTATGGTAGAGGTCGCATCAGGTAGCTGTGGAGTGCCGGTAGGTGGGAGTATAACCTCCCCCAGAGTAGCAGTGGGGGTCGCGGATGCGGGGTTATTGGGGCCGATAAGGGTACTCCCCAGCCACACGCCTACCCCTCCCAGGCCAAGCAATAGGAGCGCGATAACGGCCATCGGCACCCAGCTTGCATCTCTCCTACCTCCTGTGTTCACCAAAACGGGTGCCCTGGGCGGTGGGGTTGGAGGGGATGACTGCTGTGCCCTCGATGTGGCCTTCTGAGGTGGCGGGGTCACTCTGGGAACAGGCACGCTATGAGGGGGATTTGCTACGCTCTGCCCTGGATATCCGGCTCTACCCCCTGGGCCTCCTGTGGGAGTGGCAGGCATCGGGATGGGCTGGCTCATCTCGGCGGAAGCGCGCTGTCCGGTTGGCGTCCAATGTCCTCCGTTAGGTAGGGAGGCCATTGCCCCCAGGGAGACGGCCTGAGTCGGTTGGTTGAAGGAGACGCTCAGTGTCACCAGCTCCTGCGCCAGCGCTTCGGTGTTGGGGTAGCGCCGCTGTGGGTCTTTGCTCAGGCAGCGCATAATGACGCTTTCGAGGGAGGGGAAGACTTCGGGGGCCATCTCATGCAGCGGTTGCGGCTGCTCCCACACCTGCTTGTAGGCGACTATTGCCGGGTTGTCGCCCGTGAATGGTGGTTGACCCGACAGGCACTCGTACATGACGCAGCCGAGCGCGTAAATGTCGGATGCGGGGCCTACTGGCTCGCCCGTGGCCTGCTCCGGGGAGAGATAAGCGGCGGTGCCGAAGGTCATGCCAGACTGGGTGAGGGAGGGGCCTGAGAGGGCCTTGACCACGCCGAAGTCGGTGAGATGAGCATTGCCACGCTCATCTATCATGATGTTCTGGGGCTTCACGTCGCGGTGTATCAGCCCCTTGGAGTGGGCGGCGGTGAGAGCGTAGCACGCCTGTATCGCTATGGTTATAGTCTCGGCGGGGGAGAGGCGACCGCGCTTGTGGAGGATGTCTTTGAGGTTCTTACCCTCGATGAACTGCATGGCGAGGAACATCGCGCCATCGTCGGCCTCACCGAAGTCGTATATGTCCACGATGTTTGGGTGGGAGAGGGCAGCCGCGGCCTTGGCTTCTACCACGAAGCGCTTGCGCGAGGCGGCGTCGTGGGTATACTGGGGGCGCAGCAGCTTGATCGCCACGATGCGGTCGAGGCGGATGTCCCTGGCGCGGAAGACCTCGGCGGCCCCGCCCTCGCCTACCTTTTCGATGAGCCGGTACCGCCCAGCGAGCGTGCCTTCTCCCTCGAACATGGGTGTGGAACCGTCAGTTTGCATAAGACTCCTTGCTAGGTATCGGGTATGGGCATCCAATTATAACGTCTTGAAAGCATGGAGCGTGATGCTGATGCTCAGACCTGGCGCTGGCGACAAGGTATTTATGATAGCATATCATATACCGAGGATGGACGGACGACGGACGACGGACGACGGACGACAGAACGTGATGCGTACTGGATTAATCACAAAGAACACAAAGACACGAAGAACACAAAGGAATTGATGGGTTTGTTTACCGTAGAGACGCAGAGATCCTATGGGGAGGGGTTTTGGTGGTGTAGTGTGGTATGGGGGGTGCGGTGGTAAGGGCATGGCGTCGCCATGCCCTTACGGGCGCGTTGGGTTGCCGGTTGTAGGGTTGGGTGCCCCTGTGCCGCAACTGGTTCCTGGTGATTTCCCTCGGTGCCTGGGGTGTAGTTAGATGCACCCAAGGCGGTGAGCGGTTGGCATGGCGCTCCTACCAGGTGAGGATTGACCTGCGCTGTGCCGGGGTATCGAATGTGGAGTGCGGAGTGCGGAGTGCGGAGTGCGGAAGGATGGTGGTGTGTGTGGCACTCGGTACTCGTTACTCGTTATTCTTAGCTGAGACCTCCTTTTCGGGGGTGGCGAGGGAAGCGGGTTGCGATCCCTCGAAGACAGGGACACCAGCGGGACCCTTGGGGTTGGACCTCGACTGCGGACGGCGAGGCCGGAAATGCATCTCTATTTAATTAATCCCATTTCGAGGGCAAAATGGGACAGCTTTTTGGGGCAATTTCCTAAATTGGTGCGAAATTGGTGGTGTTGGGGATGGAGGATGGAGGATGGACGATGGACGAAGTGGGCTGCTATGAGTTCTGAAATGTGCTCTTGTACGAAGCGGGGAGAGTGAGCGATGTTGGGGAGGGAGGAAAAGAGTATGCGTGCTGTAGTTGTAACGGGCGCTTCGAGTGGAATTGGAGAGGCTTGTGCGTTGCGCCTGGCGGAGTTGGGCTTCCGGGTGTTCGCGGGGGTGCGCAAGGAAGAAGATGGCGAGGCTTTGCGGAGTAAGGCGTCTGAGCGGCTGGTGCCTCTGCTGCTCGACGTGACCGATGCAGGCTCGATTGCCTCTGCCGCTAGAAAGGTGGCAGAGAGTGTCGGAGAGCGAGGGCTGGGGGGGCTGGTCAACAACGCGGGGATAGCTGTGGCAGGGCCGCTGGAGTTCCTGCCTGTGGAGGAGCTTCGCAGGCAGCTTGAGGTGAACGTGGTGGGGCAGATCGCGGTGACGCAGGCGTTCCTGCCGATGTTGCGCACCGGGCGGGGGCGGATGGTGAATATTGGCTCTGTGAGTGGAAGGGTGGCAGCGCCTCTGCTGGGGCCTTATTGCGCTTCAAAGTTCGCCCTGGAAGCGCTTACGGCGACGTTGCGCATGGAGTTGCAGCCCTGGGGAATCGCGGTCTCCCTCATCGAGCCTGCGGGGATAGCCACGCCGATATGGGAGAAGTCCCTGGCGCGTGGAGATAAGCTTATAGCGGCCCTTCCTCCTGAGGTGCAGGAGCGATACGGAAAGATGATTGCCGCCCAACGCAAGCGCGCTATCAAGACCGGCAAGCATGGCATCCCTATCAGTGAGGTGGTTGGTCCGGTGATACACGCTCTTATGAGCAAGAGGCCGAGAGCAAGGTACCCGATTGGGAGTATCACGCGATTGGGTGAGGTATTGCGGCTGCTCCCCGACAGGGTGCGAGAGCGTATTATCTTGCGACAACTGTCGAGGTAGAGGCTGAAACGTAGGGTCTAGCTATACGGGCGAAATGAAGAGCGATAATAACTGGGACGCGCTCGCTGAGAAGTGCGTGTGGGCGATTCTGAGAGGGTGTCCAAGAAGAGTAACTATTAGCCTGTCATTCTGAGCGAAGCGAAGAATCTAAAAATCTATGAGCATGTACTATAGTAAAAATCCTAGATTCTTCGCTTCGCTCAGAATGACATTCATACATTTACACGTTGCTCTACGCTTTTTGGACACCCCCTGAGCACACCTAGCAGCTGTGTGGATGTAGGGCAGCTTCGAGAAGCAACTGATGCTGAGTCAGGGTTGCCAGCCGCCGGGTGTTGCCAGGGTGGTCCACTTTGTCGGCTCCCGGCTCCCGGTTGCGGCGGTTAGCAGTGCGATTACCTGTCCACTCGCCGATGTTGCGTATACCGCACCGTGCTCGAACTCCTGGACCAGGCCCGCGCCTCCCCTCTCCGGCTCAAGCGCCCAGCCGAGTGCCTGGCGCACATCCTGGTTCTGACACCAGACTTGCTGGAAGCCCCGTTGCGGAGCGAAAAGCCCGGAGGGTGGCGTGAGGTCGCATTCTGACCATACCCTCGAGCCAGTATATAAATCCTCAAACTGCTTGTAATGCCCGTCGTCGTATAGCACCAAAATTTGCGCCTTCGTGCTGTTTCCGGTACCTGCCCACAGCATAGCACCGTGCTCGAAGCGTTCAAATGCAGTCGATCCCTCGCCTACAGTGCCGGGACAGCCGAGTTGAGCCGCTACCTGGGGCGCGCCTGTCCAGGCGTCGTGCAGGCGTGAATCGAGCATATCTTCGCAGCGCAAGTGCGGGCCGGTGTCCAGGGTCTGCGTCGCTGCGCGGCCCAACTGCGACAAAAGCACGTCATACGGAGGCTGATTTTCGGGGTGGTACTCGAACACAGCCCGCTCGAAGTATTGCATCAAATAAGGCTTGCCGTTGAGTTCCGACACCTCAGTAAACTCATTTGAGATGGGATAGCCTTGCTGAGGCAGCCCGCCGTGACTCTCCCAGTATGCTCTGAAGCGCCCACCAAGAGTGTAGCCTGTCTCCGGGAAGAAGCGGGCATCCTCCGTTGCGGGATGCTGGCTCGAAGCGCCATCTGCCCCGTAGCCCGCACGATATGCCCCCACCCCCAGGAGCGATTGCAACACGTCGTAAGGAGGATTGTTTTCGGGGTGGTACTCCAGCACCGCTCGCTCGAAATGCTGGGTGCGGTAAATGCGGCCGTCAACTGCCGAGACCTGAGGCACGGCCTCGGTGAGTGGTAGCCCAATTTGCGCCAGGCTGCCATGAGCGTCCCAGTAAGCATGAAACGGCCGGGCCAGGTTGTGCCCCGTGTCAGCGAAGAACCGGCTACCAGTAGCGCCTGTCTCCACTGCGGGTGTAGTCAGCTGCTGGGCGGCTTCCGGCAGTGACAGCGTGTAAAGTACGCGGTCCTTGATCGATACAAGCGTCAGCGGCAGGTAAGGGGTCATGAGGAACGAGCCACCGGGGGCGTCGGGCAATTCGCGCCAGACTCTGCCGCCCCTGGGTGAATAGTATAGATGCCGGTCCTGGCGCATGAAGACATTGGCAGGGGCGAATGGCACTACGTCGAGGAGGATCGTGCTGGTGTGGGGCTGGGCGGGTACCGGAAACGGTAAAGGCAGGCGCAGCATGCCGGAGCCCGAACCTGGGGCAGGGTGAGGTGGGACCAAGCTCAACTCAGGGGCGCTATTGCTGAAATCCCAGGCTTGTTCGAGGCCCTGGGTGAACTGCAAGACCCCTTCCTGGGTGTGGACAAACTTGATCGTCCCTCTATTATGTTCCCATGCGACTCCGGCACCCGTCCCAGGCACGCCGACATAGGACCCCCAGTGCTGCCCGCTCACTCCTCTATCCCCTGTAATGATCGTGGCGGTTACCGGGGCGATATCGCCGGACAGTGGGCTTATACTGGCGGCCCTGGGGTTCATACGCCACTCCGTCGAGCCTGCGGCCCGCCAATGCTCTCCTGCGTCCGTCGAATCGTAAAACGTTTCCGTCATCGTCTTATTGTCGTACACCAGCCGGTGTAGCACACGAGCATCGGCGGAGGCGACCACGAATCCTCCATCGGCAGCTTCTGGTTCGGGGAGAGGGTAAGCCGCCCACGTTAGACCGGCATCAGGGCTGGACCAGAGGCGCGCTCCGTCACGGGCATATACGTGGGCGCTGCCGTCGCGGGCGAGGTCAGTCGGCAGGTGAGCTATCGCCCTACCTGCCGGTTCGTCCAGGCTGAAGCGCGATGCTCCAGGCCCGACCGGCGCAAAGAGCCAACCCTGTGGGCCACAGACGGTAAACGGGCGGGAATTGACGACGCTACGCTGCCCGCTCTCCCAGTTGTAAGCGACCGTGCCGGTGCCCGGCTCGGCGACGAGCAACCTGTGGGGGTGGGTCGCATCTATACACATCTGACCAGGGTCGGCGGGTAAGCGAACTGCCGTCGCCTGCCATGTCGTTTCTGGAGCCGAAACCTGGCTGGCCTCCGCTCTTGAGACGCGGGGGAGGCCGGTAGCCGGGACGATGAGCAGAGCAATAAGTGATGCGAGCGCCAAGAAGCGCAGATATGTTTGTATCTTTCGGGTTCCATTCGCCATAACGTGGTCTCCGGGTGACACCTGGACTAGATTGTCGCCAATTACGAAAAGCTAAGGCCATCGGGGGATAGGCGTCTCTTGCACTAACAACGAACGTCCGCAACACCGGTTGCAATAACCAGCTAACCAGCTTGCTGCCTTACCGCCCTGCGCTCTAGCTATTCTCAGGTAGTATAATCAGACGGAGCAGGAGTTTGACATGGCCGTGAAGAGCGAATACAGGCTACCTACATGGCGCACGCTTCCTGTAGGTAGCACGGGGGTCGTGCTGGCGATCATAGAAATGGTGGGAGAATAGAAGAAGATAAGGAGGTCGCATGATAAACGCGGATATACGTGAATATGAGGTGAAGGCGCACTCTACCGATACGTTCGGGCGGGTGATGTGTAGCGCCCGCAACCACTACTTCGTGGTGGATGGGCCGGTCCAGAATGGCTGCCCAGGCGAAGAGATTACGCCGAGCGAGCTTTTCCTGTCGGCGGTGGCGGCTTGCGGGGTGGAGCTGTTGCAGGTAATCGCCAGGCAGCAGGAGGTTGCGCTGGCGGGGTCGAGCGTGCGAGTCTACGGCATGATGGACCGCAGTAACCCCGTGCGCCCTGACGTTGCCTTGTTCAACTCGGTCAGCCTGCACTTTCTGCTCAAGGGAGTCACCCAAGAGGAGGGAGAGGGGCTGGTGCAGGCGTTCCGGGGTCGCTGACCGCTCTACGGCACGGTCGCAGTTGCGACCCCTGAGGTTCTCGTCGAAGTGCAGGTGGAGGCGGACGATAGACGATAGACGATAGACGATAGACGAAATACCACGGACCACGGACGACAGACGATGGACGACGGTATGATGCGTGATGCGTGATGCGTGAGAACATCGTATTATGTTGTCGTCTTTCGTCTGTCGTCCAGGAGCGATAGCCTAAGCTTGAGCCATTGCAGCTTGTGGCTGGGCCTGGCTCTCCCAGGTAACCTCCGTCAGCGCACGCTCTAACGCCTCAAGCGCGTAGTCTATCTGGTCTCTGGTGATAACGAGAGGCGGTTGGACCCGGATGACGTTGCCGTATACGCCACCTACTCCTATCAAGATACCTTTCTCCAGGCAGGAAGCCCTGATAGCTTCTGCTTGCGCCGCAGCCGGAGTCATGTCGCCCGTGACAAGCTCCATACCGATCATCAAGCCGATGCCACGAACCTCCCCGATGACTGGAAATTGCTCCTGTAAAACTCTGAGCTTTGCGAGTATATATTCTCCATCATCCCATGCCTTCGCGCTGAGGTTTTCGCGCTCTATGAACTTGATGTTCGCTAATGCAGCGGCGCACGATACCGGGTTGCCGCCGAAGGTGGAGAGGTGATCTCCCGGCCTGAACGCCGCCGCGATTTCGTCTCGCGTGGTGAAAGCGCCCAGCGGGAAGCCGTCCGCGATCCCTTTCGCCGTTACCAGGATGTCCGGCTCTACGCCATAGTGCTCGACGGCGAACATCGCCCCGGTGCGCCCGAACCCCGTCTGCACTTCGTCGGCTATGAAGAGGATGTCATGTTTGTCCAGGATGCGCTTCACCTCTTTGAAGTAGTCTAGTGGGGGGACGATGATACCCCCCTCACCCAGCACCGGCTCGGCTATGAAGGCTGCTACGTCGCCCGACGTGGAGAACTGGAGGATGTCCTCTAGCGAGCGGGCGCACTGCTCGCTGAGCTCGTCCGCGCTACTTGCCTGCGAGCGGAAGAGATAAGGGGCTTGCGAGAAAGCGACGCCTGGCGCGTAAGGGCCGCCACGACGCTTGCGGCCTGCGTTGCCCGTGATGCTCAAAGTGCCCCAGGTACGTCCGTGGAAGCCGTGCGTGAGAGCGATAAGCTCGGTCTTGCCGGTGTACAGCTTCGCCAGCTTGACGGCACCCTCTATAGCTTCCGCGCCGCTGTTGGCGAAGAAGCTCTTTTTGAGGCGTCCCGGGGTGATCTGCGCCAGCTTCTCGGCGAGGTCGGCGATGGGCGCGTTGTGGTAGACATAAGAACAGCAATGGACCAGCTTCTCCATCTGCTCCCTGGCTGCCGCTACGACTTCGGGGTTGCAGTGCCCGGCGTTGACTACTGCTATCCCGGCGAAGCAGTCAATGTAATCTTTGCCTGCGCTGTCCGTTACCACCGCGCCTTGCGCTCTCTCTATTACGATTGGCTGGACTGCTTTCACGAAGCTGGTGATGACGTATTCCCGGTATTTGTCGAACGTGTCGCTCATGACTTGCTCCTTATTACCCGCTATGCCTGATACGGTGCTTGAAGAAGAATATCCTTCTCTCTTGTCATTCTGAGAGGGTGTCCGAAACTGTACTCATTAGCCTGTCATTCTGAGCGAAGCGAAGAATCTAAAACTATATCTATACTTCCAAGCTCGGAGATTCCTCACTGCGTTCGGAATGACAGATTTCCCGCTCCTCTTTTCTTTGGACATCCGCTAATTTTGAACTTTAGACTTTAGATTTCGCGCTCTAAACTTTGAACCTTGAACCTTGAGCTTTGAACCTGGGCTATTCGACCAGTCTGTGGTACTTCCTCAGTATCTCCCTGGTGCGGTCGTGGGGGAGGGCTATGACGCGGTGGTTGTCGCGGCCAACCATCGTTTCCGCGGCGACTAGGGCGTTGATGATTGCTTCTTCGGTAGCCTGGACTGTGGCATCGAAGAGCGGGGTGATAGCGTTATTGCTCAACGTGTCCACATGGGCCACAGGCTCTTCGGTAGCCTGGAGATTGGCTGTAGAGAAAGCGATAAAGATGTCGCCGGAGCTGTTGCCCGCGATGCTGCCCGTCCTCGCGAGGCCCATTGTTGCTCGACGTACGATGCGTTTCAGTTGGTGCGGTAGGAGGGGCGCATCGGTAGCTACGACAATGATGATGGAGCCGGTATCTCCTGAGGCTGGATTGGCCTGTGCGGGTTGGGGTAAGTCCATTGGTAGCTCTTTACCCACTGGCATGCCAGCGACCAACAACTGATGTCTGAGGCCGAAGTTGCACTGAGCAAGCACTCCTAGAGTGTAGCCGCCTGCGTCTTCATCGAGCTTCCTGGAAGAGGTGCCGATGCCGCCTTTGAACTGGTAGCATATCATGCCCGTGCCACCGCCGACATTCCCTTCCTCAACGGGGCCGGAGCGGGCACTATCAAGGGCCTCGAAGACGTGCTCCTCTTTGACGTGGAAGCCGTTGATGTCGTTCAGGTAGCCATCGTAAGTCTCCCCAACGACCGGGAGGGACCAGAAGCCGTCCTTGAAGCTGTTGAGGCGCAGCCTCGCCTGGGTCTTCACCTGCCAGGCGATTACCGCGTCGCGAACGGTGCCCACGCTGTGGGTGTTGGTAATCATTACCGGCCCTTCGAGGAATCCAGACTCTTCGACCCAGGTTGTGCCGGTCATCTCTCCGTTGCCGTTCTGCGCGAACCAGCCCGCGAATACAGGCTCCAATGAGTCCCGCCCGCGTGGGAAGATAGCCGTGACGCCGGTGCGTACCGGGCCAACGCCCACCTGTAGCTCTCCGTCACCGGAGATGAGCGTAACCTGCCCAACCTCGATGCCGCTAACGTCGGTGATGGCGTTGAGTGGACCGGGCGTGCCGTCGAAGGGGATGCCGAGGTCGCGGGCACGCGGTTTGGCCTGGGTCATGCATGCACCCCATCGACCAATTGCCGGTATTCCGGTGAATCGAGGAATAAAGGCAAAATATAGGTTGTGCTTATTGCTAAATCCAGCTTCAGGGCCTCATATGGATCTAAGAAAGCGAGCGCATCACCTTCGCCAAGTATCAAATCTTGCAGGCGGGCAGTAGTGGTTCCACAGAAGATAAAGACCTCGCGGATAGGGATAGCCTCATCACTAGCACTGTCTGCCTCCATATAATAATATGACCCGCCAGGTTCGCGATATATCATAACGTGCATAAACAAGGTTAGAGGTCCACTTATACGCAAGCCTGTCTCTTCAAAAAGCTCGCGCCGGACTGCTTCTTCTGGTGTTTCTGGGGGTTCGATATGCCCGCCCGGAGTTGCCCACGTGTTCGGCGACGTGGGGGCGTTCGCGTCGCGGTGCTGTAGAAGCACTCGCCCGGCAGGGTCTACCAGCAACGCGCCCGCCACGACAGGCCACTCACTCGCGGAGATCACTCCATACCTCTCAGAACCTCCGAGACCACTCGCTCGGCCACCGCTCGATCACCACTTTCTTGTCGGTGTAGAACTCTACAGCATCGCGCCCCTGGCCGTGCAGTACCCCCAGGAAGCTATCTTTCCAGCCGCTGAAGGGGAAGTAGGCCATCGGGGCGGCCACGCCGATATTGACGCCGATATTGCCCGCGGGCGCTCTGTAGCGGAACTCTCGCGCAGCGGCCCCGCTGCTTGTGAAAATCGAGGCGGCGTTGCCGTAGCTGCTGCGAGCCAGGATGTCTATCGCTTCATCAACGCTATCGGCGTGGACGAGGCTGAGGACAGGCCCGAAGATTTCGGTCTTCTGCAATTCGCTGTCGGGGGGTACGCCGTCCAGCACGGTTGGCTTGATAAAATTGCCACCTTCGTAGCTTGGGATTTTGGCGGTACGCCCATCCAGCAGCAGGTGAGCGCCTTCGCTCGCGCCTTGTGCTATCAATCCTTCTATGCGCGATTTGCTCTCACTTGTGATGACTGGACCCATCTGCACGCCCTTGTCGAGGCCGGAGCCGACCCTGATGGAGCCTGCCATGTCGGCTATGGCATCCCTGAAGGTGCGTTGCGCTTCTCCAACGGTGACCGCCACCGACACCGCGAGGCACCTCTGGCCCGCGCAGCCGAAGGCGCTGTCGCTGACGATGCGCGTCGCCATCTCCAGGTCGGCGTCGGGGAGGATGACGGCGTGGTTTTTGGCCCCACCCTGGCACTGCACCCTCTTGCCGTTTTGCGCGCCGCGTGCGTAGATGTACCTTGCTACCGGGGTGGAGCCTACGAAGCTGATGGCTCGTACGGAGGGGTGGTCGAGGAGAGCGTCAACGGCCTCTTTCGCCCCGTTGACGAGATTGAGCACGCCTGGAGGCAGACGAAGCTCCTCCATCAATTGGAAGACGTGGCTTATCGCCACCGGCACCCTCTCCGACGGCTTGAGGATGAAGGTGTTCCCGCAGGCGATTGCATACGGCAGGAACCAGAAGGGGATCATCACCGGGAAATTGAAGGGTGTGATAGCCGCGACTACGCCGAGGGGCTGGCGGATCATGAACTCGTCAATGCCTGAGGCCACGTCCTCAAGGTTGTAGCCCTGCATGAGCGTGGGGATGCCGCACGCCACCTCCACATTCTCTATGCCTCGTCGTATTTCAGCCTTCGATTCGTCCAGGGTCTTGCCGTTTTCCAGGGTGACGAGGCGCGCTATCTCCTCGAAGTGCGCCTCGAGAAGCTGTTTGAGCTTGAAGAGGTACTGGATACGCTCTTCCGGCGGCGTGCGGCGCCAACCTGGGAACGCCTCAGAGGCTGCTTCTACGGCAGCGGCGACTTCGGCCTGGCTAGATAGGGGGACTTGTGCGAGCGATTCGCCCGTTGCCGGATTGATAATGTCCTTATGGTCGTCTGTCGTGGAGCTGCTCCACCGTCCGTTGACGTAGTTGGATATTCGAGTGCCAGTAAGCATCCCTTTTACCTTTCACCAATAACTATATGAATCGCCGATTGTATCGCCAAATACGTGGAGAGAATGGAGCAGGGCATCTCTGTCACTCATGGTACTATCGAATTTTGATCCAGAATCAGGGCAAAAGGCTCTGGACTATAGTCGCCGTATCCGTGTGTCTTAGAAAATTGACATGAGTTATGACGGCTTCCATCTCGTTAGTTGGAAGCCGAAGTGCTGAGGGTAGTACTGGATGCGGGGTTATGACATCCTCTAGAGCTTGCTGTATATCTCCTGCTTCCGGGCAAGGATACGGACAGACTTCATCGTGGGGCCAATAGAGCATATCTACGACCATGCCAACGCCCTTCAAAGTATATAGGGCGTCAATTATTCTGGCTCGATTTCTGCGGCCAATTTCATGAGACTGATCACATATCTGCCTGACTGCCATAGGGACTTCAGGTATGCTTACAATGTTCGTTTTTCGCCCTAAGTCGTATATCTCTTTATATTGCATCAGTAGTTTCGCGGGCGGGCAGAACGCTGGCGCGATAAGTATTAGCTTGGGTACGCTCTTTACTATGGATTGTGCGTCCCAGCCGCGCAACTGGCAGATTTCAACCCAAACAGCGGTCCCCAACAAAGCAACAAGCCCGCCACCACTGGCCCCAATAGGCACCATAATCTGGTCAACTTCGGGGGTAATATAGTACCTGGCTAACCGCTTGGCATGCTTGAGTAGTGATGACCATGTATTGAGCCAGTAGTAGTGGAAACCAACGCTGTAGTAGCTGAAAGGCCGCACCGGGCGACCTATAGCCGCCTCTGATAGCTTCAGGGAGAGATGTGCTAAAGAATTAGAATTGAAGCCATCAAGAACTAGGGCTATGCGCGGCTCCACGCGCTGCCTGTCCTCCAACCAACGAGTAAGAGGCAGCGTATGGGCAGAATAGGTCTTTAACCACTCAAACGTTTGTGCAAAGTTCTTGTGGGTGGGCATGAGATAAGGAATCTAAAGTAGCTCTTGCCACAGGAGCAAATGGGCTTCTGAAGTTGTGCAGAGTTTCCTGATCTCTTGCTCAAGTTTCTCTGTAGGTAGGTCGGTATCTCTTATCATATGTAGAGTGGAGGCTGAGTTGGGTTCTAAAGAGAGCGCGAGGTCATCAAATAGGTCTACAATATCCGCAACGGTCTCCTGTGCGCTCCCGTTACTTCCCCTATCCTCACGCTCACTCAGGTAAACGTCAAGCAGGGGGCCTTCGTTCATCTCTACATTCAAGACAACACCGATCCAGGAGAAGACTCCTGAATCGCGCACAGCAGTTTCAAAGGCGCTTGTCAGTTCTGCTGTTGTCATGCCCTCATCGCGGTCTAAAGCATTTCGCTCTTTGATGGCGAGATCAGCAATAGACGACGGACGCTCAACGAGCTTTGATTTAGGGAAGTTCGTATGAATCAGGCCCACTCCTTCCATGGCCATTACGTGATTACCACTGTGGTTGTCCCTGTGATTATCACTGTGGTTGTCACGTGGTGTCTGAGGTGGTAAGTGTGGGTGTGGGCCTGTATCTGCTATAATATCCCCGTCATTCCGCCGCGTCCGTCTTGCCACGCGTTGCCTCCTGCTCTCTTTGTTTTATGCGCTCTAAAACATCAGCGCAGCCATGTGTTGTATAGGGACCGGTAGCCCATCTCGCTGAAGTATTTACCGTCTTCGTGCTGAAACCAGTTATGCGTGCCGTTTTCGCCTGACTATTGCCCTCAAGAAGCAGTCGCATTGCCTCCCAACGTCCCGCCAATGTTTTCCTCTCCTTGAATGACGTTATCTCCCACAGGAAGCGTTGCAAAAGCGATATATCTTCACAGGCGACTTGTAAAGCTAAACAGAATGCCTTAAGTTCGACCTTCTGTTCGAATTCTTGCTTTAATTCATGCTCGAAAGGCTGTTCTTCATGTTCCAAGCTTATCTCCTTAAGGATTTATCGCTTTTCAAATTTCCTGGTACAATGGTACCTTAGTACCGCAATACTTGAACACGCAAAACGCTCCCGTAGTATATCAGAAGGTAGATTATAAGTCAATCCTTTCTACACATTTTCTATCTAACTTATATATAAGATTATGTTATATCTTTCATGTGAATACCAAATGTTCACTGTAGTATCTCTTTAGGTTCTTCTATGGAACGCTACGTTTCAACGTTACGTTTCTTCAATTGGTGATGATTGGTCAACCTTGCTATATCTTTTATAACGAAACCGACAAACTAAAGATGACCCTCAGCTCTGGGGCTGAGGGTCATCTTTAGTTTGAGCAGCGCCAGATGGGTAACTTACGTATGCCTAGCTTGTATCATGTTCCCAGGTAGAATGTCTGTCATTTATGGAGCACGAGCTAGGAGAAAGCTGTAATCGAAACCTTGTATAGCTCTCCCCCTGGTGGCACTCGTGTATGGACGGAAGTAGGGGAGGTTGTTGCCAACGTATGGCTCGGCATCAGCCCTACAGAAGTAGCCGCCTATGATGCCAGGGCTCACTAGCTGAACGTACAGGTAGAACTTGCTATCGGGCGGTACGTCCCCGAATACTCTTGCTGATTGTGAGCGCGCCCAGGCTGACAAGTAGCAGAGCGACCAACACTAGCAGCCATAGCTCCGGTAGTGTGCTATTTCCCGTCCCAGGCATACCACCTGGGGTGGTCGACGTAACTTCGATCTCGCCCATCATGCCGTGCCCTTTGTGGTCGTCAACCGGGCAGTACATCTCCCAGTCGCCTGCTACCGGGAACGTGTAGTCGGCGGTGCGCGTTTCACCGGGCATGAGATTCGTGTCGAAAAGATGCTGCTCGATGCCGCGGTCTTCAAGCTCCACTACGAGATTATGGGGCACGGTGCCGCCGTTGTGGACGGTGAAATGCACCATCTGGCCCGCGGAAACGGTGGCACTCGATGGTGTGATCTTGAACTCGCTGAGCGTAATATCTACCTCCTGGCCGTCCTGTGCGAGCGCGAACGAGGGGATGAGGAGCACGGCTGCCAACCACGCGATTCCCAGCAAGCTGCGGGTGAATGAACGACGAGTCATGATTTTGGCCCTCCTGCGATTGGTGATGTTGGTCTATTACAGCGCTGACATAGTGGCTAACGCCTCGACATGCGGAAAAGTAGCGGGCAGGCAAGCAAAAAGACCGGCGATTTCTGCCGGTCTTTTTGCGGGGCGGAGGAGGTAGAAGTTGAAATTAGAATCTGGTGGCGTGCCACCTGGAGGGTAGACTTTCAGGAGCGACGATTGGCGTTCCTGGGCCTTCATGTATCCAGATTTCGAGGGCGCGGTAGCGCTCAAGGCCTGGCAGGCGCTCAGCTATACACGACATCTGGGCACCTACTGCGGGCTGACCATGTATCTCGGTTGATGAGTCTATAACGACCTCTGTGTCGTCGCCGATCAGCCATTCGTTGCCTTCGATGCGCGTGATAACTCCGCTATAGTGCTCCAACGGCGAGCGCGTATCGGACTGCCGGAGGAGGGCCATCGTAACTACCAGCACCAGGACAGCCAGGACGGCCATCATGGGGACTACAACCATCAATTTGCGGCGTGGTGCCTGCAAGAGCTTATCGAGCCAGGAGCGGTGCTCAGGCAATAGTTGCGGGCGATTGACCTCCTGGGCAGGTGAGGTTCTGGTGTCTACTGTAGCAGGCTGCTCCTGCGTGGTGGCGTGAAGCTGCTCTCTTATACGCTCAAGAGCTTCTGAAGATAGTGCAGGGGAAGGGACGGCGCGGATGGCAAGGTTGAGCCGCAGGAGGGCTTCTAGCTCCTCGGCATGCTGGGGGAACTGCTCCAGCACTGCCTCGATAGTGCGTCCGGACATGACCTGCCGCGAGGCCTCGCTGAATGCTTCTTCAACTCGCGGGTTGCGTTCAAACATGGTTGCCATAGTTCCTTCTAGCCGGGGCCTCATGTAGCCTCACCGATGGCGATGAGCGCACGGCGGAGGGCCTCCATCCCCCGGTAATATAACCCTTTTACTGAAGGGAGGGTCCGTTCGAGCATGAGCGCCACGTCCGGTAAGTCCCAACCCTCGATTATATGTAGCAGAATCACCTGGCGCTGCTCGTCGGTCACCATCTCAAGCGCTTCACGCAACTGTTCGCGGTCCAGAAGCGCTTCTATCCTCGGATCATACATTCCCGGTTCGCTGGCCGGCTCGGCGTCGAGCCTTTCTTCAAGAGAGACGTGCGGGTGGCGACTCTGTGCCCTGTGATGGTCAATAATCAGATTCCGAGCGATACGAAAGAGCCACGCTTGAAAGCTGGCCTGCCCCACCTTGAAAGAACCAATATGCCTGACCATTCTCGCGAGTACATCTGCAACTATGTCTTCTGCGTATGTTGAATCGTGCAATTGGTAGAAAGCGAACCGGTACAAAGCCGGTGCGTAGTGTTGCACAACGTATTCAACCGCTTCGGAATCACCCCGCTTCAAGCCAGCCAGGAGAGTAGTGTCATCCATGCATCGTGGGGCGGTGGTGGTAGTGTAGGGCAAGGCCCAGAGTTGATCTCGGTACATCTAACCCCGTCAGCATAAGTTGTAGAATGCGGTCTTCGGCGAAATCAGGCACGGCGTTCTGGCTTGCAACGTTTCTCATAATGTCTAACGTGCCAGGTGCCCGAAAAGTACCGGGTGATTTGGGGAATTTGACGATAGACGGACGACGGACGACGGACGACGGACGACGGACGACGGACGACGGACGACGGACGACGGACGACGGACGACGGACGACGGACGACGGACGACAGTAGACGATAGACGAGTAGGGTTCTCAATCGGTTTTGTTAGGAGTTTTAAGTCATCGCGGTTCTAAGCGCGTGTTCAACAATGATGATGAAGGCTGAGGAGCATGCCGTAGTGAAGCACCTCTTTACCTGTCATTCCGAACGGAGTGAGGAATCTCCAAGCTTGCCAGGTCGATAGGGACATAGATTCCTCACTCCGTTCGGAATGACACTCTTCTTACAATCGTTGGTAAATACCCTGTAAGATTGAGGGTAAATACCCTATAAGATTGAGCGCAAATTAACCAATTTTGGCGATGTACGGTTCGGCAAATTTTGCTAATATTCTTTTCAAAGAGGTCAACGCGCTGCATGTTCTGATATTGCCGGTTATCGTTGACATCTACACCCCAATTCTGGTAAATTTGGGGTGAAGTCTACCACTTGAGTCTAAGGAGTCTTTAATGGCAGTTTATCGTTTCATGGTACGCAGTAAGATTCATAGGGCAACTGTAACGGCTGCGGACCTTCATTACGTAGGTAGTATCACTATTGACACCGTTCTACTTGAGGCTGCTGATATCCTGCCATACGAGAAGGTGCAGGTAGTCGACGTAACTAATGGCAACCGCTTCGAGACTTATGCCATAGAAGGTGAGCCGGGCAGCGGGGCGGTGCAAGTCAACGGCGCGGCTGCTCACCTGGTAAGCGTCGGAGATACGATAATAATCATGTCTTACGCGCAGGTCGAAGAGCCTGTACCCGCGAACTGGCGGCCACGAGTGGTACTGGTTGGCAATCAGAATATGATCTCTGAAGTCCGGCCCCTACCGCAGAGTGGACTCTCCGCTGGAGCAGCGTACGGTGGTGACGGGCAGGGTGGCCTGAATATAGACATAGAGGCCCTCGCCAAAGACCTCATGCCCTCGTCGAACGTCAAGTTTCGCGATTAGCTCCTCCGGCATGACGGGAGCTTCTTCCCGTGCCGGAGGGTGGTCCCGCACGCCAACCCGGCATTCTTCCAGGTGGCAGAGGAAGTTGAAGTCAGGTCCCTAGCATCCTCAGCACCATCAGGACGCCATGGGGGAGCCATGTATAAGGGCCGGACATTGAGCAAGAAATGAGTAGTTTCTGACCTGGAAAATGGGCACTTAGTAGGGATAAAGTTAAGCTGGGCACAAATTAACCGATTTTGGCGATGTATCGATCAGAAAAGTTTGCTACTATTACGATGGCTGTTACGTCCATACAGCTTGACCCTTTTTCATAGATATACTTGCGTATAGTGGAGTTGTTCCGTGCTCTCGTTCCATACTGACAATACGTGTTATCTGCTTGAGCCAAAAGACCTGGCCGAGCCTGTCCTGCCCGATCATATCGAGAGACATCGCGCTGCGCTACAGGAGATTGTAGATTGGGCGAACGCCTTCCTCTGCAATCCACATCCTGAGCTGGGTAGGGAGGGGAAAGTTTGCCCTTACACAACTCCCTCGCTTGAGAGAAATCTCTTCTGGCTGACGATATTTCCGGCCAAATATCCCACGATAGAAGAGGCCTGCAACTCGATTATGAAGTACAGGCAGTGGTTCTACGAGCTTGAGCCAACGAGCGGCAGAGCGGCACAGTACAAGACAATCCTTATGCTTTTCCCTGAGCTGGAGCAGCCCTCCGGCCCCCATATTATGGACATGATCCAGGCGAGCCTCAAGCCTGAGTTTGTCGCAGATGGCCTGATGCTCGGTCAGTTTTATTCTGATTGTGAAGAGCCAGGATTGTGGAACCCGCATTTCCGGCCCCTCCGCACGAATATCCCGTTGCTGGCTATACGGCACATGGTGCCCACCGACTTCCCCTTCCTGAAGAAGAAGCCTGAATGGGTAGCTTCATACTTGCAGCGCTTTGGAGAGAATATCCCCTCTCGGATAAGGGATACGGTAGAGGCGACGGCACTCAGTTACGGGTTGCGTCTTCCAGACACTACCCGTGAGCTTGTCGCTGTTGGAGCCTGAAGTCGGCTACTGGACGAAGGACGAAAGACGAATGATTGCTCACTTTCGTCTTTCGTCCTTCGTCCTTCGTCGGACTAACCATGCACCCCCATGTAGAGGCGTTTCTGGCTAAGGCCGGCGTGGCGTACCGCGTCCACAGGCATAGCGACTACCCTGTAGCCATCGGTAGTCCCGGCGATTTTGCGCGCGCCCTGGGGTACGAGTCTGACCGCATTACCAAGTCGCTCTTCTTTCGATGCGCGCCTTCCGGTGTCTACGGCTTCGCAGTGTCGGCTGCGACGCGGAAGGTAAGGCTTGACAGGTTAGCGCAACACCTGGAGTGCAGGCGAGCGTACATTGCCAGCCCCGAAGAACTCTCGGCAGTTATTGGCTATCCACCTGCGGGCGTCTCTCCCCTGGGAGTAGCAAACATCCCCATCTTTATGGATAGGGCGCTCCTGGGCTACCCTACGGTCCTGGTCGGTGCGGGGGTAGTCGGGGTGGAAGTCGAGCTGGCCCCCTCAGACCTCCAGGCGATAACGGGGGCAGAGGTGCTGGACCTCGCTGATTAATCTGGCTCCCTCAAGGCTAGGTTGTAGGGGGTAGAATATCTCCCAGCGACAGCTCAAGGTCTGTGATCTGAAGCATTGGCTGTGTCGCGCTAGGCGCTATATTCGAGAATATATCTATCTCAAACTGGTACACTCCGCTCGACCCGGCGGGTTGGTTGGTCGCCTGCCAGTTTTGGATGGCGCAGGTGATGCCGCATAAGAAGCCCGTCGGGTTGGTGCAATCACAGGTGTTTGGCGGGGTCAGGTCGCTCTGCTGTAGAGTGTAATGGGCAAGCATGAAGACCGGTACTGAGATAGGTATGGCCGTCGCCCCGCCCCCTGCGGAGACGATTTGATAGCTGTAGCGGCACAGCACTTTGATGATAGGGGCGCTGGGCGCGTTCAGGAAGAGGGCTGAGAAGAGCGCCGTCAAATGCTGTAGGAGTGTTCGCTTCTGCGGCTGGCCCGACATCGTCCCGTCCGCATTGATCTCGGATACCAGGTAGCTCTCGTTGTTGATGAGCAGCGGCAAGAGCGGATTGGTAAAGCTGACGGCTGGCGTCTGGTAAACGAAGGCATTATTGGTAGTAGCCCCTGGGATAAGATTGGAGTTGCGTGTCACCCAGACCGATCCCTGCGCCGTCTGGTTCTTCAGGATGTTATTGCCCGGGAACTTGACCGTTGCCTGGCTGGTCGGTGATGACTGGACAGCGCCAACCTTGAGCAGGCCCGGCGTCTTGACGAACTTGTGGGTCCATACCAATGGCTCACCATCCTCCGAGCCTGCGCCGTTATGGTTGGCCGAAGGAGCTTCCACCAGGTCATGCCCTCGAACCACGAGGTGAGGCATCGGAGGGGTTTCCTGCGAGTTCCCACCGGCGTGTCGAACGGTGAGACTCAGCATTCCGTTCTCGTCCACGCTCTTCTTTATAGTGTAGCGGTGGTCATAGACTTCCTCGGCGTCAGACACCGGGTACTGCCAGAATTGGGGAACTACCTGCACCAGGCTCGCGAACGCCTGCACAGCCGAGAGCGCACGCCCTGCAAGGCCCGGCTGAGTGGCTACGAGCGGGAGGAGGGCCAGGTCTGCGGCGACCGCTGGGTACGCGAAGGAGAACTGCGCCAGCGCCTCAAAAAGGTTCTTTGGAGCCTGGGGGTCCAGATCCCCCCCGCTTATGGCGAGAGCCGCCGGACCGGTTGGGACAACGTTATACTGCACGCCTGTGCCAACGGTATCCTGGTCCGCGTCCAGGGACTGGTAGGTGAAATCGTATTCCCACGTTTCTATGTCTGATACTTTGGGGTCTGGCGTATAGACGGCTTGCTGCGACACCAGGGTGGGCGGGATGGGGTAGGCACGTAAGGGCACGGGGACCACAAGCCCCTGCTCTCCCGTCGGGATTGGGGTCGCGCTCAATGGATTTATGAAGGCGAGCCACGATGACGCGACGTAACCGTCTATGCCCGGTACGGGAGTGATGTCGAACTCTACCTCGTTGATCTGGTAGGTGAGGCCCGTAAAGGTGACGTTCTTATCCGACGCGGGCGACTTTGTGCTGAAGAGGAAGGTCAGGTACGACGTGCCATTGGTGAGCGGCACCTGCGCGCTGGAGAGAGTATAGTCCACCACCGGGGCTACCATGTCTGCGGTTGGCTGTCCTGAGAAGCGTGCCGCCGCCGCGTCCGAGTATGGAGATGTGACATTCACATCGAATTGGATTATTGCCTCCACAGTATAGGCGCTTGACAGGGTAATCAGTAGCTGCTGGCCGAGAGCTTCCTGCGCCGCAGTGAGGTTGCCGCCTGGCGGCGTGGGTGAGAGGATGTTGGTGACGCCGCTCTGTATAATCTGGGCGAGATTTTGCTTGGCCGTCAGCACTATCTCGTATGCCTGCGCCCCGGTGATGCCCTGCTGGCCTTCGCCAGGCACCAGCTGGTAGGCCGGGGCCGCCGATGCCGGCAGCAAGAAGCTGTCAATGGCTGCCAGGAAGTCCTGTCCCCACACATCTATGTCTATCGATTGGAAGGAGCGAGGGTCGGCAGGGACGAGCGCGCCATTCTTGTACTCTTGCAGAGGTACGTTGGCCTCCCCAAGAAGTGTATTGGAGAGGGGCGGGACCGAGAAGAAGAAGGGCGTTGCCCCGGCAATAGTATATTGGGTCCCCGTGCTTCCCAGGTTGACGGCCCACAGCTTCGGTGGTGTGGTTGTGGACCCGCCGGAGCTATCCGCGTTCTCATGCGCCGTCGCCAGATGCAGCCCGGCAAACGCGCTCTCAAATGCGGTGGCGAAGCTCTTGAGCGTCAGGCTGGCGTCAGGGTTGTTGGGGTCGTAAGTGTTGGGGGCCAGAAGCGTACTGACCGCAGCCACCGCTGGTACGTCCTGGAAGTCGGGGTCAATCAAGGCTGCATTACGGGCCATACCTATCTGCGCGGTGACTTCGAATATGGTCTGAGCAGGATAAGTCTGCGCGCTCAAGGCTATGGGTGTGGCGACGGTGAGTAGAGGTGGTGGCAGGAGTATCCACGCGCCTACTGCCAGCAAGGGAGTCTGGTCCTTGATCGCCAGGGCCAGGTCGCTGAGCGAGATCCACTTGGCGGTGGGAAGCTGAGCATTTATCTTGCTGACCAACGTACTCAACGTATCATTCGCCGTCGTGGGGGTGGAGACGCTATTCACGGTTACGGTTTTGCTCGGAATCAGCATACCGTACAGGTCCTTGTTGGCCTCGGCGAGGTCAGTTACCGGCACGCCGTTGTTGTTAGCGATGATCGCAAGCGTATCGGGGCCTTTCACCTGGTAGGTTGATGGCGCGCCCGACGTGATCGTTACCAGGTCGGGAATGGTGAGCACGCCTACCGCCCCCAAAGGAGTGGTCATGGAGGTGTTCAAGAGGTGGTCGAGGTTCTGCTGGGCTATCTCCGTGGTGGTCAGCGGGTAGTTGGTCGACTCGCTCGCGTTCGCCGCGATGACCTGTAGGCTGTCGGTAGCCTGGATCGCCGCCTGCTCCGTGGAGAGGAACAGCCCGGCTCCCTGCTGCAACAAGGTCGTCGAATCCGCATTGGCGGTGGCGATTTGTAGAGGAGTGGACTTGTAAGCGGTCGCTATGCTGGTGAGGGTATCTCCCGTCTTAGCCGCGTAGATGATCGGGATGGTCAAAGGTGTATTGTTGTTGAAGAGGGCAATCTGCGCATTTGCATTGGCGATGTCGGGGATGCTGGCCCCTGGGAAGTGCGTAATGACGGTGTTGAAGCTGTCGCTGGTGCCTTGCGTTTCATAGGTTGTCCCCTGGTAGGCAAAGGTGACGTTAGCGGCCAGGGTAACGGTATCGTTCGCCAGGGCCAGGTCGCCTATGCTCGCTACCGTCGGTATCGGGGCTTTTGAGGATGTGAACTGGGCGAGGATGGTGGAGAGGGTATCGGTGGAGGTAGCGTTGTACGGCTGAGTGCCGATGGTAACGGCCACGCCCGTCGCAAGCAGACCAGGTACGTTTTGGTTGTTCTGCACCAGGTTCGCGAGTGACACGCTCGCGCCCGTGGCGATGCTGTCCAGCGTATCGCCGAACGCGATGCGGTGGTAGATAGGCACGTTTACGGTCAGTGGCGCTGCGAAGAAGCTGCTTATGTCGTCGTTGAGGCTCATGAGGTCGGCGAGGGCTACATCGAAGGAGCCGACCACGCCGCCGAGCGTATCGGTGGCCTGCACGGAGTACTCATACGCCTGGAGGCTCTGGGCCGCAAGCAGATAAGCGTATACGGCGTTCATGAAGGAGGCTATCGGGGCTTTGCTAAGCGATTCTACGGCAGACTGGTTGACGGTGGTGCTGGCGGTGAAGTTGAGGTCCTTTTGCTGTATCTGGTAGTAGATTGACGTGTAAGTTTGAAGGTCGGCCTGGGCCTTGGCTACGCTTGTCGCCAGGGCCTGGCCGGGGCCGGGCATGTAGCGAGAAACGTCGAAGTGGAGCATGACATTCAGGTTAGCGCTTGAGCTGCTAACGCCCGTGAAAGAGTATGAGGCAGCGACCGCGGGCCACTGTGACACGCCGATGATGTTGTCGTAATAACCGACGCCTATCTGGAGATCGTTGACGGGCGGCGTCGCGGGCATCTGGTTGCCGAAAATGTCGTTGAAATCTAACTGTATCTGCACCTGTGCTCCTGAGACGATACCCGCGTATGGGTTGCCCGATGCGGGCGGCACGGTGCCGGTGCCGCTGATGTCGTTAGTGGTGGAGAATGAGTAGACCGGGACGACCCGCTCGTAGTTCCAGGTGCCCGCGGGCGGCGCGGCAGCCAGCGCTCGCGGCGTGGTGCCATCGCTGTTCGCCGGGCCGACGGGCAGACCTTCCGCGCTCTGGTTGAAGAAAGTGTTGGCGGCAATTTCGTAGCCGAGCAAGTTGTACAGGACTTGCAGCTTGACGCTCACAGGCTCGTTGTTGGGGGCAACGCCGACGGTGGGATCGGTCCGCACGAGTTGCATACCGACGTTGCCTGGAGGAGCGGAAGCGGTCTTCACAACCATGCCTGCGTTCAAGTCTACGAGCGCGTGGATCCGCAGCATCCCGGTGGTGCCGCTGTTGTCGTTGCCGAGCTGGACGACCGGAATGTTATTGTGGCTGGCAGAGATACTTGCAAAGGTGTCGTAAGGGGCTATGGTGTAATTAGCGCCCGCCACCTTCATGGTAGCGCCTACGCGCAGCAGGTCCCTATCTGTGCTGTTCGCCTGCGCCACTTGCCCCGCCGTCAGCCCATAACCTCCCGCGATAGTGCCAAGCGTCTCATCCCCAAGGACCTGGTAAGTCACGGCCTCGGTAAAGAGGATGGAGTTCGACGTGTTGATGTTATCGCCTATGACGACGCTGTTCTGGAACGGGTAGACGGTGTTGTTTGTCGCGTCGACAGCCGCGTAGGTGACGAGGAGCGTCAGGTTGGCGATGCCCGTCTGGGCGAAGAGGTAGCCGGGGAGGCCCGCGCCGCCTGTCGCGTTGGCGTACTGGAGATAGTAGCCGCCGGAGTTGACGACGCTGCACTCCCACAGAAGCTTCACGAAATCGGGCACATCTGATAGCGCGGCGCTGTAGACGGTATCCACCGCCCCCAGGTCCACATTCGCCTGCATCATCAGCATCACTTCCTGCGAGCTGTGGCTCAACGTAGAGAGGTTGGTCTTGAGCAAGAGGACCTGCGCCGGGGTCAGTACGTCCGACTGGAGGCCGTTAGGGTTGTTCCCCGCCGCGTTCGGCTGGTAGAGGAGGTAGAGGGTTGGTGTAACTGCGGGAGTGCCCGTATTCAGGGCTATCCATAACTGCTCCAGCAAAGCGCGCCCCGCGTCATCGGTCCCCATGACTGAGTAGGTATTCGGAAGGGGGCCGGAGCCGTCGGCGGCTGGGATTTGCCGTAGATTTAGCGCGATCTCCGTGGACCAGCTATAGATTTGGACCGGGGTGACTTCCAGAGTGGAGACTCCCGGCTGGGTATACGTGCCGGTCTGGGGCGTGATGAACAGCCCGTAACTTTCGGCGTTCGTTACCGCCTGCAAGAGGGTCGGCGGGAAAGGCCATATAGTCGGCTGAGCGTTGGCGGGCGCGCTACCACCGCCCGACCAGAGGGGCGGCGCGGCTCCGGCCTGCCATAGGAAACTATGCTGGAGGGTTGACTGGCTCGGCGTCTCGTTGAAGAGCGGCTTCTTGCCAACGGTCGATATCTGCGGTGTGAAAGGCGTGGTGGCAACCGCGTTGATAAAATCGGCCTCCGATTGGAGCAGGTCCAAACTGAGCGTCGGTACCCCGTTATCGTTCGCGACCGCAGTCACCGAGCCATCAGGGGCCTCGTCAGCAAACGAGATCCAGGAGGCCGCGGTGGTCAGCTCCAGGTTTATGGCGTAGCTGGTCGTCGCGGGGAGGGTTATGGTGAACTGCTGGCCGGTGAGGTAGTAAAGGGGATAGGTGTTGAGCGCCGCCCAATCAATCTGATCAATCGGCTTCTGGAGCGCGGGGTCTTCGGGGTCGGGTAAGCGCAGGCCCGCCAGCAGGAAGCGTGACACCATGCCAGCGATATTCTGGGTCTTGCCCGACAGGTAGAGGCCGTTCAAGAGGTCGGCTACCGCGATGCCCGGCACGTTAGGCAGCGTCAATGCCGTCCCCGATGCGAGAAGCTTGGTGTTGGTCTGGTTTGCCTCCACCTCGGCGAGGTCCGCTACGGTCAGATTATTGGATGAGGCGATGCTGCTGAACGTGTCGGAGGACTGGATGGTATATGCGAAGTCGGGCAGCAGCAGGGTAGCCACAGGCTCCAATACGGGTAGAGTGTTTATTTGCCCCGACAGCGTTGCCGTACTGATGCCATAGTAATACCCGATGCTTGCCAGCGTATCGGCTGCGCCCACCGTGTAGGCCACCGTAGGGATGGTAAGAGCCGTACTTGCAGGCAGTACATTGCTGAAGTCTACCAGCTTGTTCGCGTCTATGAGACCTTGCAGAGTAACGTTGAAGAACTGCGCGATGGCGATATCTGCTATCGGGAAGCCGCCGCTCGTATCTTGAGGGACGGTGTAGATGAGGTCCGGCATGTTTAAGACCGTGCCGGTGGGCAGGGGATTGCTGAAGTTGACGTTCGGGTTCAGGGCTTCGAATTGCGTTTCGGAGGCGAGGGCAAATCGTTTTGTGATTATGTCTGCCGTGTCACCGGCGACTGTCTTATACGTAATGAGCGGTATGATGAGCAGCGTCCCCGCCACGAGCGTCTGGTTGAAATTGACGTTCGGGTTCAGCGTGGCGAGGAGTGCGGTAGTCGTGTTGAATTTACTCGCTATGCTCCCCGGCGTGTCGCCCGCTATGACGGTGTAGCGCGTGTTGGCGACGTTCAGCGCGGTGTTGGGCGGGATGGTCTTGCTGAAGTTGACACCCTTATTGGCAGCCACCAGCGCGTCCATCGTCAGGCCGAAGTACTTTGCCACGCCGATGTCAGTCGAGGGAGGCAAGACCAGGCTCAGATCGGGCATGTTGAGAACCGTGCCGGGGGCGAGGTTGCTGAAATCGACGCCGGTGTTGAGCGTTTCGATCGAGGAGGGTGTTACCGAGAAGCGGTAGGAAAGACTGCCGAGCGTATCCCCGCTCGCTACCGTGTATTTCACCGTCGGTATCTTCAAGATGGTCCCGGCGACGAGCGTCCCGCTGAGGTCGAGATTGCTGTTGAGGGCTGTAATCAGCTCCGTAGTCGTGCTGAAGCTCTTGGCAATGGTAGCAAGGGTATCTCCTGACACTACCGTGTAGCGGGTGTTGAGGACGGACAACTGCGTGCCGTCGGGGAGGTTTGCAGGTTCGTTCCCTGTGCTATTTCCGATAACGACGTTGGCGACCGGCACCTGGAAGGCTGTCGCGATGCTGTTCAAGGTAGACTGCGCGGGCACGGTGTAGCTCAACCCTGTGATGTTGAACTGCGCGCCCTTCTGTAGCAGCCCCACCAAGTCCTGGTTGAGCGTGACGATCTGCGAGTAGTTGCCGCCCGTAAACTTGGTCGCGATAGATTGCAGCGTGTCTCCCTTGACCACGCTGTAGCGCACGCCGCTGAGCGTCAGGGTGGCGTTGGCGGCGAACAGCCCTAGCGTGGACTGGTTCGCATGCATAATGTCGCCTACGGTGAGAACGGTGCCCTGCCCGTGGGTGCTGAAGTTTTGCGCGATAGAACTGAGGCTGTCACCTCCGGCGATGGTATAAGAATAGGTGGTCAGGTAATCTATGGCGTCCTGGACCGCGGCTTTGGCAGCGATGGCGAAGTAGTCCTGGAAGATGAAGGCAGCGAGCGACTCCTGGTCATCCTCGACCGCTTCCATCTGCATCTGGTTCCCCTGGTTCTGCTCAGCCTCGAAGGCGACCATCAATTGCTGCAAGAATACGTTCACGCGCTGCTGGTACGTAAGGCCCGATTCCTTGTAGCTGCTGAAATCGAGCGGCTTCGACATATCCGAGGTCTGTAGGGACAGCACGGGCGGCATCGGGAAGATGGTGGCGTTGACGGGGAGCGCCTTAGGATCGGTGCTGCGCCCCGCGATGTTGAATGTGATGTTCTGCTCGAAGAAGTCGGCCAGGTTGGACGAGGTGAAGGGCGATTGCCCGGCGTCGAGCAGCGTGCTCAACTGCTGGTAGATATTCTCCAGTTGTTGTAGCGAGACCGACATCCCCGTTATGGTAGGGGAGAATGCCGCCGTCAGCACGGCAGGCGTGACCTCCTCCGCGTTGGGGGGAGCGTAAGCGTGAATTACCCACCCAAGCATCGCCTGTATGACCTGATCGAATGGGGAAGGAGGCGTTTCGGGCGGGAGAGGCCCGTAGTCGCTAGGCCCATTCGCATTCTGGGGGATGGAGTTCTGGATGAACAGTAGCGCGACGCCCATCGGCTGCGGCGCGGTCGCGCCCAGTACGGCGGCCTCAGGCGCGTCGGTGTTGGGGTCGCTGATGGGCAGCCCGATGGTGAAGCTGGGCGTAAAAGTAAGAGGCACCGTCTGCGTGCTGGTCCATATTGGGAACGCGCTCCAATCCGGCCCGGTAGACTGAGCCAGGAAGCTGGTCGCCGCTGCCAGGAACTCCTCGGTAATCCCACGGAACCCGGCGGGGCGGATGGGGCGGGAGCGCAGGTCGTCCGGGCGGACAAGCCCAAGCTGAGGCCGGGCCGCTGCCAGGCTCTGACCACCCGAAGTATCGACGATCCAGGGGGGATTACCCACAGAGCCGATAGTGAAGGTCGCGCTCACCTTTGCGTGGAATGAGAAGTGGATGGTGAAGAAGACTATCTTCACGCTCAACGAGACCGTAACGCTCGCGTACACATAGATGACGATTGGCTGGTATGCCTCTATCGTCAGTTGGATGCCGACGCTTATAGTTATATCGAGGCTGGCTGAGATTATGCCGAAATCTATCGACCCGTATAGCTTGCCCACGATAGCCACCGACCCCTGGAGCCAGTAGTAGGGGTCGCTCTTCGTGCCGGGGTTGCTCGGATTGAAGATGCCGAGCGCGCCTTGCAGGATACCCTGGATTACGACGCTGATACCCGCCTTGAGAATGCCTTCATCAATCGTCTTACCCACGCCGAGTTGCAGCCCGATGCCGAACTCGATCACCGGGTTGAAGTTCCCGTTCGTGATCTTCGGCACCCTCGTGGAGGTGGCGCTGCTGAGCAGGGCGAAGTAGAACCCACCCGCGCCAAGCACAGGCACAGGCCCGATGAACGCCTGGATGCCGAACGAGTAGGTGAAATCGCCGTTCGCGGGGAAGCCGAAGTCCACCTTGAAGTTGCCATTCGTGTAGATGTCAATGATTATCCTGGGGAGGGTGATAGAGACCTCGCCGAACTCCAGGTGGCGCATTATCTCCGGCACCACGAGCACGATGTGGTACATCCCCAGGTTGTCGCTTATCTTCTTGTACAGTATCTCGAAGCTCAGCCCCGCGAATATCTTCGCCTTCTCTCCTGAAAGCTGGATCAGCAGGCCGTACACCACAGGGTCGTTGAAGATCACGCTCATCGCCAGGGTGTCTACCACCGTGAACTGGGTGCCCAGCAGCCAGTTGCTGCCCGCGTCGAATTCCAGCCCCTGCAACTGCGTGATGGGGTTCTTGCTCGCGTCCGCAGGCGGTATGACGGTCGCGATCATCTTGTTTATCACGTCCGACACGGACGACAGGCTTCCAGGGTCGCTGAAGGCGAGGTGTTGGCCGACACCCAGGTACTTGAGGTCGAATAGTGAAGACCCCTTGCCGGGCACGGATGGGGGCGGGTCGTTGAGCGCGTCCCACTTGAGGGGGTTCGCCTGGCCGTATTGCTGCCCCAGGAAGCTCCCAACGAAGCTGATCTCTACCGTACCCTTCCCATCCTTCTTTACGTAGCTCAGCCCTATCGACTCGATGTCGATGAAGCCGAAGTCCTTCTTCATCTCATAGACGATACCGACGGTGCGCTGCGTGATATTGATGGTGAGGGTCAGGCCCTTCAGGCTGAAGGAGTTGAGCACGTCCCACGGCGAGTCGAGGGAGAAATGGCTACCGGGGCGCGCAAGGTTCACGAGCCAGGTCAAAATATCACCGAAGCTCATATCGCCCATGTTCACCGTCAGGACAGTGTCGATGTTAGGCCCAAAGGTGAGCGTGGCCGTAATCGTCCCCATCTTGATGATTAGCACGTCGTTGGCGGGCTTGAAGTCGAATTCCACCGACATCTTTACGTCGTTCACCTTGAACTTGCATATAAGGGAGCCGCTGTTCTCTCGCTGCCCCGTTTTAGCGGAGACGGCGGACTTGATGTCGAACGAGAAGGAGTCGATAGTAACGACGAAGTCGTCGGTGAACTTTAGCTGCCAGTGCTTTGGATCGTTCGGGTCGAATTCGATCTGGCCGCTCAGCTCGAACGAGCTATCTCCCGTGTTGACGGTTGCGCTAAGAGCGGTAATCTCGATGTCGGGGATGGCGCTCGGCAGGGTGATGCTGCTCCCCCAAAGCTGCGCTATCGCCTCCGTGACGGAGATAGTATTCTTCGGGTCGGGCATCAACATGCCGGTGAAAATCCAGCCTTGATTCGCGCCTGGGTGCTCCGCCGAAATGACGAAGCGCTTCCCCCCTATGAGGAGCAGTGCGGAAATGGACCCGGCAAGCCCCGTCGGTGAGTAGTTGACATCCACAGTCAGCGATTCCAATTGGAGCGTGGTGATGCCCAGGTTTATAGGCCACTGATCGTTGTCCTCGACTATGGCATAGAAGCTATACAGCTGGTTCGTGGGGTCGAGGGAGATTATCAACTGGGTGATTTCAAGGTCGGGGACGTTGCCCGCGCTGCCGAAGAGGTAGGTGAGCGTGTCGCGGACACTGATGCTACCCTCTTCCAGCTCCGCCGTTACCAGGAAATTGGGCACCGCGGCGGAGACCGAGAGGTCTACAGGGTTGGTATCGCCGAATTGCAGTATGCCGGTCACGTAGCCGCTGATGCTGCGCGTCGCTGAATCGAGCGGGTTGAGGAAGAGCCAACCGGTGCTGATGCCCGTTATCGCCATCTTGGGGATAGGCGTGTTCCACGTGCTGTTGGAGGAGACCTGGACCGCTATGTAATTTATGTTCAGCGTTTTCGGGTCCATCCCTACGCCAACCTGGCTGAGGTAGAAATCGGTGAATTTCAGAATGGCCGGGGGTGCCACAAAATCGGACGGAGAGCCGTTTATGAAACTCGTCAGCTCGTTCAGCCCGCTCGTCAGGGAGAACTGCCCAGGTGCGAAGTCCGCTTGCAGCGCCCATACGAAATCTCCCTGCAAGAGCGGGCTGCTGATAATCACCGGATTGGTGCCGGTGCCTATCTGGACGCTGCCTGCCAGGCTGATAACCGACTCGTACTCGGAGGTCATGGGGTCGGTCAGCGCCTGGAGGCTGACGTAGACGGAGGAGATGCTTATCTTCCCCAGGCTGATGCTCAAGCCTGCGATGGGGGCCTGGAGGTTGATCGTTGCCTGCGCGCTCGCGCCGAGCTTTATCGTGCCGGATAGATGGAGGGTCGTCGCCTGGGTTAGAGGGGCGACGACAGTCATAGGTGCCGTGGTAACGTCGAGCGTGCCGGTAAAGGTAATCCCTTGCGTGGTTGAATGAGAGGCGTTGGTCGCATTCGCGATTATGAATGTTGGAACGGTGACGTTCAGGCTGTAAAAGAAGGAGTCTAGCTGCGTCAGGAAAATGCCGTTGACTCCCGTGTACTGCGGTAGGGAAGGGAAGCTGGTCTTGAACGTCCATTTCGCGCTTGACAGCACCACGCCGCTGAGCTGCAAAGTGACCACGCCGGAGTCTACCCAGCCGGTCAGGGTCACGGTAGTGGGGGCATTCAGGATAGTGGCCGAGCCGGTGACGACGACACTGCCGCTGCTCGACGGCATCTTAGCGCCAGTAATCACCAGGTTCGTAAGCTGCAAGTACGATACGAGGATGCCTGCCTCTGGGAGCAGCTCATTGCTGAGGGTGAGCTGGCCCCCCTCGCTCTGTATCTCGTTCGTGAAACAGGTGATGAGGTCCTGGAGCGTATTTATCTGGCATTGTGCGGTCATAATTTATGCAGCTTTCGGAAATCAGTTTCCACGAATGTCTGTGGTTGATGTAGTTTAGCCACGATTACTCAGTAGTTGGTGTCGCCAATCCCAGTGCCGCCTTTGCTATCAATATATAAGGCATACTGGACCCCCTGGAATTGACTCAGCATGGACGTGCAAATGGAGCTAGTTGTGCCAACGACCTGATAACCACCGTTAGTGGCGTTGTAGCAGTAGTAATCGTGTTGACGCCAGGTGCCGATGCTCGTGAACTGCGATATGACGGCGCAGGAAGGGTGGTTGAACCTGTTATCCGCGCTTACAAAGAGGGCGTCAGGCTTGATGGCGGCTATCCAGTTAGGCCCCGATGACGTAACCGCGCTCCCATGGTGGCCCATTTTGAGGGCGTAGCTCGCCAGTTTGTTCGCTCCGAAGTATCCAATGATCGCATTTTCCGTATCGAAAGTGGCATCTCCGGGGAGGACACAGCGCACGCCCTTATACTCCACCATCAAGACGAGGGAGTAGGGGTTGGGGTCGGAATAGTTCGGATAGTTCAGATTGACCGAGAGGATATAGAAGTTAACATTCCCAAATGTCTTATCCGGCGTGCTGAAATCTGTCGGCGTGCGAGCTGTTTTAGGGAATGTATAGACTTTATTGCCCAGTTTCTTGAGGAATTTATTGAATTTCCCCACCTTATAATCGTCGATCCTCCCGCTGATCCATACTTCTTTCACCGTCAGGTCTAGTTCATCGACCAGCGATTCTATACGATTGTAGTGGTCCCTGTCGGCATGGGTGACAACCAGGAGGTCCAGGTCCTGGGTCATGGTGAACTGCGTTTTGAGGAACGTCATAGCGTCGGGTACGGCGATAGCCCCATTCTTGACAGTGCCGAAGTCGATCAGTATCTTCTCTCCCGTCGGGCAGGAGATAAAAGTGCCATCCCCCTGTCCAACGTCGAGAAAGTTGATAATCAGGTCCGCCATAGGAACTCCTCTCCAGTAAGTGCGAACAGGTCTGTTTACTCAATAATTGGTGTCGCCAATCGAGGGGGCACCCTTGTTGTCAATATAAAAGGCATACTGGACGCCCTGGTCTTTGCTTATCATCGATGTGCAAATGGACTTAGTTGTGGAGACAATCCCATAAGCAAGGTCATCGGCATCGTAGCAATAGTAGTCGTGCTTTTTCCAGTCACCAATATTCGTGAACTGCGATATGATGGCGCAGGAAGGGTGGTTGAACCTGTTGTCTGCGCTCACAAACAGGGCTTGAGGGTTGATAGCCGAGATCCACTTAGGCCCGGACGAGGTAACAGCGCTGCCGTGGTGGCCCATTTTGAGGGCATAGCTTGCGAGATTCTTCGCACCGTAGTTCTTCACGATAGCGTTTTCGGTATCGAAAGTGGCATCTCCGGGCAGGACGCAACGCACGCCGTTATATTCCACCATCAAGACGAGGGAGTAGGGATTGGGGTCCCTGTAGTTCGGGTAGTTCAGATTGACCGAGAGGATATACAAGTTCACGTCTCCAAACGATTTCGCGGGCTTGGTCAGCTTCACGTACGATAAGTGGTTTTTCGGGAATGTTTTCACGACCTTCTTTCGCGCAGTGAGGAAAGAGTTGAACTTGCCAACTTTATAGTCGCTGATTTTCCCACTTATCCATATCTCATTCACCGTCAGGTCTAGATCATCGACCAGCGATTCTATTTTATTGTAGTGGTCATGGTCGGCATGGGTGACGACAAGGAGGTCCAGTACCTGGCTCGTCTTGAATTGCGTTTTGAGGAACTTTGTAGCATCGGGCACGGCGATAGAGCCGTTCTTAACGGTGCCGAAGTCAACCAGTATCTTCTTACCTGTTGGGCATGAGATAAAAGTGCCATCCCCTTGCCCAACATCGAGAAAGTTGAAAACCAGGTCTGCCAAAGCTACTCCTCTCAGGTAATCGGGAACAAGTCTATCGCGTCAGGTCTCACTCCGTCGTAAAATCGCCCCATGTGCGCTCAGTTATAGCTTGCTTATCAACAAGACCAAGAACGAGTGTCATTCTGAGCGAAGCGAAGAATCTAAAGATGGAGCGCAACGTTTCAGCATGTTAGTACTCAAGCATTTCTAGATTCTTCGCTTCGCTCAGAATGACACTCATAAGGGTCGTGTCCTTATTAAACAGGTCCTCGGAGGCTCTCTCGTCAGCTATTCCGTCTATCGTCTGTCGTCTCTCAAACTCCTGCCGCCAACTGCTTCGTTCCGCCGTTCGAAGGCGGAGGGGTAGGCTTCTGCGCATAGGCCGCGTACCAGCCAAGTGTGGTGTTGTCTACTTGCTTCGGGTCGCCGAAGAGGAGGATGTCGGTCTGGCCGTTCGGCGGTATCGACACGCTCAGGAACTTCAGCGCGATGTTTTGCAGCTTCAAAATATAGGTGTCTCCGCTCACTATGAACTCAAGGTCCTGGAAAGTTATCTTTATCACACCCTCGATTGAGATTTCCTTCGAGCTTCCGCTCGAACCGGGCAATTTCAGGCCGACCAGCACGTTGTAGTTGTTGGGGGAGGGACACCAGGCGAGGATGATACTTGCTACAAGCCCCACCTGCCCCGCCAGCGCGCCAACACTCCCCAGGTTGAGGTCGAAGGTGAGGCCGTACCAGGGGTAATTAAGGCTAGCGCTGGCGAGGGGAGTGTCTATCTGCATGAAGCCGAGGTCGGACGGCATCTGCGTATCGGTCGCGGAGATCAGCCCGGTGAATTTGAGAGGGAAATGGTTGTACAGGCTCGGCGGGCGCGCCTGGCTGCTGCCGATGTCAAATGACATCTGGTTGGGGTCGAACGTGAAGGTGCGCCCCGTTACCGCGCCGCCGGTGAAAGTGAAGTCCATATCGACGCAGAGATTCCCGAAGCGCAGGAAGTACGGATTGGTGCCGCTCCCGGACGGGTCCGCGCCGAACGATAAGACGTCGAACCCTTTCAGCGCCTTGAAATTGAGATTGCCCCAGAAGGAAAAACGCGTCTGCACCGGGTCGCCAGGTTTGAGGCCGGCGGATGGAATAGATGTCGTAAACTGCGCTTTCAGTATCTCCACATTGTTCAGCACGCCGCTATTGGTGAACTGGAAGATATTGTCGCCCGATTCACCGAAAGCGTAAGATTGCTTCCCATTCTCGTTCTGGTAGCTGCCGTCGAGGACAATGCTGTTGGAGGCGCTATTTTCCTGGAGTACAGGCTCTCCGAAAAGCTTGTCCAGGCTAACTTCTATCTGGCTGGCGAAGCTTTTGATTGAGGAGTTCTCGAAGAGCACCTTCAGGTTGAGAACGTTGAAGTTATAGCCCGAGGCGTCGGCGGGCGGGTAGGCGTCGTTCTCGTAGTAGATCAGGCCGAAAAGGGAGGACTGTTGTTGCTGCGGCTGCCCGCCGTTAATTTTGAGGGGGGTCACCTGGATGCCGAGGTGGTGGGCGTAGAACTTGGAGGCGTCGATACCACCCGCCAGCCCTTCGATCTCCGGCGGGAGAGAAGCGAGCGGCACCACAGCGTTGAGAAACAAGATGCCATTCCAGTCAGGGTTGGTCGCGATTTGGGTGGCAAAGAACTGGAAATCGGGGTCGGTATTGCTAACCGCGTCGTTGATGATCTGGCTCAGAGTGTCGCTGGTCGTCGCGGGGTTCGTGTTGAAAGTCGTAGCCTGCGTCCAGACCGTAGTGTCGGCGGCGAATTGCTGTAGCGTCCCATGCCGGAACTTGAATACGAGAATTGTGCCGAAGGTCTTCCACTGCGCAGGGTCAAGAACGAAGTTCCACCCGCTGATATTGAGGCTGTTCGGCGGGTTGGCGCTCGTCGTCATGAGGAATTTGGCGATGAGCGTCGGGTCGGAGATGACGAGGAACTGCTGGTTGGTCTGTAAAGCGCCTGTCAGGGCCGTGGGGAGGGGCGTGCCGTTCTGGTAAAACTCCAGCCAGGTGCCCAGTACGTCCTGCGCCAGCACCAACCGAGTCCACGACGGCCCCTCAAGGGTCGCCAGCAACCCCTGCGGAGTAGCGCCCGTGACCGGGTCCGCGTCCACGAGCACCCTTGGGCGGGAAAGGTCGACCTCGCCTTCAAAGGCCGGGGGTGGCGTGACTAGTTGGCGGCGATACGGGCTCAAGACCTGTAGCTCCAGGTTCTGATAGTCGGACAGAGTCAGGCCACCCGCGGGTGCCACCGCAGCATAGGGCGCCATAGGGAAAGAAGGGGAGGCCTTGGTGAAAACCTCTGCTATAACTTCCAGGAAATTGAGGAAGTTGCTGGACGGCGAGCTATAAAGCTCTGCCTTGTTCGGCTGGGTATAGTAGTTGATCTTGGAGTCGGCTGGAGGGGCTATACTCACCCATGAAGTAGTCGCCGACGAACTTAGCAGAGGCGTGCCGCTAGGGGGAGGGGAGCCTGATTGGCCCTGCGAATAGCCGGGAGCGTATGCCGGCTGTCCGGGAAGAAAGGTAATAATAGACTTTTGGGCCACCACCGGCCCGATATACTCGGTGCCCGCCACGCCGCACATGATGCTCTGTCCGGCAATCAAGGGCGTGCCGTTGCCGTTAGGGGGTGCTGGCACGCTCATAGCGAATTGGCCGCAAGGCACCATCGTAAGCTCAGGTGGCGTGTTCGCGGGTGGCGTCGTAGAGTTCGGGTAGGGTTGGAAGGAGAGGACAGAGGTGCTCAGCGTGGTCATCGTCACAGTCTGGGCCAGCGCGGTGGAGAAGTAGGAGGTGAGTGCCGTCCCTGTGGGAAAACTGAGATAACTGGTCGTGCTATCTGTCGGGTTCAGGGGATTGAGCGAAGCATTGAAACTGATAGGCGCGGTCCAGGAGAAGACCGGGTATTGCAGCGATTGGAGGTTAGGACTGGGAGGCGCGGGGGTAGAGATATAGTATCGAAGACCGACATCAAGTGCGGCGTACTCCTGGGCGCTCGATACAGTGATACCGAGTTGGAGGCAACCCCGCGCGTTCCCATCCATCACCAGGGTGACGGTGCCCGACACATCTTGTGTCTGGAACTGGTACTGGTTGGCCGTGAAGAGGTTACGCTGGCCTTGCAGCGTGAACGATGCGGGTGTGGCATCGAGGTTGGCTATCACGCTTGCACCGGTATTAAGAAATAGGGTGTAGTTATTTCCTATATTGACGTTGGCTCCGCCGGAAGTAATTTTGGGGTTCGGGTAGCTTGACGCGACGGTCATGATGTCCGCGTCGAGTCCTGCCGTATCCGGCTCGTGTATCCAGACGAAGTAAGGGTACAGACCTGATTTGCCTGAGTAACCGTTCTGTTGGAAGTAGGCCCAGGCGTTCTGAACGAACGTAGCCAGGTTTTGTGGTGCCTGGGGACAAAATAGATAATACCCCGGTGGTCCCGCACCTGCCGGAGTGCCCGTGGTCCAGGTGTCGTCCAGGGCGAATGAGCTACCGGCGGTTACTTTGGGAGGGAGAAGATAGGCAAACCACGCCCCTGCCGTATTAATTGGCAGGTAGAGGGATGGCGTCGCCTCGCTGTTTTGAAGCGTGATTGACATGGTTAGATATTTACCTCCCCTGCGAGTCGGCCCTCTCTGCGATACGGGAATGAGAAGATTAAATCAAGGCCCAGATGCTGTCCAATAGAAGAGAAGTCCTTCATAGTATTGGTCGGCCCCGTTCGAAAAGTAATGAAGCGCGCCGTTAATAGTCGAAATCTCAGTAGAGGGCGCAACTGTGGTAGTGATGGGGCCTCTCACATAGTCAGTGTCGATCTGCGCATGAAGCTGGTAGGGTGAGTTCTGGGCATTCAAACTGGTGATCGCTACCAGCATGGTGTCCAGGAAGACTTTACACGTGACCTGAACACCGCTCGTGTTTACCGTAAAATTGAACACAACCGGACCTAAACACGTGTCATCAGCGTCGGTACAGGGCGTCGGACTGGGACCCGCCCCAGTGGGCAGAGCGACGAAGGCCGGTGCCTGGACATTTGGGTCCAGTGTCAGGGCATCAGCAAACCCCACCCGTTGCCTGGGATCAGTTAGCCACGCATCCGGAGTCGGAAGGACGAGTCGTTCAGGCGGAGGTAGAAAGAGCGTATCGGTAGAAGGTCCTTTCTCTGGTACACGTATAGCCAGCCCCAGCATCAATGTACTTGCTAAGACCCATGCAAAGGTGGATAGTAAGCGAGGCAAGCGTGTGGCCTGCCTCGCTCTGGTGCTACGACGGCTGGGGGGTCTCACATAGTTCCTGATGAGGCCGGAGGCTATTCGTAACAGCCAATAAGATATGCCGGGCGGTCACGCATCAACAAAGCTGCGCTTCAGCTCATATGGCGACTAGTTCCCGTACTGGCTGATGATGGTGCCCGTATTGCTCCATGTAACCAGCGTGGTGCCGGTAAGGTAAACCGGGTCCTGTCCGGCCGGAGTGACTGCCAGGTTGTTCGCTATAAGGTTGCCGAAGTTTTGCCCTGCCGGCGGCTGGAGCGTGAGGTCATACTCGAAGCTGCCGTTGCTATTGCTGCACGAGCCTTTGATTCTCATCGTCGGGGGCTGCAATTGGGTCGAGCCTACCGACTCCCCGCCGAAACTGAAGTTGAGGACAACCGTGTTAAAGCTGCTGCCATAAAGGGTGAAGGTGATCGAGCCAGCGTTGATATTGATGGTGCCGCTTGGCGGTGGTGGCGGCGCCGCTCCGGAGCCAGAGTTACTTTGGTGCATTTCGTGCATGTGCGTATATCCTCCTCCTTCTAATTTAGAAGGTCATACAAGGGGTGAATTCTACCGGTCAGTCGTGCTCTTACTGCTTGCACAGCAAGGATGCTAACCAGCGACCCAAGTATACTAAATACTATTCGGAAGGTCAACCCTTTAGAAGGTCAACCTTAGAGCGAATTCTAGCAGTGAGTCAGGTACTTACTGCTTGTACAGCAAGGAGGCTAGCCAGCGACCCAAGTATACTAAAGATCATGTTAAGTTCTTGTTAAGATTCCGTGTCTTAATAACCATAGTTTGCAAGTTTTGAGTGCCGAGAAAGCAGTCTAGAGACACGTGTCGCTAAGATTGGTCCAGGGCATAGGAGATCACCTCCTCTGCACTCATCGCTTGCCCTCTCGCCCACGCCTCATTGAAGGTCTCTTCACCAAGCATGGAGCGACAGTCAGCTATGACAGTCTCATGCTGGGGATGCTCCACAGTGGCTAACGGCGCGCCCACTGAGGTAAGCATAGCTTCTACCGCACCGAGGAGGCATGCGGCACGTTCCAGGTGAGCCTGTGCCAACTCCATCCCCGCCAGGCCTTCTAATGCCTTGGCGACGCCTACCCTGTCTTTCAACTCGTTGTATAGAGCCAATGCTTCGGCGAATAAGGTTCGAGTCTTTTCGTGTTCGCCCCGCGCGCGCGAAATCTCTGCCAGACTGCCAAGCGCCGTAGCGACGCCCCGCTTATGCCCCAATTCACGACGCAGCGCCAGACTTTCTTCCATGAGCGGCTCTGCGCGCTCTAAATCACCTATCTTATGCACCGCGACAGCCAGGTTGCCCAGTACGGTGGCGATGCGCCCCTTCTCTCCAAGCTCGCGACTTATCACAAGCCCTTCATCGAGAAGAAGTAACGCCTGCTCAAAGTCGCCGGTAACTATCGCTACCATGCCGAGGTTGTTGAGCGCGCCCACGACACCCACCGCGTCGCCAAGCTGGCGTTGCAGGGCCAGGCTCTCCTCGATCATCGAAATCGCATCTTGATAATCGCCCTGCGCAAGCGCGAGAGCGCCCGCTCCGTTGAGCACTTTCGCTCGTAGCGGGGCAGGTATAGAGGCTGGTTGCCCAAGCACTTGCTTCAGCCATACTTTCCCCTCGTTGAAGTGGCTATGCACTTCCCAGAAGCGCCGTAACGCTACGCCGAGCCTGGCGGCTGTCTCAGCATCTCCCTGCTGGAGTAGCCACTGGAGCGCGGCCCGGAGATTATCGTGGTCTCGCTCCAGGCGGTCAAGCCATAGCTTCTGTTCTGCCCCCGTGAGGTTCAGGTCCGCAGCCTCGGCCATAGCGAGGTAATATTCGGCGTGCAAGTAGCGGATAGCGTCATCTTCACCCTGGAGTGCCAGCTCCTCTAAAGCGTATTCGCGTATCGTTTCCAGCATGGCGAGGCGGGTCTCTTCCTCTTCGCCATCTTCTTGCGCCAGGTGCAACAGGTGTTTATCGAGGAGCGACTCCAGCCCCTCAAGCACATCTTTTTCCAGGTCGGTATAAGCGTTGCACACCGCTTCTACGGCTGAGAGGGTGCAGCCTCCCACGAAGACCCCTGTGCGCCGGAAGAGCGCACGGTCAGCTTCATCGAGCAGGTCATAGCTCCAGGCAATGGCGTCGCGCAAAGTTTGGTGCCGGGCGGGAGAGTCGCGCTCTCCACCGACCACGACCTTGAGCCTGCTGCTGAGGCGCGATAGGAGCGCCTTAGGCGGGAGCAGCCTGGTACGCGCTGCCGCCAGCTCGATAGCGAGCGGGAGGCCATCCAGGCGTGCACAGATCGTGGCTACCGCTTCGGCGTTCTCCTCCGTCAGGGCGAAACCGGGCTTGACGGCACGCGAGCGCTCCACGAATAAAGCTATCGCGGGGTAATTCTCCAACTCTGTAGCCATTGGAAGGTGCGTGAGGTTGGGCAGGTCTAGGGGCGGCACCCAGAAGACCTGCTCTCTGCTCAAGTGGAGGGCTTCTCGACTGGTGACAACTATCTTGAGGCCAGGGGAGGAGGCTAAGAGGTCCGTCAGGAGAGGGGCAGCCACTATCACCTGCTCAAAGTTGTCCAGGAGAAGGAGTATATGCTTGTCGTGCAGGGCTTCTATGAGATCGGGGAGCGTACCCCGGCCCTTTACGTTCGCCAGGCCGAGCGCCTGGGCAATCGCCGCGCCCACGAGGTTGGGATCACGGATGGCGGCTAACCCGACGACAAAAACCCCATCCTCGAAGTTATCGAGCAGTCGCAGAGCTACCTCCGTGCCGAGACGCGTCTTGCCTATGCCGGGCGCGCCCACAAGCGTGAGGAGGTGTACCGTGTCCTGCGCCAACAGGTGTGCCACCTCGGCAATTATCTCCTCGCGGCCAAGTGTAGGCGTGAGGGGCGGCTGCACGTTGGTGGGGTGGGGAGGCTCGGTTACGACACTACCTTCTCGCCAGGGAGCCTGAGAGGTGCTACTGGAGGAGCCAGGGGCCTTGCTGACTCCGCCGAAACCTCTCGCGAACTGCAAGAATGCAGATTGTTCGCCTGGTGGAATCCGGAGGCACTCCGCGAGACGCCCGGCGAGCTGCTTGGAGGGCCTGTACTCGTCGGCCTCGATCTTGCGTATCGTGATCTCAGAGCACCCTACATCGTGCGCCAGGTCCTTCTGGGTGAGGTCAAGGTTCCTACGATAGTGCTTGAGCCATGTACCGAATGATGTTTCTTCTGCCATTAAAGCCTCTGAGGATGGACGACGGACGACGGACGATGGACGATGGACGATGGACGAAAGGGGCTGCTATTGTGGAAATTATATCGCAAAACGTATCGCTAACAGAGTGCCCTTTTTTGAGATGTCCTGCTTTAATTGGATAAGGTCCTGAGGAGGCATTGACAACCAAAGCTATTTTACCCATAAGCGGAGCATGAAGATGAAGGCACGCACGCGGCATAACCTTGGGAAAGCATCCAGTTTGAGAGAGGCAGGGGGCGCATCTGGCGCTTCTGGCGCTTCGCAACTCTTCCTGGTGCGTCTCTGGCCGGACGAAGCAGATAGCGCGGAATGGCGCGGCAAGGTCCAGCACGTCATGAGCGGAAAGGCTAGCGATTTTTGCGACTGGCCCATGCTTGTGGCGCATCTTCAAGCTATGCTCCCCCATGGGCACGAAGGGCAATCTCAGGATGATGCAGGTGATAAGGGTGAAATAGCTCAAGAATCACCGTAGTCGCTCGCTACGTTTACGGCACATTTGACGTTTATTGCTTGTGTGGCCCGTTCCTCTAGTACATGCGAGAAGGAGAGAAAGCAGATGTTAGCCAAACTCAGTCCCCGACCAACACGCTCCAAACAAGTTTCGCTCATGCTGGCAACCGCCGTGATGCTGGCGGTCTCGACCCTCCTGGTGACGTGGAGACAGGCACCGTCGCCGGTCACGCCATCTATGCCGAAGAACGCATCGGCTATCGGCGTATTACCCCTCTCGTTTGAGCCAAATGCGGGGCAAACCGACCCGGCAGTACGCTTCACGGTCCACGCTAAGGGAGGCACACTCTTCTTCACACCGTCAGAGGTCGTGCTGACGCTCGCCGCCCCGGTAGCATCTGAAGACACGGCAAAGCGAGGTGTTGCCGCGGGGCCTGATCGCGAATCCCTTGTCGGGCAGAAAGGAAGCAAAGTTGCCTCTGGCACATTGAGATTGCAGTTCGTTGGCTCTAACCCCTCCACAACCATAGCGCAGAAGGATGCGTTACCGGGCAAGGTGAGCTACTTCATGGGGAAGGATCCCTCGCAGTGGCATACCAACCTGCCCACTTATTCTGGCGTTACCTACTCCAGTCTCTATCCGGGCGTCAGCCTGGAATACGCGGGCGCGGACGGGCAGCTGAAGGGCACTTACACCCTGGCGGCAGGCGTGGACCCTGCTCTTATCCAGTGGCGCTACGTCGGTGCGGATAGGGTGGCAGTAGACGAAGCGGGCAACCTGCAACTCTCTATCAACTCAGCAGGTTCTTGGGCTGCGCCCAATTCAGGCACTCAGCACTCCGCATTTACCGTCACCGAGCAAGCACCCCAGGCGTGGCAGACAATCAATGGGGAACGAATTGCTGTCTCCAGCCGGTACGCCATGCAGTCTGATGGCACTATCGGTTTTGTGCTTGGCGACTATGACCACTCACAACCACTGACAATAGACCCGACCCTCACTTATTCAACTTACCTGGGGGGCTTCTTTGGGGACTGGGCACAGGGTATCGGGTTGGACGGCGCGGGCAATATCTACCTGAGTGGCGTTACCTCCTCATCCGACTTCCCGACGGTGAGCGCCTATCAATCGGTCTATGGCGGCGACCAATACGACGCGTTCGTGTCTAAGATCAGCGCGGACGGCTCGACGCTTCTTTACTCTACCTTCCTGGGGGGCGAAGGCTGGGACCTGGGCACTTTCCTCTCGGTAGACACGGGGGGGCAGGCTATCGTGGGAGGGTGGACTACATCTATAAACTTCCCTACGACGGCGGGCGCGTACCAGACCGAATGTGGGAACAATTACAGCATTACCATCACCAAGCTGAACGCTACAGGCTCCGGCCTGATCTTCTCCACCTGCTACGGCGATGCCGTCATAGAGCCGGACGGTTTCACTGTAGACGCGGCGGGCAAGACCTACTTCACGGGTTATTATTACGCCACGACCAATCGCTATGCGTTGGTTTCCGCTCTAAGCGCCGACGGCTCCCAGATCCTCGTGGAGAGGAATCTTGGCGGGGAGATAAGTGGTCCAGGGAACGAAAACTCCGACACGGGAGGGAGAGGCATCACCCTAGACTCGGCAGGCAACATCTACGTGACGGGCTACACCCGCGCGGCCAACTTCCCGGTCACGCCGGGCGCGTACCGGACTAATCTACAGCAATTTGAAGATGGCTTCCTGACCAAGCTTAACCCAACCGGGCAAACGATACTCTATTCCACATTCATCCCCGGCGCGAGCAGCGAGTATCCAAATGACGTTGCGGTAGACGGAGCAGGCAATGCATTCGTCACCGGCAGCACGCTGTCTGCTGATTATCCCACCACTCCGGGGGCGTTCCAGACCGTCAAGGGCGATCCTGATATTGCGTTCGTGACCAAGTTCAACTCCACAGCCTCGGCGCTGGTCTACTCCACCTTCCTGGGCGACACCAACTTCCACTTCGATACCGAAGATATCACCTATGCCATCAGAGTGAACGGCGTGGGTAACGCGTATGTCGCGGGCTATACAAGCTCGCCAGGCTACCCGGTTGCTAACCCTCTGCAAGCGACATTACGCGGAGAATTCGACGCTATCGTGACCAAGCTCAACCCGGCAGGCTCAGCTCTCGAATTCTCTACCTACCTGGGGGGGACGGACGGGGATGTATCGAGCGGCCTCGTGGTGGACGCCTCCGGCAAGATGTATATAGCAGGAGGGACCTCCTCCACCGACTTCCCGGTGGTCAACCCCGTGCAGGCGACCAATCATGGGAGTGGCGACGCCTTCGTCGCCGTAATATCGGAAGCGGCCGCGCCTACCGCGACGCCCACGCGCACGGGTACCCCTCCTACCGCCACCTCTACCCCATGCGTTCCGGGCGCTACCTCGTGGCGCACCGAGCCGCCGATGACCGAAGCGAGAGATTATGCCATCGGAGCGGTAGCCGACGGTAAGTTCTACGTGATAGGAGGCTCACAGCCTGGTAGAGAGCCGCCCTATGTAGAGGTGGTCGAGCGTTTCGACCCCGCCACCCTGACCTGGGCTACGGTAGCTCCTATCCCAGTAGCTGCAAATAATATGGCAGCTACGTCGATTGGCAGCAAGATATACGTGGCAGGCGGCTACACCGTTCGCCAGGGCTTCACGATTGACTTGATGCAGATTTACGACGCGAGCACCAATAGCTGGAGCCAGGGCACACATTTGCCCGCACGCACCAGTAGCGCGTCTGCTGCTGCATATGGTGGCAAGGTATATATCTTCGGGGGTGGCGAAACCACGACCAGAAACACAGTGTACGAATACGACCCGGCGACCGATACCTATGCCATTAAAGGGCCGATGCCTACCGTCGAGGCCCAGACTGCCGCGGCTACGATAGGCAACAAGATATACGTGGTGGGTGGTTTCAGGCACGACGCGTATGCCCACTACATCTACGACCCCGTGGCTGACACGTGGAGCACCACCGCCCCGCCCCTGACCCCGAGCTTCGCGTGGGCGGGCGCGTTCGCGCTCAACGGCGAGCTGTGGGTCGTAGGCGGGTATGACAACTTTACCCAGCAGGGCTACCCACCTTCCCAGGAGGTGCATATCTACAACCCAGCGACCAATAGCTGGCGCTTCGGCCCCGCCTTCAATACCCCGCGCACTCGCAGTCGAGCAGCAGGAGCTATAAATGGGCGGGGTTACGTGGCAGGCGGGGTTGACCTCCTCGATGACGATTTGCTCCTTACCAGCCTGGAGTCGATCACTTACTCATCTTGTGCAAGTGCGACGGTTCCTCCTACATCCACCCGCACAGCCACATCCCTGGCTACGTCCATATCCACAAGCACCGCGCTCGCGAGCGGCACAGTCGTGGCTTCGCAAACCGCAACGTCTGCGGTGGTAGCTACGTCCAGCAGCACGGCATCGTCTGCCACTGCCACACCGATAGGGACAGCGACGGCCTGCGCTATCACTTTTAGCGACGTGCCGGAAGGGGACCCATTCTACCCGTTCGTCAGGTGCCTCGCCTGCCGGGGTATCATCGGTGGCTATGAGGATGGCACCTTCCGGCCCGGGAATGACGTGACGCGTGGGCAGCTATCGAAAATCGTCGCTAACGCCGCGGGCTTCAACGACCCAGTGGGAGGGCAGACCTTCGAGGACGTGCCGCCGGACTCTGCATTCTTCCCCTTTGTAGAGCGTATGGCGGCATTGGGAATCATCGGTGGCTATCCATGCGGCGGGGAGAATGAGCCGTGCGGCCCTGGGAACAGGCCATACTTCCGCCCGAACGCTAACGCCACACGCGGGCAAATCTCCAAGATAGTAGCCAACTCCGCAGGCATCAACGACCCGTTAGGGGAGCAGAGGTTCGAGGACGTGCTGCCAGGCTCTACCTTCTACAGCTACATACAAATGCTGGCAAATCTGGGCGTGATGAGCGGCTACCCGTGCGGCGGGGAGGGCGAGCCGTGCGGGGTTGACAACAAGCCGTACTTCAGGCCCGGCAATAACGCCACTCGCGGGCAGACCTCAAAGATCGTCGCCAATACTTTCTTCCCAGGCTGCCAGACACCGTCAAGAAGGTAGCGGTTAAATGCACAAAGAAAAACCCCTCGGTCCTAGGGCCGAGGGGTTAGTGTTCGTTTCGAGCATCACCGGCGAAAACGCCTAGGCATTTACCTCGCCGGTGATGCTCATGTGACTAGATGTTTTCATAAGCATCACCTCCTTATACTTGAAAGTGCCTCCCGGCAAGATTTTTTTACGTGGGGAGGTCTGTTGATTTGAGTATAACCGATGGATAATGCGAATGTCAAGGCCCGGCGGTAGGAGAATTTATAGGTCCAGGGGTGGACGGAGTTTCCACAGTCGGTTCAGGTATATCGGGCCCCTGAGGAGGGGTGGCATCGGGCGGCGGCAGGGTCTCGGTGGGATTTGGACCTGGGGTGAGGGTGCCTGTGATTATTGGCGTCTGGTCAATTATCGGTACGCCTGCCGTGCTCACAGGGAGGGTGGTAGGAGGCTCGACCTCGCGCGCGGGTATGTTCAGCACCTGCCCCTCAGACAGCGAATTGGGGTCCGCGATGTTGTTCACCCGGACGATGGCATCCACCGTTACCCCGAAATGGGACGCTATGCCTGATAGGGTATCACCAGCCTGTACAGTGTACGTCGTGGCCCCGACTGTGGGGAGAGGCAAGGGCGTGGGAGTTGGCGTCGGCACGGGCGTTATCACTAACCTTATGCGCTCGCCGTTGCTTCCACTTCCCCCGTCACACCCCATCATCGGCACGGTAAGTATGATGCACAACGCTACGATAATCGCCAGGCGGCGTGGTGCCATCCTACCGTTCACCATCTTTTTTGATGATACCAGTATTTGGCATGAATGGTATAACCACGGTGGGGTCTATACCCGTCTGTGGCAGGGGTTGAGGCGAGGAGGTGGGTATGGCAGTCGGTTGAAGCTGGGGCTGGCTCGACTGGGGCAGATATAGGAGCTGGCCCGGTTGAATCAAGTCACCCGTAAGATTGTTGATGGCGCGTAATTCGTCCACGCTCACGTGGAACCGCAGCGCGATCTCCGATAGAGTATCGCCCGACTGGACGATATAGAATGGCGCGACGGTCTCGCCACTGATGATGCCACCTTGCGACGGCACTGGCGTGAATGAGACGGGACCAGCAGGCGCTGTCGGCCCTGGGGGCGCGACCAGCGTGGGTATGGGCTGGACGGGGGGTATAGGCGTGACTGTGGGCAGGGTCCCGCCACCCACCACGTCTCCGGGTTGGTTGCCACGTACGGTGAGTATCGACCCCTGGGGCGCTTGAGCGTCCACACTGAAGCGCCCCTTTAGCCCGCCAAGACCCATCGTGGTCACGGCTACGATAGCGAGGAGCGCCACGAAGTAGACCATGCAGCCCTTGGCGCAGCTATTCCCGAACAGCGTTTTCATCTATATGCTCCAGGATGGGGGGCGACGGACGAAAGACGAAGGACGAAGGACGATGATGCGTGAAACGTGAAACGTTATTTTCTTGATGTTGTCTGTTGAGAGGGTAATATGTGTGCCTGATATGCTTGAAACCGTGCCTACTTTTCCACATCCTGGGAAGAGTCTAGCACATGGGCGAGGTGCGATAGGGGCTTTCCACATGATGTACGTAGATGGGTGCATAGGCTTGCCCGGTTGGCGGCCTGGGGCTATAATCGCGCTATGCCTGTATGAGAAGGTATGAAAGAGAAGGTAGGAAGACTCTATTGAGCGCGTTGGAGCAAATGGAAAGAGGCGGTGGGCAGCGGTTGGACGCGCAGACTACATACGCCATCGTGGCACTTGACCACCCGCGCCGCGCCGATGCCCCTGCGGATGGGGACGAGGTGGGGCTGGAGGCGCACGTTCCGAATGCCGACCCTGCCCTGGGCCTTGTGCTGCATTACCACATCCCTGAGCAGTTGGCGGGTACGGTCGAGCCTGGGCAGCTGGCTATAGTCCCACTACGGGGCAGGCCATCTTACGGGGTGGTAGTTGGGCTAGCTGATGCAGCGCCTGTTCAGACCACGTTGCCCGTTGCGCGCCTGCTCGACCCCCGCCCGGTGTTGTCGCCCGCAATGCTGGCGCTGGCTCGCTGGATCGCCCACCATTATCGATGCACGCTCTGGCAAGCGTTGTCGCCTATGCTCCCTCCTGGAGTGGCACGGCGGGCGATAACGCTGGTAGGTCTGTCACCCTCCGCGCAGGACGAGGGCGGTGATAGCCCCTTGATGTCTGCGCTGGGCCGGAGGCAAAGCCATGTAGTCTCTCTGCTGAAGAGCGCTCCTAAATCTACCCTCACTCTATCCAGACTCAAGCGTGATTACGCAGGCGCGGCGTCCGGTCTGCCTGGGGTGATGCGCGACCTAGAGCGGAAAGGGCTGCTTACGCGCCGCACCCAGCTCCCCACGCCACGCTCCAAGCCCCAGCAAGAGCGTATCATTCGCCTGTCGATCTCGAAAGATGAAGCATCCGAAGCCATGCACGAAGCTTCGCAGCGTGCCCCGTTGCAGGCTGCTGCCTTATCATGGCTGCTCAAGCGGAGTGCGGAATTTTATGACGGACGACGGACGACGGACGACGGACGACAGAATGACTCTGCACCAGAAATCCGCACTCCGCAGGTTCTTGGGCTGCGCCCAATTCAGGCACTCCGCACTCAAGAATGGTTGCCTTTGCGAGAGCTTTACTTTCACACGGGGGCTACGTCGGCTACGGTCTCCAGCTTAGAGCGGAAGGGGTTTGTGGAGCTATCGCAACGCACGGTCCAGCGCGACACCGTTCCGGCAACCGCATCCTCCCCCAAAGATGAGCCGCCCAACCTCACTGTCGCGCAGGCTGAGGCGTGGCGTGAGATAGCGGAGGCCCTCCGGGCGGGACGACGGACGACGGACGATGGACGACAGATTGAGGACGAAGGACGAAGGACGAAGGACGAAATAGATCACGCATCACGCATCACGCATCACGTTTCGCCCACTCCGCACTCCGCATTTCTTTTGCATGGCGTCACTGGGAGCGGGAAGACGGAGATTTATCTGCGTGCTATCGGCATGGTCCTTCGCATGGGGAAGCAGGCTATCGTGCTTGTGCCGGAGATATCGCTGACGCCCCAGGCGGTGCATCGCTTCGCTTCGCGCTTTCCGGGGAGGGTGGCGCTCATCCACAGCCAGCTATCGCCCGGCCAGCAATTTGACGAATGGCGGCGCATTCGGGAGGGGCACGCCGATATCGTGGTGGGGTCGCGCTCTGCTGTCTTCGCCCCACTGCCGCGATTGGGACTTATTGTGGTGGACGAGGAGCACGAATGGGCTTATAAGCAGGACAACGCACCTCGCTATCACGCCCGTGACGTGGCGCTCAAGCGTGCGGAGCTTACCGGAGCGGTGGTGGTGCTGGGGAGCGCCACACCCGACCTGGAGAGTTACCATCGCGCTCAGACAGGTGAGTACAGGCTCCTCTCGCTGCCAACCCGCGTAGGGAGGCGGCGGACGCGAGGCGGCACCGAGCTGACCACCGAGCTACCGATGCCCCAGATGCAGGTAGTTGATATGCGCGCCGAGCTGCGCTCCGGTAACTCCTCGCTCTTCAGCCGCACCCTGCAAAGCGCGTTGGACGCTACGCTGGCGCGCAAAGAGCAGGCCATACTCTATCTCAACAGGCGCGGGAGCAACAGCTTTATCCTATGCCGGGAGTGCGGGTATGTGCCGATGTGTCGCAGATGCGATGTGCCGCTCGTGTACCATGCGGACGTGTACGGGATGCTGTGCCACAGGTGCAACGCCTTCTCGCTGATCCCGCAGGCGTGCGCACGGTGCGGCAGCCCCAACGTAAAGGGCTTCGGCACGGGCACTCAGCGGGTTGTGGACGAGGTGAGCGCGCTATTTCCACGCGCCCGCATCCTCCGCTGGGACCGTGACACCGCTTCGAGGCAGGGGCAGCATGGCGGGCACGGCGGACTCATGGAGGCTTTCGCCAGGGGAGAGGCGGATGTGCTGGTAGGCACGCAGATGATCGCCAAAGGGTTGGATATAGATCGGGTGACGCTCGTGGGGGTGATAAGCGCGGACACAGGGCTATACATGCCCGACTTCCGAGCGCCGGAGCGTACCGTGCAACTTCTCATGCAGGTGGCAGGTCGGGCGGGGCGGCGGGCCGAGACCACCCACAGCCGCGCCATCGTGCAGACCTTCAACCCTGAGCATTACGCCATAGAAGCCGCCTCTCGATATGATTACAAGGGGTTCTATAAGGGCGAAGTCCGCTTCCGCGCCGAGCATGGCTACCCGCCATACGGGCAGCTTGCTCGCCTTGTCTACTCTAACACAAGCAACGAGCGTTGCGAGCAGCAAGCAGGGATAGTGGCGCGCTACCTGCGGCGCACTGCTGAGGGTCTAGTATCCGCCGACCCCACGCTCGACCTGGATGTGCTAGGCCCAGCGCCATGCTTTGTCCACAAGGTGAGGGGGCGATACAGGTGGCAGGTGCTCCTGCGAGGGAGCAACCTCTTCCCGCTGCTCGAAGGCTTCCATCCGGGGCCGGGGTGGGCGCTCGATGTGGACCCTATGACCCTGTTGTAGTTCGTGAAACGTAAAACGTGAAACGTGATGCGTGATTGATTCGTTGTTGAGTATCGCATAATGGCTATAGTATAATTACGAAAGACAGGCTTATTTTCGCCACCGATCACGTTTCCCGCGTCACGTTTCACACACTATGGCTCTTCTAAACGTCAGATCCGACCCAGACCCCATCCTCCGCGAGAAGGCGAAGAGGATAAAGACATTCGACGCGTCTCTCCGCAAGCTGGCCGCCGACATGTTCGAGACGATGCATGCCAACAACGGCGTTGGGCTGGCCGCGCCCCAGATTGGGCTATCTATACGCCTGCTGGTCGCCGAGCTTGCCCCGAACAAAGAAGAGAACGAGCCGGGCTTCAAGGTCGCGCTGATCAACCCTGAGATCGTCAAGGTGGACAAAGAGATGGCGTCCGGCTACGAGGGGTGCCTGAGCATACCCGGGTGGATAGGGGAGGTGCCCCGCCACGTCGCCGTTACGGTCAAGGCCCAGACGCCTGAGGGGAAAGAAGTGCGTATCAAAGCGCATGACTATTTCGCCCGCGTCCTCCAGCACGAGATTGACCACCTGGACGGCATCCTCTTCACCGACCGCATAGTGGACATCAACACCCTCCAGAGGCTGGACCCCGATACGAGCGAGGAAGAAGAGAAGCTGCTGGAAGTGTAGGAGGTATAGCTTTATGACTGCCCATGATGACACTATTGCTAAGATCAAGCAACTGCCGGAGCCTCTTGTCCAGGAGGTTAGCGATTTCGTAGACTTCTTGTTGATGAAAAGTGATGGTGTTCGCTGGCAGCAGTGGTTACAGTTCGCGGAGGCGCAGCAACTTGCCGAATCTGACTTCGCTCTCTATCTTCCAAACTTGGAAGCTTATGAGAACGATTTGGCCTCTGGAAAAATCAAGTGGTAGCAGTTGTTCGTGGGGATGTTGCTCTGTGCGATCTTAATCCCGTAATAGGTTCTGAGCAGGCCGGTATACGGCCTGTCGTTATTTTGCAGATCGATCGCGCCAACGCTGCCAGTCCCCACACGATTATGGCACCGTTCACAAGTAAAATTCGGCGCTCTATCTTACCTTCTCATGTGCTGGTGCCCGCAGGGGTTGGAGGCCTCAGTCAAGATTCGGTACTGCTTTGTGAGCAGATTAGGGTAATAGACAGGCAGAGAATCATCAGGCTCCTGGGTCATCTTGACGCTGAGTATATGGAAGCTGTAGAGATGGCTTTGCGTACTATCCTCGGCCTGTAAATCGTTCACACCCCTAACTTGCCGCAGCTACCTCTTCCGCCTCCTCTAGCTCCCTCGTCTGCTCGTCGTGCGCGAGGTGCGGTTCCACCACTGGGGCTTTCTCATCTTCCTTCTTCGGCATGTAGTCTTCGGCGTGGCCGAGGGGGCTGAAGGCGAAGATTGCAGGTATGAGCACAGTCAGACCGCCAATGACGCCGTATACCAGGGCCACATTCTTCGTCTGCTCTATCAAGTAGCCGCCCAGGAGCGCGCCTAACGGGTTGGCGGACCACGCTAATACACCTGCGATGGTCCTCACGCGGCCCAGCATCTGCTTTGGCACGATGGCCTGGCGCAGGCTGCCAGTGTTGATGTTGAACATCGAGCCGACCCCCGCCATCATAGCGAAGACGGGCACTGCCACCCAGAAGTTGGTAATGAAGGAGAGGGCGACCACCAACGCACCCTGTGTCATGAGCGCACCAAGCGCCACAACGCCGAACGACCACCGCTTTCTCAGCGTCCCCACCAGTAGGGACCAGAATATCACCCCCAACGTGGCCGCAGACCACATCAAGCCGAGCATCCAATCGTCCTCTGCCGGCCTCAACCCGTATTGCTCGGTGGCAAATAGCACGCGTTGCGCCCAGATGGTAGTGAAGACGAAGTTCACCATCGCCATCATGAGCGAGATGTTGCGCAAAACGGGGTGGGCTATGACGTAGCGCAGGCCCTCGAGGATGTCCTGGCGGATCGTGGTGCTTTTTTTCTCACCGGCTATCTCGTTGAAGCTGGTGCCGATGATCCAGAGGGAGAAGGCCGACACCAGGAAGGAGATGGCATCGAATATCAGCACGTCCTCGATAGGCATGAAGGCTGCCATTATGCCCGCGAGGAGCGGTCCCGCGATTGTGGCCGCCTGGTAGCTTGCTTCTAAGCGCCCGTTCGCGGTCACAAGGTCGTCCTGGCGCACGAGGCTCGGTATCGCCGCAAACTCCGCAGCATCGAAGGCAATGCTGAGCGTAGTATGCAGGAAGCCGACAGCATAGATCCACCAGACGGACCTTATGCCTAACATGAAGGCCAGGGGTATGCTGGCGATGAGTATGGCGCGCCCGACGTCGGTGAGTATCATCAGCCGCTTACGGTCTACGCGGTCCGTCCAGGCACCTATTATCAGCCCGAACAGCAGGTGCGGCAGTATACCGGCCGCTACCGAGATAGCAAGGTTTACAGCTGAGTTCGTGAGCTTGTAGACGAGGAGTGGCAGCGCGAAGCCCGTGAAGGAGCCTCCCAGCGCGGAGATAGCCTGGCCTGTCCAGAATTTCCAGAAGTCAGGGCTGAGGCCCTGGGAGGAGGTAGGCGTGGCTGTGACGCTATTAGACATGACGAACTCCCTTACTGCATAAGTGGTGGTAACAGTACTTTACCATGAGAACGGGAGGCAGGCAAATCTTATCTTCCCATAGACTTCTCTTAAGATGCGCAGTTCAGTTTGCTGCCAAATTGGGTCTTGACAACTGGCAAAATAGGCTATATACTAGGATAAATTTAGACTAGGCTAAATTACGATTGATTCCGAAATATCGTCTGGCTTACAGTGGGGATAACAAATGGAAGAAAAGAACGTCACACGAAGAGGGCTTTTGAAAATAGGCGCTATTGGGGCGGGGAGTATACTTAGCCTTCCGATTTTGAACCGCATGGTTCCGGCGGGAGCACAGGTGCAGCACGCACCGGCTTCAGCCCCGAAAGAAGAGAGCAGGTTTTCGCATAGCGGCCACGACCACGGCGGCACCGTGGGCGATGTGGATACCAACCGCTTCGACCCTTCAGATTTCCTCACTACCTTCGACTATGGCACGGTGAGCACACTGCCGAGTGGGCAGACGCTACGTGAATGGATTATCAGCGCCGGGGACGTCGAGATCGAGGTCGCGCCCGGCGTATTCTATCCTGCGTGGAGCTACAACGGCCAGGTCCCAGGCCCCACCTTCCGGTGCACCCAGGGAGATAGGCTGCGCTTCCATTTCTTGAATGGATCGGAGCACCCGCACACGATACATTTCCACGGCATCCACCCGCCAAACATGGACGGTTTTGAGCCGGTAGTACAGCCCGGCGGGAAGTTTACCTACGAATTCGACGCCAAGCCATTTGGGCTGCACCCCTACCATTGCCACACGATACCCCTGGCGAGGCATATCCACAAGGGTCTCTATGGCGCGTTCATCGTTGACCCGCCGGGAGGCAGGACGCCAGCCAAAGAGATGGTTATGATACTCAACGGGTTCGACACTAATTTTGATGGAGAGAACGAAATTTACGCGGTGAATACCGTGGCGTTCCACTACTCCAAGCACCCCATCCAGGTGAAGGTGGGCGAGTTGCTTCGCATTTACCTGGTCAACATGACCGAGTTCGACCCGATAAACTCATTCCACCTGCACGCTGGCATGTTCCGCCTCTACCGCACGGGCACGCGGCTCGACCACTATGAGTACACCGACAACGTTATCATGGGCCAGGGTGAGCGCCACATACTTGAGATTGAATTGGAATATCCAGGCAAATATATGTTCCACGCGCACCAGAGCGAGCTTGCCGAGCTGGGCTGGATGGGCTTCTTCGATGCCGTCGCGTAATTGGAGAGTTATATGTCAGCTAGTGAAGAATCGTTTGTGATTGGTTTGACGAAAGACGAAGGACGAAGGACGGATGGGGAAGGTGCGACTCAGCGCGGGGTGCCTTCCTGGATAATCGCTCTCATACCTCTTGGGTTGCTGGCGGGGATGCTGGCCCTCTTCGCGGCTTTCAACCCCCTTGCGATATTCAGCGGCAACCTGCCACCCGTCGAGAGCTTGAGCTTCCAGAGGGTAGAAGTCACGCCTGACGGGTTCCGGTTCAAAGTAACTAATGGCGGGCCGGAGGACGTTACTATCGCCCAAGTGATGGTTGATAACGCCTTCTGGAACTTCAATATAGAGCCGGCGTCTACCATACCCAGGTTAGGCGATGCAATGATTACGATGCAATATCCCTGGGTCGAGGGAGAGCCACATGCCATCAACCTGGTGACCTCTACAGGCACCACCTTTGCGGGCGGGGTGGGCATCGCCACCGAGACGCCGCAGCCGGGCCTGTCGCAGTTCGTGGCTTATGGGTTGTTGGGGATATTCGTCGGTGTAATCCCGGTGGTGCTGGGGTTGGCATGGTTCCCGGCGATGCGGAGGCTTGGGCGGCGCGGATTGAACGCAATTTTGGCCCTGACTATCGGGCTCCTATTCTTCCTCCTTGTGGATACGTTATTGGAGGCGTTTGAGGTTAGCGCCGTGCTGCCGGAGGTATACCAGGGTGTGCCGCTGACCCTCTTCGCCGCGGTCCTCACATGGTTAGCTATCTCATCCGTCAGCGCCCGTGGCGCTAAGAGAAGTAGCGACCCCGCGAAGCAGCACCTGTTTGTCGCGACTCTGATCGCCCTTAGCATCGGTTTGCACAATCTCGGCGAGGGGCTAGCGATAGGGGCGGCATTCGCATTGGGAGAAGCGGCGCTCGGCTCGTTCCTCGTAATCGGGTTTACGCTGCATAACATTACCGAGGGCGTTGGCATCGCCGCGCCGATGGTGAAAGACAAACCCAAAGTGTGGCAACTGGCGCTGCTGGCTCTCCTCGCGGGCGCGCCTGCCAGCATAGGTGCGTGGGTGGGTGGCTTCGCATACTCGCCTCTGCTGACGGTGATATTCCTCGGCATCGGGGTTGGAGCCATTTTCCAGGTGATAATCGAGGTAGGCCGCCTGCTCCTGCGAGATGCGGAGAAAGCAAAAGAGACCGCAATAAACTGGGCCAACGTAAGCGGCCTCGCGGCGGGTATCGCGTTGATGTACTTCACCGCGTACTTCGTGAAGTTCTAGAGGGAAGTTTGAAAAGCACAAAAAAGTAGGTTTGGCTTAGCCAAACCTACTTTTTTGTGCTTTTCAAAGAGTTGTTATTGCGTCAGGGGTGGAAGAAGAAGGCTATCGCCAGGATCGCGTAGGCGGCGAGGAGCTGTACGCCTTCGAACCAGTTGCTCTCCCCATCCTGGGTGATCGCGTTCGCGATGAGCATCATCACTATGATTGCCGCCACCTCGAAGAGGCTGAAGAAGAGATCGAGGTGCTGGCCTGTCGCGAAGCCTATCAGCACCAGCATCGGCGCTACGAAGAGGGCAACCTGCAACGTGGACCCTATCGCGATGTTCACCGCAAGGTCCATCTTGTTTTTCATCGCGACTATCACAGCCGTAAGATGCTCGGCTGCGTTGCCTATGAGGGCTACGAGGATTACGCCCACAAACATTTGCGACAGGCCTATCTCCTCGGTGAGGTAGCCTACGCCTTCCACCAGAAACTCCGCCATGAAGGCTACCAGCACCGTCGCGCCCACCAGCACGCCGATAGAGTGCTTTATGCTCCACACCTGTCCATGCATCTCCAGAGCCTCTTCGGTGTAGAGATGCTTGTGGGTACGTAGAGAGAATATTAGCTGGGCTATATATGACCCCAGGAGGAGGACGGCTACGCCGATACTCACCTCATCCTTTAGAAAGGTGGTCAAATCGCTGGGGGGCGTGGTGAGGGCGAAGGCTGCGGGTATGAGCAGAGCTGAGACTGCCAGGGTCAATTGGGACGCGCCAACCCCTGCCGCCGTGCGGTTGAACGTCTGTTTGTCGCGCCCCAGGCCGCCCATGAAAATAGCCAGCCCCAGCACGAAGAGCACGTTGCCTATCATCGAGCCGGTGATGGAAGCTTTCACCACGTCGAATAGCCCCTTCTGGAGTGCGAAGAAGGCGATAATCATCTCGACGGCGTTGCCGAAAGTGGCGTTGAGGAGGCCGCCTATGCCCGACCCGACGCGCAGGGCAAGCTCCTCGGTGGCGGTGCCGAGTATCTTGGCGAGTGGGATAATGGCGGCAGCAGAGACTATGAATAGCCATAACTCGCCCCAATGGAGGAACTTAGCCAGGAACGCTATCGGGATGAAGACAAGCAGGGAGTAGATGCCTATCTGCAAGGCCGATGCGCTGCCCGGTCCCGTCATGTCGAGGCCGATGTAGGCGAGCGCACGCAGGAAAGGCGAGCGACACGCTTCCTCTTGCTTCGGGTCCATCTGGTCGTTCGATGGAAGGTGCCGGGTCTCTAATCCACCTGATCCTTTCGGCATCTCTATCTCCGCTTTCGCCATTATCTACTCGCCTCCTGGGTCCATGTTGGTATTTAGCATGATAACATAGCACTTCTAAGGACATTACCTTACAGGTCGGACTTAGCAAGAAAGGTACCCGCGATTGTCTATTCCCTACCCCTCGGTTATAATTGACTCGTCACGCCTATGCGCGGAACGCCGGGCGTGTCTTTTTGTCTAGCATACAGATTGCCCTCACAAATAGAGTAAGACGCGGCAGCACTCATATACGAACCTCTAGGAGAACCCAATGGAGAACCGTAAGAATAGTTCGATGTTTATGTACGTGGCGCTGGTGGCGGTAGTCGCCCTGGTTGCTTACGGACTGGGCCTCGGCACGATGTACGTGGTGAATGGCGGTACTAACCGGAATCCTTCGCGCATCAGCGACAGCACAGCCGTCCCAGGCACGGACGGCTCGCTGCCCGCAAACCCTCCCGCGCCCGCAGATTTGCAACAGCAGTTCGATTCCTTCTGGGAGGCTTTCCGCGCCGTGGACGGGGAGTATTATGGCCGCCCGATAGACCGCCAGAAGATGATCTATGGCGCGGCGAAGGGGATGATGGAGACGCTAGGCGACCCCTATTCCGCCTTCCTCACCCCCCAGGAGGCTGAGAATGTCGCAAGCTCCCTGCGCGGCAACTTCGATGGCATCGGTATCTGGTTCGAGATACGCAACGATCTCCCCACTGTGGTCGCCCCTATCCCCGACACCCCCGCCGAGCGCGCAGGTATACGTTCCAAAGATACATTCGTCGCGGTAGATGGGCGCGATATTACCAAGATGAGCACCGACGAGATAGCCAGCCTGGTGCGCGGCCCCGCGGGAACGAAGGTCCGCATCACTTTCGTGCGCGCAGGCAAGCCATTTGACGTGGAGATTACCCGCGCCAAGATCGAGGTGCCCGCAGTTACCCTCAAGATGCTGGATGGCAACATCGCGCATATCACCGTTACCGTCTTTGGCGACAAGACGACAGCCGAGCTTGATAAGGCGCTCACCGACGCTCAGGCCCAGAAAGCGACGGGGATCATACTCGACCTTCGCAACAATGGCGGGGGCTGGGTGGACGCCGCCGAGCAGATGCTTGGCCGCTTCCTGCCGGACGGGACGATTGCCTATTATGAATCGCACAAGGCCGACGGCTCGGACGACCGCCCGCAGTATGTGCGCGCCGATGGGCCAAAGCTGTATGATATACCGCTCGTGGTACTGGTCAACAGCGGGAGCGCCTCGGCCTCGGAGATTGTGTCGGGGGCGTTACAGGACCATGGTCGCGCCAAGCTGATAGGGGAGCAGACCTTTGGGAAGGGGTCTGAGCAGCACGTTCACAGCTTCGATGACGGGTCGAGCGCCCGCATCACTTTCGCCCACTGGCTCACGCCCAAGAAGAAAGACATCAACCCCAGGCCGACCCCTACCGTAGGCCCAGGGACGCCCGTCGCGCTACCCACTTTCACTCCCCTTCCAGTCGTGACAGTGCTTCCCCCCGCCGCGACTGCTACCGCCGAGGCGAGGCCCCTGAGTCCTAGCCTCACGGATCGTGGCCTCACGCCCGACATAGTGGTTATCCGCACGGAGAAGGACTTCAACGAGGAGAAAGATCCGCAGCTTGAGCGTGCGCAGGAGTACATCAAGAACGGGAAATAATTACGAATTACGAATTACGAATTACGAATTACGAGTTATTGAGATGTAATTCGTAATTCGTAATTGGAGAGAGATGGAACCGTTACAGCTACTCCTCATATTGACCGGGCTGGCAATCGCCATTGGCGGGGTGCTCTTACTGACGCGGAGCGTGAAGCGTGACGATTCAACGCTCAGGCCGTATCTCCCGTTCGCTACCGTAGCTGTGGGGCTGGCGATTGCGTACCGCTCTTACGCTGACTATAATCGGCTCGACGCACAAGATATTACTATCATGTTCGTCTTTGTGTTAGCATTGTTCAGCCTGCTTGGGCTTCAATTCTTCGTAGTGGACAAACACAAGCCGCGTGCGGACGACGGACGACAGACGACGGACGACGGAGAGAAGTAGTCAGAAAGCAGAAAAAGCAATACTCTCACGTTTCACGCATCACGTTTCACTCCATCGTCCGTCGTCCGCGAACTAACATTATCTTCAGGAGCAAGGTATGGATACTATTGAGACGCTATTTCTCTGCGAACATTGCCAGCCGCCTGAGAAGGTGGCTCACTACCTTGCTGACTTCTTGAAGAGTGCGACCCGGAGCATAGACTTCTGCGCTTATTCATTCCACCTCAAGCGCGACTTGCGGGAGATAGTGGCGTCGACATTGCGCGAGCGGGCTTCAGCAGGCGTGAAGATACGTATCGCTTACGATGCGGGCACCCAGCAGGATGAGATACAGGTGGACCCCCACTATAAAGCCGACGTGCCTGTGGCGGAGGGCGGCGATGCACTCACGACCCCAGATTTCGTAAGGTCGCTTGGCTTCCCGTGTAGGGCAATAGAGGGGGACCGCACCCTGATGCACCACAAGTACATCGTGCTGGACGCGGATACGCCGGACGCTCGCGTGTGGACCGGCTCGGCCAACTTCACGGATGAGAGCTGGACCCTCCAGGAGAACAACATCCTTACCATCCGCTCCCAGAAGCTGGCAGGGTATTACGCTTACGACTTCGAGCAGCTATGGGTCGACTCCCACATCGAAGGCACCGGAATGAACGACAGCGGGGAAGCGACCCTTGAGTATGGAGGAGAGCTGGCCCACACGCTCATCAACTTCTCGCCGGGTGAGGGCGAGTGGATGGACGAGCTTATAGCCAACCAGATAGACCGCACCAATGAGCGCCTGACCGTAGCCGCCGTGGTAGTTACGTCAACCCGCATCCTCAACGCGCTCCTTCGCCTCAAGGAGCGGGGCGTGCCAATCGAGGGCATCTATGATTACACGCAGATGGAGGGGGTCAAGTACCAATGGCGGCAAGTCCCCCCTAACCACTGGAAGCCCGGCGCGTGGGAAGAGTTGGTGCAATATGGCAACCTGGCAGGCAAGAAGAGCATCCCCTACACCCCCACGAGCATCCACGACTATATGCACAACAAAGTCATGGTGCTCGATGACGTAGTGATAACCGGCTCCTATAATTTCTCCCGTCACGCCCAGCGCAACGCCGAAAACCTCCTCTTGATACGATCAGAAGCTCTAGCCGCGACGTACCGGGATTATATACATGGGCTGATGGAGAGGTACGGGGGCGGACGAAAGACGACAGACGACGGACGACGGACGACGGACGACGGACGACGGACGATAGACGATAGACGATAGACGATAGACGATAGACGATAGACGATAGACGATAGATTTTACCGCAGAGACGCAGAGAGCACAAAGGTAACGCAGAGATTATTATGGTTTACTGTACACCTTTAATAATCTCTGTGCGTCCTCTGCGTCTTTGCGTCTCTGTGTTTAATTCTTCGTCTGTCGTCCGTCGTCCAGCATAAGGGGTATCACTAGCGAGTTATGTTAACCCGAAGGTCCCATTGACACCTCCTCGCGCTCGCCTTATGCTGTGAGTAGCTGTGTGTAGGAATTACCCTGCGCACGCTTATTGCATTACACGACTCATCATCGGCATAGAGCATAGGCAGTTATCTCCCCGGCGCATCACCTTTACCTTCAGCGTGCCCCTGGCATGAAGAAGCCGCGACGGTGCCGCACGGTGGTAAACTGCCTGCAAATGGCCTGGAGGAAAGAAACAACTCTGCATGATTACGCAGGTGTTCGACCTCTCGAATTACACATTTAGCATATACGCACTGCCAACATTCCTCACAACGGCGGCTATTTTGTTGTTGGGGCTGGCGGTGCTCATCCGCGAGCGCATCTCCTCGGTAAGCTTCTCCTTCTTTTTGCTGACCTTATTCGTCAGCATCTGGCTCTTCGGCTTCTCGTGTGCTTATCTTACGACCAGCGAGGCTGTGGCCGTCTGGTGGTCTAAGGCTGCATATTTGGGAGTGCCTTTCATCGCGCCTGCTACTTACCAGTTTACCGTCTCGATGCTGCGTCTCAGCAACAGGAAGCTGGTATGGTTTGGTTGGATAGGTGCCGCCTTCTTTTCGGCTGTTAGCGTGTGGACCGATACCCTCGTAGGTGGCGTTCACAACTTTTCTTGGGGCTACTATACCCGATATAGCTGGATGGGCGCGCCGTTCCTCCTCTTCTTCGCGGGCATGTTGGTCGCAAGCATGGTCAATTACTGGACGGCATACCGTAAGGCTATCCCCGGCACCAAGCACAGGCTCAGGGTCAGGTCATTGATGCTCGCCTTCGCCATCGGCTATATCGGCTCGATTGACTACGTGGCGGCTTATGGTATCTCTCTCTACCCATTCGGGTACCTGGCGATCCTCGGCTTCCTGGGTGTGGCTGCTCGCGCCATCTGGGTGTACCACCTGGTTGACATCACGCCTGCTTTCGCCGCGCCGAGGATAATCGAGACGATGTCCGAGGCGCTGCTTGTGCTGGACCAGGAAGGGATAGTGCGAGTGGCTAACCACGCCGCCGGCGAGCTATATGGCTACAGCAGGGAAGAGCTGATAGGCAAGCCTTTAGCGATGGCTATCGAGGACGAGCTTTTCACCGGCCATCTTGCCGAATTCGTACGCGACGGCATTGTGCAGAATCGGGAGATGGTTTACCGACTTCGGACGACGGACGATGGACGACGGACGACAGTTGGCGGTCAAGAGACGATGCGCTTTCTGAGCCTCTCTATTTCGACTATGGAGGACCAGAATGGGCGGCAGGTGGCTGTGGTGTGTACGGCGCGTGACATTACCGAAGGGAAGCGTGCGGAGGCGGCTATATTCGAGAGCGAAACGCGCTACCGGGCAGTCGTGGAGCAAGCCTCGGAGGGGATATATCTCGCTGATATAGATACCAGGCGCTTCGTGGAGGCCAACGACGCATTTCTCAACATTGTCGGGTACAGCGCCGAGGAATTGTACAATATGACGCTGTACGACATAATCGCGCATGATCGAGCCAGCATTGACCGTAACGTCGGACGGCTGCTCACGGAAAGCCGCTACATCATCGGTGAGCGGCAGTTCCGGCGCAAGGATGGCTCGCTGGTGGACGTTGAGGTGAGCATAAACCTCATCTCCCACGGCGGGAGAGAGGTGCTATGCGCCGTAGCGCATGACGTGACGGAGCGCAAGCGTGCTCGCGAGCACATACAAAAGCAGCTTGATCGTGTGGCCGCCCTGCGTAATATAGACATGGCGATCACGGCCAGCCACGACCTGCGCGTGACGCTCAACGTTATCCTTGAGCAAGTGACCTCGCAACTGCACGCGGACGCAGCCGACGTGTTACTGCTCAATCCGCACACGCAGGTATTGGAGTACGCGGCGGGGCGCGGCTTCCGCTACGAGTCGATCACCTCCTCCCGAGTAAGGCTCGGTGAAGGGTATGCAGGTCGAGCCGCGCTGGAGCGGCGGACCATACACATATCAGACCTGCCCGATATGGAGGCCAGCAATATACTGTTGGTGGGCGAGGAGATGGTAACATACTTTGCTCTGCCCCTGGTTGCAAAGGGGCAGGTGAAGGGAGTGCTGGAAATCTTCCACCGCGCTCCACTTGAGCCAAATGCAGAATGGGTAGACTTCGCCGAGACCCTGGCAGGCCAGGCTGCTATCGCGATAGACAACGCCAACCTCTTTGACGACCTGCAACGCTCGATGTTGGAGCTGGTGCTTGCGTATGACACCACTCTCGAGGGTTGGTCGCAGGCGCTGGACTTGCGCGATAAGGAGACCGAGGGGCATACCCAGAGGGTAACCTCTATGGCGGAGTACCTGGCGAGGGAGATGGGCCTGAGCGAAGCGGAGATCGTGCACGTGCGCCGTGGCGCGTTGCTGCACGATATTGGCAAGATGGGCATCCCGGACGCGATATTGTTGAAGCGCGGCCCGCTGACGGAAGAGGAATGGGAGATAATGAAGCTGCACCCGGTGTATGCTTATGAGTTATTATCGCCGATCAAGTTCCTGCGACCCGCGCTCGATATACCTTACTGCCACCATGAGAAGTGGGACGGGACTGGATACCCGCGTGGGCTGAAGGGGACGCAGATACCGATAGCGGCGCGCATTTTCGCTGTGGTAGACGTGTGGGACGCGCTCAGGTCGAACAGGCCCTACCGCAAGGCGTGGCCTATTAACAAGGTGCGCGAGCATATACGGTCACTCGCAGGCACGCATTTCGATCCAAAGGTGGTGGAAGTGTTCCTGAGGACGGATGAGCCGGTGCTCTTCGGACGCCCCACTACTTTAGACCTGACTCTGAACCTTACTACCGATCTCGCCAAGACGGTGGAGCTTCTCGGCAAAGAAGCGCATTCGTGATGCGTGATGCGTGATGCGTGAAACGTGAGATTAAACGCAAAGACGCAAAGGGGACAAAGAACGCAAAGGTTCTTAGGGTTCACCGCAGAGACGCAGAGACGCTGAGGTTTTATGGAGAATAAAGGTTAGGACTCACGTTTCATTCTATCGTCTATCGTCTATCGTCTATCGTCCTAACATCATACTCTATAGCCTGCCCGATGCTCATGGCCCCGGCAAGGTGGCAGGCTCATCGGGTGTACCCACCTCTATTTGGGTACGGGAGTGACTGGCGGCACCGGCTGCCCATACTTCGTGTTGTACCTGAACCTGCCGAGATGGCTCAGCAGCACCTCATACTCAGTGCCCCTGTTCTCAGGGTGGTACTCAAAAACCGCCCTCTCGAAGTACTGCACAGTGTACGGTTTGCCATCCAGCGGGCTTATCTCTACAAACTCGTCCGAGACAGGGTAGCCTTGCTGCATCAGCCCGCCATGGTTCACCCAGTAGTAGTGGAAGCCTCCCCCCAGGCTCTTGCCCGTCTCCGGGAAGAAGCGCGTGCCGGGGTCCTGATTTGGCTTCTGTCCAGGTGCGCCATTCGGATACTTATTCCTGTACTCGAACGTGCCCAACTGCGAAAGGAGCACGTTGTAGGGTGGCTGGTTCTCAGGATGGTACTCGAATAGAGCGCGCTCGAAATATTGCACCGTGTATATCCTGTGGTTCAAGTCGGACACTTCGCCTATCACACTTGATATTGCATATCCCTGTTGCGCCAGACCACCGTGCGACTGCCAGTAGTCCAGGAAGAGTCCTTTCACTGACTTACCTGTCTCCGGAAATGTAAGGCTGTTGTTGCCAGGAATCAGAGCAGGTGGCTCAAGTGGGACGGCCCGTGTTGGTGTCGGTGTAGGAATTAGTGACGGGCAAGGTGGGTTCTTGATCTGCCTGATGAGAGGCACTCTGCTCTTCCTGACGAAGTCGAAGTAAGAGCCGACGATCCACACTTCATCGCTCGCGGTCGTGGCTACATCCGCCCCAACGCTCGCGCTCCCCTCATCAATAGGCACGGCGATGGTGATCCACACCTGACAGGTCCAATGCACCACAAGTAGTTTACGGTTGTCCCCACTGTGCGTAATAAAGTTACTATTGCCAACCGCCCATATGTCATCAGGGGAGATGGCTGTTATCGAATCAAGGCCACCTGGGAAGCCACCAGAACCAGCTGGCGAATCTAGCTTGCTCCATGCTGTCCCGTTCCACCTCATGATCAGCGGACCCTGGCTGCTACCCACTGCCCATGCCCCATTCGGCCCAAGAGCCACAACATCTGACAATCTCGCCGAGCTCAAGAAAGTTGGCGAGGCAGTTCGCGCCCATTCGCTGCCATCCCAATGTAGCATGAGAGGCTTGTTATCGTCTGTGCCCACCGCCCATATATCATTGGGCGAATATGCGGAAATAGCTGAGAGGACATTATCTCGCTCGCTGATCCTCGGTAGCTCCGCAGGCGTCCATCCCGATCCGTCCCAATGCAAAATGATAGACTGTTCTGTGCGTGTTTCGGGCGAGTGGAACGCCCCAACTGCCCACACGTTGTTGCTAGCTATCGCAGCCAGCCCATCGAGAGCACCCAGGTTGCCCAACCCCGTGATCGGGACATGCTGCCACACTCTGCCATCCCAATGCATAGTGAGGGTGTATGAGTTAGCTTCGTCGGCATAGTAGCCCACCGCCCAGGCATCGTTCGGGGAAATGGCAGCAACGTCCCTCACGTCGCGGGACTTCGTGCCAGGGTTAGGCATGGCTACACGGCTCCAGCCGCGTCCCTCCCAGCGCAAAGCGTACATCATCACGGCTGTAGACCCTGAGTATGAGCCTACGGAGCCTACGGCCCAGCCATTGTCGGGTGATGAGAACGAGACAGCCTTTAGCTCATTCATAGCTGCTGCAATCCTCGGGGCTTCGTACCCGGTGATACAGCCAGGCACAGGCTGGCTCTGCGCGTAAACTGAAGCCCTGGAAAGACCGATAGCAACGGCAACCAGCGCCAGGACAACTCCGATACCTATCAATCTCAAGCGGTATTGTGCGCCCATCCCGATATCCCTCCTCCACATTAGGGTCTCATCTTTGTAGACCCGCATCCATACAAACGGTCCAGCTTCAAAGTGGTTTCAGCCTCAGAGAGCAAGGGATCAGAACGTTATGGGGGCACCCGATTTTTCAACCGATCCAGTTGAGGAACGCTAGCACCTTATATCAAGTCTCACCTGTCGCTCCTGACCCACAGGTGTTCCTCGTCAGCGATTATCTCAACTGTGCCGTCTTGATCGGTGCGGTAGATGCGTGCGCCGGTGGATTGGAGGTTGTCGAGAGTTTGGGGTGAGGGGTGGCCGTACCTGTTCGCTGCGGCTACGGAGATGATTGCTACTTTAGGCTTGACCAGGCTGAGGAACTGGGGTGAGGATGAGGTGTCGCTACCGTGATGCCCCACCTTCAGGACGTCACTTTCGAGGCCTGTCTGTAGGCTGAGGGACATGTCGCGCTCGGCTTCTACCTGGGCGTCACCTTCCAGCAGCACGCTGTGCTCGCCGTAGACGAGCTTCAGCACAACGCTGGTGTTGTTTACATCTCCGCTTGCGCCTTCCTGGTGGGCGTCGGGGGTGGTGGGACTCAGGACGTGAAGGGCAAGCTCCGGCTCGCCTTCGAAGGTGATGCTCTGCCCGCGCGTGGGGTGGCTCACGGGTATGCCGAGCCTTTTTAGCTCGCGCAGCCACTCGGCCTGCACGCCGCTCGTGGCGGTAAAGACGGTCTGCACCACGCGCTCTACCTGGTAGCGCTCTACAAGCTCCGCGAAGCCCATGAGGTGGTCCTGGTGAGGATGGGTCAGGACGAGGAGATCGAGGTCGTGCTGCCAGAAGGGGAGGTGGCTGCCGACGCTGTTGAGGAGCGGCGTCGCGCCCGGCCCGCCGTCAATGAGCGCGGTGTGTCCTCTGGGCGTCTTGAGCATGATGGCGTCGCCCTGCCCAACGTCGAAGACCCATAGGTGGAGCCGCCCGTCGTGCACCTGTCCCGCGAGCGCCAGTATGAGGGCTAACGCTAATGCGGGGATAAGGAGGGTCCAGGCGGGGACGGTGGGGCGCTCTTTGAGTTCGCTATCCATGCCTTTCTCCGACACCCAGTTTTGAATTAGCGCATCGTGTAAGTTTAGAGCGGTCGAATTGTATGACTTAACTACTGTAGTTGCTTTCCCTTCTGCTACTGCTGGCTCATATCTTATGGAGAGGAGAATAGGTCGCGCCAATAGTTGCGAATACTCATGGAATTGCCAATTCTTAGCTTAGTAATGTCTTTGGTAAGGAGGAGATACGTTTTGGTTTAGAGAAGGTGAAGCATACAGTTGCGCCCCACACTTCAAAGGTAGTGACCTTACGCTACAGATGATAACATCCTATGTCAATTCCTTGTAGGACGGGGACGCTGAGCTAAAGTCTAAACTGTAGCAGAGGGGTTGACTTCAGATGCTAGTATATATCTGAACTAGAGCTTATTGGAGTGGTATTGCCGAGGAGCCAAATAATAGAAGGAGAATTCAATGTTTGCTTACCCAGCCCGCACCAGGTTATTCATCCTCATGCTCATTATATTTGCCGCATGTTTGATAAGTGTACGCCTCTTTACAATAGATGGCGCTGGATGGTCCCACCCTGACTTCCCAATTGCTTTTTGGTCTAACTTCTGGTCTGACCTGTTCATTGCTATTCCTATCGCTGGTGGATTAGCTTGGTTAGCATCCTGGCGTAAAGTTGCTGATGCCCAGATTGTAGCGGAAATGATTGGCACTGGCGAAACAATGGGAGGTCATCCCGATGGAGAGATTGTGAGGCTTACATTGTTCTTGGAGAACACAGGAGCCTTGGCATTCCGTTCGGAGGAAATCTATTGGACTGTATTTGCTCGCATACAAGTGCCTACGCCAGAATTACCTAAAGGGGTTGAGCATTTGCGCTTCGGCGGAATAACAAGGCAACCTTATTTCATGCCGAACAATAGCAGCCACACAAGCTGGCGTGGAAAAACGGTCGAGACAGAAGAAGCTATTGCGGGAAGCATCACGTATCTGTTGTTTAAAGTAAGTGGAAAGCTCATGACACCACTTTTCCATGACCTGAGGTTAGAACTATTCCATTGGGAGGATTATAGGGCAGTGCTACGTGCCGTTGAACTTCATTATTACCTGTCTACCCCATTCGGGATTATTCCATCAACGTTTCGATTTTCGGAATCAGATGTTACGCCGCTTCATAAGCTTCCCATGGTCAAGTATTCCAAGAGAAGGTATGTCTCTAAAATACCTATCTCATGAACTTTATGAATAATGACATAGTAAACGATAGAGGATACATGGAGATTACCGAAGACAAAAGTGAGAGGAAGGTGAAAATCAGGAGTTTCACCTTCCTCTCTCATTGAGGTGGGTTTATGAATAGAGCGCCAGCTCCTGTGAAAGTGACTCTTAGGCTACGACAAGTAGGATCCAAGCAGGGATGGTATGATGCTCTCTGATTTCGCTATCCATACCTCTCTCCGACTACAGACCTACTACTCTTTCGTCCCTCCGACTGTTGCCTCAATTGCCGTCATAGGATACAACAAAATGGCAAGATATAGGAGAGGGTAAAGATTCAACGATGGTCATCAGCTCAACACAGCCGAATACCCCAGGCGCGCCGGTAGGTGAAATAACAGCTACGGCGTGCGCCTCCATGCCCTTTGGCTTTACCTTCGCGCTACAGAGCGTGCGAGCAGGACAGTGGAGCAAGAGCATTGCCGGCACGCCAGGTCTAAAAGAGACCGGACTAGCCCAGTATAACGACACGCGCCGTTCCAGGCCAGGGTGGGGTATTCACAGGGTATAGACCCTCGACCTCACCAAGCAACAGACCTGGAGCGGCCCACACAGAAGGGCCGCTCTCTTCGTTAACAGACGCCTCTGTAACTCAACCGGCAGAGTACCGCTCTTTTAAAGCGGGAGTTGGAGGTTCGAGCCCTCTCGGAGGCACGAGGACGACAGACGACGGACGATGGACGACGGACGATGGACGATAGACGTTAGAAGGCAGAAGGCAGACGAAAGGGGAATGGAGTTGTTATGCGGTAAGTAGCTCAGGGGTCAGAGCGCCTGCTTGCCAAGCAGGGGGCCGGGGGTTCGAATCCCTCCTACCGCTCCAGGCCGGGGTGGTGAAATTGGGAAACACACCACGTTCAGAGCGTGGCGGCTGTAAGGTCTTGGGAGTTCGAATCTTTGGAAGCTTGTGGGTCGGAGCCGGATAGGGGTAGCCGGGGGTGTCTGTAAAACAGTTGCGCTTTGCGCGAGTAGGTTCAAATCCTTCCCGACCCGCCATATTGTGGGATAGTTCAGAGGTAGAACGCCTGACTGTTGATCAGGATGCCGGGGGTTCGATGCCCTCTCCCACAGCCGTGAGCATTTAGCTCAGCTGGTAGCAGCGCCGGTTTGAAATGCCGGAGGTCGTGGGATCGTGACCCACCCCAAGCACCGTGGGGGTGTGGCGGAATTGGCAGACGCGACATGTCATCGCTAGTTTTCGCCCCAAAGGGGCATGAGCGTAGCGTGGGCAGTGGATGGTTACCGAACAAGGTTTGCAGGTTCGAGTCCTGCCGCCCCCACAAATAGGTCATGGAGACGTAGCTCAATGGCAGAGCAGCTAAAACGCCATCTCCGTTTCTTGCCCCATTGGGGCCGTTGGCTGATGGTTACCACTGTTAATGGGCAGGTTGGAGGTTCGAATCCTTCCGTCTCCTCAATATGGACAATAGAATACATGGGGACGTAGCTCAGTTGGCAGAGCAGCAAAATCCCATCTCCGTTTCTTGCCCCATTGGGGCCGTTGGTGGATGGTTATCGGTCGCAGGTTCGAGTCCTGCCGTCTCCACAATGGCGGTACGTTGTACTTGGGTTATCTGGCGAATGCAGGTTCGATTCCCGCAAGCGGGCGCAAGCTCGTATAAATCCCAATACGTCCCTTGACCGCCAGGACCAACATAGAGAGTGAAGAGTGGGCGGGCCGGAGTGCTCAGGTTATCAACTGCTAATTGATTCCCTCACAGGGTGTCCCTGGGCCGAGACTCGCCTGCCCTCTCTCCCTTCTCTATAATCTACACGATTGCCCCACAGGGGCCGGAAAGGAGAAATGGATGAAGAACCTTACACGCTACGTCAAGAGCCGCACCAGCACCCCGCAGAGTGAGCCTATCCCCGGCTCGGCGCAGGTCGCCAACAGCGGCGGGGGCTACTCGTGGGCGGTGGGCGACTGGACGCGCCTCGACCGCTTCCTCATCCTGGGGAGCGAGGGCGGGACGTATTACATCTCCGAGCGCGAGCTTACCCGCCAGAACGCGGAGGCTGTCGCACGCTGCATCGCGGCTGACGGCGAGCGCGCAGTGGCCCGCATCGCCGAGGTGTCGGAGGCTGGACGTGCGCCCAAGAACGACCCGGCTATCTTCGCGCTGGCACTGTGCGCTGCCCTGGGTGACGGCGCTACCAAGCGTGCAGCTTTCGGGGCGCTCATTCGCGTTTGCCGCACGGGTACGCACCTCTTCCACTTCGCGCAGTACGTAGATGGCCTGCGTGGGTGGGGTAGGGGCCTGCGCGAGGCGGTGGCAGCGTGGTACGCGATGCCTGCGGGCAAGCTCGCCCTCCAGGCTATCAAGTACCAGCAGCGCGACGGTTGGTCTCACCGCGACCTCCTGCGCCTGGCTCACCCCAGGCCGGCTACCGAGCAGCATGAGGCTATCTATGGCTGGATGGTCAAGGGGTGGGAGTGGATAGGGGACGAGCCTCACCCCGACGCGGCCCTGCTCACCATCTGGGCGTTCGAGCGCGCAAAGCGTGCCCGGGGCGCTCAGGAGGTGGTGTCGCTCGTGCGGGAGTACAACCTCCCCCGCGAGGCGGTGCCTACCGAGTGGCTCAACAGTCCGGAGGTATGGGCTGCGCTCCTTGAGCACATGCCTGTGGAGGCGATGGTACGAAACCTGGCGAAGATGACCGTGGTCGGGCTGCTCGCGCCTATGAGCGATGCGGCAGAGACTATCGTATCGAGGCTGGTAGACGGTGAGCGCCTGCGCAGGGCGCGCCTGCACCCTATCAAGGTGCTGGCTGCCCTCAAGACGTACGCCCAGGGACATGGGGAGCGCGGGAAGCTCAAGTGGTCGCCCGTATCCCAGGTGATCGACGCGCTCAACGATGCCTTCTACATGACCTTCGGCAACGTCGAGCCTACGGGCAAGCGCTGGCTGCTGGCCCTGGACGTATCCGGCTCTATGCGTGGCAACATGATAGCGGGCATTCCGGGCCTCGATGCACGGGTCGGAAGCGCGGCTATGGCGCTCGTCACGGCGGCTACCGAGCAGAAGCATACCATCGTGGCCTTCTCGGCCGGGCCAAACGGCTACGGCGGGATGTGGGGCGGGGGCGAGTCGGGGCTTACCCAGGTGAGCATCTCCCCACGCCAGAGGCTCGATGACGTGGTGAGCGCGACGGATGCTATCCCGATGGGCGGGACCGACTGCGCGCTGCCGATGAAGTGGGCGCTCAAGAACAAGGTAGAGGCCGACGTGTTCGTAGTCTATACCGACAGCGAGACGTGGGCGGGCGAGCCTCACCCGGCACAGGCGCTGCGCCACTACCGCGACAAGATGGGCATCCCCGCGAAGATGGTCGTGGTGGGGATGACCTCCAACGGCTTCACCATCGCGGACCCTGACGACGCTGGGATGCTGGATGTTGTCGGCTTCGACACCGCCGTGCCCCAGCTTATGTCGGACTTCGTGGCTGAGGGTTTACGCTTGCCGGGCGTAGAATCCCAGGCTTTAGAATCATAAAAATAATGAAAATGGGCGGCTGTGCCGCCCATTTTCATTATTTTTATGATCCTTACAAAATCCCCTCTCAGTGAGGGAGGTCTATTGACAAAAAGCCTTGCGCGTTATGCTATAATAGCTGCACAATTCAAGGAGATAAGCAGATGCAGTCTCAGGTCGAATGCCCCTCCTGTGGGACTTCCAACCCTACAGGGAAGGTCTTTTGTATTTCTTGTGGCAATGCCCTTATGGGTGCCCCGGTTACCAAGCCCGGGGTAAGCACCAAGGCCCTCAACCCTCCACCTCCGCCTCCGTTTTCATCATCTCCCCCCTCCTCTGGGCCGATCTCGACGCCATTTTCAGCTTCGCCCCCGTCTGCCCAGCCGGAGCAGCAATCTGCGTGGCTCCAGCCGACGCAGGCATACCCGGCGTCTACTCCCCCGGCTCCAGCGCCCTATACTCCCCCGCCGACCTACCAGCCTCCGCCCGCGCAGATGCCGCAGTATACCCAGCCCGTGCCGTATCAGCCATCCGCACCTTATCCGGTTCAACAACCTCCATACCAGGCACCGCCCCCACCACAAACGGGGCAACTGCCTGTCGCGCAGTATGACTCGTATGGTATGCCTATCGCCGCCCCACCGTCCCAATACGGCCAGTACCCACAGTATCCCCAGTACGGCCAACCAAACCAGTATGTCAACGTTCAGATCACGGGCGCGTACCCGCAGGGGGCATATCCAACCGCGCAGCCGGAGACGCCAGCCGTAGTGAGGAGCAGGCTTGCCTTCTGGGGCTTATGGCTGCTCGCTACGGCCATCGCATGGGCGATAGCGTTGCCCGCCGGGTTCGCCCTCTGGGATGCCGTTCAGAGACCGCTGCTCGAGAACTTATTCAGAGATATCCTCTCCAATAGCTCTAATGCGGTCTTGCTTCTCATTATTTCTCTCGCACCCTTCTTTGCAGTGGTAGGGGCCGTTGTCGGCCTTATCAGCGGCATAACGCAATGGGTCGTCTTTACGTGGAAAGGTGTCAGGGCCGGGTCGTGGGTGTTCACCAGCGTTATAGGCTGGATTGTGGGAGCCGTAGTTGGATGGATAGTTTGGGTATTCATGAACACCAGAGGTAGCGAGGTGCTCACAGGACCTTCTGCCGGCTTGTTGGGTAGTAGTGGCTTCGGCTCTGGACTTTACCTTGCGACGGTATTTGGCGCGGTAGCGGGGCTTATATTGGGTCTGGTGCAGTTGTTATCCTTGATCAGGCACAACAAGAAAGCTGGATTGTGGTTAATCGCAAGCCCTGTAGCATGGGTGATAACCGCATCTATAGTGGTTGTGGTCTTGAACATGCTCACACAATCGAGCTTCGGCTCCCAGCTAAACCCCGTAATGAGCGAGGTGCTTTACGGTGCCGTCATCGGTACGGTCGCCGGGGCCACTACAGGCGCGGCGCTGGCGGCGATTGTCTAAGAGACGACCTGAAAACCCTCAAATCTGGTTTACTAATGGGTCAAACTGGCAGCAGACTCACCTTGATTGGCCTGTCGCCAGACATAGGGTTGCCATCTCAGGATATACCTGTCGCGTTTTATATCGTTTTTCGATAGGCTCTACCGTTGTAAGGGCATACTCGCTGCGATAAGTACCTGCTGGGAGACATATTGTATTAGCTCGATATCATAAACCAGGGCTTCAGCTTCCTTAGAGAATGGCAGAAGCAGATCTACCTCGCCGTTGTCTCCGCCACTCTTGGTATGCACAATTTTACAGCGAATATCGTAGATGCGGTCAGCTACTTCGCTACGTAGATCGGCAGTTGGATTACTCAGTGACAACTTGGGAACGTCCAATGCTTTTTGCTTACCCGATAGGAACTCCTTTCGTTCTTCGTCGGACATCGCAAACTCCCGTAGGGACTGCTGACTCAAACACTCTTGCAATGTTGCTCTCAACTGAGAGCGTTCGTCGCCATACCCTTTGTTGCCCGTAAGTTTGACTGCAGAGAGAAGGCGCGCGATATCAGGGTCTCGCTGAGGGTTGAAAGCTGGATCCTTGAGAATATTGCGTACCCGTCTTTGTGCCTCCATTTGGGAGTAGATAGGGAAATAGAACTCAATGGACTGATAGTAAGCCAGGAATTGCAGTAAGGGCATTCCCCTTGCACTCCGTGCATACCAGTATAACGAGATGGGTTCTTCGTGGTACTCATAATGAGGGAATTGAAGGTCTAGCTCGTCGCGCTTTATGCTCCTGCCTCTATTTGGTCGCAATGGAGCTCGCTCTCTAATGAGAGTAAGTGAGAGGTTCAGTTTTAAGTCAATTTCGAAAAAGACGGAGTTAGCAACGCGCTCTAGATAGCGAAGCCCTTCGTCGTGCCGTGAGATATGTAGACCTGAGATATGAATCGAAGGATGGTTTACGGATTGGCGTCGTCCATGGCTCGTACGTCCGGTTAGGACATCCAGTTCTTCAGACATTGGCCCAATCGTTATAATCTCTGATGTAGAAGTGGTAGTAGAATGCAATGTGATTTTCAAATCTTCAGGCTGGACATCATCATGGTTGATGTTATATCCGGTGAGACGCCAGTAAAGGTGGAGAAGCGACATGGGACCTGGGCCCAACGCCCGTATTGCCGCTTCAATTATGCCGTCCTTATATGAACAAATAGCATCGTAATTAGATAGATATGTGTAGTTCTCGAATTGGATAGCGAGCAATCTCCTAATATCATCAACTTCAAAGATATTGAGTTTGCGCTTTTCACGTCCAGAAGGCATCTGCAGCGTGACATAATCTATTTCCAGAATTTCCTCGTTCCTTTCCTCAAAGGGAATACCTACTATGTCACAGCGTCGTTTGAGTGCTGCTTTGGCTGCCCTGAGTTTTTTAGGAGTCGGTTCTGTACTTGTACGATTCGGATCAATATCGAAATCATCCTCATTCATGATTCTCACCTGTTGTTCTGTATGAGGTATAGCTTGTCAATATGAGCGTGGAAACCATTTGGCTTTTATTCATCAGGTCTTTCCACATCCATATCCTGCACTTTTGCCGGGTTTTCAGACAGGCTTCATAGAAAAATGATAAAGTGGAAGTAAATATCTTACTTTATCCATTATCCTTTCGTCACGGTGGCGTTTCGAGGGGTGGCTGTGCGGCGTGGAAGTCCTCGTAGAAGCGTTTGGCGTAGTCGGCCAGTAGCTCCTGGACCCTTTCGGGGTCGGTAGAGCGGACCACCAGTCCCGCGTGGTGCAGCTTGTCGAGACGCCACACGATCTCAGGATCATTATAGTCGCTCGTGTCGGGCCACTCCTGCCTTGAGAGGGAGATAATGATACCTGCGTACTCCTCTCGGTGCTCAGAGAGCCTGTAGGGGCGCTGGTCGGTAGCCAGCTCGACTTTGGCCCATTCGGCCCACAGGTTCAGCCCGGTGGCGGCCTGCATCATGTCAACTATGTAGGCCCCACCCACGCGAGCGGCGGTTTCAAGGAAGTAGAAGCGCCCATCCTCGTGTGCCTTTATGAACTCGGTGTGGGTGACACCCTGCACGAAATTGAGCGCGGCGAGCACCCTGGCGTTGAGGTCGCGTAGCGCCATCGCGTCGGCATCGTCACGTGGCAGCGTGCTGCTGATGGAGAGGCCACCACCGTGCGTCACGTCGAAGGGGGGTGTGCCATACTTGTTTGCCTCGGCGAAAAGTATCTCCCGCGCGTACATTATTGTGTCCACGTGGTAGACGTCGCCCGGAACGTACTTTTCCAGCACATAGTAGGATTGGCGGTCGCCAAGCCCTTCCAGCCTGGACCAAAGCTCATCCGCGCTCTCTATTTTGTGTATGCCGATGGTCGCGACGTCGGAGCGGGGCTTGAGCATCCAGGGCGGGGGCACTCTCTGGGTGAAATCGTGTATGCGCGTATGGTTCAGCACCGGCACGAATGGTGGGACGGCAAGGCCCTTGTCGAGGGCCTGCACGCGCATGGCGAGTTTGTCGCGGAAGTAGCGTGCCGTCGTGTCGCCCATGCCAGGGCAGCGCAGGTGCTCGCGCAGGGCGGCTGCGGTCTGCACGTCGTAGTCCTCCAGGGCCACGATTTTGTCTATCTCGCGGGTGCGGGCCAGGTAGCTGACGGCGTTGACTACGGCCTGACGGTCGGTCATGTTAGGCATGACCAGGAACTCATCTATACTGTCGTGGGGCCAGGGCGCGTCCCTCAAGCGCTCGACGGTGAGGAGCATTACGTGGCAGCCCTGCCGCCTGCATTCGCGCAGGAAATCGGCCCCCTTCTCATAGCTGGCGAGGCAAAGAACCACCGGGCGGCGTGTTTCGCTCATAGAAACCCCCCTTTGTGGTGTATTATAGCATACGTTGGTGAAGACGGACGACAGACGACGGACGACAGACGACGGACAGCAGCAAATGGAGGATTAATCACAAAGGCCACAAAGACACGAAGGCCACGAAGATTTATTTGGATTGCCGGTATCGTACTTTACTCTGTGTCTCTGCGATGGAAAAAACCATTAATATCTTTGTGTTCTTTGTGGCCTTTGTGCCCTTTGTGATTAATTGCTCTCTCCTCCGTCGTTCGTCGTCCAGAAGGAGGAGCTAGTGGAGATACGCGAGTTCATATGGCCTGACGATTATGAGGCCGTGGTGGAGATGTGGAAGGCGGTGGAGATGTACAGGCCGTCGGTGGATGGGTTTGAGCACCTGGAGGAGGTGTGCAGGCGCAACCCTGGCTTGTTTCTGCTGGCTGCGGAGCCGGGGGCGGGCGTCGTGGGGAGCGTAATTGGGACTTATGACGGGCGGCGCGCCTATATCTATCACGTGGCGGTCCACCCGGAGCATCGCAGGAAGGGGTACGCTACCGCGCTCATAGAGGAGGTAGAGAGGCGGATATGGGCGTTGGGCGCTCAGAAGCTGCGCTTCATGGTGGGCAGGGAGAACGTATCTGCCCAGGAGTTCTACAAGTCGGTGGGGTTTAGCCACGACAAAGACATCTCTATGAGCAAGTTACGCCCGGAATGATGCGCCTGTTCGAATACGCAGGCTAGGGGAAATGCTATATAATCGGTACATAACTTATGCCCGGTGCTTACTGAGACGTGCGAAGCTTGCTGGGAGGCAAACTCCGCAGATGCTATTACAGCAATAAAGTATGCGCCATTCGTAGCCAAATCCAAGGAGGAATAAGATCAAATGAGAAGCAGCAGAATTATCATAGCAGGCTTGGTGCTCTTTACGCTTGCGCTTATGGGTCTTTACGGGTGTGACACCGGAGGCGCACCCTCACCAACCGCAGTGACGTCTAACAGCACTCCCGGTAGCACAAACCCCACACCTGGCAGCACGAATCCTACCCCTGGTTCTGGTGGGAATACAGGTAGTGGTGGCATGGGTGGCTGGAAGGTAACGCCCACAAGCGGCACTGCCGGTGGCATTAAGATGACGGTGAACTCCATCCGCACAGAGACCGAAGGTATTCTCAGCGCTGATGCCGGTCACGAGTACATGGTGCTCAATCTCACCTTCGATAACAGTACATCCGAAGAGACTGTTATCAGCAGCGTCTTACTTCTCAAAATGACAGATGACACGGGTAAGAAGTACGACATTACGGTCACGGCGAATCTCAAGCCCCAGCTGGAATCGGTGAACGACGCGAAGGCACCAGCCGGAGGGAGCCTGACGGGCGAGGTAGCTTACGAAATACCCACAACAGTGAAGAAGCTCACGTTCGTGTACACGCCGCTTCTTCAAGAAGGTTCTGTAACAATCAACTTAGAGAGATAGCCTCAGCGTACCCATTGGGCTGTGTTCAAGATTTCGTCCACTTTGCTCTCTAGAGCAGTAAGTGTCGCGGGTGCGTTGTGGTCGCCGTAATAATGGTTTACCATATTGCCCTTATCCGACGTGCTGATTGATAGGCTGGCTGATGGCATATCGGTAACTCCGTAATCGGTGTAGCTCTTCTCTTGCTTGTCAAGCAGGGTCTTAGAAGTTCTGTAATAGAGACGTTCAAGGGTGCTGGAAAGTTCAGGCGAACAGTATAAAGCACTAGATAACTCACCCGCGCATGAGTCCGAACACCTTCCTCACCAGCTCCCCGAACTCCGCGCAGAATGGCAGGGGTGGGCCTTCGGCGGTGGGGCCGCAGAGGGTGGTGAGGAGGCTGCGGTAATACCACTCCTGTTGCTCCTTGCCTCGCTTGAACCGCCTCCACACCTCGTCGCCGATCTTTTCCTGGACTTCGGCAATCGTGCGGAGGTTATGCACCTTGTCGGCGCACGCTACGAGCCGCACCTCCCAGGGGGCCGTGCGCAGGTACTCTATAGTGTGGCGCTTGCGCTCCTCCCACGTCGCCGTCTTGTCCGGCTCCGAGCACCCCTCCACGATGGCTGCCACGCGCGGGCCGAACTGCTCGCGGATGTGGTCGAGGGTGACGTAGGTATCTTCCACCGTGTCATGCAGGATGCCCGCAGCCACTACCTCATTGGAGCAGCCCGCCTGCGCCAGCATCATCCCCACGGTATATGGGTGGGTGATATATGGCACGAGGGTCCCCTTACGCACCTGCCCTGCGTGGGCCTCGGCTGCAACCTTGATGGCTTTCTCTATCATAATGAAAAAGGATAAAGGATAAGGGATAAAGGAAAAAGGATAAATCGGTTTCTAAATTTATCCTTTTTCCTTTATCCCTTATCCTTCGTAAGAAATGAGAGGACGGCTTGGTTGAACCCTTCGGGATCCTCCATATTAGACATGTGGCCTACGGCGGGCAGAATGACGGTGCGGGCGTTGGGGATTTGCTCTTGAAGGGTGTCAGCGATGGCGTGGTAGTCGGGCAGGTCATGCTCGCCCATGATAATGAGGGTGGGGGCGCCGATCTCGCTAAGGCGATGGGCTGCGACAGGGTCGGGCAGGAGGCCGGGGTCGTTATTGACCCAGCTCCAGCCTGAATAGTCGGTAACGATCTGTGTCAGGCGTGGGGCTACCGAAGAGTTCTGCATTGCGGGCGCGAATAGAGGGTGCGCGAGCCAGAGCGACCTTGCTCCCTCCACATTGCCTACCGCCCAGAGCGCTCCGTCTCGTTTGCTGCTCTCTTCAGACCAGTTATGGCCCCACAGGACCGAATCGACCAGGATGAGAGTGTGGGTCATGCCAGGGTAGGCAAGCGCGAATTCCAGCGCTATCGCCCCTCCCAAAGAGAGGCCGAGTATATGCGCGCGGTCTATGCCCAGGTGAACCAGCAGCGCTTTAAGGTCGTCGGCATGGTAATATCCATCCTTACCCGGAACCGCCGACTTCCCGTATCCACGTATGTCGTAGCGAACCACTTTGTAATCGCGTGCGAAGACCTCAAATTGGTCGTCCCACATGCGCGTATCGAGGGAGAATCCATGGATGAGCACCAGGGGATGCCCGTCCCCCGCAACTTCATAGTAGAGTCGCGTGCCGTTCACCTCGGCGATTCCGCTTTGAATATGCATCATGCTTCCTTTGAAGCAAAGACCTCCCGCCTCGCGAATTTATTCGCAGGGCGGTTTCTACCGGAACTTTGCTGGTATGATACTTGAGATATACCTATCTGGTAAAGCACGGAGATTCCTCACTTCGTTCGGAATGACAGGGAAAGATGTGCTTCATCATGCGATACTTACATCCTCCCTTATCCTTTATCCTTATGGATTGGGTGTCGGCTTGGGCTGGGAAGCGCCGCCAGGGATTTGCGAAGGGGAAGCGACTATATACCAATTGGGCCACGCCTGGTACGAGCTGCCATACTGGTCTATCTTATCGGGCTGGCCGGGCACGATTACGCGCCGCGTGATGACCACGTCGAGGCCGAAACGGGCGGTCTCCACCTGTTTCTTGGTTCCAGGCGCGAGGCGCGAGTCTACCTGGTAGACGTCGGGGGGTGGAGACACCTGGTTACTCTTTACCGGACCTTCCAGCTTCACTTCGCCGGGGGGCTTGGTGCCGTAGATGTTCACGGTCAAGGTATCCGCTCCCGCTACAGCCTCAATCAGCAGGTAGCCGGGTGTGGTGTTCGTGAACTTCAGGTCAACGCCGGGGTCGAACACCGCCGCGTCGAAGCCGACAGGCTCGCCGCCCGCCTCGTACCACCCCACGCGGTAGGAGTGCTGGTTGCGCTCCGGAATGTCGAGGCCGCTCCAAAATGCCGCCCTGAAAGCGGTGGTGCTGACCTGGCAGACCCCGCCCCCTACACCACGCGTCGTGCGCTCGGCGGCAATTACGTACCCCTCAACGAAGCCGTGCGTCTCGTCTATACCGCCCATCGTGTCGAGAAAGGAGAAGGTGCCGCCGGGTGCTACCACCGTGCCGTTCAGCAGGTTGGCCGCTACCCGGATGTTGGTGGCGCGCTCCTGGGTGGACCCCGCGAAAGTGGAAGTGCCTCTGCCCACCAGCTCCTTGATGCCGAGTGCCGGGAGGTCTTTGCTTGAAACGGTGGGGGTGATCACCCTGCCTGGCAGATCGTACACTCGAGTATCGCTTGTGCCCGCGTGCTCCTTGATGGAGGCTGCCACCGTCGCGGCGTCGGTCTCGAAACCCTCTATAGATTCGCTGAGCACCGATACCTGGCCGTCCCGCCATGCGAAGCGGGCATTCTGAGCGGGACGACGCGCCTGCTGCGCCCAACCTTCGCTCAGAATCTCTAGCTGGCTATCTTTCCAGCCAAGCTGCACGTGGCGCTCCGCTTCGGGGTCGGGGTTGCGCTCGATTGTGGTGAAGCGGATGAGGGCTTCGCGGTCGAGGGAGAAGCTCTTGCCGGGCCAGGCGGTGGCGGTAATAGGCGCGCTGACTCGCAGCATCAACTGCGCCTCGATATATCCGACCTCCTCAGCCGAAACCGCGGGCTGCGCTACCTCAACGGGGAGGTCTACTTTACCCGCCTCCAGCTTTATGAGGGTCTCGCGTATCATCATGATTGCCGGGTAGACCTGTAGGGTGCGGCCTTCTACGCCTGGGAGGGCGACCACGCGGGTGCCATCCAGCCGCACATCCCCCTCGAATAGCTCCTGGTCTATCTCGCTTGCTACGGTGTTTGTCAGGTACGATTGGAGCACAGGCTCGCTCATCTGCACAGAGAGGGGCACGACGTAGCCACCCTGGGCAGAGGCCCACTGCTGCCCGACGCTGCCGAACATGTCGGGCGTGCGGCCTACCTTGAACGCTTCGTCTACCGTCGCGTCAACGTCTACCTTGAGGCCCAGCTGGTCGGCGTTTGGTCGCCACTCTTTGTTGCGCCAGGAGAGGACCACCGGCTGCGCGACGAACTCCTGCACCTTGCCCAGGAGGAGCTTTTTAGCTTCGTCCTGGGTCTTGCCGCCGAGATCGGTGCCGAGGACGTTCACGCCAGCGTATATCTTGCCGGCATACTGCCCTTGCCACGCCAATGTGAAAGCCACCACGCCAATGATCGCTATCGCGAAGACGCCCACCAGCACCCAAATCACCCATAGCCCGCGCCGCTTCTTGCCGCCCGCGAGGTCTACTCCCAGGTAGCGCGGATGGGCTGTGGTTTCGAGAGGCTTTCCCTCAACTTTGAGATTTCGGATCTCTCTATTTTGGATTTTGGATTTTGGATTTTGGATTTTTGGGGCTTGGGGACGCTGTATTGGGGTGTAGCGGAGGGTCTCTTCGTCGGCTGCGGTGTGGCCTGCCCAGCTTGACGGCTGGCGCACCTGCGTCTGGCTCAGTTCGGCTCCCGATCTTGGGGTTTGGGGGGTTGGAGCCTGGGGCCGTGGTGGAGATGGGGGCAAGGAGCGCTCGATACGTGCTACAGGCTGTTGTGCTTGTCTGCCGATGTCGAAACGGGAGCGATTTATTACAGGGAGTGGTCGAGTCGATTTGGGACCGTTAGCTCCTTCCGCATCTGTGAGATCGTTTGAGGTTGGGTGGGAGGTCCAGGGGGAGATGTCGGCGTCCTGGGTGGCCCTGGTGCGAGGGCTGCCTTCCGGGTCAAGCCCGGAGCGTGCCCCCTGCCCGGATGATGGCCTCTGGGGCCACTCCGGCCTGTAGTCTATCTCTACGCTATCCTCGCCAGGATGGCTTTCAAGTTCGTCGTCCATTTGAGACCTTTCTGAAACGTGAAACGTGAAACGTGAAACGTGATGCGTGATAATAAATCAATAAAACCTTTGTGTTCTTCGTGTCTTTGTGTTCTTTGTGATTAATTCCTCACGCATCACGTTTCACGTTTCACCGTCCATCGTCTATCGTCTATCGTCCTTCGTCCGTCCTCAGCTTTCCGTCCATTTGAGCCGGACGCCGCCGATGCCTACGATGTCGCCTTCGGAGAGGGCGGCTGGGCGGTTTATTTCGGCGTCGTTCAGGAAAGTGCCGTTGGTGGAGGCTACGTCCTCAAGCCAGGCGCGCCCATCGCGCCAACTTATGAGGGTGTGCTCTCCTGAGATAAAATCGTCCTCCAGCACAATCGTGTTGGACGCCTTACGTCCCAGGGAGGTCACCGCCTGCAAAGTAAAGACTGTGCCTGGGGTGAGGCGGCTGCCGCCGGGGTCTACGACTACCAACTTGCCGTACCTCGACCTCGGCTGGGCGGCCACGACCTGCCCGGCCTGCCTCAAATCGCGCACGAGGACCCGCATCACCTGGAACAAGAAGAGGTAAATCAGCCCGATGAACGCTATACGAAGGGCCAGCACGAAGAAATCAAATGGTAGCGTCTGGGAACTAGGCATTTGGAGTGCGGAGTGCGGAGTGCGGAGTGTGGAGTGTATAGCGCGTGATGCGTGATGCGTGATGCGTGATGCGTAGGCTCATTGATCTCCTGTTGTCCTCTGCTACCTGTCGGTTGCAATTATCCTTGCGTGAAGAGTATCTCTAAGCCGCCTAGAGAGATTACGTCGCCGGAGGCCAGGACTACCGCTTCTACGGGTTGGTTCCGCACGAAGGTGCCGTTGGTCGACCTCAAGTCTCGCAGCAGATAATGATTGTGGCGGAAAGTTACCTGTGCATGGTGGCGTGACACTCGTGGGTCATCTATCACCAGGTCATTGTCGAGGCCGCGCCCGATGGAGAGGAGCGTCTTCGTTACCTGGAAGTTGCGGTGTGCCAGCTCTCCCGTCAACGGTTGGAGCCACGCCGGTGGTGGGACTACGCCGGTCCGCGAGCTGGGCTGGCCTCCTTGTGGGTGAGCCTGTGGCACGTGAGTCATGGCGTGCGTGCGGTCGGTCTCGCCCGGAGAGGCCCCACCGGGGTTTGGTCCGCCGAGGTTCATCGTGGAGGCCTGGGGGCCAGCTTTAGAGCGTCCGGCGTTGGCAAGGGCCGCTGCCGCAGGCTCGTCGCTGAGCCGCGCTACCACATCTATGCTGCGCCGCGACATACCTTCGCCTGCCTGGAGGAGGACTTTGGGCCGCGCTACGAGGGAGTAGCCTCGCTCCGCCGCGAGGTCCGAGATGAACTCGGCCATGTTGTGCTCTAACGAATGGCGGAACGGCTCGAACTCTGCAAAGTCCTCTTTGTGGAGGGTGACTTCGTAGTGGTTGGGTACGTAGGTCTGCCCGACGCTGATGGTGGGGTGGGCCTCCATCTCGCGCTCAAGGCGCTTGGCTATCTCCGCGGGCTGGATGGGGCTGCGGAAGAGGCGGGCGAACGACCCCTCCATCAACCTCTCAACAAACCCCTCGAAACGCTCCAGAGCCTGCAAAGCTTGCCTCCACCCTATTTACGCATTCGCGTTCGATTATGGTGCACTCCGGCGCACCCGGTGTGCGATTAAGCAGCAAAATAGCGGCCCGCCGTCCGCATCCGGCATTATACCCTTCGCAGAGAGTGTGGTCAAACATGTGGAAGAATTGTGTAAGCGTTCAGAATGAACTTGTCGCTATCGCGTGTACCAATAGGCCCAGGCAACGAGTATGGGCTGCACGGGTAGCCGGAGCCATGCAATCTCAATGGGCACGCCGGGCATCGCCGGGTCAGGGGTCCCCGCGGTAAGTGCTCCATGTATGTTGGCCGGGAAGATGGCGATGAGAGTTACCACCAGTCCCCAGGCTGCCATACGTTGCGTGCGTGGGATTAAGAGGAGCAATCCTAACACCCCTTCTATAACACCACTTACAGCTACCGCTTCAGAGTGTAGCGGTACGTAAGGAGGCATCAATCGCATATAGAAATCGCGCTTCGTGAAGTGAGCAACGCTGCTCACAACAAATAGTAGCGCGAGAGGCCACTTCAATAGGGTCTTTGCTAACTGCACTGGAACACTTCTCCTGTAGTACATATGTAGATTTGGTGTTAGTACCTATTTGTGATCTCCGGGTGATGCCTTTTGGGGGTGCTTTCTCTATAATCATTACGATAGTGATATGTATAACGGTTTCTGAAGCGCGCTAAGGCGGCGAGTTACGTGAACCTCCGGCGTCCCGAAAAGTGAGGAATATCTTGCAAGCTGCATCCAACCCGGTGAGGGGCGGCACGATTCCCATGCTCGGCATCAAGAAGCGAGCTAATGTCGAGCGCACCGTCGCTAAAGATGCGCTCAAGTTCGCCTTCGTGGTGTGGCTCGTCGTGCGTATAGTCCTCTCAGGGTGGGGTGCCGTTATTATGGCTGTCGCACCCGCCGGCTCACATGAGCACGTTTTGCGCGATTACCCAGATGTGACACTCCCCAATCATGACCTGTATGGATACACCGTCGGCGTCTGGAACATTTACGATACTCGCCACTATATCACTATTGCTGAGCAGGGGTACGAGGCCGATCCCGACTGGCTACCTGCATTCTTCCCAGGCTACCCGCTCATGATCAAGGCGCTAAGCCCTTTATTCCTGGGCGACTCGCTCCTCGCGGCGCTGATCATAGCGAACCTCTGCGCCATTATATTCTTCTGGTATTTGTACCGCCTGGTAGAGCCTGAGTATGGGGAGGCTATAGCGAAGCGTGCGGTACTCCTCAGCGCGATTTTCCCCGCATCTTTCTTCCTCTTTATGGGTTACACCGAGGCCCCATTACTCGCTTTTAGCGTCGCAGCCCTCTATTACGCAAAGGAGCAAAAGTGGTGGCTGGCGGGAGTGCTAGCAGGGGGAGCGGCGCTGATAAAGCAGCCAGGCATTTTCCTGGTTGCGCCCCTCGCTTATATATACTGGCGGCAGCTCAGCGCCAACCGGGAAGAGTGGCCCTTGCGCAGGAAGCTCGATTGGTTTTGGATCCTGCTCGGCCCTATCGCCGCACTTTCCTACTCGCTCTATCGACAATTGTATATCCCCGCCTCTGCTGTCGACACAGGGGGACTGCTCTGGTTCAACCAGTCTACCGCAGCAGGGAGTCAGAGTCTTACCTTCCCCGGACTCCCCCTCTTCAATGCTATCAGCGTCGTGCGTTCCGACAACCCTCTATTGCCCTACAATCTCATGGACATAGGGTTCACGTTGCTTATGGTGGCAGCACTTATTGGCGTCGTGCGCAAGGTACGCTCGGCTCCATACCTCATCTTCTCGCTGATGGTCGGGCTGGTAAACCTGTCGGTATATATGTGGACGTACGAGTACCGCCCGGAGGCTAATATGCCCCGGCGTATGTTGATCATCTTCCCGGTCTTCATATTCTTCGCGCTCGCGCTGGCAAACCGGCGGGCCTACCGCCTGGTCACTTATATCTCGTCCGCGCTATTCTTGTGTCTCTCAGGCCTCTTCATAAACTGGATATTCGTGAGTTAGGGATAAGAGAAATAGATGCACACACTGTATGACCAGATGCGCGGCGGCACAACGCCCATGCTCGATTTGAAAGAGCGTGCGCTGGTTGAGCGCATAGTAGCTAAAGACGCGCTCAAGTTTGGCTTTGCCGTGTGGCTCGCGGTACGCCTGACGCTGTCGATCTGGGGTATCGCGGTAATGGCGTTCTCATCGCCAGAAACGTATCCCAATGTGCTGAAGCACTATCCTCACCTAGATTTGCCTAGTGGTGACCTGCACGACTACGCCCTGGGCCTATGGAACGTCTATGACACTTCCATCTACACTCAGATAGCTGACAACGGCTACGATTCCGATCCCGATTTTCTCACGGCGTTCTTTCCCGGTTATCCCTTGCTTATCAAGCTTGTAAGCATCTTCCTGCTGGGCAATTCCCTGCTGGCAGCAATAGTGGTATCGAATATAGCCGCGCTGATCTTTTTCTGGTACCTCTACCGGCTGGTAGAAGCTGATTACGGTGAGGCAGTAGCGAAGCGCGCCGTCATTATAAGCGCGGTCTTTCCGACGTCATTTTTCCTCTTCATGGGGTACACCGAGGCCCCGCTTCTCGCCTTCACCGTAGCCGCATTTTACTATGCGCGGCAGCACAAATGGTGGCTGGCGGGAGTGCTGGCGGGGGGAGCGGCGCTGATAAAGCAGCCGGGCGTTTTGCTCATAGTTCCTCTTGGGTATATGTACTGGAAGCAATACCTCACTTATAGCAAGAAGAGACGTCACACTTTCTTGAACAAGCTGGAATGGGTGTGGCTTCTCCTCTGCCCTATCGCGGCGGGGGGTTATTATGCCTACCGCTATTTGTTCGTGGCTACCTCTGCGGGGGGTCTCCACGATCTGGGCGCGAACGAGTTGATAACTCTGCCCGGCGTACCTCTCTATAATGCGTTCCTCGCCATAAGGCCTGATAACCCGTTGCTGCCGTTCAACGTTATGGACATTTGCTTCGCAATTGTAATGATCGGCCTGGTAATCGGGGTCGCTCTGAAGATACGCTCCACCACCTTCAGCCTGCACGCCGTGCTACTCGCACTTGTGAGCCTCAGCGTAACCTTCCTGGATACAATAGATACGCGACCTGAGATCGATATGCCGAGACGGGTGCTCATTATCTTCCCTATATTCATTTACCTGGCATTAGCTGTAAACAGGCCGCGTGCATTCCGCATAGTGGTATATTTTTCTTCTATACTTTACCTTTGCCTGACGGGCCTCTTTATCAATTGGTTCTTCGTGAGCTAGAAGGGGCTGTTTTGCACTCTTCTAACAACTCAGGCGTCATGGTATAAAAATTGCTTATCGTTCCTACCTGAAGTTGTGGAAAAGAGTCTTGAACTTGTTATATCTTACTCATATAATAGTGGTAACGGCAGCATGTGGCTGCACTGCTGATTACGTACCGGGGTGACTGACGGCACCTGGAATAGGGCCTCTTAGATGCCAGTACGACAGGCGACACGGACCGCTGTAGAAGATCGGGTAGAGGACCGGGCAGCGGACAAAGCTAAAAAGCCAAAGCGCGATAGGGTGAGGGGGAAGAGCGCGGCCCCAACGCCCATCAGGCCGCTCCTCCCCCAGGAGCCGGACTTCCCGACTCTCGTGCAGGCCCTCCTGGAGTTTACCGACCCTGATCCACCTCCCGCGCCAGGCCCGAACCCCGACCCCGCCTCACTCTCTAGTTCTATCTCTCATCCCCCGGAAACCCTCAGCTCCCCGGTAGTCCCCTCCTCTGTCCCCCACGCGGGCACCCCGCACGCAAATCAGGCCCCCTCTCACCCAACAGACGATACAGCGCCGGATGAGTCTATCCAGGCGTCATCAGACGTGGATATAGTGGGTGTGATTCGCGAGGAAAATGCGGGCGTGAGGGAGAATGGCGCTTCAGCGAGTGGTATTGATTACCACCACGACAGCGAGGCCGAGTTTGGCCGCCTGCTCGATTATTACGGCATCGAGTGGCAGTATGAGCCGCACCAGTTCCCTTTACAGTGGCGCGACGGGCGGCCCATCGAGATGTTCACGCCCGACTTCTATCTGCCCGAATATGATCTCTATATAGAGCTGACCACGATGCGCCAATCACTCGTAAGGCGGAAGAACCGCAAGCTGCGCCTGTTGCGTGCGCTCTACCCTGAGATCAACATCAAGCTCCTCTACCGTCGCGACTACCATCGCCTCCTCCAGCGATTCGGCATCGCGCCTGAAGACCTTGACGCCGAGCTAGAGCATATCCGCCAGCAGGTTTCCAATTCATGATCCAGGCTGATATGCCAATAACGGAAACGGGCCAGCAAACTTCGTGGTCAGAGATCGAGGTCGAGGCCTTCATCACCGAAGAGGAACTGCAATCGCGCGTCGGTGAGCTGGCCTATGAGATCGCGGATGATTACCGCAACCTGGGGGTGACTCCTGAGCAGCCTCTCGTGCTTATAGGAGTGCTCAAGGGTGTCGTTCCATTCATAGCAGATCTTATGCGCGCCATCCCCTCCGACGTGCCTGTGAGCGTGGACTTCCTGGCTATCACTCCTTATGGGCCGGAGACGCGGCATAATGGGGGCGTGCGCGTGCTCAAAGACCTCGACGAGGAGATAACCGGCCGCCACGTCCTCGTCGTAGAAGATATAGTGGATACCGGGTTGACCCTGGGGTACTTGCTGAAGTTGCTGAGGGGCAGGCAGCCCGCGTCGTTGCGCGTCTGCACCCTGCTTGACCGCTCAAGCGTGCGTCTCCTCGACTTGCGTCTGGCCTATATCGGCTTTGAGATACCGGACCAGTTTGTAGTGGGGTACGGTCTCGACTACAAAGAGCGCTACCGCAATCTCCCCTACGTAGGCGTGTTAGAGCGTCCAATTCTTTCTGTTGAATAACTGGATAAATAGAATTAGAAAAGGATAAAAAGAGGTTTTGGCTGAGCCAAAACCTCTTTTTATCCTTTTCTAATTCTCCTCGCCCGATGCGAGGCTAGATAATGGATGTGATTTCATGGTACAATAATGGGATAGCTACGCGGCTGTACCCTTTTTAATTTCTCCAGGAGAGTAAACATTGAGCACAAAAGCAGGCAGGCAAGCGTCCGCCCAGAAACAGAAGCAAAAGCAGACTCAGAATCAGAACAAGAACCGGCAAATCTCCCAGCAGGCACGCCCGCAGTCGCAAGCCCCTAAAGCCCCCTCACTGACCCCGGCAGAGCAGCAAGCTCTACGCGAGAGTCGAATCAACAAGCAGGCTGAGGCCAGGGCTGCGGCTCAACGCCGCCGGCGCATGAAAACGCTCCGACGGAATGCAATCATCGCGGCGGCGGTGCTTGTGCTGGTGGGCCTCATTGCGGTTTTCTATATAAGGGAGGCGACCAAGCCTGGTCAATCGGTGCCCGCGATGGCGGTCCGCAATCATATTCCTGCCAACACAACCTCTCCTGTTGCCTATAATACAGACCCCCCGACTAACGGACCTCATGTTGACTCGCTTCCGGAGTTCAAGGTCTATACGGAACCGATAACGAAGGAACTGGCCGTGCACGGGCTTGAGGATGCTGCGGTTATTATCAATTACAAGCCCGATACGGATAAAGCGACGGTGGACAAGCTCGCCTCGATTGCTACAAGCTATATCCAGTTGGGCGGTGGCAGAAGCCATGTGATAATGGCACCTTATCCAAACCTCTCCAATTCTATCGTGCTTACGGCCTGGCGGCGTATAGACCGCCTCGACGTACTGGACGAAGCGCGCATTCGCCGCTTCATAGATGAGTACGTTGGAATAGACCACCATGAGGGGACGGAAGGCAAACGGTTACCATAAGCGCGCAATCGAAGCAGTAGTAAGGGCGGGTCTCATACCCGCCTTTATCTTTGCTCTTCGGTCACTTGCGGCTCTTCTACATCCAGAAGCTCTTGCCTGGTGAGCGCCAGGTCCGCGAAGCACCGCCCGCGCAGGTAGTCTGGGAAGGTATGGACGCCGGTGATTTGCAGGAAGCACCTGTCTGGATGCTTCTCCCAGTTGCGCGAAAGACCAATCCGCAGGAAGACCTGTGCCTTTTGCAGGAATGCGGTCAGCTGACCGGCGGACTCCTCGGGCGCGACACCTTGCCTGACGCGAGCGTTTTCGAGCAGATACCGGAACGCGAGATCGGTCACGCCCAGGTTGTATGATTGCCCGGCACCATCCGTGAAGGCAATGCGGAAGTCCCACTTGCCGGAGTCTCTCTTGATATACGAGACCTGTTTTATCTTTCGGGGCACCACAGTCCCTAATGATCGCGTGCCCATGCCCTGCTCGATATAGTAGCCGTCACCTATCTCAATAGGTGCGCCGAAGATGGAGGCTACGTTTTTATCGGCTATCCTGGTAAGGAATAGCTTCTGGCGTTCGATGTCGAGGATACCGTAGTTCACTCGGTATACTTCGTCAATGATCCAGTCCTCGGTGTGCGGCGGGTGCGGAGTGTGCTCTTGCAGGTCGAACTCGACGATTGCGAAGGGGCGTATGACTACCTGCCCTTTGTCGCGCAACCACCTTTCGACCAAACCACTTGACCAGAAGACGGGGCGCACGCACTCATACTCACGCGTATATCCCGCGATGCATATCCTTGTGCCTTGCATGCGTGTCAGGTCGGTGATGACGAGCTTGGTTTTCATGGTTGGGTTTGGGGGTCGGGG
>DATEOC010000052.1:0-116792 GCA_035274425.1 Chloroflexia bacterium
ACGATGGCTATGTTCAATCTTCTCGTTAGCTGGCATGGCTTGCAACCTGATCAAGATGGTAGAACTCATCTTTCTATTGCTCAATTCTCCTTGTGAACTAGCACCATTGGTCCTAGATTCCTCACTTCGTTCGGAATGACAGGTAAAGGATTTCAGTTATATTGCGACTTTGCATCAACCTTGCTTTTCGCGGTTGATTACTTATACATCTTTGCTCGCGCGAATGGAGAACATCAGAGGTACATCAATCTTCTGTCCCTTCAGCCTGTAATAGCCGTCTGCATCCTCCTCCATGTGCGCGAACATCGAGAAGTTCACCGAAACTGGGAACTCGTGCAGAAACTCTATTCGCAGGCCCACGGAGGCGAGGGACGTGATTATATCTCCCATGCTGTGACTCCACGAGTACTCAACGCCCTTATAGTCGGCGTCCGGCGCGGCGTAAGAGCCTTGTGTATCGAACCTGAGAGGCTGTTCGGAATAGAAGTACGGGTAAGTCAGCCGCAGCTCCGGCTCTTCTTTCGTATTCTCGAACGTATAGGCAAAGGGGTGAAACTCCGCCATGTAGAAAGTGCCTCCCGGCTTGAGGAAGTGCGCAACCACCTCTGCCCATCGCCGGATGTCGGGCAGCCAGGTGATAGCCCCGTACGAGGTAAAGACTATATCGAACTGCCCCGTGAGCGCGTTCGGCAGGTCAAGGATGTCAGAAAGCACAAACGTCGCCGGTACGCCTATCTCATCGCTCAGCGCCCGTGCATAAGCGATAGCTCGCTCCGAAAAGTCTGCCCCTGTGACGGTAGCCCCCAACCGCGCCCACGATAGTGTGTCCTTCCCGAAGTGACACTGGAGATGCAGTAGCGTCTTCCCCTGCACGTCTCCTAACTCCTCAAGCTCTATGGAATTGAGGCTCGACTTACCTGCTTTGAAGCCCTCCACGTCATACGCCTGTGATTCCACATGCAACGTGGCCCACTCATTCCAGAGCGTGCGGTTAGCTTCCCTGTATTCGTCCATCCACTCTCCTTCATCTATCGTCTATCGTCCGCCGTCCGCCGTCCGCCGTCCGCCGTCCGCCATCCGGCATCACACCAGTCCGTGCTCAACCGCATACCGCGTGACAGCGCTACGGCTAGTTATGCCCAGCTTGGTGTAGATGGAGCGGACGTGCGCCTGGACGGTACGCGTGCTCAGGAAAAGGCGCTCCGCCACCTGCGCGGCAGTCAGCCCCTCGGCTATCAGTTGCAGTACCTCGATCTCACGCCTGGTCAGGTCGTCCGAGTGCGGAGTGTGGAGTGCCTGAATTGGGCTTTGCCCAAGAACCTGCGGAATATTATCGTCCGACTCCTGAGTCCTCTTTCCCGACTCCTTGTCAAGGTCCGACGCGTCTAGCTCATCGAATAAAGCCTGGCTCTCCGCGCGTAGCTCCGTTGCACGGTCAGGGTCGCCTTGTAAGCGTGATACCTCTGCCAGGAGCGCGAGGGAGCTTGCGGTGCCCTCCTTGTCCCCAAGCTCGCGGAACATTCCGAGGCTCTCGCTGTAGAGCGACACCGCGCGCCCGTAATCGCCTCCATCACGGGCGAGGTCGCCCAGCGGGTGGAGCGTCCACGCGATACCACGCTTATCGCCCACCTCTTCTTGCAGAGCGAGGGCCTCCTCAAGGCGGGCGCGGGCCTCTATATGGTCGCCCTGGCGCAACGCGACACGGCCAGAGTGACTCAGCTCCAGTCCCACCCCCCACTTATGCCCCATCTCCTGGTAGAGCGCGAGGCTCTCCTCGTGGAGGGCTGACGCGGCCTGCTCCTCGCCCCAATCGCTCAACACCTGGCCCAGGAAGTCGAGCGAGAGCGCCAGCCCCCACTTCTCCCCAATCTCCCTGAAGAGCGCCGCGCTCTCTTCGCTCAACACCCGCCCCGCAGGGTCTCCCTGGCGCGTAATCGCCCTACCCAGAAAGGTGCCCGTAAAGGCTATACTCCGCTTGTCACCTAGCCCACGCCAGAGTTGAAGCCCCTTCTCAAGGTGGGCGCGCGCCGCCGCATAGTCACTTTGTAAGAACGCCAATATCCCCGCCGCGCTCAACGCCTTTGCTAATGCGGAGTGCGGAGTGCCTGAATTGGGCACAGCCCAAGAACCTGCGGAATTGTCATCTTCTACGCTCGCAAGCATGCTCTCTAACCAGGTTCGACCTTCGCGCAAGTAGCCCCTGAAGTACCAGAACCATGCCAGCGCGCCCGCCAGCCGTAAACCAGCCTCTAAGTGCGGAGTGCGGAGTGCGGAGTGCGGAGTATGATTACTGCCTTCTGAATATTCGTCCTTCGTCCTTCGTCCTTCGTCCCATTCCCCAGGTTCTTGGGCAAAGCCCAATTCAGGCACTCCGAATTCCGCACTAGAAAGGCTCCAAGATAGGGCCGCCCGCAAGTTGTCATGCTCCTCTTCCAGGCGCTCCAGCCATGCCAGTTGCTGCTCGGTAACAAGCAGGGCCTCCGACTCCTCGGCCAGTTGCAAGTACCAGTCGCGGTGGTGAGTGCGTGCTGCCTCTTCCTCTCCCGCGGCAACGAGCTTCTCGCGTGCGTACTGGCGTATCGTCTCAAGGAGTCTATAACGGGCCTGCCCCTCCCGCCCCTGCACGATGACAAGCGATTTGTCGGCCAGTTGAGAGAGGAGATCTATCACCTCGTACTGGTCAACCTCACCCCCCAGCACCGCGTGAACGGCCTCCAGGGTGAATTGCCCCGCGAAGACTGAGAGGCTTCGCAATAAGGCTCGCTCGGCCTCTGTGAGGAGATCGTAGCTCCAGTCCATCAGCGCGACCAGGGTCTTGTGCCTGGGGGTTGACGCGTGGCCCTGCGCGGATAAGAGGCGCAGGCTCTCGTCCAGGCGCTCCGCTATCTGCTCGACCGATAGCACGCGCACCCGCGCCGCCGCCAATTCGAGGGCCAGGGGTATGCCGTCGAGCTTGCTGCATATCTGGGCCACAGGTGCTGCGCTCTCCGGGGCCAGCTCGAAGTCTGGGCACTTGAGGCGTGCTCGCTCGACGAAGAGCTGCACAGCCTCGTAGCGAGCCATCTCCTCTATGGAGGGCAGTTTGCGCGGATCTGGCAAGGATAGAGCGGGTACGGGCCAGGTAGCCTCATAGTTGAGGCCGAGCGCCTGGCGGCTGGTGGCGAGTATACGCAGCCCTGGACAGGCACGCAGCAGCGCATCCACGAAAGAGGCGCACGCCTCCACTACGTGCTCGCAATTGTCCAGCACAAGGAGCGTTTCGGCCCCGCTGAGGTGCTCCGCTATCAAGGCAGCCAGGTCGCTCCGAGACTCGTCCCGCACGCCAATCGCACCGGCGACGGCCTGGGGCACGATTTCGGGGTCCGAAAGCGCCGCAAGCTCCGCCAACCACACTCCACCCGGATAGCGTTCTGCCAGGCCCGAAGCCACCCTCAACGCCAGCCGCGTTTTGCCTGAGCCGCCCATCCCCGTGAGCGTGAGTAGAGAGACGCTGCCAAGCAATCGCTCGACCTCCGCAGTCTCATGCTCGCGGCCTATGAAGCTCGTCATTTGCTGAGGTAGGTTGTGGGTGGGCAAACGGTCCTCCCCGTGTGGTCATGTAATCCGGCGTCAGGAATCGGAAATCAGGAGCCACTATCTGGCGGATAGTTACGGCTCTATTATACAGGCGGGATATGGAGAGTGGGAAGAAGGAATTTTCATTTACATGTAATTTACGGCCTTGCAAGGCCGTAAATTACATGTAAATGAAAGAAAGTTTGTCCGGGCGTGCCGGCGGCATGGCCCAACGTCGCATTAGGCACTTTTGCCTAGTAGAGAAAGTGCCTAGCCGCACCAAAAGATAGGCAAAAGTGCAGAAGCCAACCGCCGATAGGTTAGCTATAGTGAGAGCATAGCAGAATAGGAGGCCCATCATGACAGCATCGAATCCCGATAGCTCCATACTCAGTCGCGTCAGCGCCCTCGAAGCAACGGTGCAGGAGATACAGCGCACCATAGCGAAGCTTAAGGGCGAAGACACGATAGAAGCTACTGCGCCTGAGCAAGCAGTGGTCTTACGCGATAGCGCTACCCTCGCTCCTCTGTCTCGTGAGGCCGGTCCTTTTGACATGGTGATCGATGTAGGGGCCAACGCCATCCAGGAGCCTCCTAAGCAGGCGCGCGTAATCTGCGTACACTGCGGCGCGGCCAACCTGGAGGATCGCGCCAGATGCATATTGTGCGGGTGGTCTCTCACAACCTCCCCTACCCCATCTACACTCGAACCTAATCCTGAGCCGAAGGCGCAACCCGTATCTGAACCGCCACCTCCTGCTTCCAGGGTGCGTGTCATTGAGGCTGCGCCTGCGCTAGCACGCCCAGTCCCACCTAAGCCTGCGCGCTCAGCTCCAATCAAGATTGACATCCTGAAGGCTGCCGAAATGTGGCTCAACAAAGTCGGCATAGTTCTCTTTCTCTTCGGCGTGGCTTTCCTCTTCAAGTATTCGATAGACAAGGGGTGGCTGAACGAGCAGGCCCGCATCGGCATGGGACTCCTCTTCGGGTCGGTACTGCTGGTCATTGGCCTGCGGCTGCACGGCAAGCGCCGCCACTTCAGCCAGGTGCTCATGGGCGGAAGCATAGCCACCTATTACATCACGGGCTTCGCCGCCTACAACATCTTCCCCAATCTCAACATACCTTATGAAGTGGCTTTCGGCTTCATGGCCCTGGTTACTATCGCGGCTTTCGCACTCTCGATGCGGCAAGATGAAGCGGTCCTCGCTATCATAGGCGTGACCGGGGGGTTGCTCACACCGTTCATTCTGAACCGCGCCGGGATAGAATTGCCAGGTCTGGTGGGCTACACCTGCCTGGTCATCGCGGGCGCGAGTGGCATCTACCTCATGAAGGGCTGGCGTACTCTCCTCTGGACGTCGGTGCAGGGCGGGTGCTCCATCCTGACGCTCGGCTACCTGGGATATGTCCTTCTCGTCATGAGACCGGCCCTCTTGGACCGCTGGTCGCTACAGGCAGGTGCCGTGTTCATGCTTTTCGCTTTCTGGATGGTGCCCGTCGTGCGCGATGCGCTCTTCGCCAGGGACCCGGCGCGATGGCCCCAACCCGCGCTCCCTTCCGCATGGTACCCTGAGATTCGGAACATCATCAAGCGTCACGTCCACCTCCTCACCGTAGCGACGCCCCTCATTGTGCTGGCCTACTCTGCTTTGCTGTGGGGAGGGCTTGTGCCGAGGGAGGTTTGGGGCATCGTGGGCATCGGAGGAGCTGCCCTGCTCGCTGCCACCCACTGGGCATTGCGCCGCTATGCTCCAACGCTCCAATCGCTCGCCTACACCCATGCCATAGTCGCGATCGTTCTCATGACAACAGGGTTGGTGTCTCTCCTGAGCGGCCATACGCTAATCTTCGCATTGGCTGCTGAAGCTGCGGCGCTCCACCTGATTGCGTGGCGCTTCTCGGACAGGGGCATAGCTATCTGCGGGAACCTCATCTTCGGCGCGGTAGGCGTGTGGCTGGCATACCGGCTCATGCCGGGCGGGGGTCCGCTACACCCAGTTTGGAACGCGCAAGCCCTCACCGACATGGCTATCATCGGCATCGCCCTGGCGGTATCGTTCATAGTGCGGCAGCGCGACGTGGCGCTCATCATGCGTAGCTGTGCCCACATCGCGCTCATGGCGTGGATATGGCGCGAGATACATGCCTACCCCAACGGCGACGGTTATGTGATGCTGGCGTGGGCAGCTTATGGCCTCCTGCTGCACATCATCTCCCGCCACATAACCGACCCGCTCAACGCTACGGGCACGTCCATCGCCGCCCACCTCGCCTTCGAGGCATCCGTAGCGATCCTCGCCCTGCGCCTGGCGACAGGCTACCAGGGCGACATGACGATGCTCAATAGCAAGGCGGTCATTGACCTCGGCATGATGGCGCTTGCCCTGGCCGCCTCCTTCTTCGTGAGAGGTGGGCAGTCCGGCTTGCCAATCGCGGCAACCATATACCGCCTGGGCGTGCATGTAGCGGCGCTGGCCTGGCTCTGGCGCGAAGCCACGCCCCTCGATCTATCAGGTGGGTACGTCATGCTCAGGTGGGCCGCTTACCTGGCGATGGTGGCGTTCATCTCCCACCGCGTTGGTGACCGCATCACCCTTATCTTCACAGGCATACCCTTCATCGGAGTGGCTTACATGTTCGCGGGGCGCATACTTAGCGGCCATGAAGGGGAGCTGGCAGTACTCAACCCCAGGACTATCCTTGACCTGTGCGTGATGGCCCTCGCGCTGGCGGTCTCCTTCGTAGCCCAACCGCGTGAGGCGAAGATAGCCTATCGCCTGGCGATACACGCCGGGGTGCTGGGGCTGCTCTGGCGCGAGCTTATCGTCCTGGACTCGGGCTGGAACACGTCTATCTTCCAGGTGCTCGCTGGAGCATATGGATACGTGATGCTGGCCTGGGCGCTCTACCTTACCGCGCTCCATTTGCTGGCGCGACGCCTGCGCGATGTATCTACCTCTATCTTCGCGCATGCAGGCTTCTTCGCGGTTGGCGGTCTGTTAGCCTGGAGGCTCCTCACCGGGCCTATGATGACTGTATCGGTCTTCAACCAGAAGGCTCTATTCGACCTCGCTGTTATCGCCCTCGCCGCCTGCATTTCGTTCATCGTGCGGCCAAGAGAAGCAGGTATCGTTTACCGCTATGCCGTGCACGCGGCGGTAATGGCCTTGATCGCCAGGGAGTTCTACTGGCTGGGCAAGGGCGACGGGTATATCATGCTGGCCTGGGCAGCTTACGCTACCCTGCTCGTATTGGCCTCGCGCTTCTTCAAGGGGGAAAGGATGGACTGGGCGGGGCACGCTATATTCGCTGTTACAGGGTTGTGGCTGGTGGCGCGCTTCGTCACGGGTCTCATCCTGGTCAACGAGGACCAGTTCGCGGTACTCAACCCCAAGGGGCTTACCGACTTCGGAGTGGTCGCGCTCGGCGCGGTGATGTACCTCCTCGCGCGCCGCGAACGAGAGATCGGCTTCGCCTACGCGCTATGGCTCCACTTCGGCTTCCTCGGTTGGACGTGGCAGGAGCTGGGGCTGATACCGAACGGCGGCAACGGCTACGTGACCATCGCGTGGGGGATATACGGCACGGCTTTGGTGGTGGCGGGGCTACGCCTGGGGCGCAACGTCCCCCTGCTGACGTGCGGCATAACTACCCTCTTCGCGGTCGCGGCCAAGCTCTTCCTGATAGACCTCCACTACCTGGACGCCATCTGGCGCATCCTCCTCTTCCTGGGCTTCGGAGGCTTCTTCCTACTCTTCAGCTACTTCTTCCAGGGGGCGGTAGGGCCTGGGCCTCGTAATAACGATCCTCACCAGCGCAAGCCCGGCATAGGATCTCGCCCCCTCGAAGGACCTCGCGCTCGTTCATAATCTCCTCGCCGCAACAGGCGCAGATCACACGCAGGCCGGGCCGGCTGATAATGGCAGCCATGTCTACCGTCAGCCGCACCGCCTGCGCCACCATCAATTCACGGTCCGGCATCACCTGGTAGGCAGCAAGTTGAGCGTGCCAATGCTATAATTCGAGAAGTAGGGGCACGGAGCGTAGCGACGCACGCCGTGCCCCATGACCATCAATCTAAGCCTTCTATACTTCTAAATTCCCTAGAGGGGAAAAGAAAGTTGAAGAGTCACGAGCGAACAGGCGCTATCATCCTGGCCGGGGGCCACAGCACCCGCATGGGGAGCAACAAGGCCCTTCTTCGCCTGCGCCCCGCCGGCCCTACCCTCATCGAGTCTGTCGTCGCCCGTTTGAGGGAAGCAAACCTCCCACCTACCCTGCTGGTGACTAACACGCCCCACGACTACGCGTTCCTGGATATACAGATGGTGCTAGACGACATTGAAGGCGTTGGCGCATTGGGCGGTATCCTTACTGCCCTCTCTCACTCTACTCATACACGCAACCTGATAGTAGCTTGCGATATGCCTCTCCTTAACCCCACGCTCCTGAAGCACATGGCCTCCCTGCCCAACGACAATGACGCCATTCTCCCACGCTGGACCAACATCAAAGGTCGCACGCAGGTCGAGACGCTGCACGCCATATACTCAACGCGATGCATAGAGCCTGTACGCAGACGCATTGTCGAAAGCAAGCTGAAAGTAGCTGACCTCTTGAATGACATCTCCGTCCGCTACCTGGAAGAGCCGGAACTGAGGCGCTACGACCCCCACCTGAACAGCTTCCGCAATATCAACACGCCGGGGGAGTTGGAAGCGATGAGGATCGAGAACTATTGATCTACGGCGTGGGCGGCTTCGCATCAGAGCCTGGACCGGCAAGCTCTTCGTACCACCTGTGTAGCCAATCTACAACCTCCTCGTACTTGCTCGCGGGCAGGTTCCTATACGAGGAAATTCGGTACCTCCTGTACATCTCGCCATAGACTTTCGCGTACCCGCTTTTGTCTCCCTGGGCCGCGAGTTGCTGCCCTACGCTCTTGACGGCGAGCGCGATCTCCGATGACTGTGCCTCGCTGATGGTGGCTCCCGCGCTGAGATGCACCTCAAGGTTATGCAGGCGCTGGTCGGTCCGGTGGATGAATCCCCTCAGGTACTCCGCCATGACCTCTTGTCGACCCGCCACCTGGCTGAGCTGCGTTTCCATCTCTAGCTGCTGCTGGGCCAGGTGCTGTACGGCGGTGGCGATCTCCAGAGCGAGGGCCGCACCTGACAGTTCGCTCGTGGGAGCTTTCGTAGCCAGCACCTCCCCTTTGATGGCATTCCACAAGACGCGAAAGCAGTCGGTCCTGTAGCGGTGCAGCTTCTCCTCCAGCTCTGGGCGCGCCTGACTGGGAGAGACCCCAAATAGCCAGCCCGGTAAGAGATCAAGGGGCAAACAAAACATCTCCCGACGCTGCCCGCTGGTGCCGGCCATGACCACCAGCTGCGCCCGCTCAGCCAATACCTTATCGCGTAATACACGCCGCCGCTGCGGGCCGAATGCCAGGCCCAGGAAGTCGGCCAGGGGGCGCAAAGGGACATATACGTCGCCCTCCGGCGTTTGAGCTATCGGGACCAGGTCTCCGTAGAACTCCACACTCTGCTCGCGGAGCGGCACGAGGGCTGTTTTGCTCGTTTGCTCTTCCGTATCTTTATGTTCGCCCTTCACACTAACCTCCTGGGCTTCCTAAACTTCCTATCGTGACCATAATGGTCATGGTTGCCCCTCTACTGTGACCATTATGGTCATGGTAGACCGGCGCATGAGATTGATTTTTAGCTGGTATCATGATGGCATCACCCGACCCTAGCGCATAGCTCATTACAAGGCCACTCTATCATACCGTCACGTCGCCCTCTAAATAATCCACCGCCAGCTTCTCCACCCTACAGGGCCGCGCTGGACTAAGTTTCGTCCACAAACAAAAACAGAGGGTAGGCCGACCTGGCCTACCCTCTGTTTTTGTTTGTAAAGCTTATTGTCCGGGAGCCATGCCAAACGTCTGAGCCTCTGACCTGGCAACGTTCGGCTCAACCTCTTGCAATATGCCTCTGCGCACCAGCAGCTTCAGGAAGGTGATCGCGACCAACGACCCCGACAGAATCAAGGTGACGTGAAAAGTGTACTCGATAACAATCAAGCTATCTAAGCTGGTTGTCACGCGATGCAGGTTGTCGTGCGGCCACCACGACACCAGGAGCCACGCGATTGAGAAGTAAGACGCCCACGTGAGCCCCTTCATATCGCCCAGCACGCGGCGCACCACAGGCAACCCGAAGATCAGGAACGCCACACCCAATCCGAATGCCGCAGCCTCAAAGACCGACACACCAATCAGGAACCCAAGCTGTATGCCACTAGGCGTTATAGCCTCGGTTGTGCCTACCGGGTCCTGCCATATCAAGCGCCCCAAAGGTATTGTAGGTATACCAAAGAGTAGAGCCACCAAAGTTACTTTCATCCAAGTTTTCATTTCAAGCCTCCTTATTAGGTAATTAGAGATTAGAGATTAGAGATTAGAAGTTAGCGTTCACGCTCCCTTGTCAAGCGTCTGTCGTCCGTCGTCCGCCATCCGCCCTCACTCCCTTATCGGCGGCCCCACCACGACCCCACCGTACTTGCGCGTGAGAGCCATCAGCTTGCCCATGTCGGGCTGCTCGCCGGGAGGGGTGGCGCTGGCAAGCTCCTCCGACTCCTCAAAGAAGCGCTCGAACCCTCCCGGCGCGATAAAGCCCAGGAGACGTGCAGGTTCTTTGTAGGGGTTGCAGAAGGTGTGTACCGACCCCTTGGGCACGTATCCGACAGACCCTTGCGCCAGCGATACCTTTCGCTCGCCAAGCTGCATCACTATGGCCCCCTCAAGCACGTAGAAGGTCTCATCTTCCTGCGTGTTGATGTGCAGGGGTGGGCCGACGCTCTCCGGTGGCACCACCGCCTCGACCATCGCCCATGCGCCGCCTGTCTGCTCGCTACGCACCCTTATCTCCATCGCTCCATACCCGCCTCGCCCAACTATGGTCCCATCCCCGGGGCGCACGACGAAGCTCTCGTCTTTGAGATACCTCTCCTCGTCCGTTATCATCGTTTAAATCTCCTTTACTCTCGATTCGGGCAGCGCTCCCGTTCGCGACTGCCTATGCGTCTATTAAAGCCTATAAAGAGGTGCAATGGTCTGCACAAAACCCGCACATTAGCCGCACAGTGTGCAGATGGTATCCCTTGAAACATCAAGAATTTCACATTCGTGCCTGTCCCATACGCGAACTCACTTCAAATCCCCACCCCCGGCCCCTCCCCAATGGGGAGGGGAGTTTGAAAAAAGGACAAAGATGCAGGTTTTGCTGCGCAAAACCTGCATCTTTGTCCTTTTTTCAAAGAGTTGTTAGTGCGCTAGCACGCTCCTTGAAAATTCGGGATGTTTCATGTTTAAACACCCTCACCCTTTCAGTTGTTAGCGGCCTGGCGGGTAGGTTATCGCCAGGTAGAGAATCTTGCTGATCTGCGCCCTGGTCGCGAGGTTGTTGACGTGGAAGTAGGGGCGTTGCTGGTCGTCGCATGGTTCGCCTGGGCCGCCGCATGCGTAGCCCCCGATCAGGCCGTGCGAGTAAGCAGTTTCGATGTACCTGTAGAAAGTGGAGCCTGGCTGCGCGTCCGAGAAAGTAGGATCGCGCGGGTCCTCCAGTACCCAGTTCGACGGGTCTGCCATGATGGCCGCGCCGACGATGATCTTCACTATCTGGCCGCGAGTGACGTTGTTGGAGGGGCGGAAAGTGTTGTCGCCGTAGCCGCTGATGACGCCCAGGTTGTAGAGGGTCTCGATGTGAGTGTAGAAGGTGGAGCCCTCCGGCACGTCGGTGAAGTGTGGGCCGCCTGAAGTATTTTCTGGGAAATCAAAGGCGAGCATACCCATCTTGGAGAGCTGGCCTCTCGTGGTATCGTTGCCGGGGCGGAAGCAAGGTGCGCCCGCCTCGCAGCCGGTGTTGTAGCCGCTAATCACACGGTGACAGTACAGGTACGAGACGTAGGGGTAAAACCAGTCTTCAGAGTGTACGTCGGTGAAGGGCACATCGCAGGCGGTGGGCGTAGCCGTCGCCGTTTCGGTTGCTCCACCCGGCGTGTTAGTTGCCGCAGGCGTGTTAGTGACAGTATCGGTAGCCGTCGGTGGGACGGGTGTGTTGGAAGGCACAGGCGTCGCTGAGGGTCCCCCTGCCGTCTGCGTGGGCAGGGGTGTGTTAGTGCGGGTGAAAGTAGGGGTATTGGTAGCAGTGTTGGTGCGCATTGGCGTATTGGTAGGTGGCACAGCGGTGTTTGTGCGGGTAGGAGTGTTCGATGGTTGAATTGGGGTATTGGTGCTTGTAGGCGTGTTAGAAGGCACGGAAGTGGCGCTTGGCCCGCCCTGCGTCTGCGTTGGGCGAGGAGTGTTGGTACTTGTCGGTGTGGCTGTATTCGTAGGCACGCTCGTAGATGTGCTTGTGCGGGTCGGCGTATTTGATGGTGGGATAGGAGTATTGGTGCTGGTTCGAGTAGGGGTGTTGCTCGGTGGGACGGGCGTGCTAGTGCGCGTGGGCGTGTTGGAAGGCACAGTCGTAGCTGAAGGCCCACCCGGCGTCTGAGTTGGCAAAGGCGTATTGGTGCGTGTGGAAGTAGGGGTATTAGTAGAAGTGTTCGTGCGTGTTGGCGTATTCGATGGAGGGATGGGGGTATTGGTGCTCGTACGGGTTGGCGTGTTGGTAGGCACAGGAGTATTCGTGCGCGTAGCTGTGCTGGTGGCAGTGCTGGTACGCGTCGCTGTGCGCGTGGCCGTGTTGGTGCGTGTTGGCGTGTTGGTGGGAGGCACAGCGGTATTAGTGCGTGTGGGTATGCTGGTATAAGTTGCTGTTCGGGTAGGGGTAGCAGTTGGAGGCAACGGCGTATTCGTGCGACTCGGTGTCCGCGTAGGTGTGTTGGTCGCAGGGACCGCCGTATTGGTGCGGGTTGCTGTGCGCGTAGCGGTATTGGTAGCGGTGTTTGTGCGCGTTGGCGTCCGTGTTGTGGTTGCAGTGCTTGTGCGGGTCGCTGTACGCGTAGCTGTGCTGGTGGCAGTACTGGTGCGTGTGGCCGTGCGGGTAGGAGTAGCAGTGGCAGGAGAGGTGACAACGCGGCACTGCGAGAACTCTGAGGTATTACCTATGCCATCAGAAGCCGTACCCGTTATGAAATATCCGATGGGGACCGCTACCGGGAAAGTAACGTTGAAGCTTGCGTTTCCAGAGCCGTTAGTGGTGACGTCGGTGCCGTCAATGTAAGTCTGGCCCTCGCCATAGCCGGCAGGGTCGCACGACTGGTTGGAGTAGAATCTGAGACGCAGACCGGTGTTGGGCGTGCTGTTGATTGTGCCCACAATGGTGATAGAGTTGCCGTTCCTGATGGCGGAGGTAATCACCGGGTAGTTTTGCAGCTCGTTGGGGCCAGTGTCCGGGTCGCCTGCATCGTTGGGTGTGACGCCGGCAGGAAGGAGGTCTATACCGAGAGCGCCGTTAGAGTGGATCGAGTTTAGAAATATAGAGTCCTGGGTGCCGTCTTCGATCCTGACACCCGCCTGGGTGTTATAGGCGATCAAGTTGCTGTATCCTGGACCATCTATACCTATCTCGCTGTAGCGAGCCGACTCCATAAGGATGCCATTGGTATTAGGGATGCCTGCCGTCCCTGCGGCGTTTGTGCCAATCTTGTTATTGTATATGCGGAGAATGTCGGTGCTTCCTCCTGTAAAGCCCCCTCCAGCATGGATGCCGGCAAGGCCGTTGCCGGAGATAAGGTTGCCGTCGGAAGGGTTGGGACCGCCAATCGTCGTGTCCTCGGCGCTAGCCAGCAGGATGCCGTTGCCCCCGTTCCCCCAGTCTGCCGTGCCTGCGGGATTGACGCCGATATAATTGTTGGTCACAGTGTAATTGAGGGTGCCTTCGAGGTGAATGCCTTCCCCGCTGTTGCCGGAGATGATATTGCGGTCACCAGCGTTAGACCCGCCAATCACCGTGCCCGGCTCATAGCCATTTAGATCGCAGTAGATACCCGCTCCTGTGTTACCTATAGTGGCTGTGCCCGCGGCGTTCAGCCCTATATAGTTACCCTTCAATATGGTTGGCGAAGTACGGTAGCCTGATATAGATATGCCCCCTTCGCCGTTGGCCGAGATAACGTTTCGCCCGGCGGGGGTGCCGTTACCGATCTCATTGTAGATAGTGCTTGGTGTGCCTCCACCCCATATGGAGATGCCCGCACCACTGTTGCCAAGCGCAGCGGTACCCGCCGCATTGAGGCCAATAAAGTTACCAAGCACTATGTTATTGCGCGCACCGTAATGCATAGCCAGGCCATCAGAACTGTTGCCTGAGATCACGTTACCCTCGCCTGGGTTTGCGCCCCCGATGTTGTTGTAGGCAGCACGGTCCGCGAGCACGCCGTAATAATTGGGGATCGCGGCTGTGCCGGTGATATTCGTGCCGATATAATTGCCGAAGATGCGTACATGGTTGGTATTTGGGGCAATCTCGATTCCGGCTACCGAGTTACCAGAGATGATGTTGCGATCGGCGCTCGCCGTGCCTCCTATGGTAAGGTCGTAGCTCTCGATGTATATGCCGGAATTGCGGTTAGCCTTTGCCTGCGAGCCGCCGTAGTCAGTACCTATATGATTACCCTTGAGCTGGAGGCCAGAGAGGTTGCCCTGGAGATAGATGCCATGAACATAGTTGCCGGACACCAGGTTGCCGGTCGTGCCCCACACGCCACCAATTACAACTGCCCTGGAGTTGGACACGTGGATCCCGTCCCCAACGTTGGGCAGGGCGGTACTGCCGAAGTAATCGAGGCCAACCAGGTTGTACTGGATGGTGGTGGTGTGAGCACCCGTAACCTCGATACCATTGCTACCATTGCCCGATATGTAGTTGCCCGCACCATTCTGGCCGATGATGGTAAGCGGCGCGTTGCTGAGGACGATGCCGGCATCGAGGTTGCCGATGCCGTTGGTGCCGTTGATGTCGAGGCCAACGAAGTTCTTGATGATCCTGTTGCCTGATGCAGCACTGCCTGAGATGCCGATGCCGGCCAGGCCATTAGCGGTGATAAAGTTACGCCCCGCGACTGCGGTGTTGCCTATCGTGTTGTTGCTGCCATCCGTAATCGTGACGCCGTCGAAGCCGTTACCGAGTGAGCCCGTGCCCGCGGCGTTGAGGCCGATAATGTTTCCCTCGATGCGGTTGGCCTGCGAGCCGGTGCCTTCCAGTCGTATGCCATCTACGTTATTACCCGATATGAGATTGCGGTCCCCTGCGTTCAAGCCGCCTATCAGGTTGTTTGACGAGTTGAGAATGCGGATGCCGTCGTTGCCGTTGCCCATGTCGACGGTGCCAGTGCTGTCTGTGCCGATGTAGCAGTTACGCACGACGTTGCCCCCCACGGCATTGATGAATATGCCATACCTGGGGAACCATCTAATAACCAAGCCCTGGATGGTGCTCCCTCCGCCCCCCGGTCCGCTTATGATGAGGCCATCTGTAGCGCCGGAGGTATTCTGGCCGCTCAGCTCAATGATAGGCGTGCCTGCATAGCCCGGCTGCGTGGTGGAGTTGATGTTCACCGGGTCAACGATGACCGGCAAGCTCCCTAGCGGCGCGATAGTCTGGGGGCCGCTCCCGATGGCAAAGTTGATGGTGTCCAAGCCGGGGTTGGCATTGGCGTCGCTGATCGCTTTGCGGAGTGACCCGTTGCCGGAGTCGTTGGTGTTGGTGACGGTGTAAGTGTTAGAGGGTGCGCCTGGCTGGGCTTTGTCGGCAAGGGTCGCGCCTGGCAGCAAGAGAGCCGCTCCAAAGAGAAAGGATGCCAGCGCGGCCCTGCCTGCACCTCTTCGTATTTCTGACCTGAGTTTCATATTGACCTCCATCCGGTGTTCGGGATTCGTGAGTTTGAGCTTCGTTAAGCCAAAATCGCTGGCAAGAATGAAAGAGACGATGTAGCTGTTATGATTATGGATAACAGGGTGCTATAATGGTCTGCACAAAACCCGCACAGAGACCCGCACGACCCGCACACGGGACGATAGACGATAGACGATAGACGACGGACGACGGACGACGGACGGTGAAACGTGAAACGCGAAACGCGAAACGCGAAACGCGATAATAAACCAATAAAACCTTTGTGTTCTTTGTGATTAATCCAGTACGCATCACGTTCTGCCGTCCGTCGTCTGTCGTCCAGAAAAAGCATGAACGACTTAGCCCCCTCCACAAATACCTTCGGGCGCTGGCTAAAAGAGCGCCGCCAATCGTTCGGCCTGACGCAGACGAACCTTGCGGACAAGGCTGCCTGCGCCCCCTCCATGATCGAGAAGATAGAGCGTGGGTTGCGCCGCCCTTCACACCAGGTGGCCGAGCGTATAGCGGAGGTGCTGCGCATCCCTGAGGAAGAGCGCAAGGCCTTTGTAGAATGGGCGCGAGGCCTCCCCTCCGACTATCTCTCAACCGTCCCTCTTTCTCGCCCCAGGTCGCAGGACCAGGATGCGGAGTCCGCTCCCCCTTCGCCGCCACCAGGCCAACCCATCAGCGTCACGGCAGGGTCCGGCTACCTATTGCCCGCCCCTGTGACGGCAACCATCGGGCGTGAGCATGACCTGGAGCGCGCACGCGACATCCTATGCAGGGCGGATGTGCGCCTCCTCACCCTCGTTGGCCCGCCCGGCATCGGCAAGACCCGCCTCAGCCTGGAGCTAGCTTCCTCCTTGCGCGACGACTTCGCCGATGGAATACGCTTCATTCCCCTCGCACCCCTGCGCGACCCCAGGCTGTTGGCCGCTACCATTGCTGCCAGCCTCGACCTCAAGGGAGGTGACCACCCAATAAGCGAAACCTTGAAGGACTACCTGCGCAGCAAACAAATGCTCCTGGTGCTCGATAACTTTGAGCAGCTAATCGAGGCTGCACCCTTCGTGGCCGAATTGCTCGAAGTAGCACCTGGCCTCAAGGTAGTAGTAACCAGCCGCGCTCTCCTGCACATCTATGGGGAGCACGAATACCCCGTCCCGCCACTTGAGCTGCCTGATTTGCGCAACCTGCCGCCTGCGGAAGCGCTTGCGCAAACGGCATCGGTAGACCTCTTCGTGCAGCGCGCCCAGGCCGCAAGCCACACCTTCCGGTTGACGCCCGACAACGCGACATACGTAGCAGGGATCTGCGTGAGCCTCGATGGCCTCCCCCTCGCTATAGAGCTGGCGGCGGCTCGCAGCAAGATATTCACGCCCCAGGTCTTGCTCAAGCAGATGGAAAGTCGCTTGACCGTGCTCACGGGTGGCCCCAAGGACCGCGATCCCCGCCAGCGAACGCTCCGGGGCGCTATAGCATGGAGCTACGATCTGCTCAACTCGCACGAACAGGCATTATTCCGCAGGCTTTCCGTATTTGTAGGAGGGTGGACGAGTGAAGCCGCCACTGCCATAGCAACATATAACGGCTGGGGAGCAGAAGTTACCTCCAGCGACGCGATGGACACCCTCTCTTCACTCGTAGACAAGAGCCTGTTACGTGTTGAAGAGATTGGTGATGAGATACGCTTCGGGATGTTGGAGACGATACGAGAATACGCATCAGGGCAGGCGCAAGAGGCGGGTGAAACAGAGATGCTACAGCGCAGGCACGCCGAATATTACCTGGCTCTCGCGGAGCAGATTGGCCCTGCCCTGCGCGGGCATGAGCAGGCTGCCGCTCTTGCCCGCCTCGACCGCGAATATGACAACGTTCGAGCGGTATTGGCGTGGGCTGTGGAGCGAGGCGAAGGAGAGATTGCCCAGGCTATTCCCGGTGCCATCTGGCGCTTTTGGACTATTCGCGGTTACATCAGCGAGGGGAGGTCGTGGTTGGCCAAGGCGCTCGCGATGCCCCCCAGGCGGACTGCGACCTGGGCCAGGGCTGCGAATGCCGGGGGTAACTTGGCCCAAATACAGGTGGATTACGTTGAGGCGCGTGCCCTGCACGAGGAAACACGAGCCGTCTATATCGAGCTAGGAGATAAAGCCGGCACTGCGCGGGCGCTCAACAACCTGGGCGTCTCTGCATGGCAGCAGGGAGATTATCTCGCCGCCCGCTCGTTCTTCCAGGAGTGCCTCGACTTGCAAAGGGAGGTAGGCTCCGACTGGGACGTCGCCGCCGCTCTGACTAATCTTGGCTTGGTCCTCACCGACGAGGGAGCAGCCTACGGCGAGGCGCTGGAGTACCACCAGGAGGCCCTACTCCTCTTCAGGAAAGTGGGAGACAGGAAGACCGCAGGCGCTGTGCAGAACAATATGGGCGTGCTGCTCCGTCACGAGGGCAAATACGAAGAGGCACGGACCGTGTGGGAAGAATACCTTGAGCTTACCAGGGGATTGCGAGACAAGACATCAACTGCTCTTGCCCTGTCCAATCTGGCGCTGGTAGCCCGTGATGAAGGGCGTTATGCAGATGCGCATCTGCTGAGCGCCGAAAGTATAGGTCTATGCAGAGAGATCGGGGACCGCCGCATCGTCGCGCACATCTTGTCTCGCCTGGGAGGCCAGGCCGTGCTTACGGGTGATCCTGCACGCGCCGGTCGCCTATTCGGGGCGGTGGAGATGCTGACGGGCCAGATCGGGGCGAAGCTGCCCCCCGCGATACGGAAGGACCAGGACCATTTTGAAGCCATAGCACAAAATACACTGGGTGAAGTTTACAAAGCGGCATGGGAGGAAGGCAACGCCTTCTCTTTCGAGCAAGCCGTGGCTTTCGCGCTGAGTAAGTCTGATTAACCAAGAAATAATTGCTGTGGGGGTGGGATATTTTGCTATTCAGGTAGTTATATTAGTACAAGCCTTTAGTGGCTTCGAAAGCTCAGGAGGAAGAGAACGTAGCTACTAAGCTTCTAAACTGACTCCAATCCACTTTCAACAATCTATGGAAGACCATAAGGAGGTAACTATCATGGACCAGAACGAATATCATGGCGGTGATGGGGCATACGAGAAGGATAACTCCGGCTATCCGCAGCAAGGTGATGACCCTACCTACAACTACAATCCGAGCGATGAGCCTCAGGGTACGTACCCTGACGGCACATACCCTGGGGGTTACGACAGAGCCAATAACTACCCTGATCCTGTAGAGAAATCCGAAGCAACGACAACTGCAAATGAGTACGGGCCGGACTATGATTCAGAGGGTAGCTATTATGGCACTGACTACAAGGGCCAGGATTAGCAACACCTACCTCCTGAGGCCAAGAAGGCGTTACCAATTGGTAACGCCTTTTTGTCAATCCTAAATGTAACTGCAAACCTGTCGGATCCTTAGGGTCTCGTGTTGGAAACAATATCCAAAAATAAGAAAACATGAGACGGCACGAATTTTAGATTCGCGCCTGTCTCATGACTAAAGCCAGTTCAACCCCACCCTGACTTCTCCGCTTGGAATGGGTGCTTGAAAAGGGATAAAATGCAGGTCCAGCGCCCCTGAACCTGCATTTTATCCCTTTTTCGATCCCCGATCCCCCCTGGAGTTAATAGGCTTATTACCGAGGAGTTCCAGGGCGATGTGGTCACAGTTTAGCCCTACCGACTTCATCACCGCCCACAACTTCTTATTCGACAACTTCGCCAGCGAGGCTTCCTCATCCAGGAGGCGCTTCGTAATAGCTGCGCATGTTACTCCTAAGGCATCTACTACGTTATGGAACACCTGCGCTATTTCATCAGAAGACGCTAGCCCAGTCTCCATGAACCGCAGGAACCCTATATCTAGCTTTGTACGTTTAGCAAACTTTCTCATACTGATACACCGCTCGAGCCGTATAGCCCTTATCAAGGGGCCGAGCTTCATGGTGATATCCACCTCGTATCTCTTGATACCCCCCTGACGCCGCTTCATAGCTAACGCAATAGAGCGTTCAGCAGCCTGTTTGGTTAGGTCTGGGGACAACTGTGGAACTGGGTATTCCACAGTTGTCCCCAGACCTAACCAAACATGGGGACCTGGGTGGTCGTGGGGGGGTCCATCATCTTTCATCTTTTATCTTTCCTCCTGTGTGTAAGATTTTTCTAGCGACTTACCGGCGGACTGCCCATTCCAACTCCCACTCTGGGAGAACCCTTTTGTCTGCCTGGTATGCCTACCTAGACATAATCTGCGCCCCTGGCGTCTCAGCACATCCGTCAGGGTTGCGGCTCATTGTAAAACACTGCAAGAGGTTTTTGCAACTCCAGTTCCAAATCCACCGCCCCGCTACCTACAATAGTTCCCAATCGCCATCTTGGTCCCTCTTGATGACCTTACGCAATTTGATCTTAGCTCGATCAAGAATCCTTGACACGCGCTCAGGATTTTCATCGATACGCCGAGCGATGTCCCGTGGCTTCATATCTTCTTCAAAGGTCATCTTCACCACTGCCTTCTCTCTCTCCGTGAGCTTCGCCCGGTCCATAGCTTCGGCAAAAGGTAACTTGGGCCTTTCGACCTGGTTGATCGATTCGTCCTCTGCGCCCTGATCGAACCCATTTTCTTGCAAGGCGTCGAAACTTACTTCCGGGTGTGTACAGGCTCGTCTCCATAGGTCTAGGATTATGTTCTTTGTAGATTTACGAAGGTAGCTGATAGTTCCTTTTGGGCCTTTATATTCGAACTTAGACCTTGGCAGAATTTTCAGCAAGAATTTGTTCAGCTGCCCGTAAACCAGATACGCGACGTCTTCTGCTTCTAGACCTAGATTGCGACCTAATTTGGTTAGCTCTGAGAGTGCATATCTATAAATTCTGGGAGCAAGAAGTTCAAAGATACGTGCTATAGCTTCCTCTAACTCCCTGGAATGAGCCGATTGGTCATCTGTCCCTCGAGATTGCATCTCTCTTCGAACCGTGACGAGCAATGCATCTAACTCCTCCTCTTCAGCCTCCGACATCCTTCCGCTCTCCCTTTTGTGATAGAGAAAGTCTTCTATAAGGCCCGTGTAGGGACCACCTTCTGTCTTCATGGGTTTGCCTCCTCATTGCGGATTTGCCTCGTCATTGAGGCAAGTGCTTCTAGCTGCGTATGGCGAACCAATATGCCCTCGTAAATAATCTTTATGATAGGTTCGTTGGCTTTCCATACTGCATCCCACTCTGTAAAACAGAAATCGTTTCACTTTTCGATTAGCCTATGAAGGTATCGAATAAGGGAGGGAGAAGATCTCTCCTGTCTTCATGGTAGGCTTACTGGTTAGAGGAAGAGCTGATAGCGTGGTAATTGATTTTCTAACGCTACGGAAAAATATTAACAGCTCTTGTCAATAATCTTCGTGATAAGCCTGTTGGTAAGACGGGTGGGAAGTTCCTCCTATATAGTAGAAACATCATCTGGGCTAAAATATCCCATCCCAAATCAACTAATTTCGGCCTATTTTTGGAAGTTATTTCATTTTGATTATATATTAGTATTATGTCCCAGTTAGATAGTGGTCCCCAATGCTGCCCATTATGAGCGCAGGTGGGATATTCTCTTAAAAGCAAGTTTATATTAATAGAGGTCGATCAAGCGGATAAGAAGAGAGTGAAAGGAAGAGTGTCAATTATGAATTCAGAAGTAGATTATTACGCGCATCTCAGAGAATACGTTGGACCCGTAGGGAGATGGGACTTTATAGGTTGGTTTGGCGGCACCCGCCAGGGCGGTGATTTAGAAAGGCACAGGCGTGGGTATCTATATGAGGCTGAGATGCAAATGTACGGGTCAGACCGTGACATCCTCGCCGGCCCTTATCCTTGTGAAGATTACAATGACGCTAAAGGTCGCGCTGCCAGCACTCATGAAAGTACTTCAGATGCATACCCCATGGCGCCAAACCTGGTCCAAATAGGAAGATCCTAAATCATAGGTTCTACTGAAGTTATCTCAAAACAAGCAAGTAACCTCGCAGGGACGTGCCGACGGCACGTCCCTCTACACATCTTAATCTTGCTTCTCCTCAACTGTCTCTGTCTTTGGCGGCTCTGAGGACTGCATTGGACCGGTCAGCGTCTGCACAAAAGCGCCCGCGCCATTCAGAACTGCGGGCACTACCTTTTTCCCAATCTCACTTCCGAGCACCCCACCTACCAGCGCGCCTACAAACGTACCGAGTACCGGGACCGGTATCACTATCGACCCCACACGCGCCCCTGTTAGCATCCCCGCGCCCAGCCCGGCAAGGCCACCTATTTGCTCCTTCTCGTCTACACGCTTCTCTTCCATGCTATAACTCCTTTCATGAATTCACAATTACCGATAGTAACTGTGTATACGACGAAGAGAGCTAGTATGTTTCACAAGCTAGTTTTGACGTGGTTGGGAGTTGATAACAACCTCCGGCGGATAATAGCGTCGTCCCATTGCTATATTTCTACCATCCTGCCCGTGACGAGGAAAAGCACTCTCTCGCAGATATTGGTTACGCGGTCTGCTATGCGCTCCAGGTTATGCGCCACCCATAGAAGGTGGGTAGCGCGGTCTATCGTGCTGGGGTCGGCCATCATAAAGGTCAGCAATTCGCGGTAGACCTGTTCGTAAAGCTGGTCTACCTCGTCGTCCCTGGAGGCGATGCGTTGCGCTCCCACCACATCCCTCTCCACAAACGCATCCAGGCTGCCTCGCAGCATCTCACAGGCAACGTCGGCCATGCGGGGTATGTCTATCAGCGGTTTGAGAGGCGGCTCGTTGCTTACTAAGATAGAGATCTTTGCGATACCCGCTGCGTGGTCCGCCATACGCTCCAGGTCGGTGATGATGTTCAGCACCGCCGCCAGTATACGCAGGTCCGAAGCCATCGGCTGCTGCCGGGCAATCAGGAGCAGACATTCCTCTTCTATCCCGAAGCGCTGCTGGTTGATCTTCCGATCATCATTAATGACTTTCTCAGCGAGCCTAGTATCACGCGTCTTCAAAGAAGCTATCGCTCGCTCGATAGCGTTCTCGACCATACTCGACATCACCAGCAACTCCTCTTGTAGCCGCTGTAACTCCTGGTGAAACTGGTCCCTGGGCATGATACCCTCCTTATGTAATTTTGAATTCTCAATTTTGAGTTCTAAATTCCACAATTCAAAACTCAAAATTGAGAATTCAAAATTATCCAAACCTTCCCGTAATATAATCCTCGGTTCGCTTCTCTTTGGGGGTAGAGAATATCTCTGTCGAGGGGCCGAACTCTACTAGCTGACCGCGTGTCTTCTCGTCGGAGAGCATGAAGCCGGTGTAGTCGGAGACGCGCGCTGCCTGTTGCATGTTATGGGTGACAATCACTATGGTGTAGTTCTTCACCAGGTCCTGCATCAGGTCTTCGATCTTGAGCGTGGAGATGGGGTCGAGGGCGGAGGCAGGCTCGTCCATGAGTAGCACGTCAGGTTGCAGAGCGATAGCGCGAGCGATGCAGAGGCGCTGCTGCTGGCCGCCTGAGAGGGCCAGCCCACTCTTGTTAAGATTGTCCTTTACCTCGTCCCACAATGCCGCCTGGCGGAGCGACCATTCCACGAGGTCGTTGAAATTACCCTTGTAGCCATTTATCTTCGCCCCGTACAGGATATTCTCCTTGATAGAGCGCGGGAATGGGTTCGGCTTCTGGAAGACCATGCCCACCCTCCTCCGTACCTCTACTGGGTCAACCCCCCTGCCGTAAATATCTTTGCCTTCCAGCAATACGCGCCCCTCCGTCCGTACCCCCTTGATAAGGTCATTCATACGGTTGATGGAGCGTAGAAGCGTGCTCTTCCCGCAGCCGGAGGGGCCGATCAGCGCCGTAATCTTGTTGCGCGGGAACTTGAGCGACACATCAGTGAGGGCGCGCGTCTGCCCATACCATAGGCTCAAGTCCTGTACCTCCACAACCACATTTGTTTCGTCAATGCCGTGATAATTGGTCTGACACGATATGTCGCTTGCGTGGGTGGTCAGATCTCTTATGGTATCTTTCGCTTCGGGGTCTAATGTAATCATACTTTTCTTCTTTCATCGAGCACTGTTTTGGGAAAGCTACAACTCTTTACTTGTCATTCCGAACGAAGTGAGGAATCTCCGAGCTTGGATGCCTGGGTAGAGTTTTAGATTCTTCGCTTCGCTCATAATGACAAACATAGATGGTACTCTCTTTTCCAACATGTATTCTAATAACGCTTGCGCAGTCTTGAGCGCAGCAAAATAGCGACGGAGTTCATCGTGAGCAGCACCAGCAATAGCACCACGATACCTGCCGCAGCGACGTCGTGGAACTCTGCCTGGGGCTTCGACACCCAGTTGAAGAGGACGATGGGCAACACGGTGAAGGTGTCCATAGGGTTGTTCGGCGTGAACAACACGAACGTCAGCGCGCCGATCGTGATGAGCGGCGCGGTCTCACCGATAGCGCGGGATGCCGCCAATATATTTCCCGTCAGTATTCCCGCGAATGCGTTGGGCAGGACGTGGTGCCACACCGTCTGCCAGCGTGTCGCCCCTACCGCGTATGACGCGTCCCTGATGCTGGAAGGCACCGCCCGTATCGCCTCACGCGACGCCACAATGATAGTTGGCATCACGAGCAAAGCCATAGTGAGCGACCCGGCGATTACGCTCCGGTCAAGCGCGAACCAGCGCACAAAGACTTGCAGCCCCAGCAGGCCATAGATGATGGAGGGCACGCCCGCCAGGTTGGAGATATTCAGTTCGATGAACCTGTTCACTCTGGTGTCGTTGGCGTATTCCTCGAGGTAGATAGCGGACATCACGCCGAGTGGGAGCGAAATCAGGATGGTGAAGAACATCATAAACGCCGTGCCGTACAGGGCAGCCTTGATACCCGCCCTGGCCGGGAAGCGCGAGTCGAAGCTCGTCAGGAACTGCCAGTCGAGCCATGACCACCCACGCGTGACGACATCAACGATGAGGACCACCAGCACACCCAGCCCAACCATGATACTCAAGATGCCGAGGCCGGTGAATATAAAGCCCCTGACCTTGCGAGCCGTCATGTTCGGCTTGAACACCCGGCTGACGCCCGGAGCACCCTTCGTCCCCTTCTGCAGAGTAGTATCGCTAACGCTCATAAGTCCTTCGTCTCTAAGCTATCACGTTTCACGTTTCAGCAGCTTTCGTCCTTCGTCCTTCGTCTTTCGTCCGTCAATCATATACCTCACGGAACTTCCGCACGAACCACTGGCTGAATGCGTTCATAATGAAGGTCATCACAAACAGCGTGGCCCCCACCGCGAAGATGGTCTGGTAGGCGAGCGACCCGGCGGGAGTGTCGCCCAGGCTCACCTGCACGATGTAAGAGGTCATAGTAGCCATAGACTCGGTGGGGTTGAAGCTGAAGTTGGGGTTCTGACCTGCGGCGATAGCCACGATCATCGTTTCGCCCACTGCCCGCGATAGCCCAAGTATCACCGAAGCCACGATGCCCGACAGTGCCGCCGGGAAGACCACCCTCACCGCCACCTCGAACCGCGTCGAGCCTAATCCATACGCCCCCTCCCGCAAAGCCATAGGCACCGAGGACATAGCATCCTCACTGAGCGAGGCTACCAGGGGCAGGATCATGATGCCCATTATGAGGCCAGCGCTGAGGGCATTGTAAGTGGAGAGGGCCGGTATGAAGTTCTTCAGGAAGGGGGTAACGACCAGCAGCGCGAAGAAGCCATACACCACCGTCGGTACCCCCGCCAGTATCTCCAACATTGGCTTGAGTATCTCGCGTGCGCGCCGCGAAGCAAACTCACTCAGGTAGACCGCAGCCAGGAGACCGAGCGGCACCGCTATGATCATTGCTATCATCGAAGTGGTGATAGTAGCCGAAACGAGCGCCCAGATGCCAAACTTCTGGTTCTCGAAGAGGGGCGTCCACTCGGTGCTACCCAGGAACTCGAATACCGAGACGCGCTGGAAGAACTGGAATGCTTCGGTGAAGAGGGCAATCACGATGCCCCCCGTCGTCAACAGCGAAATCGCAGCCGCCCCAAAGAGGAGCGCCCGCACTACACCCTCTCTTATATCCCGGCTCGACTTCCTACCAAGGTTATCCCTATCAGGAAAGCTCCCCGGAAAGCCCTGCGTCTTGATTACTTCCTGTGCCATACCCCTCCAAAATTACGGATTATGGAGTTATGCTAGTTGATTGTGCGTGTCTCTCAGCCCCGGAGGGGCGGTAGAAAGTAGCCCCACGGCGTAAGCCTGGGGTTAGCTGCTCGTTTATTCCGACAAGCCCCGGAGGGGCGACAGAACAGGAAAGAGTAGCATAAGGAAAAGGCAATATGGTCTCAAGACATCACGGTATTTCCGTTATTCTGTCGCCCCTCCGGGGCTTGCATACACGCTTCTTCCCTGATCCCCAGGCTAGCGCCGTGGGGCTACTTTCTACCGCCCCTCCGGGGCTGGCTAGTATCCCTCCATCAACTAGCATAACTCCATAATTCGTAATTGGTCCTATCTACTTGAGATACCTATCAAGTGTCGCCCCTACTTCCGCGCCATTGGGGAAGAGCGTTCCAAGCGTGCCGTCTTTGAAACGCTTGTCAATAGCTACATACACCTCATCGGGCAGGGCTATATAGCCAACTTCCCTCGACTGGATCAACGGCGTGAAGCTCTTGCCGAGGTAGAAGTCCACGAACGCCTTGACCTCTGCCCTTGCCGCCGCTTCCTTCTTTACGTAAAGGAAGAGTGGTCGGGATAGGGGCTGGTAGGTGCCGTCCTTCACGCTCTCAATCGATGGAGCTATGGCAGGCGCTTTATCGTCCGCCTTTACCGGCACGGCCTTGATCTTGTCGGAGTTCTCCACGACGTATGCATACCCAAAGTAGCCGAGTGAAGCGTCGTCGCCCGCGACCCCCTGCACGAGTACGTTGTCGTCCTCGCTCGCCTGGTAGTCTCCCCGGCTGGACTTGGCCTTGCCCACAACCGCCTCGGTGAAGTAGTCGAAGGTGCCGGAGTCGGTGCCCGCGCCGTACAGCTTGAGCGGCTTGTCGGGGAAGCCGGCCCTTACCTGGTTCCAATTGGTGATCTTCTCCTGCGCCTCCGGTTCCCATATCTTCTTCAGATCGGCGACGGTCAGGTAGTCTACCCAATCGTTCTTGGGGTTGACCACTACCGCCAGGCCGTCGTAGGCAACGGGCAACTCTATATATTCGATGTTCTTCGATTTGCAGGCCTCAACTTCGCTGGGCGAGATCGGGCGCGAAGCATCCTGTATGTCGGTCTCCCCCGCGCAGAACTTCTTGAAGCCACCCCCCGTGCCCGATATGCCTACGGGTATGCGCACGTTGGGAGCGTACTTGTTGAACTCCTCCGCCGCAGCCGCGGTGACAGGGTAGACCGTACTAGAACCGTCTATAACTATCTGGCCGCTGAGTCCTTTCAACTCTTCTGCGTTCGCGGGCTGCTCAACCTGCGGCGCGGCGGATATAGGCGTGCCTCCGCCCGCCGGGGTAGCAGGCGTTTGGGAAGTGCTCCCCGAGTCGCAGGCGCTCACGATTGCTAATGTCAATATACTTGCGACGACTAAAAGAGTAAGCTTCTTATTTCTGTGTGACTTCAATGTTTCCTCCTCTTAAATGCGCGAACGCAAAAGTGCCTCTCATAATGTTGCAATCACATTATGAGAGGCACTTTTTATGGGAGGATTAGTGGAGTGTTAACAACTTATTAACAGGCTCTCCCTTCCATGCAGGGGAGGGTGAAGTAGAAAGTGGAGCCTTCGCCGTACTCGCTCTCTGCCCAAATCTGCCCACCGTGCGCCTGCACTATATGCTTGGCGATAGCAAGGCCGAGGCCGGTGCTCCCTTCGCGCTCCCGCCCCTCACGTACACCTGTGCGCGCCTTGTCCACTTTGTAAAATCGCTCGAATATACGAGGCAAATCGTCGGGTGGGATGCCAGGACCTGTATCCGCGACGCTTAGACGGAGCCACCCATCGTCACCCTCTTCTGCCTTAAGCTTCACCCGTCCACCTGGGTGGTTGAACTTGATAGCATTGTGCAAAAGGTTGACCAGCACCTGCTCTACGCGGGCAGGATCGGCATACGCCGGCTGTAAACCGGGTGCGGCCTCCACGTCGAGGGTTATATTCGCACGCTCGGCCTGGGCACGCAGCCTCCCAGCGGCGCTCTCCAGAAGCTCCGGCAGGTCAATCGCCTTACGCTCCAGGGGCACTTGCCCCGATTCGATCCTCGATAACTCCAACAACTCGCGCACCAATTGGGTAAGGCCGTCCACCTCCACATCTATGCGACGCAGGAAGTCTTGTGTTGCCTCCGGGTCGTCCTTCACGGAGATCACGAGCGTATCCACCAAGAGTTTTATGGAAGCAAGAGGGGTACGAAGCTCGTGGCCGATGTTCGCTACAAAATCGCGCCTTGCGCGCTCCAGTCTGTTTAGCTCGGTCACATCTTGCATGACCACCAATCCCATAGGACCTGCCTCGCCAGGTACAGCAGTCACCATGGCGGCTAGCTTACGCTTCCCCGCCTCTACTTCCAGCCTCTGCCTCCCTACCTCCTCAGAGAGCACACCTCGCAATGCGTTGTGAAGCTCGTGGCTGTGCGTTACCTCTATAAGTGAACGGCCAGTGATCCTCTCAGGCGTGATCTCAAACAACTGGCACGCCGCATCGTTCGCCCCCACTATATGGCCCTGGGCGTCCGTAATAAGGATCCCGTCATGCATGTGCGCCAGCACCGCCGCCATCTGGTTGCGCTCGGAGGTGCGCTGCTCGATGGTGCTACCGAGCCGGTCAGCCATCGCGTTGAACTCACGCCCGAGGCCGCCGATTTCGCCCCCTGTATGTGCCGCACGCGCCGACAGGTCCCCCTTCCCAAAACGGTGCGCCACAGCGCGCAGCCCTGTGAGCGGCCCAACTATAGAGCGAGCCAGTATCACCCCCAGCAGCGCGGCGATGAGGCTTACGAATAGCGCGGCGATGAGCAGGTTACGCCACAAAACGTCGTGCGCCTGCTCCACCGATGTGAGCGGGTATGCCACGCGAGCCACGCCCACAACTTTACCAGGCTCCGAAGGGTCGCTAACAGCCATAGCTACATAGAGCAAGCGGCGATTGACTGTCGCGCTGAGGCGGCTATCCATGCCCAGGGTTGCCGGGTGTGATAACGCCTGCACGACTTCGGGCCGCCCGGCATGGTTTTCCATACCCGGTAGGTCAGCCAAAACCTCGTCGGAGTCTCCCACCACTATACCGTCCGGCCTTATGAGTGTCACCCTGGTCGCGAAAAGGGCAGCCATGCCATGCGCAAGTTGGCTGGTCTCTGTAATTGGCGCTGAGGCTGCGAAAAGGGGAGCGGCGCTGTGGGCCACGGCGCGTGCCTGGTCAACGAGGCGGGCACGCAGGGCCTCCTCCTCCCGCCTCTCGAACTCCCCTCCGAGCAATACCGCCAGGATGCCGCCCGCTATGAGCACCAGCACAGTGTAGCTTAGCGCGATACGTGTCCAGGTGCGGGAGAGCATGGTGGCCTTTATCGTGCGCCCTGTGGCGTCACGGTGACAGGCTGGTTGAACCTGTAGCCGATGCCATACACGGTCTGGATGAGCTGCGGCTTAGATGGGTCGCGCTCCAGCTTCGCGCGCAGCCAGCGCACGTGTACATCAACCGTCCGGCTGCCTCCGATGAAATCAAACCCCCACACGCTATCTAGAAGCGACTCACGTGAGAAGACGTGCATCGGGTGGGCAGCCAGAAAGGCGAGTAGGTCGAACTCCTTAGGCTTCAACTCTACCGGGATTCCCTGCCTCGTCACTGTGCGCCGCGACGGGTTTATCACCAGGTCGCCCGCTACCAGTTCACCCTGCGCCTCTTCCGTCGAAGGACTCGCGTGCTTTTGCGCCTCGGCGCGTACCATCTCGGCCCGGCGCAGCATCGCGCCTACCCGCGCCAATAGCTCTCGCAGGCCGAAGGGCTTGGTCAGGTAATCGTCCGCGCCAAGCTCCAGGCCGAGCACCTTATCGATCTCCTCCTCGCAGGCGGAGAGCATCAGGATAGGCACAGTAAGCTCCCTGCGGACCACCCGGCATACGTCGAAGCCACTCATGCCGGGAAGCATAATGTCGAGGATGATCAGGTCGGGGCGCTCCGAGTAAGCAAGGCGTATAGCCTCGTTCCCTTCGGCGGCAACAAGCACGCGGTAGCCCTGGCGGCGCAGGTTATACTCCAGCATGTCGCGTAGCGTCTTCTCGTCGTCCACAACGAGGATAGTGGGGCGCTCCTGGGCGTCAGGGGGAGGTAGGCTCACGACCATTCGTTGCCACCCATCTTAAGTCGTCTCTTCATCGCTCCTATTGTACTACGAGAAGGAAGGCAAGCAACGCGCAACCCAAAATGTAGCTATATCTCGGCATCAATACAGACTTGGTACTAATGGCGCTTTTCATCGGGACTTTGGTCTATAGCCTCGCAAGGAGGTTGCCTATATAATTTAGATTAGGACCATTGTACTTCTATAACTCTTTCCATCCTATTCATTCTCGCTGTTCTTATGACACGGGGAGGCTCGCAACGTGCTCCGGCCTAAACCAGAATCTACCGCAGGACTTAATAGCTATTCGCCAAGACTGACACACCCCTATTCCCGCGGGAACAATACCATCAAGCTCCTGGATAATAATCTTGATACGGCAGAGCAGGCTTCTCCACTCAGCGATGCCTCGTTTCGTGCTATCTTCGAGATCGCGCCGAACCCTATGGGAGTGGTTGAGTTGCTCGAAGATGACATACTGCATTTGGCGGATAACGCAGCAGCCGGGCAACTCTTCAACCACAGCCCCCAGTGGATGCTAAGGAAGCGTGCAACAGAGATCGGCATACCTTCTGATGCGGTTTGCCAATGGCTCGGCCATTATCGCAAAAGTAAAAGCACCGGCCTGCCACAGCGCTTTGAATATGCGCACCAGACTGCAACGCTCCGCGTGCTCCTTCTCGTGACTGTATGCCACATTGGCAACTCCCCTACCGGTAGACCCCGCTTCTCTTACGTAGCGGAAGATGTGACCAGTAGCAGACGGACGCAAGCTGCCCTTCAATGGAGAGTGCACCAATACGAGGAGTTGCACGCGGATGCCGAGCGTCATCAGCGAGAGCTTGCCCTGCGTGACAAAGTCCGAACGGCAGTAATGCAGGAGTTAGACCCCTCAGCAGTTATCCGCACCGTTGTTGAGAGCATCGCTGAAATATTAGGCTATACGCACGTAGGCATCTACCTCGTAAGAGGCCGGATGCTGGAGCTACAGCATCATGTTGGGTACGACGACGTAATCACCCATATACCTTTGAACCGGGGCATCATGGGCAAGGTAGCTCGCACAGGGAAATCTATTCTCCTTGAGGATGTCAGTAAGGAGCCAACGTTCATATCGGCAACGAACGACGTAGTTTCTGAAATCTGCGTGCCCCTCTTCGAGGGTGAGAAGGTAGCGGGCATCCTGAATGTTGAAAGCACTGGGGGCCTGAGGCTCACCAGGGATGACCTGGAAACAATCATCGCCATGAGCGAGTTCATCAGTATCGCCCTGGGTCGGGCCAGGCTTTACGCCGAAATGAAAGAGAGTAAAGAGCGCTTCCAGGCTTTTATGAATAACAGCCCCGCGCTCGCCTTTATCAAGGACGCCGAGGGGAAGTATGTTTACGTCAATGAGCCTTTTGAGCGCGCTTTTGGCCTGAGTGCCTCGGACCTGATAGGCAAGAATAATACGTGTTGGCTCCCTGAAAAGCTAGCCATGCATATCCAACAGCACGACCAGGTTGTGCTATCCACAGGCACCATCATCGAAGTCACGGAAACCATCCCTACAGCCAACGGGGTACCCCATGACTGGCTGGTATATAAGTTCCCTATCAGTGATGCCGGCGGGCAGCAACTGGTGGGGAGCGTAGCTATCGATATTACCGTGAGAAAGCAGGCCGAAGATGAGCTTCACCAGCTCGCCATCCGCGATGAGCTTACCGGACTGTACAATCGCCGCGAGATGCGCCGCCTCATAGAGGAAGCCGCCGAACGCTTCCAAACGTACGGCCATTCCGCTGCTCTCATAATGCTGGATATAGACCACTTCAAGTTAGTGAACGATAATTACGGGCATAAGGTAGGTGACAGGGTCCTACAGTGGCTTGCGCAGATGCTACACACGCAGATAAACCGGCTCCATTCCCTGGCACGTTATGGCGGTGAGGAATTAGCGATCATCCTGCCCGATACGACCGAAAGCGAGGCCCTCGCGATAGCGGAGTACATCCGCGAGGCAATCGCAGCCCACCCGTACAGGCTAAGCAGGAGCAGTGACCGGATGCTAGGAATCCCTCTGACTGTGAGCCTGGGTGTGGCCGCCCTGTCAGGGGACATTGACTGCGAAGATGCTCTAATCGCTGCCGCTGATGCAGCCCTTTATGAGGCCAAGCGCCAAGGCCGCAACCGTGCCGTCCTCTTCGACAGTGAGGGGCCAACAACCATGACTTTCCTCACCAGCGGTCCCCTCAGGAGTGACCTCCTCCCAGGGCATTAGTGCTAGCTGGGCTTGCAAGCGTTTGTTGCAATAAAGTAGTTCAAGTAGTATTGGCGCTGCCTGACATCAAGGTGTTTGGGGCAGATGCGGCTTAACTGTGTACTCAGCTGTATAGTCTGAAGAGGTCAGTTCTATCGAGAAACTATCTTCAGATGAAGAAGCACTGTCTAACTCGAATATATATGTTATCCCAGATGGAGGTACAGGAAGTCCATGTAAGACCATTACTTCACCTATTTGATCTGGCATCATTGCCCGGCATTGTACGCCTGCTTCGGTGCTGAGAAAGACCTCGCGACTCCTCGCTGCCTCATTACCAGTTTGAAGGCTTATCCTCCCTTTATCAGTACTAGTGAGGTATTTGAAGGCACATGAACCTACGAAATCAGCCGAATTTATTGTGGGGACGGCTATTGGCACACGGACAGGTAGTGGTAGGGAAGCAGAGATCGTTAGGGGAAAAGTCCTTGATACAAGAACAGTTATCGGTAGTGGAGCAAACATTGTCAAGGGAAAAGTCGTTGATAGAGGGTAAGTCACTGATGGAACAACACGGGATACTGATGGAACTGTAGGAGTAACCTTCGGTTTCGTATTGAATACACCAAAGAGCATACTAAGAAAGAGCACGACGAAGAGCGTACTGAGAAAGACCACGCTAAAACCCCGCAGCATCGGTGGTGCTACGTCCTTGATCTCACGGCCTATCTTTTTAATAGCGCCAACAGACCTCGAAGAAAGCTCAACGTGCAGTTCAGCAAGCGTATCTGGAGCTTTCCGTAGTTTGGCAACAGGCCGCGTAGTGTTCTTGTGCGAGCGTGTAATACGGCGAACGGCAGGTTTACTAACAACATGCTCATCAACAGGTTCATTAACGTCAGGCCCTGTCTTAGAGTGTGAAGACGCGCGCAATATTACGTGCCCCGCTTGCACTCCCCCTCGTACAGGGGAGGGCAGCCGTTCGCGTTCAAGACCCCAAACAATGTGGCTCCATAGGCTCGATTCCTCGATATCTCTACTGGTGCGCCACCAATCTAATATGTAGTAAGTGAAAGCTCCATGGCCCAGGTGCTCTAGCTCGCGAGCGAGTTGATCACCTCCGCAAGCTGCCAATACTACGCTAGCCTGTGCTCTGCTAAACGTACGGCTGGCAATGTCCCTGAAGTCTCTGGCTGCTCTATCGTTACTATGAGTTAGACCAGTTCCACGAACACCGACGGTATAACCGCTGTGGCAGCAGTCGAACAAGGTCAATGCTCTATTTACCTTCTTTAGATGGCGCTCTACCACATCTTGCAAAGGTATAGCCGTTGTAGGCATATCTTGAGGATCCCCGTTCGCAGGCAAGAGATAAGCCATCTGCGCATCGTCTGGATCAACATCCCCATGCCCTGCGAAGTAGACCAATAGGAAGCCATCTGACTCGATAGCAGCAAGCTTCTGCTTTCGCAAAGTTGCAATAATTGCCTCACGCGTAGCCATCGGCCCGGTTAGAGATTCCACTATATAACCACTCTCTTCCAGTACTGAGGCCATGTCATGGGCATCGGCTTCGGCATACCGCAATGGATTCAGTCCCGCGCGGGAGCTTACCGCAGCCGACACGCTCGCTGGGAATTTGGTGTAGTTAATGCCGATAACGACAGCACGGTTTGCGGACATTGGGTGCTTCTATAGCGACTCGGTCATTTATGTGGAAGGTAACGAGTTAGTCAGCTTTCGGGGGTAAATATACCGCTCCTACATATAAGAAGAGACCATGCAGCAAACGATAGTAATGCAATTATAGCATATCGTGTATAGACCCTTGACATCCACTTTCATCCCTGCTATACTCGTCACAAGATTTAGGCTAGCCTAAATCGCGATCTAGCCTTTGCTATCGTGATGAGATACAAATAGATGAGTGACAACGAAGCCGCACAGGTAGTCGAGGCTCAGCCCACCGGGGTGCCCCAAAACGATTCAGCGAGCGAGGCTGAACAAGTGCGGGTGGGCGACGTGGGCACCGTTTCAGCCGCACACGAGGTGCTTCAAGGTGAGGGTAAGAGGCGCGGCCTGATCCGTCTCCTCCCCTTCATGGGGCCAGCCTTCGTCGCATCCATCGCCTACATGGACCCCGGCAACTTCGCCACGAACATAGAGGGAGGTGCGAAGTACGGGTACCTCCTTGTGTGGGTGATTGTCGCGAGCAACCTTATGGCTATGCTCATACAGTCACTCTCGGCCAAGCTGGGAATAGCCACCGGCCTGAACCTGGCAGAAACATGTCGTGAGCAATTCCCCCGCCCCGTAACCTGGGGGATGTGGATTATCTCCGAGTTGGTCGCGATGGCGACCGACCTCGCGGAGTTCCTGGGCGCGGCCCTGGGATTCTATCTCCTCTTCCGCATAGACCTCCTCCCGGCCGCTATCATCACTGGCATAACCACCTTCATCATCCTGGCGTTGGAGAGACGCGGGTTCCGGCCCCTCGAAGCAGTAATCACCGCTATGGTGGGCGTGATAGCGGTCTGCTACCTGATCGAGACGATATTGGACCGCCCTGATTGGGGCTTGATAGCCTTCCACGCCGTTACGCCCCAGTTCGCCGACACTGAGAGCGTGCTGCTTGCGGTTGGAATCCTGGGAGCTACCGTCATGCCCCACGTCATCTTCCTGCACTCCGCGCTCATGCAAAACCGTGTCGTGGTGAAAGATGAGAAGCAGAAAAAAAGGCTCTTCCGCTTCGAGCTCGTGGATGTGATGATAGCGATGGGCCTGGCGGGGCTGATCAACGCTGCTATGCTCATAATGGCTGCCTCAACTTTCCACAGCAGCGGCGTGACCGAGATCGCAGGCATAGAAGACGCCTACAAGACTCTGACTCCGTTACTTGGCGGCGCGGCCAGCACCATCTTCGCCATTTCCCTCCTCGCATCGGGCCTATCATCTTCGACGGTCGGCACGATGGCGGGCCAGGTTATCATGCAGGGCTACCTGCGGCGTAAAATCCCCGTGTGGGTGCGCAGGCTCGTGACGATGATACCTGCTCTCGTCGTAATAGCCCTCGGCTTCGACCCCACAGATACCCTGGTCCTCAGCCAGGTGATACTCAGCTTCGGCATACCCTTCGCCCTCATCCCCCTGGTGATGTTTACCCGCCGGAAAGACCTTATGGGCAGCCTTGTCAATCTTAGAGTGACTACTATTGTGGCAAGCGCCGTGGCCACCCTGATCGTGGCCCTTAACCTCTACCTGCTCTATGGGACCTTCTTTGGAGAATAAGTGATGAGCAGCCCCTTCAAACGCATCCTGGTGCCGCTCGACGGCTCGCGCCTCGCAGAATCGATCTTGCCCATAGTGACTACATTAGCTCGATGCCTCCACGCCAAAGTAAGCCTGCTCCACATAATCGAGGAGCACGCCCCACAGACGATACATGGCTATCCCCACCTCACTTCCTCAGAGGAAGCTGAAAGGTACATTGCGAACGTTGCCAAAGGTATGGAGGGCGACATCGAGGTGGAGCAGCACGTGCATGGCACCGAGGAGCATGACGTGGCCCTCAGCATCTCCCGCCACGCGGAAGAATTGGGTGCTGACGTGATCGCGCTCTGCACGCATGGGCGAAGCGGGCTGCGCAGGGTAGTCTCCGGCAGTATCGCGCAACAGGTGCTGAGGCAAGTGCAGGTGCCAGTCATCCTTGCGCGACCCGACATGCGTGCTCCATCCAGGCTGGAAACGCTTATGGTCCCCCTCGACAGCAACACCGGGGAGGGCGAAGTAGCGGTTCCCATAGCCTCAGAGATCGCCAGGGTGTGCGAGGCGACCCTCAACGTCGTGAGCGTCGTGCCAACAGTCGCCACCCTTACGGGAGACAAGTTGGCAGCTGCCCGCCTCCTCCCTAACGCCACAGCCGCTACGTTGGACACGGAGGCGGATGCACAGGTGCGCCCTTACCTTGAGCGCCTGATACGACAACTGGTTTCTGAAGGAATAAAGGCACGTGGAGTAATAGGGCGAGGAAATACCATCAACGCCCTCCTCAAAGAGGCCAACCAGAACAAAGCCGATCTCATAGTGGTAGCCACTCATGGCCGTGCAGGGCTGGGCGCCCTCTTCATCGGGAGCATAGCAGCGGGCCTTGTCAGCAAGGTCAACCAACCTCTGCTGCTGGTGCGTATTGCTGAGTAGAAATCGCCGGCGGATCAGCGTGACGGGCGATCTCGCACATAGATGGCCCGACGGTGGCAGTGTGATAACCCTATTCTCTATGAAGGAGGGTATCTGAGCTATGCCGTCCGCCTCCAGAGCCTGTAGAGGCTACCTCTCGGTTGACAATTTCTGGGCTATAACAATCACTGTAATGACAATACCAACGATTATCAGGCAAGGGGCGATACCTGATGCAGACCCAGAGGACAACTTATTGACCCCGAGAATAAAAATCACGACCAGTAGGACAATAGATACTGAGGCGAATTTATCCTGGGATTCAGGCAAATTGGGGGTAGAACCCGGAATCGCCTCAGGATGGTGCGTCAGATATATCGCCTCCCGCTCGCGTTCGGCCTGATCACGAGCATACGCCTCCTCCCGCATCCTCACTTCGTCGGTGAAGACTATACTCTCATTGCCGCACTTCCAGCAGCGCAAAGCACCAATGTGCAGTGACGCGCCGCAGTAAGTACACTCTAGAGTCGGTCCAACTCGCCTGTCGGTTAGCTGAGCAGGACTGATTTCAAACGCGGCAAAGGGCTCATCCTTAGCAAGCTGCGCATCACCCTCGCCAATGAGCAAGGGAGGATTGACCTCCAACACCCCGGCAGGCGTATCGTTGGCAGCACTAATGCTATCGTCCAACGGAGGCACGTAAGGAGGGGCAACGAGCGTATCCTGGGCTTCCTCCTCAGGCTGCACCAATAGTGCACCAGGAGCCTCAAGAAGCTCCTGGTCTTGAGCCGGTTCCTCAGATGCGAAAAGTTGGCCGCATTTCCAGCACGTTTGCGTCTGGAGATAGCTCACCGCGCCGCACTTCGCGCAGACTATTGGCTGTTGAAATGCCGCCATTCCGTGCCGCCTTTGCCTGCCAGGACAATCCCATGCTCATAAATATCAACGAGAAGATGCTACAAATTATACGACGAAGCCCCGGCTATCGTCTCACACGATAGCCGGGGCTTCTCGATTATCTACCTCCCCTCCGAATGAGAGAGGTGTGGGTTGTGATTAGCGCTTACCGCTTGCGAAGCCGCGCCGAGCCGCCCAACCTATGGCTAACAAGCTCACACCCAGCAGCGCGATCATTACTAGCAACGTGGTGTCTGCCGCGCCCGTGCTAGGCATACCGGTTACTGTCGGCACTACCTCTGGAGTGGGGAAGCCTCCCGGCTCATCTGTAGGCAGAGCTGGCGGAGTCGATTCGACAGTAGAAGTAGCGGCGGAGGTTGCGACTGTAGTCGCTGTCGTGCCTGCCGTCACAGTCCCTCCTACCGTTGCGGTCCCACCAACTGTGGCTGTTGTACCTGCCGTCACAGTCCCTCCCACAGTAGCCGTGCCTCCCACAGTGGCTGTTCCGCCTACCGTAGCTGTGCCCTCAACGGTGGCTGTTTCCTCCACAGGCGGTGTGGTGACACGTGTCGGCGTGCCCGGCGTGCCGAGTGGGAGCGGTATGGTCTCGGTCGGCTTCACAGTTGCCGTCGCCTGAGCAACCGGCCCTACCTCGACACTTGCCGAAGCCCTCCCACCAAATGCCACTGAGCTGAGCGCCAGTGCACCCATTAACCCCAAGAACATTAGAACAAAGATCCTTGGCCTGGACATTATTCCCTCCTATGCAAAATGGTGTAGTAGATTTGGCGGCAGCCTCGCCACCTTGCCAAAACTCACCAGAACTTAAGGCAAGATATATACCAAGCACAGGGAGCTTGAAAAAGCATCAAAAAGAGGTCTCGGCGACGCCGAGACCTCTTTTTGATGCTCATGTTTCTCAGACGTTATTTAGCAGCGCCCGGTGAGCGGCGGCGTGCCATCCAGCCTATACCTAGCAGGCTGGCGCCAAAGAGCGACAGGATAACCAGGAGAGTAGAGTCGCCCTGGCCCGTGGTAGGCATACCGACAACGGTTGGCTCCACGCTTACAGTCGGTTCCGGTTCCGCCGTCGCAACCGGCTCCTCAGTGGGCAGAGGAGGCGCTGTCGCAGGCGGAGGGGTGCTCACTGCCGTTGGGGGTGTCGTGGCCACGGTCGTAGGTGTCGTCGCGACACTCGTCGGCGTGCTCTCGACTACTGTAGATGTAACCACAGTCGTGGGTGAGGGGGGCACAGTGGTTGCGGTAGGGGGAGCTGTAGTGGCAGTAGGAGGCGGCTGCGTAGGCTGTGCCTGCCTGAGGACGCAGAAGTATATCACCGAGGTGTGATTACTGGTCGCGCCCTTGACGGTCAGCGCCCAGCGGCCCTCAAACTGGTAGAAAGCCTCAGGGAGTGCCTCTGGCTCAAACATTACGACCCCCTGACCGTCTGCGCAGCATAGAGGGGCGGCCGTGCCCACTATGGGACCGTTAGGTATCGTAAACCAGAATGATACCTCTTCTCCAGGCGTGAACCTCGTAGCGGTGAATGTCACGACCTGTCCCGGCAGTACAGTCGAAGGTACCGCAGTACCATCAACGCTGCCCGATGGGTCGCACGCCTGGGCGAGGATCGACGCCTGGGGCGCGCTCTGTGGAGACGCCGCGACCTTGCCTGTTGATGTAAACAGGGCAAATGCCAGGGCGAGCACCATACCGGTTAAGAGTAGGCCAAATATCCTGAATTGTTTGGACATTGTTCCCTCCTTAGGGCTTATTTACCCTACATCTTTATCATGGTTTTAGCTTGCAGCCAAGCTCACACGGCATCATTGCAAGAGTCGTACCGCGATTCTTAAGCGTGCTCGAAGTTCGCAGCCTATCCCAATTGCTAGACACCACCCTAACGGGGAGGGGAACTTGAAAAAGGAGAGAAAAGAAGGTTCGGCTGCGCCGAACCTTCTTTTCTCTCCTTTTTCAAAGAGTTATTAGTGCTGTATCTCAAGGGCAGGTCGAGAAGCTAGCCCTAGTCCCCGCCTGAAGACGTAGGCGTAGCCGTAGCGGGGCGGGGCGTCCTCGTAGCCATTGGCGGGTGGGTAGGATATGGCTCGTGCGTGGGGCGGGGCGTGCTGGTCGGGCAATTGTCGCATGGCGTCCGGGTGGGCATCGGCGTGCGAGTAGCCGGTGGCTGATGCGTCGCATGTGGAGTCATAGGTGGCCTGGTTGGCCATGGTTGGTGAGTTGGGTAAGGAGTGCGGGTAGGACAATTGTCGCATGGTGTGCGGGTTGGCATCGGCTGGTGAGTAGGTGGTGGTTGGTATGTGGGGCGAGGTGTGCGGGTAGGGCAATTGTCGCATGGCGTCCGGGTGGGCATTGGCTGGTGCGTAGCCGGGGGCTGATACGTGGGGCGGGGAGTATTGGTCGGGCAATTGTCGCATGGCGTGCGGGTTGGCATCGGTGTCCTTGTTCCCCCTGGCTTGGTTGCCCCCTCACCTCTCGGTATAGAAGCCGAGGTCGACGCGCTCCCTAAAAAGAAGATACCTAATAAAACGAGTGCCCCTAACGTAAAGGCGACTATCTGAGCGATTGACCGCGTTCGGGGCGTGCTGCTCTTCTCCATATATAATCCTCCTATGAAATATCGAATGTGGCTGACGACACAGGTATTTTGAACCTATCTACAATTAGCTACCACGTCTGACCCGATATCCTTCAAACTTTTCAGACCAATTTCGCTACCAATTCAAAACGAGCACCATACCCCTACGTGATGCCCCGTCAGAGCCACATCATGGCATCCAGGTGGGCGTTGCAGTCGGCCCTGGTGTCTCTGGCAGACAGGTCTCCGTCGGCTGCGGCTCAGGTGGATGGGATGGGAAGGGTGGAGGTGGTGGGTGAGGAGTTCGAGTCCCCGTTGGTGGCGGCGGATGTGGCGTCCCCGATGGGCGTGGAGTGTTGGTAGGGCGTGGGGTCCATGACGGCTGTGGTGTCCACGACGGGCGCGGAGTGTTGGTAGGACGTGGGGTCCATGACGGGAGCGGCGTATTGGTAGCGTTAGGTGTGTTCGTCGGCAGTGGAGTGCCGGTCTCCTTAGGCGCTTGCGTAGGAATCGGAGTGCTGGTACTCGACGGCAGCGGCGTAGGCGTATAACCTTGCGGCGTATTCGTTGACTGTGGAGTGCTCGTTGCCAAAGATACCTGTGTATTCATTGGCGTACTGGTGGGCGTGCTCGTTCTGCTCGCTGTCCGGGTGGGCTGCGGCGTATGGCTTGCGATAGCAGCTTCCGTAGGGAGCGGTGTGCTCGTCTCAGTAGGCTTTCGGGTAGGCTTAGGAGCAGCAGCTTCTGTGGGCAGCGGTGTGCTTGTTTCCGAAGATCCTTGCGTGGGGAGCGGCGTGCGGGTACGAGTATAAGTTGTTACAGGTGTATGTGTATAGTCAGGCGTGCGCGTAGGGAGCGGAGCAATCGTCCTGGTAGCCTCTGGTTTGGACGACGCGTCGTTGGACGGCGGACCTTCAGAAGCTACGGTTGGCAGTGACGTTTGCGCCACCGGTGCGGTTGAGGCTGGTACAGGGCTATTTGCAGACCGCGTGGGGGCTGGAGACTGGACTACCTTGCCGGGTACTGGAGTGTTAGCCGCTCGGCCAGGGGTGGCAGCAGACCGCTGTGTCTTCGTGGGGACCCGCGTTGCATCTACGATAGGCACGCTAAGCGAAGGCGTACGCGACTCTTGAGGCAGAACCACCTGCTCCGGGATATCCAGAGGGATAGGCGTCTGGGTAACGTTCGCCGGTATGTTCTTCGGGTTGGGTCTGGGAGGGACCGTATCGGAGGTAGCTCGTGCAATCGAGGTAGATTTCCGCTCCGGCTCCGGCACATAGACCGGGACGGATGGTGTGGCAGTAGATGGGACGACATATATCACGTCATGCTTCGATATTGGGTCCATAAAGCTAGACCACATCAGCGCCATGATAGCAGTCGCGGTCAGGACGATAGCGAGCATAGCCGGAGAGAAGACAGGTTGGTACTGTCGCCCGCGTGGAGCCGCCGAGAGGCGCTCTTCCACCCGCGCCTGCATAGCCATAATATCGTTATGAGCAGGGGCCGTCTTTTCGAGAGCCAGCTTCATCGCCCCGCTAAGGCGAGTCTTGACGCCATAAGCCAGCGATATGCGCTTGCTGCAAAGCTCACATGAGGCGCTGTGGGCCTCGACAGCCGCGCGCACGTCCGGTCCGAGCCGGTCATCTACATAGGCCTCTTTCAGGCTGGTCACTTTTGCGCAGCTTACCATCATGCCTCTCCACCTCGTTCCTGGAGCTGCATCTGCTTCTCAAGCTGCGTTTGCACGAGCCTGCGGGCATAGTGCAGGCGAGAATAGACCGTCCCTTCAGGGCAATCGAGGATAGACGCGATCTCTACGCAAGAGAAGTCGAGGTAATGGTTCAGGATGAGCACATCTCGGTGTTTGGGCCGCATTTTCGCAAGGACACCGGTGACAATCTTGTGTAACTCCTTCTGTAAGGCGTACTCTTCGGGTGCGCCAAAAAGCGAAGGGTCCACACGCTCGCCGGCCTCCTCTTCGGTACCATCAGAAGAGTTCGATTTCCACATGCGCTGGAAGAAGTTGCGGCGCTGGTGCGTCCGACAGGCGTTGACGGTCAGCTTGGCAAGCCAGGCATTCATGCTGCCGCGCTCAGGGTCGTAGGAGGCTAGATTCTTATACACCCGCAGGAACACTTCTTGTGTTACGTCCTCCGCATCCTGGACGTTCCCTAGCAGGGCGCGAGCCGTTTTAGCGACAAATGAGAAGTATGTTGCGAACACAAAATCGAACGAAACGGTGCGTACCGCCTCGCTTTCCAACGCCACATAGCCTCCGGTCATGTATTCACGGCTCTCTTGATGAAACCGGGCTTGATTACCCTGCATCTATTATTACTCGCATGGAAATGAATCCCTTCAAAAATATGGAAGGGAATTCGCCGGGGAACTTAGATAGTGCTCGAAATAATAAAACCTTGCCTGGGACGTTATATCAAGCAGCCCAAATAATTATAATGATGCAGGGTTAGAAAGTGGAGGAGAAAAATTAAGATTTGGTTAAGATTTCCGTGCTTACAACCTGCGTGTGGCTGTATATTCCCAGTTACGGTGGTACGGCCTATGCAGATTCCTGAAACGCTTCTCTCTTTACCTTGAGTATGCGCAGTCACCAACTTTGAAGGATTAAGCTAAGGACTGAGTATCTATTAAGATTGAGTAAAGAGGGGTAGTCCAGGTTCTGAATGGCGAGTCTTCATTTTTGACACGCAATCAGCTGAAGGAGGGATTGAACTGTGGAAATGTACCAATCAATCAAACGTGCGGAAGGCTCATGGCTGGTTGCCTATCCACGCCGTGGACGCTCCGCCCTGAGAGGAATGATGCTGGCGCTTTCCGCGCTCCTCATCTTTGCAGGCCAGCCATTCGGCGCGTTACCCAGGAAGGCTGAGGCGGCGCAAGCGTTTCAGCGAACTCCCGTGGCATGCACCCTGACGCGTGCCGTAACCGAGGGGCCATACTGGAAGGCAGGCTCTCCTCTGCGCAGCAACCTGGTGGACCCCGGCATGGTCGGGGCAAGGGTGAGGATCACCGGCTACGTGTACGATACCAACTGCCAGCCTATAGCCAACGCCTGGTTAGACTTCTGGCAAGCTAATTACAATGGTGAATATGATAACGTCGGCTACACGTTGCGCGGACACCAATTCACCGATGCGTCCGGGCGCTACCAGCTCGATACGATTGTGGCCGGGGAATACCCAGGCCGCACTATCCATATACACGTGAAAGTACAGGCACCGGGTGCCCCCGTCCTGACCAGCCAGCTCTTCTTCCCCGACGTGGCGCATAATAGCTCCGATGGCATCTTCCACCCCAGCCTGGTGGTGGCCCTGGAGAATATCCAGGGGATCAAGACCGGCACCTTCAACTTTGTCACGAACACCGTATCAAGCTCGCCGCGACCGACGTCTGGAGGCGGCTCCTATACCTTCAAGGAGACCGGCTTCACAGTCACCGGGCGATTCTGGGACGTGTGGCAAGGCGGGCGCTCGTTCGAGGAGGGTCTGTACATCAACGGCTACCCAATTACCGCCCTGCGCAGTGAAGTCTCCCCCACCGACGGCAAGAGCTACTCGACCCAGTGGTTCGAGCGGGCGCGCTTCGAGCATCACCCGGAGTACCAGGCTCCTAACGACGTGCTGTTAGGCCTGCTCGGTACAGCCTCCATACAGGGGAGACAGAACGAAGCGGCCTTCAAACCTATAGCCAACCCAGGCAAGGCGCAGTGGTTCTCGCAGACGGGGCACACCGTGGGCGACAAAAGCGAAGGCGGCCTGGCTATAGTCTCCTTCTGGTCGCAACGAGGAGACCTCAAACAATTCGGATTGCCGCTGTCTCAGCCCTTCATGGAAAAGAATAAGGCTGACGGCAAGAGCTACCTGGTGCAATACTTCGAGCGGCAGCGTTTCGAGTACCACCCTGAGTACAAGGGGACCCGGTACGAAGTCCTGCTGGGGCGCTTGGGGGCAGAACAGATCAGGCGATAACTACCGCCTCGCGTCGTGAGTTCTCTACGAGAGCACCGGCATCTCAAGTGGGTTATCTACGAGATGCCGGTGCTTCATAAGGAGCGTAATATGAAACGAGGGATGCTTATCCTCGGTCTGGCTATATTCACCATAGGGGGTTTCACGATAGCGAGCATGGCTCATCCTACCTCTGCGGAGCAAAGCTCCAACCCTCCCGATACCAGCACAAACTCATTACCTCAGCAGGGCACGCCCACTCCTACGCAATGCGTGACCAGCTATACTTACGCGGTCACGGCGGGGGCGACTATCGTGCCCGGCACGACCGATATTGGGAACCACACAGACGATGGCGTGACCTTCATTACCCTCCCCTTCCCAGTCACGCTGTATGGAGCAACTTATACGGGTGTAAATCTAGGTGCCAACGGTAACGCGCAATTCGTCTCGACAAACGAGGAGTTTGAGAATGTCTGCCTGCCTTTCGCGGAAATGGGCCCTACTATCTTCGCTTACTGGGAGGACCTGACTACCGAAGGGACCAACTGTACGGGAGGCTGCGGTATCTACACTTCTATAAGCGGGAGCGCACCCAATCGCATATTCAATATCGAATGGCGCACCTTCTACTTCTCCGAGCCTGGCAACGCCTACTTCGAGATAAGATTGTACGAGGCTACATCTAACTTCGATATTATCCTGGGCACGCTGAACACGACCGCTACCTCCACGATAGGCGTGCAGGATGGAGCTGGAGGGTTCGTACAATATCGGTGCAACACAGCGCCCCCTACCAATTCCAGGATAGCATTCTCCGCCATTAGCGGGACCTGCTCGTCTCCAACGCCCACGACTACCCCAGGCGGCGCGACTTCCACCCCAACCCGCACCAATACCGTAGGAGTGGCTACCTCCACTACGACGCGCACCAACACGACAGTGCCACAGGCTACGGGCACAGCCACAAGTCCCGTGCCGAGCGCTACCCGTACCGCCACTTCGGTTATTCCTACCGGTACGGGTACGTCAGTCGTTGCCTCGGCCACCGCGATCTCTACCTCGCAGGCAACCGCCACGTCTCAGGGTGGAACCGCAACGGCAACATCGGAGGCTACCGCAACGCCATGCACCATCAGCTTCACGGACGTTCCTCCAGATAGCACCTTCTACACATGGATAAGATGCCTATCTTGCAGGAATATCATCTCTGGTTATACGGATGGCACGTTCAAGCCAGGTAACGACATAACGAGGGGGCAGATAGCGAAGATGGTGAGTAACTCAGCTGGCTTCTCTGAAGACCCAGGTCCTCAGATATACGAGGATGTACCGGAGGCTAGCCCATTCTACGCCTGGATCAATCGCCTCTCGATGAGAGGACACATGGGTGGCTATCCTTGCGGGTTGGTGCCGGAGGAGCCATGTGAGCCTCCTGATAACCGCCCATACTTCCGCCCCAATGCCAGTGCCACGAGAGGACAGCTAGCCAAGATAGTGTCCAATGCAGCAGGACTAGGAGGCACACCTACAGGATTGTTCTACACGGATGTAACGGAAGACCATACCTTCTACTTGTGGATCATGCGTCTCACCCAGTTGGGAGTGATGTCAGGGTATCTGTGTGGCGGGGAAGGAGAGCCATGCGACGAAGAGAGCAGACCCTACTTCCGGCCCTTCAACAACGTAACGAGAGGGCAAGCGTCGAAGATAGTTGCTAACACCTTCTTCCCAAACTGCGAGACGCCTGCACGGCACTAACCGACCTGGACAGGGATGTGTCACGCCGAGGCATGAGACATCCCAAACTTTGAGCAAGCGCCATTAGAATAGACAGAACCGCCAAGACACCAAGAGCGCCAAGTAAACGCCAAGATATTAGAGGAAATAGTGCTAGTGTTCTCATTTCCCTAAGTCCCTCTTATACCTTGGCGGTCTCTTGGCGTCTTGGCGGTTCCGTACTCTAAACAGTTGAGAGCAATCTTGAGCATATATTGTCAAGAGATCGCGGCATGGAATTTGAACGGAGCATGGTCTATGCTTTAGACTAATGAAGTGCATACCAGCCGTAAGTTGTTTGCAATTGGAGGGAGGCGAGAGGTGGTGTCAGGCAAGATATTCAAATCACTCCCAAACCGGCGCGTTTCGACAGTGGCGCTCCTGCTCGCCACAGGGCTGCTGTGGCTGGCGTGGATATATCTAGCAGAACCGGTTGGCCCGACCCCGCCAGATGCGGCACCCGACATAGCCGCGCTCCCTCTCTCGTTTGAGCCGAACGTCGGTCAAACGGACCCCTCCGTGAGCTTCCTCGCCCGCGCCTCTGGAAGCACCCTTTACTTTACCGGCTCCGAGGTAGTGATCGCCCTGCAATCGAGCGTCGCAACTAAAGAGGGTAAGCTTCCATCCCTTGCAAGTGCACAGTCCTTCGGCTCCGAACCCAACCCACCAACTCCGAGCGAGCCTTCCGTGCTGCGTCTGCAATTCATCGGTGCTGATGCAGGCCAGGCTACCAGCGAAAGCGTTCCTCTTGCTGGTAAGGTCAATTACATACGCGGGAAGGATAAGTCGAAGTGGCATACCAATATCGCGACGTACCCATCAATCGCGTATGAAAAGCTCTACCCTGGTATTGATCTGCACTACTCAGGCATGGGCGGCCACCTCAAGGGTACTTATGTCGTCAGCGCACGTGCCGACCCCGCTAATATAAAGTGGAGATACGCCGGGGCACAAAGCACGACCCTGGATAATGAAGGTCGCCTGCACATAGAAGTAGCAGCAGCAGACGGCCAGCCCATAGAGCTTATCGAAGAGGCCCCGGTAGCCTGGCAGGAAGTAGGCGGCAAATTGACTCTGGTGGACGCGCGATATGAGCTGGCGGGCGACGGCACTGTCAGCTTCTTACTGGGAGCATACAACCCTGCATACGCGCTCACGATTGATCCGGTTATCGCCTACTCCACCTACCTGGGCAGCTCCGGCTTTGACGTATGCGTGGCGATAGCCGTCCGCAACGGCAATGCCTACGTGACAGGTTGGACGAACTCTACTACCTTTCCTCGCCAGAACCCTTACGATCCAACTTATAACGGCGGCGCGTATGATGTCTTCGTCACACAATTGAGCGCCTCCGGCTCGGCCCTCGTCTACTCTACCTACCTGGGGGGAAGCGATTGGGACCAGGCACAGAGCATAGCCGTCGACGCGCAGGGGAATGCCTACATAACTGGGCAAACCTCGTCGCTCGACTTCCCGGTATATAACGCCTACCAACCGGCGATAGGAGGCTTCGGCAACGATGCCTTCGTGACCAAGCTCGACCCGACCGGCGCGGCCCTCGTTTATTCTACCTATCTTGGCGGGAGCGCCACCGACAATGGATACAGGGTAGCTTTGGATACCGACGGCAGCGCCCTTGTGACAGGCACCACTTATTCGGCCAATTTCCCGCTGCATAACCCCTACCAACCAGCCCGGTTGGGGTCTACTGATGCCTTCGTAACGCGCTTCACGCCGAACGGCCAGGCACTCACTTTCTCTACATATCTGGGTGGGACCGACGTGGACTATGGCAACGGCATAGCCATAGATGCCCTCGGCAGGGCATACGTGGTCGGTTATACCTTCTCGACCGATTTTCCGGTGCTGAATGCCTTCCAGTGGTACAGCAACGGAGGGAGCGATGCCTTCGTTACCAGGCTGAATCCCGATGGTAAGTCGCTCAGCTACTCCACCTACCTCGGCGGCTGGGGGCAGGAGGTCCAGGCTAACGACGTCGCCTGGGTCGTCACGGTAGACGCAGCCGGGAATGCGTACTTAGCGGGTGAAACGATGTCGTCTAACTTCCCCACGCGCAACCCCTTACAACCAAGCTACGGAGGTGGCTTCCAGGACGCCTTCGTCTCCAAATTGAACTCCGCAGGGAATGACCTGGTCTTCTCGACCTACCTGGGAGGCACAGGTACGGATGATGGTGAGGGCATCGCCATAGATAGCGCCGGCCAGGTGTACGTTGGTGGGAGCACCAACTCCCCGAATTTCCCAACCAGCAACCCCATCTCGAACCACGGTAGAGCATTCATGTCGAAATTCAACACGGCGGGATCGGACCTCCTCTTCTCCAGCCGCTTCGGCGGCACAAGCGTTTACGAGTTCGGGCACGCCATGACCATAGATGCTCAAGGCTCTATCTACCTGGCAGGGGACACAGAGTCGGTGGACTTTCCCGTGGTGAATCCTTACCAGAGCTTCAACAGGGGGTCTTATGACGTTTTCATCAGCAAGATATCCGAGGGGGCCTCGACGGCTACTGCCAGCCCCGGCACGCCCACCACCCTTGCGACCAACACGCCACCAACAACTATTCCAAGCAGCACAAACACCTCACTGCCGACAGGTACACCAACCCGCACCTCTACTGCCGTTCCTTCCTCTCCTACCTCTACTACGACGCCCGTGCCGAGCGACACTCCGCAAGCAACAGGGACGCCCACACATACCACTACTCCACCACCGACAGCCAATCCCAGTAGCACAAGCACGCTGCCGCCATCGGCCACCGCGACACGCACCGCTACAGCTGCTCCTACCTCCACTATGACATCCGTGCCGAGTAATACTCCGCAAGCAACAGGAACGCCTACATTTATTAGCACACCTCCACCCACGCTCACTTCTACTGCTGCCATTGGGACGGCCACACAAACAGCGTCAGCCAGCGCGACGACTACCCCAACCGCAACGGCGACCCTCGCCACTTCCACACCTACGGTTTGCACTGTTGAATTCGCGGATGCACCTCCAGGCTCAACCTTCTATCCGTTCGTCAGGTGCCTGGCGTGCAGAGGCGTACTGGGTGGGTACTCCGACGGCACCTTCAGGCCCGGAAACGATATTACACGCGGGCAGATATCGAAGATAGTCGCTAACGCTGCCGCATTCAACGAGCCGGTATCGGGCCAGACCTTCGAAGATGTGCCACCCGATAACACCTTCTATCCATTCATAGAGCGCATGTCGAGCCGGGGCATCATCTCCGGCTACCCATGCGGCGCAGAAGGCGAGCCTTGCGGGCCGGAGAGCAGGCCGTACTTCCGCTGGGGCAACAACGCCACGCGAGGCCAGATATCGAAGATAGTCGCTAACGCCGGAGGGTTCAGCGAGCCGGTGAGTGGGCAGATATTTGAGGATGTCCCGCCTTCGAACCCGTTTTATGAGTTTATACAGAGGCTGGCGACGACAGGTATCATGTCGGGCTATCCGTGCGGCAGCGAAGCTGAGCCTTGCGGGCCGGAGAACAGGCCGTATTTCCGATGGGGCAACAACGCCACGCGAGGCCAGACAGCCAAGATAGTGTCGAACGCTTTCTTTCCGAGTTGCCAGACGCCGGCACGTCACTAGCGGTACTGGACCTTTTTCCCTACCCACATTACTTCTTACAACGCAGCCAATAGATGGTGGCACAGAACTTGAGATAGTTTCGCCGCTGTAGGGCGCGAACAAGTAAGCAAAGGAATTGCATTCAGAGCTAGCCTGTGCGGCAAGTCCATGCAAGGGGCGCATGTGGGACTTAGACTTCTCCGGTAACTGGTGATTGGACAGCACGATGTGGCTGCATTTTCACCCGAATCGGGATAATGGGCCAGGCTCGCTTGCAGACTTACCGGATGAGCCAGACCGTCCCAGCACTTATCAAACCTGTACAACTTGACACACCCGCGCCGCTTGCGGTCACCTACCCACGCCCGCGCGTGCTTGGGAAGTTCATTTACGTAGGCGACGAAAAGCTGTACGTCAAGGGCGTAACATACGGCACGTTCCGCCCTGACGAGGAAGGGGACCTCTTCCCCGACCCGGATAGAGTCGACAGGGACTTCAGCCAGATGGCGGCCAATGGCATAAATGCCGTGCGGACCTACACCGTACCTCCCCGCTGGCTCCTTGACCTCGCGGGGCATCACCGGTTACACGTCATGGTCGGCTTGCCGTGGGAGCAGCACATCGCTTTTCTCGAGGGTCGCAAGTGGGGACGCACAATAGAGGAGCGCGTGCGTGAGGGAGTGCGTGCGTGCGCAGGGCACGCGGCGGTGCTCTGCTACAGCATCGGCAACGAGATACCCTCCTCTATCGCGCGCTGGCATGGCGCTCCCCGGATCGAGCGCTTTCTGCACAGGCTGTACAGGGCAGCGAAAGACGAGGACCCCGCCGGGTTGGTTACTTACGTGAACTACCCAACCACCGAGTATCTACGTCTTCCCTTCCTCGACTTCGTGAGCTTCAATGTCTACCTTGAAGAGCAGGACCGCCTGGAGGCTTACCTTGCGCGCCTTCAGAGCCTGGCGGGAGAGCGGCCCCTGGTCATGGCCGAGATTGGCCTCGACAGCCGGAGGAATAGCGAGCACAAGCAGGCGGAGACGCTCGGCTGGCAGCTCCGCACGGCTTTCGACGCCGGGTGTACTGGGGCTTTTGTCTTCTCATGGACCGATGAGTGGCACAGGGGCGGGCAAGAGGTCGACGATTGGGATTTTGGTATCACGACCAGGGAGCGCCACCCCAAACAGGCGCTCATGGCCGTGCGGCAGGCGTTCGCGGAGGTGCCTTTCGCCAGCAAGCTAGATTGGCCCTCGATCTCCGTTGTGGTGTGCAGCCACAATGGCTCGGCCACCCTGAGCGATTGCTGTGAGGGCCTGCTTGAGTTGCAATACCCCAATTACGATGTCATAGTTGTAGATGATGGCTCAACCGACTCCACGCCCCAAATAGTGGGTGAATACGGTTTTCGGGTTATCAGCATGGAGAACATGGGGCTGAGCAGCGCCCGCAACACCGGTATGCTGGCAGCGAGGGGCGACATAGTAGCATACCTGGACGACGACGCTCGCCCCGACCCGCACTGGCTGCACTACCTGGCGCAGGCGTTTATGTCGGGCGACTGGACCGGGGTGGGTGGCCCTAATCTCGCTCCACCGGAGGATGGTCTTATCGCGCAATGCGTAGCCAACGCCCCCGGCGGCCCCTCGCATGTGCTCCTTACCGACCGCGAGGCCGAGCATATCCCAGGGTGCAACATGGCATTCCGGCGCGACCGTCTCCTTGAATTAGGTGGGTTTGACCCGCAGTTTCGCGTGGCGGGTGACGACGTTGACCTTTGCTGGCGGCTGCAAGACCGTGGCTGGAAGCTGGGGTTCAGCCCTGCCGCCGTGGTGTGGCACCACCGCCGCAATTCCGTGCCGGCCTACTGGCGACAGCAGGCCGGCTACGGGCGGGCCGAAGCGATGCTGGAGCGGAAGTGGCCCGAGAAGTACAATTGCGCGGGACATTTGCGCTGGGCGGGCAGGCTATACGGCGGTGGGGTCCTGGCTAATCTGGTCCGAAGCGGGCGTATCTATGGCGGGGTATGGGGAAGCGCGCCGTTTCAGTCGCTATATGGCCCGGCTGAAGGCGGTCTCATGTGGCTGCCGCTTATGCCTGAGTGGTATCTGGTTATTTTCGCGCTGGCCGCACTCTCCGCACTCGGCTTCCTCTGGGCACCGATGTTCTTCGCCTTCCCTTTGTTGGCCCTCTCTATCGGAGCGCTCCTGGGGGTGGCACTCGCGGGTGCCCGGCGGGCCATCTTCTCATCGAGCGAGAGGTCGCGCATGGCCTCACCGCGCCGGCGCGCTCTCACGGCCCTCCTGTGTCTCCTCCAACCGCTTGCTCGCCTGGTGGGTCGCACGCGACACGGTCTCACGCCCTGGCGGCGCGCCACGGCAAAGTTGATGTTGCCGCGCCCGCGCGTCACCTTACTCTGGAGCGAGGGGCGGTGGCAGTCGCCCGAAGATCGGCTGCATAAGCTTGAGGAAGCACTACGTGGGGGTGGCCTGGCAGCGCGACGCGGAGGCGTCTACGACAGGTGGGACCTGGAGGTGTCGGGTGGTGTCACGGCTTCTACTCGCCTGCTGTCGGCGATTGAGGAGCATGGCTCAGGCAAGCAACTGTTACGCGTGCGTACGTGGCCCATGCTGCGCCCTCTCGGCACCTTGCTCCCATTGCTCCTGTCGATCCTCTGCATTTCAGCGGCGCTTGCGGGCGCATGGGCGGCATCTGTTGTACTTGGCACATTAGCTGCCTTCGCGCTGTTGCAGCTTCTGCGCGAGCTATCAGGAAGTACCCGCGCCGTGCTGAACGCGCTACCTTCGATGACGGACGAAGGACGAAAGACGAAGGACGACGGACAAATCTCTGACCCCTCATGAAATCACTCAAGCAACGGCTCGAAGAGCTGAGAAAGAAGCACTTCAGGACCAGCATATACAGCCGCCTCCTCCCGTACACGAAGCCTTTCCGGCTGTCGATGGCGCTGGTCGTGGTCCTCTCCATCGTGCAGAGCGGTATTGCCCTGCTCGATCCCTGGCCGATGAAGATACTGGTGGACAATGGCCTGGGTGGGCAGGTGCTGCCGGGCTGGCTCAAGTCGTTCATTCCCTTTCTAGAGCCACAAAACCCTACAGGCGTTATCGTCTTCGCGGTGCTGCTGGGCGTTGCGCTCTGGTTGACGGGCACCCTGTTGAGCCTGGTGGGCGAGCAGCTCAAAGCCCACATCAATTCGAGGATCGTGCTTCGCTTCAAGGCCGACCTCTTCAACCATATGCAGCGCCTCTCCTTCTCGTACCACGACCAGACCTCAGTCGGCGATTCGATGTACCGGCTGAACAGCGACACCGGTTTCATAAGCACCCTCGTCTGGGGCAACTTCCGCCACATCTTCACGGCGCTCTTCATGCTGGTGGGGGTGCTCTGGATATCTCTCCAACTCGACTGGCAGCTCACCCTGATCGCGCTGGCGGCAGCGCCCCCCCTCTACCTGGGCGTCTGGTACTATGGCAAGCGCTTCAAGGAGAGGAGCAAGCGCGTGAAGGCGATGGAGAGCGAAGGCCAGTCGGTATTGCAAGAAGTGCTCTCCTGCTTGCGAGTGGTGAAGGCCTTCGGGCAGGAGGAGCGCGAGCAGCAGCGCTTCGAAAAGAAGGCGCGGACGGCGCTACGCGCGCGCCTGCGACTGACCCTTGAACAGAGCATTTTCAACTCCGGGATGCAGTTTGTCACCCAGGTAGACCGCAGCCTGATCTTGCTGATAGGCGGCCTGCATGTGTTGGAGGGGCAGCTCACCCTGGGCGGATTGCTCGTGATACTTTCCTACGTCGGCCAGATACACAAGCCCCTGGAGAAGATAGGGGAAACGCTGACCGACATGCAGCTCTCGCTGGCAAGCGCCGAGCGCACCCTGGAAGTGCTGGACGTGCAGCCCGACATCCAGGATAAAGCCGGGGCCAGGTCGCTACCCTCCGTAAAGGGAGCAGTCACCTTCGATAACGTCAGCTTCGGATATAGCCCGGAGCACCTGGTGCTACGCCAGGTCAGCTTCAAAGCACAGCCCGGTGAGGTAGTGGCTATCGTCGGCCCCACAGGCGCGGGCAAGACCACCATCACAAGCCTGATAGCGCGCTTCTACGACCCAACAACAGGACGGGTGCTGCTCGATGGGCACGATCTGCGCGATCTGGCCATCCGGACCCTTCGCGACAACATCGCTATCGTATCGCAGGAGTCGGTGCTCTTTACAGGCACCATCCGCGATAACATCGCTTACGGGGTGAGCCGCAGAGGACCGAGCGCATATATGGACAGTGATGACGTGCTGGAAGGCTTCGACGTTTCTCAGGAGGAGATCGAGGCCGCGGCCCGCCTCGCCAATGCGCACGACTTCATCATGGCGCTCCCCGCCGGTTACGACACCCAGGTGGGAGAGCGAGGGGTGCGCCTCTCCGGCGGCGAGCGGCAGCGCGTGGCGATAGCGAGGGCCTTCATCCGAAACGCGCCGATACTTATCCTCGATGAGCCGACATCCTCTCTCGACTCGCGCACCGAGCTGATGATCCTCGACGCGCTGGACCGCCTCATGGCGGGCAGGACGACCTTCATAGTGGCGCACCGCCTCTCCACAGTGCGCCGCGCCGACCAGATCATGGTGATCAACAAGGGACGTATCAGGGAGCGCGGCACGCATTCTCAACTTCTAGCCAAAGAAGGTTTGTATGCCGAGTTCTACCGCATCCAAACGCGAGGGCTGCGGCACGGCCAGACCGCAGGGCGTCCCCCCGCAGTGGTTGCCCTGCACACTAACAGTACTAACGGGCATGGCGGCCGCGAAATTGACGATGAATTGAGCACCTCTAATAACCGGGCGATGGACGGCCTCGAACGGACGGAGGTAGAATTACCGGCATGACTGCTGGCGCGACAATGGCCGAATCACACATACAGATGCCTGAAGCCAGGAGGGTGCTGGAGGAAGGGCTGTGCGCGCACTTCAGTCGGGACGTGCGTATAGCGAATATAGAGCGCAAGGCACTGGAGGTGAGTAGCCACCACACAGACCGCCTGCGCGTGATCCTCGAATCGGGCGAGCGCTTGCGGGTCATCTTCAAAAGGCTGCAACCGGGAGCCAACCTTTACGACGGAAACGAGCGCGAGGTGTTGATCTACAGAAGGCTGCTGGCGGGACAGCTCTTTGGCGCTCCCGCGCTCTATGCCTCCTTATACGACACCACACGTGGGTTATACTGGCTATTCCTGGAGGACGTGGGCGACATGACCCTGGAGCATTGCGACATTGACGAATGGCTCCCCGCGTTCAGGTGGCTGGCGCGTATGCACTCTGCATACTGGGGCCGTGAGGAGGAGCTACGTGCGCTCCATTGCCTGGCCGAGCATGACGGGCAATACTATGCGATGATCGCCCAACGTTCGCGCCGAAACCTGGAGATTGCTGGGGAGCCTGGCCTACTCGCCCAATTCGACGCCCTGATAGCACCGTACACTCTCCTGGTTGAGCAGTTATGCGGTCAAGCGCGCACCCTGGTGCATGGGGATATATTCCCAAAGAACATCGCCGTACAGGAGCGCTGGACGGTGCGCCCTTTGGACTGGGAGTCGGCGGGCATTGGCCTGGCCGCGTGGGACCTCGCCCGCTTGCTCGATGGCTGGGGGAAGCCCCGGCAAGGCTTCATAGACGCTTACCTCACCGAAGCCGAGATGCATGGCGTCGAGATTGACCGGCCCTCATTTCTGCTGACGCTGGCAAGCTGCGAGGTCGTGAATGTGCTATGGCATCTCCAGTGGTCGGAGTCGGCGTGCCGCGATGCGCGCTTTGTCCGGGGCCGTCTACACGCGCTGGAAAGGGCCTGGAGCGACATAGGGGAGGGAAGCCTCAGCGCTACTCCGGGAGTTGGCGCGTGAATATCATCCTCGCGGGCATCATCGGGCGCTATCCGTATGGTGGTGTGGCGTGGTGTAGCCTCATGTATCTGCTCGGCCTGCGCAAGCTGGGCCACCAGGTGTGGTATCTGGAGGACACGGGTGAGTGCAACTTCGACCCTCTACGCAACACCCTCAGCAAAGACCCCCGCTACGCCACCGACTTCATAAATAGCTGCCTCCAACCTTATGGGTTTGGCGACAGGTGGTGCTACGTTGACTGGATGGGCCGCTACCACGGCCACTCCAGTGAGGCGTTCCGGCGCGTGTGCGAGGGGGCAGACCTCTTCCTCGACCTGTCGGGCGGATGCTGGTTCTGGCGCGACGAGTACGCCCGCATCCCACACTCCGCATTCATAGACAGCGATCCTGGCTTTACGCAGCTTGCTATCGCGGAAGGTCCTGCCGCGCCACGCTACTCGACCTTCTTACCTAACTTCGGGACCCTCTTCACATTTGGCCGCAACATCGGCACCCCCGCCTCCCCTGCACCCACCACGCCATTCACGTGGGAGCATACCTGGCAGCCCGTATCTATGGAGGAGTGGACGCCCCGCGAGGAGCCGCCTCGCAACGTCCTCACGACCATAATGAGCTGGAAAATCGCCAGCTTCGCGGGGATAGGTGGCAACAAGGATGTTGAGATGCGCAAATTCCTTCACTTGCCCACAAGGGCGGGCGTCCCCCTGGAGCTTGCGATGACTGGGCCTGAAGAGATTGTGCGCGCACACGGTTGGCTCTACAGGGATGCTTTCTCCGTCTCGCATAACCTGGATGCCTATCGCGATTACATTCGCTCCTCCCTGGGCGAGTTCAGCGCGGCCAAGCATATCTACGTGGCGAAGAAGACCGGTTGGTTCAGCGACCGCACGGAGTGCTACCTGGCAAGTGGCCGCCCGGCGGTGGTCCAGGATACCGGCTTCAGCGCGCACCTGCCGACCGGAGAGGGCCTATTCGCCTACCGCACCATTGATGAGGCGCTAGCAGCAATAGATGCCCTCCTGTCCGACTACGGGCGACATGCACGAGCTGCCCGCGAGCTTGCACATACGCACTTCGCCGCCGAGGTGGTGCTTCCTCCCCTGTTGGAGAAGGCCACGACGGGGGCGAAAGACAAAGAGCCTGCCCTGATTGAGGAGAGGCGGGCCTGAGATGAAGATCGTCGTATGTGGGTACATGGTGCGCTACCCGGTAGCCGGCAACATACTTGCCTATTTCCAGTATGTACTTGGTTTGCACCTGCTAGGGCACAAGGTGATATACCTGGAAGAGAGCGGCTGGCCCTACTCATGTTACGACCCCGTGAGCCAGCAGTGGCTGGACTACCCACGCGCTGGGTTGGGCATCGTGCGGCGATTGTTCGACGATTACCACCTGCCGGTACCGCTCTGCTACGTAGACCGCAGCACGGGGCGGGTGGAGGGGATGAGCCGAGAGGCGCTGGAAGAGGAGATTGCCACCGCTGACCTCCTCCTCAATGTCGGCGGCGTCTGCTGGCTCCCGGAGTTCGCATCGTGCCCGCGCCTCGCTCTGGTCGACATGGACCCGCTTTTTACCCAGGTAGGTGAGTTCGGGGCTAAACTGAGTGGCAGTTATGACGTATACGACACCTGCTTCAGCTACGGCGCTAATATCGGGCAGCCCCAGTGCACGATCCCGGCAGGCGGGGTGCGCTGGCTCCCGGCAGTACCCCCCGTGGTGCCTGAACTGTGGGAGAACAGGTCCGAGTGCGGAGTGCGGAGTGCGGAGTGCGGAATTGTGGCTCCTCTTATTCCGCACTCCGCACTCCGCACTCCGCACTCAAACGCGCCTTTTACCACCGTCGCACATTGGAATGCGTACGGGCGTATCACCCATGACGGGGAATATTACGGCCAGAAGAGCGATGAGTTTCTCCACCTCCTCCATCTCCCCAGCCTCACCGCGCAACCCCTGGAGCTTGCTCTATCGGGTGCCGACGATGCCGTGCTTGATGAGCTGCACGCCGCCGGCTGGTCGGTAAGGGATGCGGAGACAGAGATAAACCGGAGTATAACGACCTACCGGGATTACATCCTCAGATCGCGCGGGGAGTTGAGCGCAGCCAAGCACGCATACGTTAGAACGAGGAGCGGCTGGTTCAGCGACCGCAGCGTCTGCTACCTGGCTGCTGGCCTCCCGGTCATCCTCCAGGAGACAGGCTACAGCGATTGGCTGCCGACCGGCGGTGGATTGCTTCCCTTTTCCACCGCGGAAGAGGCCCTCTCGTGTATTGAGCGCGTCAACTCCGACTATGAGGCCCACCGCCGCGCCGCCCGCGCGCTCGCCTATGAGCTGTTCAGCTATCGCGTGGCCCTCCCCAGGTTGCTGGAAGAGGCGTTCGCATCGGGCTATCCGGCGTCCGGCGCTGAGGCCCCTCAATGATAATCGTCTTGTCCGGCAGCATCGGCAGGCTTCCCTACGGCGGGCACGCCTGGATAGACATGCAGTACCTGGCGGGCCTCCGCGCCCTGGGCCACGACGTGTATTATCTGGAGGAGTGCGGGGAGGAGTCCTGGGTGTACCACTGGGAAGAGGAGAAGCTGACCGCCGACCTGCGCTATCCCGCTTCATACGTGCATGACTGCCTGGAACCGTTGGGCCTTGGGAGCAAGTGGATTTACCGCGCGGGCGAACGGTCCGAGGGTATGTGCGTCGAGGAAATTCGAGATATACTCTCGCGAGCCGACCTGCTGCTGGTGCGCGCGGTGCCGCTCCCCCTATGGCGCGCCGAGTACAGCCTACCCCGCCGCCGCGCTTTCATCGATGCGGACCCTGGCTTCACGCAGATCAGCCTGGTGAATGGGCATCTGGAGCTTTTGGCAACGGTTGAGCGGTGCGAGCGCCTTTTCACGATTGGACAGCGCATAGGCGCGCCTGATTGCCCGGTACCGCTGGCTGGCAGGGAGTGGATCAAGACGGTGCCGCCTGTTTCGCTACCCCACTGGACCCTGGCCCGAGAGGATGAGAGTGCGCAAGCGACCCATTTCACCTCTATCATGCACTGGCAGGGCTTTCGAGAGGTCATGTACGACAGCATCCGTTACGGCCAAAAGGACATGGAGTTCCCTAAGTTCCTCGACCTGCCGCGACACACTTCTCAGCCGCTCAAGGTGGCGCTGACCGGGGCCGGTCCCGAAGTGTTGCGCGAGCACGGGTGGGAAGTAGTGGATGGTTGGAAAGCGTCGCGCACGCCGGAACTGTATCGAGACTTCATACAACGAGGTTCGAGAGCGGAGTTTGGCGTCGCTAAGCACGGCTACGTGCGGATGAAGGGGGGGTGGTTCAGCGACCGTAGCGCTTGCTACCTGGCCTCCGGCAGACCAGTGCTCATCGAGGATACCGGGCTTGCCGACTGGCTCCCCCTCGGCGAGGGTATCTTGACCTTCACCGATTTACCCGAGGCTGTACGGGGCATAGAGGCTATCAACTCCGACTATGCGCGCCACTGCGTTGCGGCGCGTCGCCTGGCAGAGGAATATTTCGCCTCCGACCGGGTGCTCCGGGCCTTGCTTGAAGGCGCGATGAGTTAGACGACGGACGACGGACGACGGACGACGGACGATTTATAACCGATAATGAACCCCTGACCCCTGACCCCTAATCCCTGCTCACTAACTACTAGCCACCATATAACCCTATGCGCATCGCCCTGGTCTCAACACTCAGTACTCCTGTTCGCCGCGAGAGAAGCGGGAGCGTGGAGAGCCTTGTGTGGCTTCTCACGCGGGGGCTTACCGGCATGGGTCACGAGGTCACCGTATTCGCGGCTGCGGGATCGGAGGTGGATGCGGAGCTAGTGGCTACCCTGCCGGGCACGTATGGTAAGGGCGGCGCGCCGGACGACTGGCAATTATGTGAGTGGGTGAACCTCTGCCGGGCCGTCGAACAATCGGGCCGCTTTGATCTGCTGCACAGCCATGCCTACCTGTGGGGATTGCCCCTCGAACCGCTCAGTAAAGCGCCCATGCTGCACACGCTCCACGTTTGCCCCTACGGCAATGACGCACGCATGTGGGATATGTGGCCAGGTGCCCGCGTAACGGCCCTCTCGCGCTATCAGTGGAGCAACTTCCCTCACCTCCACCCGGCAGAGGTGATCTACCACGGCGTTGATACCAAGCAATTCACCTTCAGGGCTGAGGCGGAAGGCTACCTCTGCTACCTGGGCAGGTTCATACCCGGCAAGGGTCCACTGCACGCCGTCAATGCGGCGCGGGAGCTAGGTATGCGGCTGCTCCTCGCGGGGCCACGCAACGATTACTACAAGGAGCATATTGATCCACTGTTGGATGGTGAAAGAGTAAAGTATGTGGGGTCGGTATCGGGCACCGAGCGCGACCGGCTTCTCGGTGGCGCAAGCGCGCTCCTCTACCCCGTCCAGACCCCAGAGCCTTTCGGCCTTGTGCCTGTCGAGGCGATGATGTGCGGTACGCCGGTGGTTGCCATGCGGTGCGGGGCGATGCCCGAAATAGTGGACCAGGGCGTTACCGGCTACTGCGCAGACTCTGAGGAGGAGTTCACCGAGCGGGTAAGAGAGAGCCTGGCGCTGGATCGCATTAAAGTGCGCGCCGTCGCGGAATCGCGCTTCTCAGCAGAGCGCATGGTCCGAGATTACGAGCGGCTTTACAGGCGCTTGCTCATGGAGGGGCCATGAGCGTGCTGGTAATCGCACCCCACCCCGACGACGAGGCGATAGGGTGCGGCGGGATCATCGCTCTGCGCGTAGAGAGTGGGGAGAGAGTATGCGTCGCCTTCCTCACATCAGGCGAGCTTGGACTGAAGCACCTGCCTCATGACGAAGCCTGGCGCACCCGTGAAGGGGAAGCGGAGGCTGCGGCGAGAGTATTGGGGCTGGCGCAACTCTACTTCCTGAGGCAGCCCGACTGGCTCCTGGGGGACAACATACCCGAGGCGTCGGCAGCACTACGACCCGTGCTCGAAACGGAGCGTCCCCGCGAAATCTACGTGCCCCACACAGGCGACTGGCACCCGGACCACAAGGCGTCCCTCCCCATCCTCCTGGCCGCACTCCGAGTACCAGGTGAAGCAGCGAGTGGCCCGCCGTCACTCACTCCCCACTCCTCACTCCTCGCTACTCAGACACCTCTGCTGCGAACGTATGAAGTGTGGACTCCTCTATCAGAGTATGCCCACGTTGAGGATATTAGCGCGGTAATAGCCAGGAAGCTTGCGGCCGTACGCTGCTACAAGTCGCAGCTTCAAGGATTCCGGTACGACCGTGCGGCACGAGGCCTGGCCCAGTACCGGGGCGCGCTTGCGGGACGTTGCCGCTATGCCGAAGTTTTCGGGAATAGTGAATTCTGAGTGCTAACCGGGTGTCAGGGGTCGGGGGTCGGGGATTAGGGATCAGAATCAGGTGGTCTGTGGATTGTAATTATGCGTATAGCTCTCTTTGTTGGCACATTTCCGGTCGTGTCGGAGACCTTTATCCTGCGCCAGGTAACTGGCCTCCGGGACATGGGGCACGAGATAGACATCTTCGCTGAGACGCGACCGGATAGGGGAAGGCCCGTCCAGCCGGAGGTGAGCAACTACCGCCTACTCTCTCGCACAACATACATGGACCTGCCACCCGACGGCGGGTACTGGGAGATGCCGGTGCTGCCGCTCACAGGCAAGACCTGGCTGCCGGGGTCGAGCCAGCCAGTGCTGAACATTGTGCGGGTGCTACGAGCGCTGCCGCTCTTCATGAAATGCTTGGTAAGCTCGCCTGCTCTCACCCGGAAGGTGCTCACTCGTTCCGAGTACGGCTATCAGGCAAGGAGCCTCTCTGCCCTTTACAGGCTTGGCAAGCTCCTCTCACTACCGCGCAGGCGCATGCCCTACAGTGTCATCCATGCCCACTTCGGTCCGGTGGCGAACAGCTTCAGGTTCGCGAAGCGGTTGTGGGGCGCTCCCCTGGTAGTAAGCTTCCACGGCTATGACTTCGCGGCATGGCCCAGGAAATCGGGTCACCCCGGCTACGGTGCGCTCTTCGCTACTGCGGATGCGATTACGGCGAACAGCAGCTACACCGCAAATGAGCTACTGAAACTAGGTTGCCCCGCCCGCAAGCTGCATAAGCTCCCTATGGGCGTTGAGCTAAGGGACTTACCCTTCAGCGCACGCACCCTGGCCCCCGGCGAAACGGTAAGGGTGCTCACCGTTGGCCGATTGGTCGAGAAGAAAGGGATAGAGTACGGCATACGTGCCATAGAGGAAGTGAGAAAACAGTATGCCAACATACGGTACGACGTGATCGGAGACGGGCCTCTGCGCGGCCAGGTCACACAACTGGTTACACAGCTTGGGCTGGAGATGGCCATCAACATGCATGGCGAGCAGAATAGTGACTATGTACAGCGGCTGATGTCCGAGGCGCACATTTTCATGCTCCCAAGCGTTACGGCTGCCGATGGCGACCAGGAGGGGCAGGGCCTCGTGTTGCAGGAGGCGCAGGCCCACGGATTGCCGGTGGTTGCCACCGACCATAACGGCTTTCCAGAAAGCATACTCCCCGGCCTGTCAGGTTTCCTCGTGCCGGAGCGTGATGTCCCGGCGTTAGCAGAGCGTTTGGGCTATCTGATCGGCAACCCACACCTCTGGGCCAACATGGGGCGCAGGGGGCGAGACTATGTGGAGGAGAAGTTCGACAGCGATAAGCTGAACCACAGGCTCGCTGAGTTATACCGGCACGCGATCAATGAGTACTGGGGCAACAGCGTGATGCGTGATACGTGATGCGTGATGCGTGAACCGCCAAGACGCCAAGAGCGCCAAGGAACCGCCAAGATTTTTATGGATTAATCATCTATCGTCTATCGTCTATCGTCTATCGTCTATCGTCTTTCATCACGCATCACGTTTCACGCATCACCTTCTGGAGGCCCGCAGCTATGAAGCTTTTCTACCATAAAGACCCGGTTGGCAACTTCGGGGATGACCTGAACACATGGTTGTGGCCGCGGGTGGCCCCTGGTTTGCTGGATAACGACGAGGGCACCCTCTTCATCGGAATCGGCACGATACTGGACAACCGCATACCTGATGCCCCACTGAAGTTGGTATTCGGCACAGGGACAGGGTATGGACGTATGCCCGCGCTTGATGAGCGATGGAGGATATGCTGCGTGCGTGGACCTCTCACTGCGAGGGCTTTAGGGCTACCCCAGGAGCTGGCTATAACCGATCCGGCTATGCTCGTCAGAAATGTCATGCCTGAAGAGAGGCCAGGGACATATTCTATCTCTTTGATGCCCCACCACCGCACGAAGATACGGGCAGGAGACGAGAACGTTGATCTGGAGACTGTGGTTAGAGACGCCGGTCTGCACTATATAGACCCGGCGGCGGGTGCCGAGGTGGTATTGAAGTCAATCGCTGGCTCACAACTGGTGATTGCGGAGGCAATGCACGGTGCCATTGTTGCCGATGCGCTACGCATTCCCTGGATGCCGGTGCAGCTTTACGACCACATAAGCGACCTTAAGTGGCGGGATTGGTGCTACTCGACGGGTCTCGATTACTCGCCAGCTGTTCTTTCTCCTCGACCCGGGGAGGAGAAGCAGCGCGCGCTCTCCAGCTTTATCCGGGGGACCATCAGTTTACGCAGACCCATGCTCAGTCCTGATGGCGCGATAGCCGGCAAGATAAGGCTACTCGAGGAGAAACTAGCGCTGATCCGGCAAGAGCATGCGGACGCTTGTTGCCTTGAGGGAAGTGCTAAGATGCTGCCCGACCCTGAAGTGTGGAGGGACATTCCCTGGCTGTATGCTATGCATTCGGCCATCAGGGAACTGGGCGAGATACTACCTGTAGGTGCGACCTACATTCTGGTAGATCAGGACGAGTGGGGTTCAGGGGCCATCCTGGCCGGGCGTGATGCTATCCCATTCACCGAACGTAACGGCATCTACTGGGGGCCGCCGGCCAGTGACGTTGTTGCCATCAACGAGTTGGAGAGGTTGAGAGCGGCTGGAGCGGCCTATTTGGTCTTCGCTTACCCATCATTCTGGTGGCTCGACTTCTACTCTCACTTCTCGCAACACCTGCGCTCCACCTATCCTGTGATGAAGCAAAGCCACTATCTGATTGCGTTTGATTTGGGGTGACGAATTCAAAATGCGAGTGACAAGAAAGAATCTGAGTAAGAAAATAAGGATGTGTAAAACCCTATTGCAATTTGCGCGATTTTAAGCTACTTAACCTATGTAATGTGAAAAATGCGCATAATTCGTAACTCGTAACTATCAGCCAGCGGGAGACAAAGTGATGATGAGCAACGCGGGTAAGCTGCTCAAGACTTCGGAAGTGGCCCAGAGACTGGGCCTGGATATCGCCACGGTCGGGCGCTATATCAGGGAGGGGATACTACCCGCCACCGCTACCGCGGGTGGCCACCATCGCGTCTACGAAGATGACCTCCACGCATTCATGGCGGGCGTAACCCGCACCAAAAGCGATGGCGCAGTTGTGATAGCCCTGGCCAACCAGAAAGGTGGCGTTGGCAAGACCACAGCCACTGCCAACCTGGGCGTGCTACTCTCCCAGATGGGGATGCGCGTCCTCCTGGTTGACCTCGACCCCCAGGGGCACCTCACATGGTCCCTCGGCCACAACCCCGACTCCCTCCCACAGACGATATATGACGCTATGATAGGCGAGCGCGATTTCGACGCCACGCGGGTTATCCTCAAGACCGAATTCGGCGTGGACCTCGCCCCCAACAACATCGCCGCCAGCAACGCCGACCGCGAATTGAGCAACAAGCCGACGTGGGGCACGCGCCTCGCAAACGTGCTGCGCTCGGTGCGCGGCAACTACGACTACATCCTCCTGGACGCCGGGCCGAGCCTCAACAGCCTCACCGTCAACGCCCTGTACGCCGCAGACTACGTGCTCGTGCCCACGCAGCTCGAAGTGCTATCGGTCAAGGGACTCCAACTCCTATTGGAGCGCATAGATGAAGCGCGAGCAGAAGCCAACCCCAGGTTGCAGATAGCGGGCGCTGTGGCGATGATGGTGCAGCAGGCCAACGCCTCCCGCGCGATGGACCAGTCATTACGCCAGGCGCTCGGCCAGCGCGGCATCCGAGCTTTCAACACGGTCATCAAGAGGAGCATCCAGTTCAGCGAGGCCGCCAATCAACGCTCCGTTATGTCAACCCTCCACCCCCGTAGCGAACACACGGCGTCCTACCGCCGCCTCCTCGCCGAGTTGCTGAAGGTAGTGGGCGGCCCCGGAGCCGGGCGCGTCGAGATGCTGGAGAAGCCGGAGGCTGTGGCGAGTGAAGCGTGAAACATGATGCGTGAGATTATTGTGTATTGCCAATTACATGATAGAATAGTGCAAAGAACGAAGGTCAGAACAAAATGACAGCCAATCCGAAATCCGAAATCCGAAATCCGAAATCAAGAAAGCCGATCAACCTCGACTTCTTGCAGGGCGATAGCGTGCGTACCGACCTGTCAGGGCTCTTCGCGAGCGCTGTGGCGACCGAGGGCGATGTTCGGCAGGCCATCCCGATAAGCATAGAGAAGCTCCTGAACAACCCCTACCAGCCACGCAACCCCGCACGCGAAGACAACATAGACGAACTAGCCGGGGTCATCAAGAGCCAGGGCTTTCAGGGTGTGCTTGTAGCGCGGCCCGACGAGGTAAACAAGGGCTTCTACCAGCTAACCGCCGGGCACAGGCGAAGAGAGGCCGCCAGGCGCGCAGGTCTCACTACCCTCCCCATCGTCGTTCGCGAGTTGAGTGACGAAGAGATGGTCACTCTCGCCATCACAGAGAACATCCAGCGCGAGGACCTCACCCCCCTGGAGGAAGGCAAGATTTACCTCCTCATGTCGGAAGAGATGGGGTACACGCACGAGCAGGTCGCACGCGAGATCGGCAAGAAGCGGGGATATGTAGAAAACCGTATTCGTGTCGCCCGCGCACCACGAGACGTGCAGGCCCTGATATTGACAAAGCCCGACAGCCTTCGCGCCGTTGCCACTCTCATCAAAGTGAAAGACGAGGCGGACCGCGCCGAGATCATCCAGGGGATGCTGTCTGGCGACCTCACCGTCGAGGACCTCCCAGGCTATATCGCCGCGAAAGCGGCCATACGCCAGGGCGATAAAGCCATCGAAGCGGCAGGCAGACTGCTGGGCAAATCGAAAGAGACCCTGGAGGCGGAAGCTGCGGCCAGGGCTACCACGCGCGACGCTCGTCACCCACAGACTCCATTAGCGGAGTCAACAGAGCAAGAAGAAAGTCCCGAAATCCGTGCTACCTTCTTGCTGAATGGCAAAGAAGTAGAGAAAGACCCTCCCGTCACTCATCCGAGGTCACCACACCGAGCGTTGGCAGCGCTGGTCGTGGATGAACGCGAGGTTGAGGAGCGTGGTAAGGCCAGGATAGGCAGCGCCAAACTTGCAGCGGTACTCCGCTACATGACCACCTACAAGGAGCAGTCGGCTGGCAGAGAGCGCATCTCCGAGCAGGAGCGCGCTACCCTCGCCCAAATCCGGGCGCTGGTCGAAGAGGTCTGCGATACCTTCGGGGTTGGCAGCCACGGACGGACAACAGACGACGGACGGCAGACGACGGATGTTGGACAGTAGAACTTTGGACTTTAGACAAAATTGTTGTCATGACAACAAAATGTGCTCTGGCAGGCGCGGGATTGTTGTCATGACAACAAAACTAAGTCCACAATCGAATTGGAAAATGGAGAGAAGTATCGAGCGATGACCATCGCCACCATGACGAATATAGGGTAGCGAAGCAAATGAAAAACCCGGTTGTTGGCGCAACCAGGTTCTTGAAAGCTTCTGCTGCTACAGGCCCTCTGGCAGGAGGATCACGTAGCTCTTTGTGTTTGGCAAACATATTGTAGCATGGGATCGGCCTCCTGTCAAGTGGGCATGGAGGTTTTTGTATGCCCAATTTTAGAGATAACCTGGCGGGGGGGAGTTCCCAGCAAAACTCGATTGGCCGCCCTGACGACGGACGACGGACGACGGACGACGGGACCCATGGCAGAGGTAAGCAGGGTAGCAAGTCGGGGTCGAGCTTCGCGGCTCGCTTCGGGCGAATCATCCTCCAGAATGGCATCGCGGCCCTCCCCAGCGCCCTGTACCACTACCAGGGCAAGCTCGAATTGTCGGCCCAGCAGGTGTGGCTCGTATCATATATCCTCTCGCACAAGTGGGACGAAGACCTGCCTTACCCTAGCCTCAAGAAGATGGCGAAGCGCACCACCTTGAGCCTCAGCCAGCTACAGCGCATCAAGAATAGCCTCTGCGAGATGGGCTACCTGATGGTCTACCCGCGTTTCAATGAGCGGCTGGGCCAGGGGACCAATGCCTATGACTTCGCCGCTCTCTTCGACCGCATCGAGACCCTGCTGAGCGAAGACCCCGCCAACCCCAACCCGATCCGCGCTGAAGTCACCCCGCCCGACATGGTAGAGCTGAACGAGTTGGACTCCAGCTTCGTGGCTCGCTACGGGCGAGTGATAGCACGGCACGGCGTCGCGGCGGTCCCCCGCGCGGTATTCACCCACCAGAAGGTGCTGGGTCTCACCGCCCAGCAGGTGTGGTTCGTATGCTACATTTTCTCCTTCCAGTGGGACACCGCACTGCCCTATCCAAGCATCCGCCGGATGTCGTCCCAGACTGGCTACAGCACCGTGCAGCTACACAACATCAAATCGGAGCTTGTAGATGCAGGCTATCTGCGACTGGTGCGGCGTATCAATATGGAGGGTGGACAGGACACCAATGCCTACGATTTCTCAGGGCTGCTTGAGGCCATCAGGGCGCATCTACAGCCCGACCCCGGCCCGCAAGGAGGTCAGACTTCTGTGCAACCTCAGGAGCAGCCCACGCCTACCCCGCCCCGGCGAAGGGGCCGCCATGTAAGGCCAGCTACCACCATACCGGATAGCACACAATTGACCAGAGGGGATAGCTCTCCGTTATCTGGGGAGGCTAGCAGTACGTTAACCAGGGGGGATAGCACACAGTTAGCTAGGGGGGGTAGCAGTAAGTTTACTGATAGGGGTCGCAAAGAATTATCTGCCCAGGATAGCGCACAGTTGACTGAGGCGGGTAGCGCCGGGTTGGCCAAGCCTGGAAAACGAGCGCGGGCCGGGGGGGCATCCTCTACTTATGCGCGGGGGATAGCGCGCGGCTTACACGAAGAAGAAACAGATAAAGTAGAAGCAAATGATAGAGATGATTCGAATCATCTCTCCACAAAAAAAGTTGATGAGAACGGGAGCGAAGAGCGAATCCCACCACCTTATTCTCCATATATCGCAGCCGTAATTACTGACTTCTCGGATGAGCTAAATGACTCCTCCCACATTGTATCTAATGTCACACAAGCTCTGCGATTGTGGCAGGCATCCGGCCTGGGAGAGCAGGGCTTTACTGAGCTTCTATACGAGGCCAAACGCCTCACCCGCGCGTACCAGGGGAAGCAGGGACTTGGCACTATCAACAACAAGATGGCATACTTCTTCAAGACGGTACGAGACCTGTGCCGTTAACAGCCGAAGAGGTATGTAGCCTCTTTGCCTCAGCCCAATGTGAAAGTAAAGTCAATGGAAGTTGCGGGGTCTACTCCTGTACAACAGGCTAACGCTATTACCGACCCTGCCGGGCGTTGGGAACGTTTGATTCCCATCACGGTCCCGATATTTGCTGTGGCACTATTTGGTGTGCTTCTCTTACCTGCTCATGCTAATCTCCAGGTTTACTTGCATCTATGGATGCTCGCCACCTTAACTCTTTTCTTATTTATAAGCTTCCGGGTGAGGAAGCTGCGTAACCCAGGTGGAGCGCAGGTGAGCAAGCCGCGTACGCTCTCCGGCGACCATATAGCTAGCTATCAGCTGGATGGCCCCCCCGTACCGAGGAAGGGTAGCCTTATCTCCGATTTTTTCCTGGGTGCCGGAAGTGCAATGGCCGTATTTGCAGAAGGGCAGATGTTGATCATAGCGATCAGTCCTTACTTCAGTACCTCTCCTTCAACATCTGCCACTATTAAAACTGCAGCTATTAGCCTGACGATGACAGTTCTCTCTCTGAGTATATATTCTGCTATGCTGCTCACGCGGGGACGCCGCCCCGAAAGGGTCATCAGTGGCAGGCCTGCCTTCTATCTATCTCTAGGTATTCTTCTCTCTCTGTTCGTTCCGGTTACCTTCCTCATTTTCCAGGTGCCCATGTACATATTTGTTGGCCCGCCTGCGCCCTGGCCGACCTTATTCGCCTACGCACAAGACCAGGCTGAACGTATGGATAAAGATGCTGTACTGTGGGAGGTCTCTGCCCGCCCACCTTTTGAAGCGCCGGGCCCTTATAGTCCTGAGAACACACCACTTGAAGTGAGCTTCGCCTTCTACGCCCCAGATGCGGAGAGTATTGGTCTTAAAGTGCTGGATGTTGACCCGCCACGGTTGTTATCTATTGAGCATGGCTCGCAATATGCAGGGTCTCCGATACCCAATGACATGTTGCGTAAGCAAAAGGAATGCCTTGCCAGCGTTAGACTGGGGCCAAGAGAAGTATACAGCCTGACCGGATCGGAAGGATTGGACTTTGGAAAGGAAAAGGGCTCCACAGTTTCACCATATTTGAGCCTTAATCTATATTGTGATAAGCGGTATTCATTTGGTGAGACTGCTGGGTGGTACATATCATATTTGGCAGACCAATCGGCAGACATCTCGTCGTTACGTCTTAGTGTGGATGGCGCAACGGGTAAGGTAGTGGGGCGCGAACGTTGGCCGGAGGATTTGGAGAAGCCTGCTACGCCCATCCCAGTTGCCAGCCCAACTGTCAGGCCGTAGAGTCGAAACATGGAGTTGAGATATTGCTCATGTCTTATGTTTCGCGTGCTCAAGCACACTTACACACCTGGCGATGGTGGTTCTGGGCGCTGGTCCCGCTACTGGCAATTGCTGCCTACGTTACCGTGTTGCGTGTCGGCTTCTTAGCTGATGACTTCTTCCAGCTCAACATCGGGCGCCTCTGGGGGCTTGATCCCTTCTCCGGCTTTGACATCGACGTGCCCGCGTTCCTGCGTCCGGTGGGCTTTTACTTTGCCTACCAGCTGCCATGGCATCTGTGGGGTTATAACCCGCTTCCTTACCATGTAGCGGGGCTGCTTGCACACGCTGGGTCGGCGTTGATCCTCGGTCTGTGGCTGTCGGCGGCCACGCGTAAGCCTCCTCTCGGATGGCTCGCCGGGGTGCTGTTCGGGGTTTCCCCGCTCCACCTCGAAGCAGTGGCCTGGGTGGGTGCGCAATTCGATACCTTTGCGGTACTTTTCGCGCTGGCGAGCCTCCTAGTCTACACCCTCTGGTGGCTCCATATTGGAGAGGCTACAGGAGCGGCCAAATCAAGGCGTCGGGGGTGGCTCCTCTATTTCGCGGCAGTGATATTGTATACCCTGGGGGTCTTCACCAAAGAGAGCCTCTTCACCTTCTTCCCCATATTCGTACTCTCCGCCTGGCTCGCGCTACCCCCGGTCAGCAGGCGCGGCTGGCTGAAGCTCGTTTACTCGGTCCTCCCATTCTTGGTGCCCATTGCGCTGAACCTAACATACAGATATATCAAGTGGAAATCACTTGGCGGTTATGGCAATGAAATAGCTGAATTCGGATCGTTCGCGTGGGATAATCTCATCGCATACGGGCGTATGTTGCTTTCTCCTCTGAACGAGAGTGTAATGGGTAGGATGTGGGTGCAAGTCGTGGGGCTGCTCTTAACTGTCGGTCTGCTCGTGCTGTTGACCCTCTATGGACACCAACTACGACGGTTGCTCTTCTTCGCAAGCGTATGGTTTGCTGTCACTGTAATACCCGTGCTAAATCTGGCGTCGGTCGGCGCTGCTTCACAGCAAGCTTTTATGCCCAACAGAGTGCTCATCATACCAGAGGCGACGAGTGATCTACTCGTTCAGAACCGCTACCTCTATTTAGCGAGCATCGGGTTCGTGATTGCTGTGGCGGGCATGTTACATAAAGCGATATCCCCATCTGGGCGTCTGCGGCCCCTGCGGATAGGACTTGCTTCGCTCCTCGTGCTGGCATCAATCGCCATCTGTTGGGTTCAATTGCGCCCCTGGCACACGGCGAGTGTGCAGACCGACGAGTTGGTAGGAAGCCTGCTTGATCTCATACCGGCGCGACCACGCCCCAATGGCATGATGTGGTATATAGACAACCTGCCCTACAGCTACAAAGGTGTGTATGTGCTGCGAAGCGGTCTTGGTATCTCCGGTATCTTCCGCAACGGCGAGGTTGACTATCCTAATATAGAGCGCGTACCGGATGCTAGGCAGGCTCCTCTTGCCAGCAAGGACGATCACCGGGATGCATACGCTATACGATTCAATTACGATGCGGGACTTGACCGCTTCGTGGTAGATTATCTGGCGGGCGTTACAAGTAACAGTGATAGCCCACCACCTGACTCAGCAGAAGTGGGCAGGGACCCGATGATTTGGGACTTCCGAGAGTGCAACTCGGATATAATCGATAGCTGGAAACCCTACGGAACCGAGGTAGAATGTATACCAGGCAAGGGGTTGGTAGCTGGTCCTCTCGGCACCGATTCACAACTGGTAAATAGCTCACTACTGGTGCAGCCCCGGACGGTAGGAGCCAGATACGTCCGTTTGCGAGTTTCGGCTACTTACCAGCCGGGCACTCAATTAGAGTCATACGTGAGCGATTGGCTCTGGGAAGGGCCAGGATACAGTTTTTCCCAGGAGAAGACAAAGAGCATGCCTCTAAAGCTGGATGGGAAGCCTCACGTATACTGGACCTTCCTCACTCTAGCGGATGGAGAGCAGGTAATTACCGGTTTACGCTGGGACCCCGTAGACGGCAAGGTTCCATTCGAAGTACATTGGATAGCTATTGATTTGGTGTAAAACTGCGTCTAATAGCCATACTGCTGTTGCGTAACACATATGGCTCGCTGAAAGGTATTCGTTTGAGATGTTTAGTGAAAAGGGAATGATGATAGAAAACCGCTGGTCGGACGCCGAGGCAGCGGGAATGTCCGATCTCGACCTCCTGGTTTACCAATCGAGGCTCCTCGGCTCCGACTCACGGCTCGTGCTATGGGGTGGAGGGAATACTTCTCTGAAGGTGCAAGAGGAGGACTTCAGGGGAAGACCTACCTATGTCCTGCGGGTGAAGGGGAGTGGCTCCGACCTCAAATCGGTCACGCAGCGCGACTTCCCCGGCGTCCGCATAGATGACGTGCTCCCTCTCATGGAGCGTGACGACATGAGCGACGAGGAGATGGTCGAATACCTCACTCATACTCTCATGGACCCCAGTTCGCCGCGCCCCTCCATCGAAACGCTTCTCCATGCCTTCGTGCCCGCCCGCAGCGTCGTGCATAGCCACGCCGATGCAATCCTGGCGCTCACCAATAACGAGCGTTGTGACGCGCTTCTCGCAGAGGTCTACGGCGACGAGCTTGCGATAGTCCCATATCGCCGCCCAGGCTTTCTCCTCTCGAAGCAGGTAGGCATGGCTGTCCACGAGCGCCCAGATATCAAGGGAGTGGTCCTCCTCAACCACGGCCTCATTACCTGGCACAACGACCCACGGGAGGCTTATCGCTTACATATAGAGATAGTGGATCGAGCGGCACGCTACGCTGCCAGTCCAAAGTTCAAAGTTCAAAGTTCAAAGTCGGTTATTTATCACGCATCACGCGTCACGCATCACGTTTCCCCCACCGACCGCCATACATTAGCAGTCAAGCTCGCTCCTATTCTGCGCGGTCTACTTGGTAAGGAAAAGCGTGTCGTAGTGCATTTCGACGGGTCTGAGGATGCGCGGCGCTTCGTGTCTGGTGAAGTCGTGCCCCTTGATCGGATGGTAGATGTGCTGGAAGCAGGCGCGGCCACGCCCGACCACATCCTGAATACTAAGCGTACTCCCCTCTGGATTGAAGCCGGCGACCTCTCTTCCCACGCCTTGAGGGAAGCCGCAACTGGCGCCTTCAGCCGTTGGGTTGAGCAATACGCTGCTTATTATGCAAGGCACAACCGGGGAGAGGGGATGCTTCCCGCCGTGCCGAGGGTGGTGCTGGTGCGCGATGTAGGGATGTTCTCGGTGGGCAAAGACCGTCGAGCGGTCACGATTTCCGGGGACATATCCCGCCATACTATGGAGATTATTGAGGCCTCGGAGGAGGTTGGACGTTACCGTTCCCTGTCACATAAGGACGCCTTTGCCGCCGAGTACTGGCCTCTTGAGCTTTACAAACTGACGCTGGCTCCGCCCGAAAAGAGCCTGAGCCGGAGAGTGGCAATGGTAACGGGTGCTGCTGGCGCTATAGGTGCCGGAATAGCTCGTAGGCTCGCATCTGAAGGAGCACACGTGGTCTGTGCCGATCTCAATATGGAGAGGGCAGGGGCGCTTGCACAGGAGCTAAGCAAGGCAAATCCAAACAACCCCGCCTTACCTGTATTTATGGATGTGACGCAGGAGGCATCGGTCCGCGATGCATATAGAGAGATGATCCTGGAGTATGGAGGCATAGACGTACTGGTGTCGAATGCTGGTATAGCAAAGAGCTGCCCCCTGGATGAATTGACTCTAGTGGACTGGGAGCGCAGCCTGGCGGTAAACGCCACCGGTCATTTCCTCGTCGCTCGCGAGGCGCTGAGGATAATGAAGGCACAGGGGATCGGCGGCAGTATGGTCTTCATCGCTACCAAAAACGTGACCGCTCCCGGCAAAGATTTCGGTGCATACAGCGCATCGAAAGCAGCCGAGGCGCAATTGGCGCGCGTGCTGGCACTGGAAGGTGGGCCGTACGGCATCCGGTCGAACGTCGTCAACCCCGATGCGGTATTCGCAGGCTCCGGGTTGTGGTCTCAGGAGGTCCGCGAGCAGCGCGCCCGCGCCCAGGGCATAGACCCGGATGAGATCGAAGAATATTACCGCCAGCGCAACCTTCTACAGGTCGAAGTCACAGCCGCAGATGTTGCGGAAGCAGTTCTCTTCTACGCCTCAGATCGCTCCGCAAAGACTACAGGCAGTATGCTCCCTGTAGACGGTGGATTGCGCGAGGCTTTTCCACGTTGACACTTCCTCTTGTTATGCGCTGATAAAGCCCTCTTTCCTGCCGTTCAGGATACGGACAGTGATAAGAGAGCACTCTATTTGCGACATATCCCCTAAGCCAAACAATGGGAGACGTAAAACAAAACGAACAGGACAGACCACAAACTGAACTGCGCATCTTAAGAGAAGTCTATGTGCAGAGCAGATTCACCCAGCGTCAGAAGCTCCATCCTGCATATAACCCAACCCCACATCTTAAGGAAGGCTTATGTGGAGTTGGGTTTGCCCCACCTGGCCTCTAGCCTCTACTTCCCTGGTTTTCTCGCTGCATAGAGAAACCAAAACCAGACCGCTCACTTAAGATAAGTCTATGGACGGTCCGCTTTTTGCAAAGGCATACATAGGGACAGTGTCCATTCTGACCAGAGAAGTTCGCGAACCTCCCTACAGGCTTTCCCTTATCCTATATCCTATATCTGATCTGTTGTCGTGACTCAGAGAATGGACGCATGGAATGAAATGTGCTATATATCCAAACGACCTATGATGGCGCTATATTTTATGTGCCATATGTGCCACTTGAGAGACCATAGCAAATACCTAATTGCTGATAGGTGGAGTGAATGACTGTAGATGGCGATAGCACTTTTCCTGTAGTTGACGGGCATAACGATACACTCTTACGTCTCTTCCGGGCAGGAAGGGAGGAAGAGGGGAGCTTCTTCTCCGGGGGCGGTGGCGGGCATATTGACCTGCCACGCGCACGGCAAGGTGGCTTTGGAGGTGGGTTCTTTGCTATATTCGTCCCCGCTGACCCCGGCGAGACTCTTCAAGCGATGGCTGCTGCGGCTGAAGGCTCCCTGCCCCCCGCCCTTGAGCTGGGATATTCCCAGCAGATAGCCCTGGGGATGATGGCTCTCCTCTTCCGGTTGGAAGAGCAGAGTGCCGGGCAACTGAAGGTGGTGAGGACTGCCGATGAGCTATCCGAGTGCCTGGAGGCAGGGGTGCTTGCGACCATTCTCCATTTCGAGGGAGCGGAAGCCATAGACCCGGACCTGGACGCGCTGGAGGTATTTTACCGGGCGGGGTTGAGGTCGCTGGGCCTCGTCTGGAGTCGCCCCAACATCTTCGCTGAGGGCGTACCCTTTATTACTCCCCATTCGCCCGATACCGGACCAGGTCTGACTGAGCTGGGGCGAAAGCTGGTGCGGGCCTGCAACCGGTTGGGCATATTGATTGACCTCTCCCACCTCAACGAGAAGGGCTTCTGGGATGTGGCAGGTATCACCGATGCGCCTCTCGTCGCTACCCACTCCAACGCGCACGCCCTCTGCCCAATTACGCGTAACCTCACTGATAAGCAGCTTGCAGCTATCGCGGAGTCGGACGGGATGGTTGGCGTCAATTTCGGGGTGGGCTTTCTCGTCGCAGAGGGTAGGGTAGGCAATACCGCCATCCCCCTTGATGCTATCGTTCGCCACGTTGATTACCTGGTGGAGCGCGTCGGAATAGACAGGGTTGGCTTCGGCTCCGACTTCGACGGCACCAACGTCCCCGACGCACTAGGTGACGTGTCAGGCCTGCCGAGGCTCATGGCTGCCCTACGATCAAGCGGATATGACGATGATGCCCTGCGAAAGCTGGCACACGAGAACTGGGTGCGGGTGTTGCGTAAGACGTGGAAAGCGTGAAACGTGATAATTCGTCCTTCGTGCTTCGTCCGTTCTCACGCATCACATTTCACTCATCAGGTCAGAATACGTCTCGCGGGGGCGGATCAAACGGGTTTCGGCACCTGTTACCAGCACCTCGGCGGGGCGGAGGCGGGCATTGTACTGTGAGGACATTGAGAAGCCATAAGCGCCTGCTTGCCCAATAGCCAGTAAGTCACCTGGGCGGACTGTGCCGAGCCGCCTATCTTGTGCCAGCACGTCTGCCGACTCGCACACCGGACCTGCTATATCTATAGGAGCGCCGGTTTCTATGTGCTCTTCCATGAGGGGCCATACCGGGTGATAAGCTCCATAAAGCGCGGGGCGCAGGAGGTCGTTCATGCCCGCGTCTACTATGGCAAGGCTCTTCGAGGCGTCTTCCTGGCCTGCTCCTTCTGTGGTCTCCTTCAGATAGGTAACAGTTGTGAGTAATGCACCAGCGGGGCCAACTATGAATCGACCAGGCTCCAGCACCAGGTCGAGGGTGCGCCCCGCAAGGAGAGGACGTAGGTCCGCGGCTAGCTCCTCCGGCCCTTCGGGTTCCTCGCCAGGCCGGTAGGGTATACCTAACCCGCCTCCTATATCAAGCTCATGCAGGTCGATACCATCGCCAGCCAGGAGGTCCCACAATTCCAGGAGGAGCGCGACGGCGTCGATTACCGGCTGGATGTGGGGGAGCTGGGAGCCTATATGCGTGTGTAGCCCGACGTGCCGCAGGGACGGGATAGAGGAGGCCTTGCGTATGAGTGCAAGAGCCTCGGCGGGGCTGACCCCGAATTTGTTGGCTCGCGTGCCCGTGGTGATGTAGGGGTGGGTGTGCGCTTCTACATCCGGGTTTACGCGGACGGCTACAGGCGCGACCACTCCCAGCGCGCCGGCTACCGAGGCAATCGCATCCAGTTCGCCCGCCGATTCGACGTGGAAGGCGCGCACACCCGCTACCAGTGCTTCCTCTATCTCTCGGCGGGTCTTGCCAACCCCTGCGAAAACGATGCGCTCGGCGGGGAAGCCCATGCGTTGGGCAAGGTATATCTCTCCACCCGAAACCACGTCGGCCCCGGCACCCCAGTTTGCGAGCATCCTCCCCAGCACGTGATTAGCATTTGCCTTGAGCGCGTAGCAAATGAGCAGGTTAGAACTCAGGCCTGTCAAGCTTGCTTCCAACCTGCGGTACTGTGCCTCCAGTACGTGGGCGCTGTAAACGTAGAGAGGCGTGCCGAACTTCGCTACGAGCGTGGTGATTGGTACATCTTCGATATGGAGCGTTCCTGAATGGTAACGGAGCGCGCCCATCACCGTTAGTGGTGGCAAAGCGGTTCTCCTATGGGGTAATGTCGCGGATCTCGCCAAGGGACTCTCACTCGCCAATGATTTGGGCGACGATCTCGCGCTGGCGGGGGTGTGTATCGAAGTCAATCAATATCACCTGCTGCCAGGTTCCGAGGGTGAGCTTTCCTGAGATAAAAGGTACGCTCAGCGATGGGCCGAGGAGCGCCGCCCTCACGTGGCTGTGGCCGTTGTCATCATGCCACCGGAGGTGATGCTGATACTCTCCACCACGTGGTGCGATTTTCTCAAAGGCGCTACCCAGGTCTGCCACTGCTCCCGGCTCGTACTCATTGTGGTAAGCCCCACCGTCGAGCCAACCGCGAAGAGAGTTACGACCCCATTGGCGAGCCTGGCCTCATCTAGCACTCCCTGCACCCTATCGGTGATGTCGAGCGTATGGCCTCCACCTCTCGTGCTTATATTGATCTTCCTGGTGATGACCATACCTGACTGCCGTCCTTTTCCCTGCATTATACAATGTTCGCACGTGAAGAATATGAGAGTAATAAGCTACATATCCCATAAGATAAGGGGTGCAGATTATTCAAAAGATACCAAAAAAATAGTGAAAGGCATCAGTTGAGCCATAATCACCTGTGAGGTTAGTGGCAGACGTCCCTACCCGAATCATGGAAGGAGCCACCTTCCACTGATACGAAGTCCCACTCGTAACCACCAGTTCGTAAGGTCAGCTTCAGGACGCCAAGCACATTATCATTGTATGCCTCAAGACTACCCTTCGGCTTCTCTATCTCATAGTGGCTTTTCCCGCCAGTGCCTACAACGAATTGGCGAATGCCGCGCTCCGGGTCGGCCCTGCCATCGGGCGTTTGGGGGATATATCGCTGGTAGTTGTGGTCGTGGCCTGACATGACGATTTCAGCACCTGCATCGTACAGAGCCTGCCAGGCCGGCAGCATCATCTCGTCGTCTTCATATTTGCCTACGCTAAAACGTGGGTGGTGCCAGTATGCGAGAGTGCAGAGGCCGGGGTGCGCGGCAAGGTCTGCCCGCAGCCAGCGTTCCTGGGGTGAGCCATGCTCGCAGCCGCCGATATACTTGCAGTTACTGTTGAGGACAACGATATGCCAGTTCCCCAGGTCATAGCTATACCATCCTTCGCCCGGTTCTCCAGCTGCTACCCCGAAATAGTCGAAGTAGGGCGCTGCGTCCTCTGTGCGGTACTCATGATTGCCTGCCGCGGGGCGCGTGCGCTCCTTGTGGCGACCCCATGTAGGATCGTAACATTCTCCGTACTCACTCGACTTGCCGTCATCATAAGCATTGTCGCCAAGTGTGAAGACCGTGCCTTCGATGCCATCCAGCAACCTGGCCGTCTTTTCGTCATCATCAGAATCGCAGGACGCTATATCTCCCGCGCCTACCAGCACGGCATCCCCACTCTGATGGGTGTCTAGCGTTGGTCGAGGGGTGGCTGCTCTGGCATTTTCAAGAGTAGGAGTGCGTTTAGTAGCGGAAGTACTTTGGCGTTTAGGTCCTGGAGTGTTCGTTTGCCTGGACACGCTCGTAGGGGTCGTAACGTGCTCGGTAGTGGCCGTTCTTGCGGGCGGGAGAGCGACTTCGGAGCTGGTAGTCGAAATCGACGGGGCGGTTGGCGTTGGAACAGTTACAGGTTTCGGCAGGCCAGAAGGTGAACAAGCTATCAGAAGCAAAGCAGTAGCCGCAACGGCCTGCCTCCAAATCGCCCGTATCCCGGTAGGGGAGAGTTGCTTTGGCATATGTGGCCCTTTCTATGAGGTTGCTAGCGTGCAGTGGGTTACGCTCTGCGAGGTGGGCGCGTCCACTTTGCTGCCAAGATAGCTATCTCATGGAGTGAACAGGGGATAAACGGCTCTCATCCAGCGCCTCAGCGAATCTCAACTCACAAATCTCCAGTAAGCGCTCTGTGAATTGCTTGCGGTCAGGGTATTGCGTGCTCAAGTAGACATGCCTGGTGAGCGTCAGGAGAGTGTATGCTCTTACCGATGGGCGCACCGCCTCGCCTGATAGCTCCACGAATCGCTCTTCGAGTGCCCTTTCTCGGTCAGTAAGCGCACCAATGTCGCCATGCGTGCGCAGGCTCCATTCCTCCATGTGTCCCAAGAAATTGCCGATGTCGAGGCTGGGGTCGCCCTCGCAATAGAGGTCAAAGTCAAGCAGGTATAGTCGTGACCCATCTACAACTATCTGGTCCGCGTAGAAATCACGGTGGACCCCAGTACGCCGAGGAGGCTTTGCCAGGCCCGCACCGAGCCTATTACACGCCTCCATGAGCCTTACTATGCGCCCGGCCCACTCAGGCCTCGTTTGCGCCACGATGGGCAGCTTCTCATGCAGGATACGCAGCTCATCTGCCATTGAATGGCGACGTTGGGGGCGCATGCGGGCTGTGTGCAGCTTGTGCGCAGCTTTGGCTATACGCTGTGCCAGTAACGAGCCGTCCGGCGCTGGGAGTAATTGAGTAGCAGGTACGCCTTGGACCTTGCGGTGGAGCCACATTTGGAACTCTGGGACGATACCCGCCGGCTGGGGTACGGAGATGCCATCCTCGCTGTCTTCTCTAAAGCCGGCTTTCCAGAGCGATACTAGAGTCTCATAAGTCGAGCGGTCCAGTCCGCGCGCTCTTGCCTTGCCCACCAGGGTCATTACCTCCGGTGCCTGCCCAGGCCTCTCTACTGCAATGTCGTACTCAATGAGGCAGCGTCTCCCCCTTTTATGCCGCACCACGCGGATCGCAAGCACATCCAAATGCCCACCATCTCCAGCCAGGTGGGCGAGTCGTCGCCTGAACTGGAGGTGTACATCCAGGGGGTTTAGCGCCTGCGCCAGAAAGGGCATTGCAGGGTCGCTCGCGACATTGAATGGGTCAGATACTATGCTGATTGCGCCGGCTTCTCTCTCATCGCGCACGTCGCCGTTGCGGCCATTGTGACTCGAATTGGTGAGGGGCACCTTATATCGAGCAGCTTGCAAGATAGCCTCTGCTCGCGCGACCGTAGTCTCGATATCTTGCGGCCAATTGCTGTGTCTGTTACGAAATGGGTGTGGTGCGAGGCGGAGCAGACCCGCCGCACTGTATAGAGCGACTCGATCTCTCACCGGGCGCTTAGAAACTGCTTCGTAGCCGCGCAGGAGCGCGTCCCCAACCGGCTCTACCAGGCCTGATGGCACCGTCCCACGTAATGCGCCCCGCTCCAGGTGGGCGATGAAGAGGCCGAGGTCGTATGCGGGGTCTCCTGCGGCGGCGGCATCGAAGTCGAGGATAACTACTTTTGCGCCCGCGAGCAGGACCTGCTTTGCGTAGAAGTCGCCATGCACGGGCAGGTTCAAGGGAGGCTCGTGCAAGAGGTGCCCGGCAAGCCTCCTGGCCAGGCTATTTATGCGCCCTGCGAGATGCGAGCATAGGAACTCCAGCCCTGCCGAGACTGATAGCAAATTAGACGCTTCCGCTTCGCGGGTGAGACGCGGGAGTTTCAGAGGGTTATGTCCATGCACTTCCGCCAGCGCCGCCCCCACTTTCTCCATAGCGGCCAGGTCAACGTTCTGCGTGGCTAGCATATCGCTCAGAAGCTGGCCTTGCATCCATTCGAACGCGAGCACATGGTGCCGGTTGGAGCTTCCGAGGGTGCGTGGGACCTGCAACACGTCCCTTGAACGAAACACTCTCGCGCTATTACGAGCCTCAGGGTACCCTGTCTCGGTATACATCTTCATTACCGCCTGAGGACCGTCATTTATGAGCAATTGCGTAACGTAGCGACGCTCAGGCTTGTACCGGATGCTGCGCACGCTTCCCTCTGCCAGCTCAGGCCTCTTGGAAAAGACCCTGCATAAGAGTCTGGGCCACGCATTGTTATCGGCTAGTCGATCCAGGCTCTTTAGCTCGCTATCATTTGGGAATACCGAGACAAAAATCGCTTTGCCGTCCAAAACGATACGCCCTGGACCCAGCGGTCCTGCAACGCCTGGCTTGTCGCGTGCTTTTTGCAACTGGTCGCGCGCGTCGAGCCGGTGCGCTTTGGCATACGCAGCTATATCGACGCCGCCAACTCGGAGGGTGTACGCGACCAGGCAGTTCATACCGGGCTTGTAGCGTACGTATGTCGCCCTGGCGGTGTCGAGACCGACTCCGGGCAGAACGGCGCGCAGGGCCGCCAGGAAGGTCTCAGGGTCCAGGAGGAGAGCCATGCCTGGTATAGCGGTATCTCGACGTGCAAGCTCGGCATCGGCTGGTGACAGCAACTTGCGCCTCCTTACGTACTATCTTTGTTTGCTTCCCATCTGCCACAGCCATACAGTGTCCTCTTTGGAGGTGGCATCAACAGCGATGGAGGAAAGGGTCTTGCCGTCGGGCGACCAGCTCACTACGAGTGCCATGCCGGAGTGGGATAGCACACTTATAGGCTCGCCTGTGCTAGTCCAGAGGCGGACCGTAGTATCGCCCGCGGACGCTAATGTCTTCCCATCGGGCGACCAGGCGACCCAGTTCACGAAGTCGGTATGCTCCGCGAGCGTGGCGAGGGGCACGCCGTCCGCACTCCACAGGCGCACCGTGTTATCGTCCGAACCGGAAGCGAGTAGGCTTCCATCGGGCGACCAGGCAACGGAGAAGACGGCCCCCGTATGCCCATACAGTGTTGATGTGAGCGTGCCGTCCGCCTTCCACAGGCGCACCGCCCCGTCATTGGTGCCTGTGGCAAAGCTCTTTCCGTCGGGTGACCATGCGAGATTATATAAAAGGTCTCCGCCGCCCTTGAAGGACCCCTTGGGATTACCGTGGGCATCCCATAGCGTGACGTTCACATTGGCGGAGACGGCACCCAGCGTCTGCCCGTCAGGCATCCACCCCAGGCCGGCTATAAACCCGGAATGGCCCCCAAGTATCGAGCGGAGCTTACCATCTGCACTCCACAGGCGCACAGACTTGTCCCAGCTGCCGGACGCGAGCGTCTTGCCGTCAGGGGACCATGCGACGCTGTAGACGCTGTTCGTATGGCCTCGAAGGGTTACGACATTTCCTGTTGAGACGTCAAGCAAGCGGATCGAGTGGTCAATAGAGCCTAGCGCCAGCGTCCTGCTGTCGGGCGACCATGCCAGGGTGAGGCTCCCTGTGAGATTGCCTGAGAAGGTGACAACATCTCGTCCCTCTACCGCATTATGGGCCATCCTCGCCTGGCTGGTCTCGGTACCTGCCGGCGTATCGGCGCTAACGAGGGGGGCTGTGTAGGACTGGCTCGTTGAGGCGGTAGTCACGGGGCCTTCATCAGGGGCGCTACTATGGGACGGGGGATTAGAGGCCTGGACGGCAAAGGTAAACAAGGGAACTGCTATCAGAACCAACCCAACGCCCAGGGCCGCGAGCAGCTTCCACTTCTTGCTCCTGTCCGGTGGCTTTCTCTGCGCTACCATCTCCTTACGGGATACCATGTTCTCCTGATCGAGCCTGCCATTCGTAGCGGCCCGTTCGCCTTGCACTACCGAGGTGGAGGTAGGCACAATCGCTGAAGCAATTCTAGTTGCGGCTGTGGCAGAGGCCTTACGGCCCTGCCGCTCTTCCAGAGTCAGAGGGGCAGCACAGAGATTAGCATATATACCCCCCCTTCTCAGCAACTCCTCATGCGTGCCCTGCTCTATAACGAGACCCTTCTCCAATACCAGGATGGTGTCTGCACTGCGCGCCTGGCTCAGCTTGTGGGTTATCAAGAAGGTGGTTCGCCCCTGCATGAGTCGCCAGAGGGCCAGCATCACTTCGCGCTCATTCTCCTCGTCGAGGCTCGTCGTTGGCTCGTCGAGGATGAGAATGGGAGCTTTGCGGATCGCGGCGCGAGCGATAGATATGCGCTGGCGCTGTCCGTTCGAGAGGGTCGCGCCTCGCTCACCTAGCACGGTGTCGTAACCATCGGGTAGCGCCATGATGAAATCGTGCGCGTTGGCGAGGCGGGCTGCGGCCTCGATCTCCTCGTCCGACGCCTCCGGCACTCCGTACGCTATGTTCTCCCTCGCGGTGGCGGCGAACAACACTGTGTCCTGCATCACCACACTGATCTGGGAGCGTAAGGATGCGAGTGTATATTCCCTGATGTCGCGCCCGTCTATAGACACGTGTCCACTCGTCGGATCGTAGAGGCGCAGGACCATGCTAACGAGGGTGGACTTGCCGTTGCCCGACGAGCCGACCAGGGCGACATGCTGCCCCGGCTCGATATTCAAGTTGACGTCGCGCAGTACGGGGTGGCCCGGCTCGTATTCAAAAATCACATCCTGAAATGAGACCGCCCCCTTGAAAGCGGGCGCAGGCACCGCGCCGGGCATATCGCGCACGTCAGGCTCCCTCTCAAGGATGTCGAGCACACGCTCCCCGGCGGCGGTAGCTTTCGCCAGCCTGCCTGTATACTTCGCGAAGTCCCGCACAGGCTTGAAGGTGTTTTTGAGGTAAGTGAGGAAGACGAGCAGGTCGCCTGGGGTCATCGAGTTGCGCATGACGAGGGTCGCCCCGTACCAGAGCACTAGCCCCGTCGAGATGGCGATCAGCACATCAACCGTGCGCTCCAGGCTGGCCGACAGCTTGCTCGCCTTCGCGTCCTGCTTGAGACTCTCGCTGTTCTGGCTGAAGAAGCTCCCTGAGAGGGTATCTTCAAGTGATAAGGCCTGCACAACCTTGATAGCGCCAATCGCCTCCGAGGCGGTGGCAGCCATCGCACCCTCACGTCTGCGCTGCTTGCGCGCGGCCTCTTGAATGCGCTTGCCTATGCGCACGGTAGAGAGCCAGAAGAGCGGCACCGTGGCGAGCGCGAGGAGGGTCAGTTGCCAGTTGAGCCATAGCATCAGTGCCACCATGCCAACGAGAATAAGGAGATGGGCTACGAGAGGTAAGAGCGCCGTGACGGCCACATCCTTGAGCTGGCTAACGTCGCTGATGACGCGCACCACCAGATCCCCGCTTCGCGCCCTGGTGTGGAAGGAGAGAGATAGGCGCTGCATGTGGTTGTAGAGCTGTGCGCGCACGTGGGACAGCACCCTGTTGCCCGTCATCGCGAAGCCGACGGTGTTGACGTAGGATGCCACTGCGCGGAGCGCCGTGACCACAACTACGCCTACTGCGCAGACGATAAGGAGCGCTGATGGGTCAAGGGAGTCGAGCCATGCAAGGCCCGTAGATCGAGGAGCCGTATTAGTGGGGAAAACGCTGTCAAAGACCAGCTTCAAGGGCCATGGCTCCAGCAATCGCAGGCCCACTTCGGCGAGTAGCGCCACTAGGGAGAAGGTGATGAGGCGTCGCTCCTGTCGCAGGTAGGGTGCGAAGCGACGTACGATCCGCCAGAAGCCCGGCAGCGTTTCCTGGATGGTCTCTGGACGTGACATCGCTACATCCTCCCTATGCTCGCTGCCTGTGGGGTCGCACGCATCGCTATGGCGAGGATGCGTTCCGCGACGGCGTCCCATGTGTGGCCGTGCAACACCGTCTCCCGTGCTGCATTGCCCAACCGAATTCGCAGCGCGGAATCGCGCCTCAACCTCTCAAGCGCCGCCGCGAGAGCAACCGTATCGCCAGGCGGGCATAGCAGGCCGTTGACTTCGTGCCGGATCAGGCCGTTGAGTTGCCCTACCCTGCTCGCCACCACCGGCAAGCCGGCGGCCATGTACTCATAGACTTTCAGTGGCGAGAAGTAGAAATGTTCCGAGTCAGCGTAGGGGGCAACCGCTATATCCATCGAAGCGAGCAGACCCGGGATTTCGCCAGGATCGACCGAGCCGGTGAAGCAAACAGAGTCGAGCACTCCCCGCTCTTCCAGGTTGCTCCGAAGGCTCTCCCTCTCCGGGCCATCCCCCACTATCAGGAGCCTGGTACTGCTATTCTGATGGTTGAGGAGCGCGAAAGACTCCGCCAATGCGGAAAGGCCATGCCACGGCTTGAGCGTGCCGACAAAGCCGGCTGTAACGACCCCAGGCTTACCAGGGTAGGTTGGTAGAGTGCCTTCACAGAAGCGTTGGGGATTGACACCGTTAGGCACAATATGCACGCGCCCTCTCGCCCCAGGACGCTCTTCCAGGTACGCGGCGACTTCTTGAGAGACGGCAAGGAGGGCAGTAGCGGCGCTGAAGACCTTGTTGGCTACCCATTCCGCGAGGTGGCGGTCGGCCAACGCACGGTGCGCGGCTTGCTCTTCGACCAGTGGCGCGTTTACTTCCAGCAGCCCCGCTATCCCGTTGTTGCGCGCATACTCAATGCCCATAAAGCTCCAGAGCGAGTAGCGCTCGTATACCATGTCGAAGGGTCCATTCTCCTCCAACAAAGCGTACAGGGCGCCATTAGCGACCAGCGCGGCGCGCTCGCGTTCCACCACTTCAAATTTGGGCAGGGCAGCTAGGGGATGAACGCGCAGCTCATCCAGCCCCGACGGCGCTTCACCGCCTGTGGCCGTCGCGAAGAGTTCAACGTTTGCTCCATTAGCCAAGAGGGCACGCACTACCTCTTGCACGTGCACCGAGTTACCTTTCCTGCCGAAGATCGGGACACCAGGGTCGGCGCATACGTAGGCTATCCTCATGCTCTTGCCCCCCCAGTTGCCTGGAAGCTCAACTCAGATGCCGCGCTAAATATGTCGCGCAGGCGGGCCGCGTTCCTATGTACGCTGAACTCTTCCTCGATTAGCGTGCGCGCCTGGGTAGCTAACCGAACCCGTAAGTCGGCATCCCTAAGCAGACGCTCGATAGCCGATGCCAGGCTGGCCGGATCGTGTTGAGGCACTATTAACCCGGTCTCGCCTTCATGGACCACTTCGGGGATACCCGTTACATCAGTCGAAACGCAAGGGGTGCCGAGCGCCATAGCTTCGAGCAAGACAGTAGGAAGGCCGTCGCGGTTCCCATCCGAGCCGACCACGCAGGGAGCCGCGAAGAGAGCGGCGCAACCTACGTGCCTGGTAAGCTCGTACTGAGGTCTCGGCCCTAGCAACTCGACTCTGCCTCGTAGCCCTAGCCGTTCAATTTGGGCTTGTAGTGCGCTCTCCAGCTCGCCCGTGCCGATGATCCGGCATATGAAATCGGTATCGTGGTCTGCCAGGATAGCACAAGCATCGATCAGGTCGGCAAATCCCTTCTTCTCGACCAATCGACCTACCGCTACGATCACAGGGGGGCGGTTATATGGGGCAGCGAACTGGAAGTTATCCAGATCGAGGCCATTATAGACTCGTCGCACACGCGCTGCCGCGGGGCCGAACGTTTCGTGCAGGTAGTCCAGGTTGTAATTGCTTACCGTTATCACGCCCCTGGCATCGGTGAGCTTGCGCTCCAGGTCCGCGAATTGCACGCTCTCGTGGAAAATGTCTTTGGCGTGTGCGGTAAACGTATAAGGTATGCCCGTGAAATGGGAAGCGAGCCGCGCTACCGTGGTGGCAACGTTGCCGAAGTGGGCGTGCAGGTGGCTGATACATCTTGCCTTCACGGCGCGGGCGAGGAGCAGGGCCTGGTATACGTTCCGCACGTCTTCGCCACGAGCAACTTCTAGGGCATCCCAGATGCCAGGTATGAGCGCGCTTGTCTCTCCCAGGGCCGACCACAGGTCGGCGGCTTTCAGCCCATACGCGGTCAGGTATGTGACGGGAGCGCGCACGTGCGAGATCGCGTCCTGGAAGTGATCGTCGTTAGGGGGGTAGAGGGAGAATATCTCTATGTCAACTCCCGCCGCTTCATGCGCGAGGATCTCGTTCACGATGAACGTTTCTGAATAGCGTGGGTAGCGTTTCAGCACGTAGCCGACGCGGGGAGCATCAGTTACTAACATGCCATGCTCCTTCCCCGTATGAGTGCGTGACCGGCGAACTAGATGGTGGGGCCACTAACTCGGATAGCAGGGCTGGCAAATGCGACAGGCCATCCATATCGATGTAGCGCCGTGCATCGCAGACAGAGCGCGTGGGTCGAGCCATCCACTGCGTCAGGGCGGCTGCATGCAACTCATCAGGGTGTAGCACATCGAGGAGGCCCATATCTCGTAACCTTTCTGCCCTTATCCACTGCTCAAGGCGTGGCTTCACCCTGGGCACTAGGAGCGCGGGCTTACCGAAGGAAAGTATCTCGCAGGTCGTATTGTAACCTCCCATAGCCACGACCCGGTCAGCGCGGCTCATAAGGTAGGCCGGTTCTGGGACGAACTCAAGCACTCTCATGCGCGGATTCTGGGAAGCACGCCGGTGGAGACGCTGTTGTACCTCTACCGGCATATGAGGACCCGTCAAAATGACGCCCACGGCATCCTGGGGGAGAGCAGCCTCCGAGAAGGCTTCAGCCAGGCGGCTACCATCCTGGCCGCCACCTACCAGGCAGAGCATGAGTCGTCCGGGAGGTAGGCCAAGTGACTTGAGCAAGTCCACTCTCTCGCCATCATGCGCGGCAAGACGGAGGCGCTGATCGAGGTACCCGGTATAACGGGCCTTTTTGGCTATATCTGCCGAAAGCTCATATTCGCGTACCAGGTCGTAGACCTGTGGGTCGCCATAGATCCAGATCGCGTCGTAATACCTCCGGATAGCATGCTCGTTGCCATCGCGGTCCCACTCTCGATGCACAGTTTCGGGATCATCCAGCACGTCGCGCAGGCCAAGCACGCAACGGGTACGGCCATAAGCACACAGGCGCGCCAGGGCAGAGTCAAGCTCTTGCCCTATACCGCGCGGCATTTTGTCTACGATCAGCACATCAGGGTGAAACGCTTCGAGTGTAGCGCCGATGGCAGAGCCTCTAAGCGCAATTAACTCCGGGAGGGCTATGCTCAGATTACGAGCATGGTAGCTACCATCACTCTCTTTCCGGAGTGCGGGGAGAGTGAGGCAATCTACACCTGGCGGCAACCCAAAAGCGGTAGCCTCTCCCGCCCCCGCGATCATCAGGATAGATGCCTTTAGAGCAGGTCCCGCGAGCGTTCGAGCGATAAGGAGATTGCGCCGCATGTGCCCCAGGCCCATCGCGTCATGAGAATAGAGGGCAATGCGTAGCTGTCCGGGGGGGTAGTCGGGAGGCGCTGAAGATGCTCTGTCAGCACGTCGCGCTTTAGTTGTTAGATTACCTGGGAGGAGGGGTCGTTGCGAGGGAAGTGGCGGAGCAGGGACGGTGGGAAGAAGGTGTAGGACACTGCGGCGTGACTTCGAGTCGGCTCTATGGCCTCTCCTAGACAGGGAGTTCTTCACGGGCGAGTCACTCCTCTTGACTGGTTGGTCTCTATCAGGAAATGTAGCTGTTGAAGCGTATGCGCCCGTTCAACGATGAGACCCAATCTTGCCTAGTAATCTGGCTTATACCACCTTCTCCATTAAAAAGACATGAGAATCAAAGCTGCTACCTTAAGATCGCCTTAAGATTCCTATTGCTACATCGCATCGCCTATATCCTCTTCCGTATTCCATAGGCTAGGGAGTTGCACACATGGAGGAGTTCTCGTGTCCAAGCAAATGGCCTGAGCGTGAGAGAGCGCCCCTTGCAAAAATTAATCACTTTTGGTGATGCACGATCAAGAGATATGGACTAGAATTCAAGCGTGGTGTTACGCTGTATACTGCTACTAAAGTAGCTTCCCAGGCGAGTACCGCGATACTCCTTGGCACTAACTGATTATTGGCCTTACTTCATATGAAGCGGAAAATGCAGATGGACCAAGATAGAAACGACGCTCAGACAGAAGCAGCATAGGCACTGTTGCATTACTTAGAGTTGGGTGTTATACTTGCCACACTTTGTAGCCCAGCCTATCATTGCGCCGCTAGCTGGTCCTATGAAGTACTGGTCTATATTTGGCGCTTGGGTTAGTACGCAGCCTCCTGTCAATTATGAGGCCGCATTGTTCGTTCCTTTAATTGGTGCAATCTATCAGCCGATAAAGGGCGTTGCCCGTAGTGTGCTTACCTTTACCTGATTGGGATTAACGCTCCTACCTCCGGCGCTATCGCCGCCGGGGCGGATGGCCAGACGACCCTCCCATTCAACTATGTTATCTTTCGCGTCGTTATCTTTCGCGTCACCTGAGACGAAGAGCAAGGGGGACTAAGCTGTGGACTTGCAAACTCGCGTTACCTTCAATATCAAGAGGCGCGCCTCGCTTCTTCCTAATGAGGTAGCCCAGTGGCTGGAAAAAGCTAATACGAATGTAGCGGGGCTCGGCATCCACCAAAGCCAGTTCAAGGCGCTCACTCTCATGATGGAGGAGCTGCTCAAGCGCCAGAATGAGAAACTTGCCCTACTATCCCCTGCACAGCCAATACAGGCATTCTCACAGGCACACAGGGACGTTGTGGCGGAAATACTTGGGACCAACGGCCTCTGGAGCCTGTTCCGCATGATTATAGACCAGCAAGTTAGTTCAAACTTCAGCGAGCTATTGCGCGCTGCCGACTTCATCGCGTCTGACTGTTACCTGACTTGTATGAACCGGGCGGTCGAGTGGAAGTTGATAGCCGAAAAGGAACATCGTGCGCCACCGTTGGTTTTCCTGCACGCTTCCGAAAGCCCCGTGGCAGCAAATCGCGGGCGCAAAATAAGCGCGCTCGACGCCGAAATCGCCCTCGGTGATCAAGTGTTGCCTATCCCGGTAATACGGGTCCCCTTTGATCACATAACGTGCTACTGGCTCTTATGCTCCATACACCACGAAGTAGGCCACAACGTAAATGAGGAGCTAATGCTGGTAGAGGAGATAAAGGATCGATTGGGTAAAGAGTTAGCCAACAAAGGCACGCCGGCTGACCGCGTGCTTACCTGGAAGCGCTGGGCGGGAGAGATATTGGCGGACACCTTCGGAGTGCTCCTGGGAGGGGCGGGCTTTGCGTATACTATGGGCTTGCTACTCCTCCCCAGATCACCCCTCTCTATGATCTTCAAAAGTGGCGAAGTACACCCAGACTCCTTCGTCCGAATTAATCTCCTGGCCTCTATGCTCAGAAAGTGCGACGTACCTCTCTTCACAGAGGCTGCGGACTTCATAATGAAGACGTGGTACACGCCGCCAGTAATAACCTCCTTGATCGAGTCAATCAAGCCATTCGTAGAGGAGTGCGATACCGTAGCTGATTTCTTCTTGAACACCCAGCTACAGGCGCTTACCAAAGATGGCACCGCCCACTCGCTGAGGGACTTCGTGCCCGACCTGGCTGGTGACGCAAGGAAGGCAGCGGACCTTGCATTCTTCCTGCGCACCGGCCAAAATATGGCAAACATCCAACCTGGCGATTTCCCAGATAGACTGGTGCCTGTGGCGGCGCAGATCGCTTACGTGAAACTCGACCCAGCTAAAGTCGATGCGCCCGATAAGCTGCATAATGATGCGTTACAGTTCCAAAAGCTAATCCCGCATCCAGAATTCGCAGGGCCGGAGACTGAGAACAAAGATTATGTGGGAAAACTAGCGCGGAAGCTGGACTTCAGCGCGCTGGTCGCAGAAGAAGGCGAAGATGTAGGCGAAGAGGAGGAAAGTAATCAATGAGCAATATCCTATCTTCCGAGTTCGATGAGGTGGTCATCAGGTTGACCCCTACGCCTCTCAATATAATCGCAGAATCTCAAGCGAAACGCGTCAGTGGTCAGGAGTATGAGCAAACCCACTCCTATGACGTGCTGGTCTACACCAACGTGACGGATATTGTGAGCTTGCTTTCAGAGTCACTGGTGACTAACCAGATAGAGGGAGTAGGAACAACTGTCGAGGTGGGGAATGCACAAGCGTATCGCCATGCTCAATCGCTGGCGGGTCTGCCACTGGCGGGGGTGGAACGAGTGGTTGTGCGCTGGAGTGGCTACCAGGAGTACCTTTCACTCTTCCGGCGAGGGACTAAGGATCCTAACCGCTTCAGCGACCGTATGTTCGAGACCCTTTCCAGGGGCCTTGTGGGCCTATTCAGCCCACGACCAAAGGCCGAGCGGCCACTTCGTATCTGGTGGTCAAGCCAAACGCCTGAATTGGACGATCTGCCCTGGGAACTGGTAGCCCACGCCAATGAACAGAGCTATGTGGCCCCGCCCAATAGCAGGGTATTCTTCGTGCGTGGCCTTCCCCCGAACGTCATCGCACCGATACTCCCTGTAGAAGAAGTCCTTCGTCTTGCCGTGATTGGTGACCAGTCGGGTCTTCCGAGCGGCCTGATGGCAGCCCTGCACAACCTCCCCTCGGGTATTGAAGTCACCATGATAGGTACTACAGACACATCCTTGCGTCAAGCATTGCAGCAAACCGCCAGCGAAGGGTACGAGCTGGCGCACGTGGTCACAACGGGCAGTGTTTCCCTCTCTTATGAGGGGTTCCTAAAGGACTCTCATAGCGGTGGATCATTGAAGCAACCTGCGTTAGGAGCCAGAGAGATAAGCTCTATTCTATTGGGCAGCCGGGTGCAGGTGTTGAGCCTTAGCCCCTCAGAGGAGGTGAGCCGGCCCGTCAAGCCCAACAAAGGAAGCTTTTCGCCTCCTTCAACTTATCGCGCGTTCGCTTACCTGGCCGGTTCGACAGCCCACTTGCCAAGCGTGGTCGCCTGCCTTGGACCTATGGACCCCAGGCAAACTCGTGGCTTCTGGAAGGGTTTCTACAAGAGCCTGGCTGAGAGCCTGGCTATAGATGAAGCTATTGCAGGTGGTTTACGTGCCACTCCGGGCATACTGGAACCTGTGGCCCTCTTCCTGCGCCATACCCACTCCACGCTTTTCAGGCGCAGGCCGCAAGAGCGTGGGTTCGAGGAGGGGGCGCTCCCCACGCTGGCCAGCGGCGCCGGCGCATCAGACCCCGCCCTGATAAATGCCCAACTCCAGGTATCACGCGATACTATAGCTAACATAACCTTGCTCAGGAACCAGTACTCCACGCTTCATCCTAGCATGGAGGAGTATCTGAAACAAGAGCAAGCTCGGCACAGCGAATTGGAGGCCGAGCTAAGCCCATGGACAAGCCTGGAGGAGGGAGAGCCCCGATGAGCAATGTAGACTTTCAGGTTGACATTGCCCCCAACGGCAAGAAGCTCCGCCTCAACGTGCGAGCCAACAAATTTATTCCGGCCGATTTGCAGCTAGACCGGGCACTCCTGGAACTGCCCGAAGCTGATGTCAAGGCGCTACGCTCCGGTGCCTCAGGTGCTGCGCTGGTACAAAGGGTCACGGCCCAGCTGAGCGAGTGGTTCCTCGGTGAGGACCTGAATATCCATCTGAAAAACGCGCTAGACAATGCGGGCGATGACACGTTCCGCCTCATTATCAACGCCGACCGCCAGGTCATACCCAAGCTCGCTAACCTCCCAATAGAGCTAATACAATTCAAGCACGGGGCTAACCCTGTACTGCTGAATCCTAAGATCGACAGCCTGGTACATCTGTTACCGGGCGTTGGCAGCGCGCAAAATGCCAAAGTTAACCCAAACTGGCCGCTCAAGGTGCTCATCGTGCGCCCTAACCCACAGGACCTGGGTGGAGCCATACCTGAGGCCGTACCTCTGCGTGACGCTATACTCGAAGAGGGGCAGAAATTGATGCCCCATCCCGGCCCTGGCATGCCAGCAGCCGCGAATCCCGTACAGGTGGACCTTCTCAGCAGTGAGGTGGGCAAGGCGGCCACCTGGGACGCGCTACAGGAGCAACTGGAGACCACCGATTACCACATACTGGTCTACCTGGGCCATGGCGACGTGCTACCCACGCATGTCGGCCTGGAGCCGGGCGGCGTGCTGCAGATGGAATCGGACAATGGCTTGGTCCATGAGTCGGTTGGCTTCAGCCAGCTTACGGCAGAGTTCCAGGAACACCCCGTGCCAGTGGCCTTGTTAGCCGGGTGCATGACGGCGGCGATAATAGCTGCAAAAGACCCAGAAGTGCAGGAGATAATAGAGGCGTCCAAATCGCGGTGGATGCAGGGAAGCCAGGGAGTCGCGCAAGCTCTGGTAGACAGTGAGGCGGGGGTGCAGGTCTCGGTGGGCATGAGATACATGCTGGAGACCAATGCAGCTATGCGATTCCTGAAGGCGTTCTTCCGCAGTCTTCTCAGGAAGGCGCCTGGAAACGTGGAGATGGCGGTGCGCGAGGCCCGTAGTGACCTGTTCAAAGACAACCCGATACCACCTAGCTGGTCGGCTCCCATGCTCTTCAGGGCCCTCAGCCAGGAGCCTATGTTCGCGTTTATGCGCAACCCACATGGCGTCTCATTTAGCAGTGAGCTTCTTAATGTACAAAAGAAGTCACAGCAATTCCGTACTCTCCTGTGGACGCATTTGACGCAGATTCCTGTTGGGGATAAAGCGCCTGAACAACCTGACCCCCTGAAGCCACTCGATGCGGTAGAAAGTGACTTGCAACAGGATATACTCAAGGAAGGCTCGCTCCTCTGGCCTGATAGAATAGCAATAGGAAAGCCGAGCCAGAGGGTCCTGATGCCGGTAAAGGTGCTCGGAGGCCTCAATCTTAGCACGCTCCAGGGACGAATATCGGTGAGCGATGATACTGCTCGCGTCGTCGGGGCCGAACAGCGCGAGGACCTGGCCGTGCTAGGCTATTCGCTTTTTTCACGCAGGGAAAAGGGTGCGCTTGTCTTTCGCCTTGACCGCCTCCCAGGCAACGATAAACCGTTGCCTGACGGTATTGTGCTGTTCGATGCTGAGATAGAACTCGGACCATCTGTGCCAACGCACTACGTGGTTAGCCTAGAGATAATCGAGACCTCCTCTCCTTGCACGCTCTGGCCCGGCAACAACGTAATCATCGTCCCCAAATTGCTCGAAAGCGTTCAGCCTGTTGCCGCGTCTGATGCGGGAGACTCTACCTCAAACGGTAATCCAACATTCGATGAGCCAGTAGGCGGCGCTCCAGCAGACACTCCGGTAGGTCCTCCGGTAGGCAATGCGACAGGGGACGCTATGGTCAGCCTCGATCTGGAGACGCTGTGGCGCTCGAACTCGGCGGAAGGAAAGGCAGCGCGAGATGAGTTGCGTGATGCCCTCCTCGATGCTTTCAGCAAGCAGGACCTGATAAATCTGATCAATGGCGCATTTCCCAACGATACAGACGACATAGATACTTCAGGCTCTTCTCGAACAATCGTTACCAACCTCCTTACCTGGGCCAAGACGCGACAGCGTCTGGCAGAAGTGGTGAGGGTAGCTCAGGCAGAAAATGACAGCAACATACTGTTGCAAGCGTTTGCCAACAAACATCTCAAATAGGAGGGGAAGAAAAGATATGGCCAAGAAGAAAGTAGCCCTGGTATTGAGCGGCGGAGTCTCACTCGGCTCCTACATAGCGGGAGCGCTCGATGAGTTGATGAGGGCTTTCGCCTCCAGCGATGAATATGAGATCGACATCATCACCGGCGCGTCCGCCGGGGCGACAACCGCCGCGATAATCGCGCACGGCTTGCTCTATCGAGGAGGCGAGACCAAGCTCCAGGATGTGTGGGTGAATAAGGTAGATATCCTTGAGTTGCTGGCTGAAGACATGCCTGCGGGTGAAACCCCGTCCCTCTTGAACTCGCGCAGATTGCGCGAAGTGGCCGAAGAGACCCTGAAGTGGGAGGAAGACCCCGCCAACGCTAGGCGCGCCTCATTCTGCGCTGAGGAACTTGTCGTGGCGATGACCCTCACAAACACGAGCGCGCTACCCTACGTATCTCGCATCAAGCAGCCCACCGCCGACGGCGACCAGGAATTTGTCCAATACCGCCACACTGAGCAGGAGACATTCCGACTCAGCTCCGATTTTCTGCCCACGGACGCCATCTGGCAGCGGATAAGCACCGTAGCGCGCGCATCGGCGGCCATCCCTTTCGCCTTCCCAATGGTCAAGTTGACCCGCGAGGCAAAGAATGACCGGCACTACGTCCAGACGCCCAGCTTCGATGGCTCCGCCGACTTCTGGTATTGCGATGGTGGCACGTTCAACAATCTGCCGATAGACCTCGCCTGGTGGTATGCAAGCCAGGTGGGCGACCTCGATGAGCGCATCTTCGTGATTATCAATCCCTGGCGCAGAGAGGTTGGCTCGATCAACAAGAACCCCGACCCACCTAACCTGCTTGAATACGCTGTTACCTTGTTGTCGGCCATGATGCTGGAGAGCAGCGCCATCCAGCTTCAGAACGAGGTCGTCTTCCGCTCCAAGCAGCAGCGCAACCAGGATGCCGGTGTTGGCCTGGAAGCCGCAATGCCGGGTATCGATCCAGCTCCTGTCGACGTGCTGGGCAAATTCGCGCTGGTTATGCCCGTCGCCGAAGGCCCAGGCCAGAAGGGAAGATTGCGGGGCAACCACATGCAAGCATTGGGCGCATTCCTGGACCAGAGTTTCAGAATGTATGACTTCCGCAGGGGAGCCGCCGATGCCCGCCAGATTGCTCTTCACAGGCTGAATATACCGAAGTACGAAGCGGGACCTGAACGCCCGGATAGCTTCTACGATCCTGACGCTGATGATGGGGCCAAGCTGGACCTGACCAACTACGCGAATCTGGGAAAAATACCCAGCGCTCGCAATCCAAAGCTCACAGTAAAGCAATCATTCGAGAAAGCCCTGGAAAAGCGCATCCGTGCCCTGTTTGGCGCATGGAACGCTCCTGGACCCGATTTCCTGACAGATCCACTGGTATCTAGGTGGCTGAACAACTACGTGCGGGGCAAGCTCCCTGATGTCTGGAACATGTAACGCCGGTCGCTCAAATAAAGGTATCAGGACGCTCTAAGCGCCCTTCCAAACCCTTTGGCGGGGGCACGGCGTGCATCGATACGTTCCGTGCCCCCACAGACCGCAACGTCCGTTTTGAGATTGCACCCTTACGGCCTGGGAAGAGGTGTGGGTGAAGGCAAAGGTATGCCCAGGTAGGCGGCTTTCTCCTCAGGGGTGAGCGGACGGATAGCGCGACTCTCCGCGAGGAGCATTAGCAGATTTATGTCGTTCAGATAAAGCCTTACCGTGCCATCTTCACCCGCCGTAGCCACGATTTTGCCATCAGGGCTGAAGGTGACCGCTCGTACATGCCCTGCATGCCCTTTTAACATCACCGTCTTATCGAAGTTGTCAGTATCCCACACTCTCGTGGTGCCGTCTGTACTGGTCGTCGCAAGCTTCTTGCTATCCTTACTGAATGTCGCGCTCGTTACGGTGCCCAGGTGCCCCGTAAGAGTCTGAGGTGTCTCAAGGGGTAGGCTGCCCTTCCATATATTCACGGACCAGTCTACGCCCGTCGTCACAATCCCGTTTTTCTCATCCCAATCTGCTGCCGTCACTGGGCCATAGTGGCCTACTTTTGTCGTAATGGGAGTAGTGATAAAGGTTCTACCAGTGAGCGCCGCGCTACTCACGTCCCATATGCTTAAGTATCCTCCCGGGCCGAGATCATCACTGCAAGTCGCTACCTGATTACCGGTTGGGTCGAAGATTGCACATGTGATAGGATAAGGCGGTGGGAGCCACAAATAGGTGGGCTTATACTTAGCTTGGTTTTTTGGATCGATATCCCAAACTATGGCCGTGCTTGGGCTTATGATATCACCGTCCTTATTGAAAACCCTATCTCTCGCGGTAATTATCCTCTTTCCATCAGAGCTGTACGCAGCGCTAAGGACTTTGTTTCGATGTACATCGATTGGGCTATGGAAAGTGTGCTCTTCAGGGTTCCATATCTTTACCGTTCTATCATCACTGGCGGTCAATATGCTTTTTCCATCCGGGCTATACACGGCGGTATTCACACGGGCGGTGTGCTGAGTTGCGGTGTAAATTTGCCTCACTGTGGCGGTAATGCCACTTGAGCCTCGGATCAACTCCCAAACGGTAACACGCCCATCATCGTTAGCAGTTACCACTTCTTCATTGCCATCTGGGTTATTCTTATCTTTGGGTTTGAAAGAGACATTATTTATTCCTATTCCCTGCGTGATGATTGTGCTGACCTCCAGTGCGGGGAGTTCCTCGCCACCGCTCGTATTCCAGTCCCACACGCGCACAGTGCCATCCCCAGAAGCTGTGGCTATACGGCTTTGGTCCATACTGAAGGCGGCGGCATGCACAGGTCCACTGTGCCCGAGCAAAGTAACTATCTCCTTACCCTTTGCCAAATCCCATATTGTGGCTTGGTGCCCATCGCTAACGGCAAAGAGATACCTTCCATCTGGGCTGAACCCTGCTCGATTCAAGCCATTGTTCGAGAGAGGGAGTATCCACGTGCGTATAGGTTTGGTCTCAGTCGTCTCAGTCATAGTTTCGGCCTTAGATAGGTCCCAAAGCATGACTTTACCATCATCGCTGGAGGTCGCTAACAGCATAGTTGAGGTTAGAGGGCTGAAAGCTACGCTCCAAACCGTCCCGCAGTGTCCTATGAGTTTGCTTATTCTGCGCCCAGTATTTGCGTCCCAAAGCATAGCCCTATGGTCGGCGCTGGCCGTAGCGATGTAGCGACCATCTGGACTGAACGCAACGTCAGCCACACCTTGCAGTGTAGAGGTTAGGTCCCGGTCTGGTTTATCACACTCGAGCCGTGTAGTAGAGGTTATGTCCTCGCTTGGGGTCAAGACAAAAGTCGATGTGATTCCAAACGTGGGCAACACTGGGCTCATGTTCCACACCTTGGCTCTACCATCACCGCTCGCTATGACGGCCTTGCTGCCATCCTCATTCAGGGCCGCATTCCAAATTTGCTTGGTACGCGTTAGAGTAATTGCAGTCGTAAGCTTTATAGTACCTGACTTCCAAAACTGCTCTGCGGGCCAAACTTCGGCGGTGCAGTCGTTCCCTGCTGTGATAATGAAGCGGCCATCACCACTGAATGACACGTTGTTTATCTTCTCAGGTTCCTCACTTACACAATCGGAGATTATGTTTTTGGAATGCTGGAACGATTTGACCAACTGCCCGTCCGATGAGCGCCAGACTCTAATAACCCCTTTAGCGTCAGTGGTGACTACATAACATTCCTGGCTCATCAGGTCCTGGCACTTATCTGGCCTATAGGCAACACCTGTTATGCTGGTGCCAGGGGTCTTGTTGGGCTCTTGTTCGACCACGAATCTCTGGCGAACACGCGAGTTGAGTAGAGCCTGATGCAAGGCATCTTCGGCTTCAGGGATAAATCTTTCCCCTGAGCTTTGCGTCTTTGAAACCGCTTCCATTGCCAGCAACAAACTGACCTCAGGATCCCTGTCCAGTTCTGCTATCGACTGTTTCGCAAGTGCCCTGGCCTGAGCCACTCGTTCGCTTTTCTCTGCCCTTTGTCCTAGCCAAATCGCTACTCCGGCAAGGATAATTACCAACGCCAGCAAAGTGGCAAGCATCCCAATGGCCCGCTTTCGCTGCCTTGCGAGGAGTTGCGCCTGCTTTAGCTCACGCTGTTTGGCTGCCTCTCTGGCTTTCCTATCTGCTTCCCATGCCTCCCTGCTCGCAGCTACCAGCTCGGCGAGCAGAGAGCTATATCCAAGCTCTTGTGCATCCTGGCTCTTGAGCCACTCCTCGGCTACCTGGCTGTCCGTCAGGTTCAGCAGGCCACTACTACTCTTGCCCGATTCGGCCCACTTGCCGGCCCTCTCCTCAAGCCTTCGCCTTGTGCGCTCATTGTCGCGCGTCTCCAGGTCACTGACCCAGCCGTGCAAGGTGCGCCAGCCCTGGATAAGAGCATCATGCGCTATGTCGACAGTGGTCTTGTCTCCGGTCATCTCCCCTTCGGAAGCCTTTTGAATACCGAGGACCAACAGGCGTCCATTCGCTAACGCAGCGAGAGTGTTCTCGAATTGCTGCGGGTTATCCCCGTCGGCCTGTAACTCGCTGGTAAATTGCTGGCGCCTGGTATCAGGCCGTCCAAAACCGAACTGCACCAACCGGATAAATATCCTCCTGGCGATCTTTTGTTGCTCTGGAGCCAGCTCAGCCCAAATCTTGTCTGCTTTTTTATCTACCACAGCCGCCAGCCCTGTGACGCCGGGGCCGCCCAACTTCTCGTATGCGCTAAGGGGGATTCTTCGCCTGTCGATGCTATCCCACAATACCAGGAGCGTTTCTTGCAGAAGGGGCAGCCTTCCCGGCTCGTTGGCCGAATCTGCCACCAGGCGCTCCACCAGCGCGGGCTCAATCGTAACTCCTACATCGAGCGCGGGCTGGCGAATGGCCTTGCGAAGGTTGTCATCTGTGAGGGGGGTAATTTCTAGCCGGTCGCCCTCACTCACGGGCCACAAGTCGGAAGCGATCAAATCGGAGTACATATCGGAGCGTAGCGACATGACCACCGCGCAATTCTCGGATTGGCGTAGCTTGTTTATTATCGCTATGAACTCTTCCCGAAGCTGGGCGTCGTCCTGGATAAGCAATTCCTCAAGCTGATCTATTATCAGCAGGAGGCGTTGTGCGGGCTGGTGAGATTTGAGCCATGCATCTACAGCCCGGGCAGGGTCGCTGAGGTCGTCGCCTAACAATTCTGAGAGCGTACGTACCGGATCAATCGTGCGCCGCATATTCAGTACTGCCCAATAACCGGGAGGCCAGTAGGCGCTACTGGTGATGGCAGGCTCCAGCCCTGCTTGAAGGAGTGACGATTTTCCTGAGCTGGAAGGCCCTATTAGCAACAGCAGCCGGCTGTTGCGGAGATGCTGCACCATCCGCCTGGTCTCGGCAGCGCGTCCGTAGAAGTGTCCATTCTCCGCCGTGTAGGGAGACATGCCCGGATATGGCAGGGGCGGATTGAACGGGGGAGCATTGATGTCTTTATCAACAGGTAGCGCAGATGATAAGGCGCCAGGGGCTTCCAGTAGAGTTACGGCACGAGTAAGAGCCTCATAGGAGGGGTTACCCGGCGGGCCATCCACTGGAGCCAGGTGAGCCATAGCTATCAGCAAATTTGCATACGCACCGGCCAGAACGTTACCTCCCTGGGGAGCTGAATCGCGTACAGCTACCGTTTCCGCAAAGGCGTAGAAAGGCACGTAAGGTATCTTCAGGTCCCATTGAAGGTCGGGGTTGTCCGCCAATTGAGAGGAAAAGAACGGTTTCAGGCTCTCACTCCCGACTATTTCCAGGAATTTGTCACGAAAAGCATCGACCAATGGCGCGTCCGCGCGGTCCTCGATGCGCGAGGGGATGAAAAGCATCTTCAAGGGGCGTCCCTTGCGCCTCCTCTCAGCAATTGGACTGACGAAACTCCGGGCTATCTGCGAGATTCCGTCCAGGCTTTGCATGTTGGAGCTGCAAAAGAGCACGAGGACATCCGGGAACTGGTAGGTGCTGTCTCCCTCCATTTCCGCGACTCCGGTGCGGCTATCAATTAGTATTACGTCGGCTCTCTTTTGAAACTGCTGGCGCAGCCAGTCGAAGTAAATCGCGGCTTCCCAGTCCTCATAGAAGTCGGACCAGTCGAAATCTCGGACCTGCTCCGAATAGCCGGCGAAATCAGTTGCTCCCGACCTCTGCCCGGCCGTCAACAATTGAAGGCGGCCCCCGCTCTCCATCTGCGGATAAACATCTATGAGATATGTCTCAGGGTCTTCGAAAGGGAGCTGGCCTTCGTCCAGCACTTTAGCCATATTCTCTTTATACTGGAGCAACAGGTTAATGAGTCCGCGCTGGGTAAGGGCCTTGTCGAGGTCCACAGGGAAATATCGCTCCAGCCCTGGGGCCTCCAGGTTCCAATCGACCATCAAGACCTTCAGGCCAAGCTGGTATAGCAAATCGGCGGCATTGGCGAGGGCCATCGAGCGCCCAACCCCGCCTTTATAGGAGTAGAAGGTATATATGATTCCTCTCCCAGACTCGGGGATCGGCTCCACTTACCTGCCTCCGCTCTGAAATTCTCGTACTATATCTACGTTACTTCGGTTGGGCTTAATTTTTCGCGCCCTGGCCGCAACGCCGGGCACGGCTATAGAATAGAGCCAGCGTTGCATGGCTAAAAGATTGCCGATACCGACTTCGTAACCCTGGTCGAATTCCTTGTTGAACCGGTACAACGCTCTGCCTAAAGCTGTATCGACCGCGGCCTCAATCAGTTGATTGAGTTGTTTGGCCATCGGATTGACTGGAGAGAAAACCAACAGAGATACGTTGTCCCTGGGGATTAGCGCCGAATCCTTCAGCCGTTCCCTTACGGTGGGGTGGAAGAGTGAGATTGCGTCTACGATGATTATGGCACCGGACTGTTCTATAAGAGTACATAGGGCTAAGTACTTTTCTCTGTCGGGGCCGAAGAACTCGTCAGACACGAATTTTAGCTCAAGGTGAGCAGGGTCGGCTGACTGAGAAGTGGTGCTCGTAAGCCTGGCGAATGTCTCCTCTATGACTTCGATGACCGCGCGCTGCTCAGAGGGAGGACGCCACGATTCTCGCTTTTCCGCATGATATGCAGATTTCCAATCGGTTACACCGCTGTTTTTCAGCGCCTGTTGAAACTCCACGAACTTAGTGGCTTTGGAGGCAATCTCATCCTCCAACGCGCTTATATCTCCCAGGAGCATAGACGCTACAACGAAGTATATGGGGATCCTGCCTCCCGTCTCGGAAAGATATCTATCCTTGAAGTTCTTGAGCTTCGTATTGCTCTCATTTGCGGCATACGCTTCGATTACTACATCTGCTAATCTGCTGTTATTCCTGGCCCATGAGAGGAGGTTAGTCACAATTGTCTTAGCTGCGCCCTCAATGTTTATATCGCTTGCATCATTGACAAATGAGGAATTCACCAGATCGATGAGATCTTGTTGATCAAAGGCATCGACCAGTGCCTCGTGTAGCTCGTCACGCATAGCTCTGGCCTCATCGGTCTCTCGTCTCCAAAGCTCGCCCAAGCTCACATTATAGCGTTGTGCAATGTCATCCATAATTGCTCCCCTGATGAGGCTTTGAGCGCAGAGCATTTCTCACTTTGTAGTGATAGACAATACGAGAGATGGTGTTCTTCCCTGGAACTACGTGTCATCACAACAATGCGATCCAAAAGGGAATACTCTTGGGCGACTAGGTAGTAAAGATGGTAGTAGTATCAATGCCCATTTAGTTATTATTCTAACTGAAATGCCTGCCTCTTCGCAAGCATAGGGCTAAGGAAGAACCCGGCCGCATATCATCAGGTGAGATGAGAGGTGGCGACACTCGCCTGGCTCGATGGGGCTACCGTTCAGATTGGATCGAGATGGCCGAGCTGGCAGCGCGCGATGCCGCACTCGCGGGCGATCCAAAATTAGAGGTGGGAGTGTTGAACTGTCTGGGTGTGGCCCATAGGCAGTTGGGGAACTTTGCGGAAGCGGAGACATATCTAAGCCGCGCCCTTGAGTTGTATCGATAATTGGAGGATCGATACGGCGAGGCGCTGGCGCTGGGAATTTGGCTGGCATCCACTAAAGCGGGAGCTAAGAGACCGATACGGCACTGCTCTCGCCTTGAGTAATCTGGTACGGGCTTACCTCAAATTGGGTCTGCTCAAGCAGACCATAGAAGCATGGGAAGAAGCGCTGAAGCTGTTCGAGGAACTGGATACACCCGAAGTTTAGCAGACCGCCAACTACCTCGCCCAAGCGCGCCATCAGTTAGCGGCGAAAGAGCAGCAGCGAACCATGTTGAAAGCAAATCGCTCTACAATTTCCGTTAGATGGACACCTCTCGCACCCAACCGAATGGATCTGCTTGTTGCTGGGTTTGTATCTCAACCAGACAATTGCTTAGCTCTTGAGTTGTCTTACCCATCTGCTCGTCAGATGGTCCTATCGTGTGTGTGGTGCCTCGATAGGCTATCTTTGTAATGGGCTGTATCACAGCGGCAGTCCCTGTGAAGAATGCTTCTGCGGTGGAGGTGAGCACTTCATCAATCAGAATATCGCGCTCCTCGACTCTCATCTCGAGAAGTTCACGAGCGATTCTTATCACCGAGTCCCTTGTGATGCCCGGCAGAATCGAACCGAGTTTGGGAGTTATCAGGGTGCCGTCCTTCAGCACGGCAAAGAAGTTGCTGGAACTCAATTCCTCGATGTTCTCATTGCTGCGTGCATCCAGGTAAAGCACATCCTTATATCCTTCGGGCTTGAGTTTCTGCGGCAGAAGCGTGCCAGCATAATTGGCTGCTGCCTTGATATCTCCTGTTCCAAATGGAGTTGCTCTGTGTGCTGCGTCGGGGACCATCAGCCAACCATTACCTGGCAAGAAGGGTCCCACGGGGCTAACAATGATATAGAATGTGTATTCAGATGCGGGCTTTACTCCAAGTACTGGTCCGCTGCCGATCATTACAGGTCGTATGTATAAGCTTGGTTGCCTATGCAATTCGCGAGCAGATATGTATGGCGGTATATAATCCGCATTGGCTCTAACGACCGCTTCGACTGCGGCAACAAATCGGTCTACCGGGTATGGTGGCATAACCAGGCGCGATGCAGACCTCTGAAAACGGCGCGCGTTATCGAATGGGCGGAAAAGCACAACTTTGCCCTGGGGAGTGCGGAGCGCTTTCATCCCTTCAAATGCCGCCTGCCCGTAGTTGAGCACGGCGGCTGCAGGCGAAAGGAGCAGGTCCTCTAGTGGGCGAATTTCTCCTTCAGCCCATTCGCCTGGTAGCTTCACGCGCGCAAAGAACATGTATTTTGCTGGATGGTAGTCGAAGGGGAGCTGCGCCCAATATTGAGTTGAATAATTCGCATCGCTAGAAGAATCATTTCTGGTCAATGCTTGCATCTTTCGGCTCACTTTCAGACAAATGCCAAGCGGTCTTTCTAGATGAAGCGCTGGTACCGTAACCCTGCTCAAACAAGCAATTCACAGAGGCACCATCCTTCAAAGTATAGGGCAACACCTGGACTCCGTCAAGTATATTGCTGCCAATCGTAGAGTTTTATTCTCCTTCTCAGAAGAGATTTATGCAATTATAATACACCGGGTATCTCGATAATCTCAGTGAGCGTGCGGGACAAGGAGAGGATGGGCAAATGAAGTTATCCTTACGGAATTGTTGCTGGCGAGCGAATAGATTAGTCTCTTATGACGTTATGGTATTATAGGTGTATAACAGGCTTATGATTTCATCGGTCAAGAGAGTATGAGGCACTAGATGCTTTACCTGACCAAAAATGCTATAGAATAAATACTGCAAAGGGTTAAGCATGATGAGTAACTTAACTAAGACAATTTCACTTCCCGTTACTTCACTCCCTTCCTTAGGTAATCGCATCAGAAGGATGCGACAGGAGAAGGGGATGACTCAGGAGGCTCTTGCGGGAGACGATTTTACCAAAGGGTACGTAAGCGCCCTCGAGAGGGGTGCCGTTCGCCCCTCCCTCAAAGCTTTAGATATTTTCGCGAACCGGCTGGGAGTGCCGATTACTCACTTTCTTTCCACGTCACAGGAACCTGCCAGCGAACGCGACGTCAAAAGACAGCAGGAGGATTTTCTCCTTCAGTGCAATTACGCCAAAATGCTGTTGCGTGCCGGCCTCCTTCAGGAAGCCTTGCAGTTCATTGATGAACTTGAGCAGTATATACAGCCTTACGCAAAGATGCTTCCGCCAGACCTCGCGTACATGATTCCTTTCTTACGCGGTAGCGTACATCTGAAGGCTAAGGAGTTGAATCTGGCGCGCGCAGAGCTAGAAACCGCACTTGCGACCGCGAAAGAAGATGAGGAAGCCAGTGCAAGGGTCCGTAATCTCTTAGGTGTCGCTTTTCTCTGGCTTGACCTACCTCAGCTCGCTGTAGAACAGCATCTAGAGTGTTTGAACATGATTCGCGTCCGTAGCCATGCAACCAAAGACCCCTACTTCAGGGTGAGTGTATACCTCAACCTTGCCAACGATTATTGGGCGCTGAATGAGGCTGAGTTGGCAACCGGCGTATATACGGAAGCAGTGGCTATTCTAGAAGAGCTCAGTGACCTTAAGCGACAGGCCAACCTTTTTTGGGAGATGTCTGAGGCGCATAAGGCTTCGAACGACGGGCCACAGGCTAAGCTATATGGTTTGCACGCGCTGCATATTCATGAGATTGCTGACAGCCAGGCAGAAGCTGCATCTATCTGTTTGAATCTGGCCGAGATACGGATTGGCGAGAAGCAGTATGAAGAAGCAACTGCGCTACTCAAGTCGACAGGCGACCTGGTGGCGGGAACAGGTAACCGTACGGTTATGAGCAAGTTCCACCGGGTGGAAGCAGACCTGGCGCGCAGGCAACGCCAGTTTGAGACAGCCAGCCAGCATGCGCAACAGAGTATTGCGCTCGCCCAGGCGGACTTCGAGGCTGCACAATCTATCGAAGGCAAAGCGGGTAATCCATTTGGGCTATCCGAGCTATCCGAGCACGATCCCACCCGGGTGTACGCCGAAGCATTGCACATAGAGGCGCTTATCGAGGAGGACCGGGGCAATAGAGAGGCTGCGGACCGTATCTTCGAACGAGCTTTAGCTCTAGTGGAGTCGCCAGCGCAAGTGCAGCCAGCAGGTCAAATGGAGACCGTAGCTAACAAGAAAACCAGGTACGCGATCAGCCTGGGGTATGCTAAGGTATTGGAGGCCCGAGGAGAGTTTGAAAAGGCCGTGAGTTTCTACCGGGTAGCAGCCGAGCTACAGGCTCACTCTATGCGAAGGGCTATTTGATTTAGCCACCAGATGGATTTTATTGTCCAGGCAATTCAGAAATAGACCACAAAAGGCTTTCGCTACCCTTGTGCGCGTAACCTTGCTCGGATTTGGTCTACCCGCTCCGCATCTTTATTAGCGTTAGGATGCCCGGCGGCCAGTTCGTGATCCACAAGGACTTGCATCAAGGTGATAGCCTGGCTCAGCTCACCCTGCGCTTCTAGCGCCAGGCCGAGGTTCCACTTTGCACGCGCTACCCCATAGTGGTCTGCCAATTCTTGTGCAATCACCAGAGCCTCCTCGCTGTAGCTAATAGCTTGGGGCATGTCACCTAACTCTTTATGTGCCATGCCTATAGCACTTAGCACAACTCCCTCGTTTCGTCTGTCCCCGATTTCACGCGCTATCACCAAAGCCTGCTCACAGTATAAGATGGCTTGTTGGGGAGCGCCTATTGCCAGGTAGGCATGGCCGAGGGTGCGGAGAACCTTACTTTCACCTGCCCGGTCGCCAAGTTCGCGAGCTACCTCCAACAACTGTTCGTGGTAATCGATGGTGCGCTGGGCATCCCCTACAGCCCCGTAACCGACCCCCAGTATGCTGAGGGCATTCCCTTCACCAGGCCTGTCACCAAGCGCCCGCGCGATCTCAAGCCCCTTCTCTGCCAGGGTGACAGCCTGTTGAAACTCTCCTTGCGCAAGATAAGTCCGACCAAGATTGTTCAAAGCACCTTCCTCGCTGCGCCGGTCCCCTATCTGTCGCGCTATCTCCAGCGAACGCTCATAATAGCTTATCGCCCTGGCTCTATCTCCCAGCGCCTCGTACGCCACGCCGAGGCTGCCGAGGTCTTGTCCCTCGGCCCGGCGGTCCCCTATGGCCTGGCTGACATCGAGGGCTTGCTTGTGATAGGCGATGGCTTGCGGGATGTTCCCCAGGTCGAAATAGGCCTCCCCCAGGTTGCCCAGAGCATTCCCCACACCACGCTGGTCCCCTAGCTCCTGCATTGCAGTCAAAGTCTGTTCCATATAGGAGATCGTCTGCTGAGGCTCTCCTAACGCCACGTAGGCGAGGCCCAGGTTTCCGAGTGCGCTCGCCTCGCCCCGGCGGTCTCCCAATTCGCGCATGATCGTGAGCGCCTGCTCGGAGTATTCGATGGTGCGTTGCGGCTTCCCAAGGTCGAGATTGACAAGTCCGAGATTGCCCAGGGCGCTTCCCTCGCCCTTGCGATCCCAGTGCTTGCGAGCAATCGCCAGTTGCTGTTCGTAACAGGCATTGGCCTGTCGGGTATCGCCCAGGGCTGCGTGGGCCAGACCGAGGTTGCCGAGTGCCCCAGCTTCACTGTGCCAGTTGCCACTCGCGCGTGCTACGGCCAAGTGTTGCTCGTGGTATTGGATCGCCCCGCGAGCATCCCCCAACGCCGCGTAGGCAGCGCCTAGACCTCCTAGAAACCCGCCTTCCGCCCCTTTGCGCCCCACCCGCTGCGCTGCCGCGAGTGCCGCTTCGAGTTGCGGTATTCGCTCCTCCCGCTGTCTGTACCGGAGGTCCCCAATGTGGATCGTCGCGTTCGCGTAGTCAACCAATAGGTTGTCTATCGCGGGTGATCCTCCAGGAGGTTGAGACCTGGCCCACGCCCACGCTCTATCGATCTCCCCTTGTTCCTGGCCGAAGCGTTGCAAACCCGACTCGGCTTGCTCGCCTCCTTGCAGATATAGACGCTGTGCCGTGGCCGCAACCTCGGCGTAATGACGGGCATGGCGAAGATGAACGTTAACCTTATTGAACGACGGCACAACAGCCTCCTTTCACTTCGCTAAGATGAAAGCGCGTAGCTGCTCCAGCGCGACGGGGCCACTCGGCAAGAATGAAATTATATAAAGCTAATCATAGATTGCATGGCCACAATTCAGGTACATTGAGCCAGTACATCCCCAGTATATTTCATCTATTGTAAGTATTGCTAATAATTGACTTTGATGGTAGGATGTCAGGTGCCGTCGCTGAGCCGTATCCCGGACGTATCGGCATCGTTAGTCGCGCTCAATTCTTTCTTTGTCGCCACCGGCTCGATTTGTATCGGATTGCTGATGATTATGCTAATATCGTTCGATGCGAAATCTCGTTATTAGGAGACAAAGAGGGGATATTTCATGTCAGATATGGCGCCAATCGAAGAAGAGCTCCAACAAGGCTTCAATCGCGCAAAGATGCTAATGCGCGAGGGGAAAGTAGAAGAGGCCTTACGCTTGATTGATGAATTGGAGCGACGAGCAGCCCCCTACGCTGATAGGCTGCCTCCCAACATCCTTTATCTTATACCTTTCTCGCGAGGCCGCGCCTATCTACAAACAAAGCAACCTGACCGCGCCAGGCCCGAGTTGGAGGCAGCTCTGGAACTTACAGGGTCAGATATAGAGGCGTGCGCTCGCACACAGAATCTGCTTGGAGTTGCCTATTACGAGCAAGAGGACCCGTCTTCGGCACTCACTTACCACCTGGAGTGCTTACACGCTCTAGAGCATGAAGGGATAAAGGACCTCAACTTCCGGCTCAGTGTTTACAAAAATTTGGCGAACGATTACTGGGCGCTCAACAATATATCTTATGCTATAGGGGCTTACAAAGAGGCGCTGAGTATATCGAAGGACCTGGACGCGCCGGAGCGGCAGGCGGAGATCTTGTGGGGTCTGGCCCTTGCCTATAGGGTGCTAAGAGAGTGGCGCTACGCCAGGCTGCATGTCACGCAGGCTATACAAATATACCAGTCCACCCGCAATAAAGTAGCAGAAGCCGCCATGAATATCAACTTCGCTGATATTCTTCTGGAGGAAGGTCGAACTGACAAAGTGGCCCAAAGTTTGGATAGGGCTGCGCAACTTCTCGCGGGTACAGATGATCCTGCCGCGTTGAGTTTCATGCATCGATACTACACCGAACTGTGCCGAAGAGAGGGAAAACTTGAGGAGGCGGGGCTGCACGCGGCAGAAAGCGTACGATATGCGGAGATGTTGCTCAGTCCAGAATATGCTGTCACCAACCGGTTGTGGGCCAATCCGGTCCGTGCCTATGCCGAAGCGCTACATGGTGCTGCCCTCGTTGAAGAGGCAAGGGACGATACGCAGGCAGCCGATCAGTTATTCGCGAGGGCGTTAGAGGAGTTGGAGAAGGTAAAGGTCAAAGAGATTAAAGACACCCTCTGCCTTAGTTACGCCTCTGTGTTGGAAGCAAGAGGTGATTATGAGCGGGCAGTTCGCTACTATAAAGCAGCCATACAACCCAACGCGCAAAGTGGCTCATCTCTTCTGTAGAGCACTCGGGTGTTAGAGGCAAGGGCGAATTGTATTTAAGCTTATATGGCTATGGGGGACATGACGCCTTTAGTGGCGAAAACAAGCGTGGAAGGAGTACATAGTGTACTCCTTCCACGCTCGTCGGTTTAGATTGGTGGTTACTGGCCCGGGTCAGGTGTCGCCGTGGCCGTGGGCGTAGGGGTTGATGGGCAGTCCAGATCGGGCTGAGGATCAATCCCATCGCAGTCGCCACCGTCCGCGTAAGCGTTGGGCACAGTCAGCAGGTTGCTTAGGAAACCCAACAGCGTACCGTTGCCGTTGAGGGCTGAGGAGACCTGCTGGCTCGTGAGATGTGCCGTAGGTGTCGTAGCTGCCTTCTGGCCTACCATCGGCCCACCAACTGTGACCATGAGGGCCAGGAAGGCGGCTAGGAAGATAGAGTTCCAGAATCGTTTCTTGTTTACCGAAGTTGTAGTGTTCACTTTTGTGCTCCTTTGTGTATATGGTCGAATGTCTCACCAGTGGAAGATGTTTGTCTTGGACTTCGGCGGCTCCGGAGACGCCTTGAGTTGCCAAATCTCCGCTGGGTCCCCGACCGAAAGCAGTGGAGCTATGCTTACGTCTTGTGGTGCCGTCACCTGTTGGCCTAACCGATGCTCACCTCAAGGTTTGCTGTCACTCGCCTTTTTGTCGGGGTGAACAGCTTTTGGCTGCTCACCCCCATTGAACCTGGCCGCGCTGCAACGTCGCTGCAACACGACTGCAACAAAGTTGCAACAGCGAGTAGTATCGAGAAGAAGAGTAATCTACTGTGCTAAAGAGGTATGCAAGAGGCGACACTTGACCATATCGTGCAAGCATCACCTATTGGGTTTCATCCTGGAGGTAAGCGTATGCAGAGCAAAGATAGCTGGCCCGAATTCAGGCAAGGCGACACTCCCCAGGACTATGCGGCCAACCTGGTCTCCAGAGTTTTCCGGGCGCAGAGCAAGGCCGCCGAATACTTTGGGGTACACCGTTCCACGATTAGTAGGTACCAACGGCCTGATTATGGGGATGTGGAGGGGCATGGCCCCCCGCCCCTGGGCTATCTAGCTCGCCTGGTATTGCTTTTCGTTGAGCGAAACTTGGGTAAGGCTCCCCGCACAGAGGAGATAGCGGAAGCGCAACGTTTCTTTTTAGAGCAAATGAATAGGCTGCTCACCAAATACCAGGCATCGTATAACTATCATAGAAGCTTCCGAGATTGGGATGAACTTCGTGCCGAGGCTGATAAATATCTCCCTGCGCGTACAGTAATACCCCATCCACACCCTCAATCGCCCCCGCTCTCGGCTCCAAGTCCGTACCTCGTGCCATCCCCCCCGCATCAGGGGGTATTTGGCCGAGAAGAGACTTTGGTAAAAATCGAAGAGATGTTAGTTGCAAGGACCTCTAGCGAACCGGATGTGTCGCCCATTGCACTGCGAGGCTTTGGCGGGATAGGCAAAACGACCCTGGCCATTTCTATCGGCAGGGGAAGCAATGTTGCGGCCCTCTATCCAGATGGGGTTCTTTGGGCTGAGCTTGGCCCGGAGCCGACCATTCGTCAACTTCTCAATATCTGGGGCGATGCCCTCAACCTGGATTTGCGCACCGAGCCGGATGAAGCTGCGTGCGAAGCTATGCTCCGCAGCGCCCTCTCCCAGCGCCGGGCGCTGATTATAGTAGATGACGTGTGGAACCCCAACCACGCCCGACATTTCCTATTGGGAGGACCCAACTGCCGTGTTCTCTTTACCACTCGCGCATCAGAAATCGCCTATACTCTGACCACGCCGGACCGGACCCTGAAGGTGGACCTTTTAAGCCCGGCAGCCTCCCTACAAATGCTACAGAAACTGGCTCCCCAGGCAGTGGCTCTCGATCAAAAGGCTGCTGAACGGCTATGCAGCAAGCTCGACGGCCTTCCTCTCGCAATCAAGCTTGCCGGGCAATTACTGGCTATGGAAGCCGACGTGCCGCCGCGCATGCGGAAACTGGTGGATGAGTTGATTGAGAGACGTGAGGCGAGGCTAGGCCTGCTACAGTCTGAACCCCGCCAGGGACTGCCAGATGACGAGCCTCCCTCCCTAAAAGCTATACTGGGCATGAGCCTAGACCGCTTGACGCAGACCGATAAGGAACGTTTCGCAATGCTGGGGGTGTTTGGAGGTGAGCCTCTTACCTGGGAGATCGGTGCTACGGCTGCCGTATGGGAGTGCGACGTAGACGAGGCAGAAGCTACCACCTCACACCTTATTCAACGAGGCCTGGTGGAGCTTCGACCCGACAATCGATACTGGATGCACGCCCTGTTAGCTGACTATGCCATCAGCTTGATGGAAGAAATGACTTCATGAGCAAGCACAGAAATCCTTGAACGCATACGAGCGCCACGCAGCTTATTATCTTGAGGTTGTACGAAATATCTCATGTCTCTATCTGGCGGGTGGTACCGATCAGGTAAGGGGACTGCGTTGGTTTGATGCTGAATTGGCGCAAATCGATCGAGGCTGGCAATGGGCACAAAGTAACTCGCCCATTCTGGATTCACTAACGCTCGATTACGCAGAAGCGGCCCTGGCGTTCAGCGACCTACGTTACCCTTTACAGGCCGAATTACTCCCTCGCCTTAGTCTGGCATTGCAGGCTGCCGAGCGGTTAGACAATTCACAGATGGAAGGCCGTCTTCTCTCAGAACTCGGAAATATCTACTACACGCTCGGTGACATCCCTCAGGCAATAGAATTTCACAACCGGCGTCTCGCGTTGGCACAGCATTTAGGAAACCAGCTCGGTGTGAGCTCAGCTTTTACCAATTTAGGACTCTGCTACCTGGCAGTAGGCGAGATAGATCGCGCTATCGATTGCCAACAGCAGAGCTTAGAAGCGGCGCGGTCCTGCCAGGATCAAGATGCAGAGAGCAGAGCATTGGGTAACATTGGGCTGTGTTATGCTGTACGTGGAGATGCGAAGCAAGCAATCCGCTATTACGAGCAGCAATTAGACATCGTGCGGCAGCTTAGACATACGCGAAGCGAAGGCACTGCGCTAGGTAATCTCGGACTCGCCTATATGGACCTCGGAGAATTGCATAAGGCGGTCGAATGCCACGAACAAGCTCTACAAATCAGTCGAAGCCTGGGTGATAGATGGTCAGAGGGGCAAGACTTAGGAAATCTAGGAAGCGCATACTTTCAATTAGGATACCTGGAGCAGGCAATTTACTACTTGCAGCAGCGACTCTCGCTCGCGCACACGTTAGGTGATCGCAAAGGAGAGAGTGCTGCATTGGACAATCTGGCCCTGGCTTATTCGGACCTGGAAGAATTCGAACGTGCCATCTCGTATTATGATGCGGCGCTTGCACTCAACATCGCCCTCAATGACAGCCACGGAGAAGCAACTACTCGGAATAACCTGGGTAATACTCATTTCACATTGGGCAACCTACAGGAAGCTCTAGAGTATTATAAGCAGGCCTTGATTGCCGATCGGAAGGGTGGATACCTCTATGGTGAAGCACGCACGCTTTGCAACCTTGGTAATGTATATTCTGCATTAGGGGACTCCGCACAAGCAGTGCAGTGCTATGAGGAGAGCATAGCTATCACCATCAGTACAGGCGATACTAAGGCATATGCACTTAGTAGCTGGAACCTGGGAGATGTGTTGCTCCAGTTAGGTGAGCTAGACAGAGCCGCAGATCTAATGCAGGTCCTTGTTGACTATGAGCTGGAAATGGGAATGGCGGATGCGAAACGCGATGCCGAAATATTAGCGACATTGAGAGAAAGAATCAAAGAAGAAGGTGCCACAGTGCATGTCAAGAGCCAAGAGAAGCTAAACGCAAAGTTTGTTACTAATAGTTCTCCCTTCGATAAGAACTTGAATAAGGGGTTGGGAGATATACATAGCCGGTCAGGTTAGCCTGTGAATAGCATAGAAACGTCCTAAATCCATAAGGGCGGGCCACGTGGCCCGCCCTTATGGATTTTCTTATTTGCCATCCGGCGTCTGGCCCGAATTGATCGAGCAAGAACCGGGGAAGAATGCGTTGGACATTATCTTTGCAGTCTGCCCTCGCGTGGCATTGTTGTAAGGGCGGAATGTGCCGTCGTTGTAGCCACTGATGATGCCTCTTACCGCCATCCGCTCAACGTATTCGTAGAAGGTTGAGCCTGGCGCTACGTCTGAGAAGGTCTGGCCCGATACCGGCTCATTGAAACCTGCCGCGTTGGCCGCAATCTTGGCTATCTGTCCTCTTGTAGCGTTGTTGTAGGGGCGGAACGTGCCATCCGTATAGCCACCGATAATGCCTCTTGCCGACATCCGCTCTATGTAGACATAGAAGGTCGAGTCCGGCGCTACGTCCGAGAAGGTCTGACCTGATACTGGCTCGTTGAAGCCCGCGGCGTTGGAGACGATCTTTGCCAGTTGTCCTCTTGTCACGTCGTTACCGGGCCTGAAGGTTCCGTCGGTGTAACCACCAAGTATGCCTCTGCACGCCAGGCACTGTACATAAGAGTAGAAGGTGTGGTCTGGTGGAACGTCGCTGAAGCTGATTGTGCACGGTTCAGCCGTAGATGTGGCTATTACGGTTGCCGTCGCGGTGCTGGGTACTGATGTGGCGCTGGGCTGAGCTTCTGTGGCTGTTGCCGTTGCCGTTGCCGTTGCTGTTGCTGTTGCTATAGCAGGTGGTGTGTTGGTCGCCGTGCTTCCTGGCTGCGTAGTCGCTATGACGGTTGATGTAGATGTAGATGTAACGATAGGCGTACTGCTGCTTACTGCCGTGCGGGTAGCCGTTGCCGATGGGATGTTGGTGCTTGCCGCTGTAGCTGTGCTCATAGGAGTCGAAGTAGAGGTGGGCGTAGCCGTCTGAGAGCTTGTCGGTATCGGGCTGGCGGTGTTTGTGGATGTAGCCATGCTGGTTGATGTTGCTGTGGCTGTGCGAGTGGCGGTACTCGTGGATGTAGGTATGGATATGGAGGTTGAAGTAGAGGTTGAGGTTGCTGTTGGGGAGGGGTTAGCTATCGAGACGCCCCAGAAGCCTCCATCGAGAGTGTACGTGCCACCTGTATGCTTGCCTGCGTCCGCCTGACCTATCGTTCCGCCCAGGGCGTAGGAGCCGCCTGTGCTGGAGGTTGATCCGCCCCCGCTAATCTTGCTCCACGAGAGATCGAACCCTCCCGCTTGTGCGTACACTGCCCCCATCGTCAGGGCCAGCAGCGCCACTACAAATAGCATCGCCGGCCACCTGGTAGTTCTTCTCATCGCTTTCTCCTCTTCAATCCTCTGTTGAGCTAGTTATAGGTTCAGGATTACGAGTTATGAGTCAGGGCTTTCGACAACTCGTAACCCGTAACTCATAACTCGTAACTTGTCATTATTGTGGGCAGCTATTGGCGAAGAAGGTGAAGTTCTCGTCGTGTACGCCTGCGCATACAACCGGATTACCAACGGTTAGCTGCACTGGTCCGCCCGAAAGACGGGAGGCGGCTACCCAGATGTTGGAGTATGCAGACCGAATGGTGAGGCCGGGACCGAAAATCTGGCTGTTCTCTATCGTCAGACCCCCTGTGTAGCCATAGTTGCTGGCGTCAATCGCGTAGTTGTAGGACGCACCGCTGACGGTGAGGCTGCTGTTCTTTACGATTGCCCCCGCTTTATCGGTGGTTATAGCGTTGCTCATGGAGCCGCCGGAAGCGGAAATTGTAACATTGGTCAGCGTGGGCGCTGCGCCATTTTTTACATAGAGACCCCAGTTAGAGAGTTGTCCATTCGTGGCCTTGAGCGTTACGTCTAACAGCCTCGGTGAAGTGTTGTCGGCGTACATCGCCACCGCGTAGTAGTCACCACCTAAGTTCTCCACGGTCAGGGAGCGTATCTCAGTATTGTTGGCTCCTACTATCGTACCGCTGGTGCCGGTTGAATAGCCGTAATCTGAGAGTACTGTGGTATCCTGGCCCGAACCTTCGATGTCCACGTAGGGCTTCATCGTCGCACGGCCGTATGAGCCGGGGCCTACTTTCACCAGGTAGCGATTGGTCGCACTGGCATCGGTAATGCTGTTGAGGGCGGTGGTCAGGCTGGTAAAATCGCCACCCGACTTCGCAACGACTACCACATTCTTGTAGCTCTTCGCCTTTAGTGCGTACAGAGCATAGGGCACGGGGGTAATGGGCTGGCGTGGGGAGAGGGTGGTGTAGCTGCTGCCCCCGGCTGGCTTGACCCCTATCTGCAAGTAGCGAGAGTTGCCGTCAAATTGCGTATCGCTAAAGTCAAGGTTTGCAGTAAATAGGCCATTCGATACGGTCTGCGCGTTTGCGAGGACTGAACCTAGCAGGTTGCCGCCCGTGGGGGCGTCGTACAGGTCGAAGCGGAAGTCGAAGCTGCCGTTTGCAGGGTTAGCGCCGTCCGCCAGCTTGCCTTGGTAAGTAAAACCTGCGCCCACGGGGGCATCGGGGGGCTGTGGGCTGGCCTCGTTTGCTGCCGCTGCTGAGACCGGCTCGAAGCTCAGGATAGCGAGGCCGGAGCCGTTCTTGGCGCTGAAGACGGACAGGAGCGCTATGCTTGCCATAATAGCGAGGGTGAATAGGGCCGTTTTGCGAATGATATTGTTCACTTTTGTCTCCTCTGTTCTTCTCAGGTTATTTGGTCTCTTTTGTATGCTGCTCATTTGCCTTGCGCTGCAATTATGTCAGTCAGCACAGCGCGAGAAATCGGCAAAGGGGTCTAATTACCCTTCAACAAAAGGGTATGGCTCTTTAGGGCTAATGGGTTACAAGTTTGGTAGGGCAAAATGGAGGAAGTTGATAGGTCTAAAGTTGTATTCAGGTCTAACCTGGTAAGGAGGCAAACAAAGAGAGCCTGGCTGAACGAGATAAGTTCAGCCAGGCTCTCTTTGTTTGTCTTCTTTATCTATTCACCCAGGAATTGCTTCTACCCACTCGCCCCTTGCTACTCGCTACTTCTCCGGGCGGCGCGTTTAGAGAACTTGCTGACGGCCATCTCATAGGCCTCAGCTAGTAACGGCTGCACCACTTCCTGGAACGTTTCTTCGCCGGGGTTGAGTACACAGACCCAATACATTCGTGCGTACACAGGGTGAGGCATCAGTTGATCTAAGGCGGTGAAGTCAGTCATGCTATCATCAGCCGCACCCCCTCCACCGGAGGGGGATGGTCGTGAGCCAAACAATGAGTTGTATGTCTTTTTGCTGATACCGATGTTCAGTCGAAAGACCGACGGGCGATTCAGGTTGGAGAAGTGGTCGTAATTGTCGTTGGTGATGAGTGTGACGAAGGGAATCATGTGATCAGGATCGTAGAAAAAGAAGGTATCACCAGTCGATTCGACCGTGAAAGCATCAACGCCCTCAAATGTGTCGGTGATGTACCGAGTGATCGAGGCTTCGTTCATGGGTATTGGCCCTTCTAACCCGACCAGCAGGCGCTTTCGTCCTTCGTCAACATCTAATTCTACGCCCCCGGCTGCACCAGTCCAATCCGCACGGCATAAAGTGCGGCCTGGGTGCGGCTCGGCACGTCGAGCTTACCTAATATATTGCTCACGTGCGTTTTGACCGTCTTCTCGCTGAGGCTGAGGGCCTGGGCGACCTCTTTATTGGAGTAGCCCTGGGCAAGGAGGCGCAGCACTTCGGTCTCGCGCTCACTTAGCGCCTCCGGGGTTTCGGGAGCGCGCACCTCGCGCATCAGCCGCGCGGCTGCCTGGGGCGATAGCTGCACCTGCCCGGCAGCCGCGGCTTCTATAGCGCGGCACAATTCGTCTGCCTCCGTGTCCTTGAGGAGGTAGCCGATTGCCCCGGCGCGCACCGCCCCGACCACGGAGGCATCCTCCAGCACGCTCGTCAGGGCGATCACTTCGGTGTCGGGTAGCTCCCGGCGGATGATCTCGGTCGCGGCGATGCCATCCATCTTCGGCATTTTGATATCCATGAGCACAACATCGGGTTTGAGCTGGCGGGCCATCGCCACAGCTTCCTCTCCATCGGCTGCCTCACCGATAATTTCAAGCTCAGAGTGGAGGCTCAAGAATGTTCGTAGACCCTTACGTACAACGCTGTGGTCATCAGCAACTAGAACGCGTATCGACATAGACGACTCCCTGTAGCATTACATCTTTTGGAGTATAGCAGCCCTACATAGAAAGTGGTAAAAGATATACATGTTATGCAGCGCGCACAATGCGGTCAGGCAAGTTACACTCTATTACAGCAGGAGTAACTAACTGCCACGCATCGTAGGGTAGCATATATTGCGGTGTCATGCAAGCAGTCTCTCGTAAGGGCGAGGCATGCCTCGCCCCTACATTTCGCATTTCTAATTATAGATAAAATATCATAGGACAGAGATTATCATGGTAACAATGCTTCTCGTAGACGATCAGCCTTCTGTGCTGGATGCCTTGCGGCAATGCCTGGCGCTTGAGCCGGACATCCTGATATTGGGGCAGGCAGGGGATGGCACGACGGCTCTAGACCTGGCGCAGAAACTACATCCTGACATCATGCTCACGGACATCAAAATGCCCAATATGGATGGCATATCTATCACGCTCGCGCTCCGCGAGACCGCCCCTGAGATCAAAGTGGTAGTGCTCAGCATCTATGATGATAACTCCACGCGGAATAAGGCCCTCGCGGCAGGCGCTGTTGAGTTCGTTGGAAAGCACGATACCGCCGACGTGCTCCTGGCGGCGATCCGGCGCGCTGCGGGGTGCGGGATGAGTGGATGACGACGGACGACGGACGACGGACGACGGACGATAGGCGATAGACGATAGACGGCAGTAGATACTATGAGTTGGCGGTTGGGGGTGGCGGGGGTGCG
>DATEOC010000053.1:0-3603 GCA_035274425.1 Chloroflexia bacterium
AATGCCGCCGGCACGCCCCTACCGGCGGCATTCGCTGAGCGAAAGTCCTGAATAGTTAAAATCGAGGAGGTAAGTATGCCAGGTCCAAAGTTGCGCTGGGGAGTATTAGGCACGGCGCGCATTGCCGATGCGGTAGTCAAGGGTATCAGGGGCTCGACCAACAGCGAGCTGGTGGCGGTGGCGAGCAGGGACATGAAAAAAGCCCAGGAATGGGCGCAGGCCCGTGACGTACCCCACTCCTTCGGCAGTTACGATGAGATGCTCGCCTCCGGCCTAATAGACGCCGTATACATCCCTCTCCCCAACGCTCTCCACAAGGAGTGGAGCATACGTGCAGCGGAGCATCGTAAGCACGTGCTGTGCGAGAAGCCTATAGCAGTCAGCGCCCAGGAGGTAGAGGAATTAATAGAGGCGTCACAAAAGAACGGAGTCAAGATAATGGAAGCGTTCATGTACCGCTTCCACCCCCAGACGGAGCTCATCAGGCGGTTAGTGGCGGACCAGGTAATAGGCGAGACCAGGATAGTGCGCGCGTCCTTCGACTTCTACCTGAGGCGGCCACACGACGTGCGATGGAGCAAAGAGCTAGGGGGAGGGGCACTGCTCGACGTTGGCAGCTACTGCGTGAACGTATCCAACCTGGTGGTCGGTACGCTGCCGAATGCTGTCACGGCGAGCGCTGTATGGGCACCATCAGGCGTTGATATGTCGCTCGCAGGCGCGCTGGAATACCCGAACGGGGTGCTTGGGGTGATTGATTGCAGCTTCCAGGTAGGCACCACTATGCAGCAGCGTCTGGCAATATCAGGCACAGAAGGACTTATATCTGTATCTCGCCCGTTCAGCAGAGGTACGGAGGAGGAAACTTCTATAGTTATCGACAAAGCTGATAACGTAAGCAAAGCCGAGCAAATTGAGATCCCAGGAGCAAACCACTACCAACTCATGGTACAGCACTTCGCCGATGCGGTACTGAACGATACTGAATTGAGCTATCCCCTAGAAGAGAGCATGGCAAACATGCGCGTGCTGGATGCGCTGATAGAGGCGGCTCGAACGGGGCAAAGGGTGACAGTAAGCTGGTAAGGTAGAGGCATACATCGATTATACATCGATGTATGTCTCTATATCTATCCTCTCCTCTCTGCCTCTCTACCCCTTCACCGACCCCGCAAGCAAACCCCTGATAAAGTAGCGGCTGAGGAATATATAGACGAGCAGAGTGGGCAATGCCGTAATCAACGAGCCTGCCATTTGCAAGCCGTAATCGGTGCCCGCCTGGCTTGAGCCAATCCCCGCAAGCGCCACCGTGATGGGCTGGCTGGCGGGGTTGCTGTTCAGGGTGACGGCGAAGAGAAACTCGTTCCATATCGCGGTAAACTGCCATATGAGCACCACCACGAAAGCGGGCACGCTCAACGGCAGCACGATATTCCTGTAGATACCGAAGAAACCGGCCCCGTCTATCGTGCCCGACTCGATAAGCTCCTTTGGCACGCCCGCGTAGTAATTGCGAAAGATGAGGGTCGTAATCGGTATGCCATATACAACGTGGACGAGTATCAGGCCGGGTATCGTGGCGTACAGGTTGATGCTCTGGAGGAATTGCGCAAGGGGGATGAGGATGCTCTGGTACGGGATGAACATTCCGAAGAGTATCACCGTAAAGAGGGTGTTCGAGCCTTTGAACTTCCACTTCGACAACACGTAACCGTTCATGCTGCCCAGCACAGCCGAGATTGCTACACCCGGCACTGAGAGGATGACGCTATTCAGGAAGCCCCCTTTTAGCTGGTCCCACGCGTTGCCGTAATTAGCGAAGGTAGGTGACGAGGGTAGCTCCCAGGGCGTGCCGCGTGAGACCTCCTCCATCCCCTTGAGCGAGGTAACTATCGCCACATACACGGGCATCAGGAAGAAACCGGTCATAACTACCAGGATGATATAGAAGACCAACTTGGCGGTATTGAACTTAGCGCGACCTTTCGTCTCGGAGGTCGTGAGTGTCGCGTGGGTGGCGCTCATGATTCGGTCTCCGATCTGAGGCTCGTCACCAGGTAGGGGACGATGACGATAGCCACGAAGACGAGCATTATCATCGAGATGGCAGCCGACCGGGCGAAGAGGTCGTCGCGGAAGGCAAGCTGGAACATGTAGATAGAAGGCATGTCAGTCGCCAGGCCCAGTGTCTGGCTGCCGCCGGTCATAACGTATATAAGGTCGAATATCTTCAGGGATATGTGCCCCAGGATGATGAGCGCCGACAGCACGATGGGGTTTATGAGAGGCAGGATGACGCGCTTATAGACCTGGAACTCGCTCGCCCCGTCCACCCGCGCAGCTTCGCGCAGGTCGTCCGGCACGCTACGCATCGCGGCCAGGAACATCGCCATAGTGAAGCCCGACATCTGCCACACTGCCGCCACAATCACGGCGGGTAGCGCCATATTGCGATCTATAATCCATGGGAAGGGCTGGCCCAGGAAGACCCAGCGCCAGATTGTGCCCGTTACCACGAACGAGAGGGCCATAGGGAAGAGAAAGACGTTGCGGAAGATGCTCTCCCCCTTTATCTTCTGGTCCAAGAGGATGGCGAGACCCAGGCCAAGCACCACGCACCCTATCAAGAACGCGAGGGTGAATATACCGTTATTGCGCAGGTCTATGAGGAAGCGCTCGGTGCGGAAGAGCCGCTCGTAATTAGCGAAGCCAACAAAGGGGGCGTCCGGGAAGCGGACCGGCCCTATCTGCTTCATCTCGGAGAGACCGCGCCAGTCGGTAAGGGACGCCCACCCGTTCCACGCTATAAATCCGTACACGAAGAGGATGACCGCGATTATCGAGGGCAAGATCATCAGGATGGCTGTCAGCCGGTCCCGGCTCATAGGCCTGCGCCGGGACCGTACCAGCACCGCAGGGGCTTGAGATGCTACGATGTCAGACATGAGGCGGAACCTCGGTTATGTTTGGACGACGGACGACGGACGACGGACGACGGACGACGAATTTTACCGCAGAGACGCAGAGATTTATGGAGGATTCACGCATCACGCATCACGCATCACGTTTCAAAAACCGTCGTCCGTCGTCCGTCGTCTGTCGTCTGTCGTCTACTTCAGCAAGTCCGCCGCCTGGGTCTGCAACTCCTGGGCGGTGGCCGCAGGGTCACCGAGGTTGGCGACGAAATTGTTGATGGCTGTGGTCAGGGCGCTGTTGAAGGCTTCCACCGTGGCCGAGCCATGCGGCGCGCTGCCGACGAAGGCTGTAGCTGCGGCGAAGTCCTTGTTGGCGTCCTTCATGTAAACGTCAAACTGGCTGGTGTCCACATCCGTGCGGGCGGGGATGGAGCCTTTGCGCAGGTTGAATGTCACCTGACCAGTCTTCGAGGCCAGCAGGTCGAGGAACTTCTTGGTGTTCGCGGCGTTCTTCGCACCCTTGGGCAGGCCGAAGGTATCGACAATCACCTTGAAGATGCCGCTCGTGCCGGGGCTTGGCATCCAGCCGAAGTTGTCAGCCCACTTGGGGTCATTTGCCTGGAAGTAGCCCTTAGCCCAGTCACCCATGATGGTCATAGCGGCTGTGCCTTTGAGCACCTGTCCCGAA
>DATEOC010000054.1:0-21587 GCA_035274425.1 Chloroflexia bacterium
CCCCGGTTGTCTGCGTATTGGGCGATTACTCTATCACCCAATCAACTGGAGCGGCCATTGTCCCAGGCACTACCTACGTGCCAAACTCCGCCTGCAACGACTGCACGGCTCCCCTGGTCCTTCCCTTCCCCGTGCAGTTCTACGACCAGACTTTCACGCAGGCCAGGGCCAGCTCCAACGGCAACCTGCAATTCACCAGCGATAACAGCCTCCCGTTCAACTCTTGCCTGCCCAATCCCCAGTACAACAACACCATATACGGCTACTGGGACGACCTCTTTTTGGATTGCCTCTCCGGCTGGGGGTGTGGGATCTACACCTCGACCAGCGGCTCGGCCCCCAACCGCATCTTCAACATAGAGTGGCGCGCCCATCGCAACGAGCCGCCAATCGTGAACGTCAAATTCGAGATACGCCTTTACGAGAACGGCAACGGGCGCTTCGATATAATCTACGGCCAGTTGGACAACCCTGGCAATACCGCTACGGTTGGCGTGCAGCGCGACACCGGTTCCAGGTCAACCCAGTTCTCATGCGATACGGGAGTCCTCACGCAGGGGCTTCAACTGACCTTCACCCTGCCCCCCTGCTCGACGGCGACACCCTTCGTAAACTCGCCAACCCCAACGCTATCCCCAACCGCCACGCCGACCTCCCCCACTCTCCTATACTCCACATATTACGGCTCCTTCGAGCGCGATTCGATTGAGGATATAGCCAGGGACGCGGCGGGCAATATCTACGTCATGGGCACCACTTTCCAGAACGATATTAACTACGGAGATATATACGTCTCCAAATTCTCCCCCAACGGGCAGAGCGTGCTCTACCAAACTATACTTGGCGGAACGCGCATAGATTACGGGTACGCGCTATCGGTAGACGCGGCGGGCAACGCCACGGTGGCGGGCATAGCCACCTCTAATGACTACCCCTTGCTCAACCCAGTACAGGCTACTCACGGGGGCGGCATCTACGATGTCGTGCTGACCAAGCTAAACCCCACCGGCAACACCCTATTCTCTACCTACCTGGGTGGGAACGGCACCGACTACGCCGGACGCCTTGCGACGGATGGGGCAGGCAACGTCTTCCTGACCGGATATACCAGCTCGACCAACTTCCCGGTCACGGCAGGCGCATACCAGACGACCAATCATGGTAGCTCCGACGGCTTCGTGACCAAGATAAGCCCCAACGGATCAGCGATAGTGTGGTCTACTTACCTGGGGGGCATCTACGCCGAGCAGTCGAACGACATAACTCTGGATGGGGCAGGGAACATCTATCTCACCGGCTTCACGGGATCGCCGGACTTCCCGACGGTAAACCCGTTCCAGGATACCTTGTTCGATGGTGACGCTTTTGTCACCAAGATGAATCCCTCCGGCACGGCCCTCATATTCTCCACCTTCCTGGGTGGCGACAACCCTCCCGGCCCCGGTGAGGACAATGGGCAGGGGATCGCGCTGGACGAGCAGGGGTACATTTATGTGACGGGCTTCACCCAGTCGCCGAACTTCCCCACCACACCCGGCTCGTTCCAGCCTTTCTTCAATGGCTATTACGACGCATTCGTCACCAAGTTCACGCCCGCAGGCAACTCGCTCGTCTACTCCACCTTCATAGGGGGCACGCTCGAGCCGCCTTACGGCGACGATGAAGCGTTCGACATAGCCGTCGATGGTGCGGGGCAGGCCCATATCACGGGCAGGACCAATTCACCCGACTTCCCTACGGTGCGAGCCGTGCAGCCCACCAAGCAGGATGTCAACGATGCGTTCGTCACCAAGCTGAACGCCTCTGGCTCAGACCTGATCTACTCGACCTTCCTGGGCGGGGACTATGCTCCGCCGGAATTCACTGGCGACGACTCAGGGTCGGCCATCCTGATTGACCTGGCAGGGAACGCGGTCATCGGGGGCGGCACAGGGTCGGGCAACTTCCCGGTGGCGAACGCCTACCAGCCTTCAAGCGCGGGTGAAAGCGACGGCTTTATCTCCAAGATATCCGGCTCCAATCCGCTCTCCACGCCCACGCCTACAAACACCGTGCTACAGACCGCCACACGCACTGCTACTATCGCCCCAACACAGACGCCTGGTGGTCCGAGTGCGACCACTGCGCCCACAAGTGTACCCACGAACACGCAAATGCCTACCGGCACGCGCACCAATACGGTGATACCGCCAAGCTCTACGCCGCGTCCACCTACTCAAACACCGGGTGGTCCCACTGCTACCATCGAGCCTACATCTACCGCTGTGCCTACATCTACCGTATGCGCCATCTCCTTCTCGGATGTACCCTCAGACAGCACTTTCTACACATGGATCAGGTGCCTTGCCTGTAGAGGCATAATCTCCGGCTACACCGACGGCACGTTCAGGCCAGGCAACGACATCACGAGAGGGCAGATAGCTAAGGTAGTCTCTAACTCCGCCGGTTTCTCGGAAGACCCAGGTCCACAGCTATACGAGGATGTTCCTGTGGGTAGCCCATTCTATGCCTGGATAAACAGGCTATCTATGAGGGGACACATGGGAGGATACCCTTGTGGGTTAGTGCCGGAGGAGCCATGTGAGCCTCCTAACAACCGCCCATACTTCCGGCCCAACGCCAGTGCCACCCGGGGACAGCTAGCAAAGATTGTCTCTAACGCAGCAGTATTAGGAGGAGACCCAACAGGGCTGTTCTACGCAGACGTACCCGAAGACCACCCATTCTACGTATGGATAATGCGTCTCACCACCCTGAGTGTGATGTCAGGCTACCCGTGCGGTGGAGAGAATGAGCCGTGTGATGACCAGCAACGGCCATACTTCCGCCCATATAACAACGTCACGAGGGGGCAGGCGTCTAAGATCGTAGCCAATACTTTCTTCCCTAACTGTCAGACCGCCCCTGGTAGATAGTACTGTGGTGTAAATGTTCAGGTCACAAACCGTAGGGGCGACCCTTGTGGTCGCCCTGGTGGGGCAAGATTGCGCCTTATGAACAGGGCGACCACAAGGGTCGCCCCTACGGTGATTTCTCCACTCCTGGTCGGAATACTACTACAGAATTACAGGGTTGACCGGTACGAAGCAGAGCGGTACAATGTTCGACACACCGCTCTGCTTTTCCTACGTTAATACGGCTTTCGTTCCTGGTCATTCACAAGGGACAGGAGGGATCATATGCGACGCTTGTATTTGATCGCTGGTATGGCTATAGGGCTTCTAGTTCTCTTAGCAACCGGGCTTACTCTGTTCGCCACGAACGCCATCGCAATACCCAGGCAGGACCCTCTTCCCCAGGTGGCGGTCTCTGCGCCTCGCACATTTCAGGGCACGCCGACACCGACTGCCTGCTCTTATTCTGTTGTAGAAACGACGGGCACTATCGTCCCCGGCACAACAGATATAGGCAACCACTGCGATGAATGCATCACTGACCTCTCGCTTCCATTCCCGGTGACGTTCTACGGCCAGGAATACAGCCTGGCCAACCTCAGCTCCAACGGCAACCTGCAATTTATCTCCTCGAACCCCATATCGTTCAACGAATGTTTACCTGGGCCGAGCTTCGAGGCCTCCATGATGCCGCACTGGGACGACCTTCTCACCGACGATAACCCTGGCTGCCCTGGTGGAGGCTGCGGCATATTTACCTCACTCAGCGGCGTCACTCCCAACCGTACCTTCACGATAGAGTGGCGCGCCGTCCTGTACAGAGACCCATTCCAGCAGGTGAACTTCCAGGTCTGGTTCTACGAGGGCCAGACGAGGTTCGATTTCGTGTATGGAATAGTATCGGATAACGGCAGCGACTCGACGGTTGGCGTGCAATTCGATAAGAGTACATACACCCAATTCTCCTGCATGACCTCCAGCCTGTCGCAGGGCCTCGCGCTCCAATGGGAACCAAACGGCTGCTCAACAGCTACGCCGACTAACACACCTACACCCTGTCCAGGTTGCACTCCTCCTCCAACTGCCACCATAACGCAGACCCCCACCACAATTCCCACCGCTACGCCGCTGCCGTGCGGGTATGAACGGTTTACCGGGTCCATTGTCAACAATGACCTCACGCAGGTAGGACGCTTGCTTCGTGACGAAGTTCGCTCGCTATGCAACGCTCCTGAGAGCTGCCCGGGGACCGAGGATACTGCACTTCGCCATTACGACAGCTACACCCGCACCAACAACACCGGTTCTACGCAGTGCGTGACGGTAGGGCTTTCGACCCTATGCAATAACAACCAGTTTATCTTCGCCGCTGCTTACCTCGACAGCTTCGACCCGAACAACATATGCCAGAACTACCTGGCCGACATGGGCGTCAGCCCCTACCCACACGCTTACATGTCGTTTGAGTTGCCAGCAGGTAGCAGCGTGGTGATAGTAGTCAGCGAAGTCACAACCAACCAGGGCTGCCCCGAATACACCATGACTATTACGGGTCTAGGGTCGTGTAACACCCCTACCCCTACCGTGACGGGTACGCCCCCTACCGCCACAGCAACTCCCACCGTCATATCGTGTGAGTATAGTTTCTCTACCGCGACGGCTACCATAGTGCCTGGCACGGATGACATAGGCAACCACTGCGATGATTGCGTAACCAATGTCACCCTGCCATTCCCGTTCCTACTGTACGGCCAGGAGTACGGCTCGGTTAACATAAGCTCGAACGGCAATATCCAGTTCGCCACTACTTCGAGCAATCGCATCAACACCTGCCTGCCCGCCCCGTCGCTCAGCGCTGCCCTCCTGCCGAACTGGACCGACCTCGTCACCGACTGCGCCGATTGTGGCATATTCACTTCGCTCAGCGGAAGCGCGCCTGACCGTATCTTCAACATTGAATGGCGCGCGGGCTATTTCAAAGGCGGCGTAGCTAACTTCGAGGCACGCCTTTATGAGGGCACGGGCGTATTCGATTTTGTATACGGCCACATGGACGACCCAGGCAACAACTCGACAGTGGGCGTACAGAATGCCGGGGCAGTCTCCTTCACCCAGTACAGCTGTAACGCCGGTGGTCTCGACGAAGGGCTGCTGGTCAGGGGCATGCCGCAGGTCTGCGCTACCCCCACCAGTACACCCTTGCCCACCTCACCACCTTCTCCCACCTCTACGGCATGTACCCTCAGCTTCACAGACGTGCCGGCAGACTCCACCTTCTACGCATGGATAAGGTGTCTGGCCTGTAGGAATATCATATCCGGTTACACCGACGGTACGTTCAGGCCAGGTAACGACATAACGAGGGGGCAGATAGCCAAGATGGTCAGTAACGCTGCCGGATACAATGATGAGATACCGCCGGACGGCCAGACCTTTGAGGATGCGCCCCCAGGAAATCCCTTCTGGCTCTGGATCGAGCGACTCGTCTTGCATAGCGTGATGGGCGGTTATCCATGTGGTGCAGATAGCGAGCCGTGCAACCCTCCAGGCAACCTCCCCTACTTCCGCCCCTTCGCCAACTCCACCAGAGGGCAACTGGCCAAGATAACGGCGAACGCAGCAGGGATCAACACACCCGTGCCTGCTGGTACGCAGACATATGAGGACGTGCCCTCTTCTAACCCATTCTGGGTCTACATCGAGCGCTTGACAGCGCTAGGTGTTATGACTGGATACCCATGTGGAGCAATAGGAGAGCCATGTGTGCCACCTAACAACCGGCCACACTTCCGCCCCTTCGCCCACGTCACACGCGGCCAGGCATCTAAGATAGTGGCAAACACCTTCTATCCCAACTGCCAGACCCCTTCACGCTAATCTTGACTCATGACAATTAGGAAGGAGGCTCCTTCCTAATTGTCATGGCTTTTACACAACGGAAGCGCCCTTAGAGCCAGTTCCACAGCCAACCTGGCCCCCACATCCTTCAAATCCACTCCCAATATCTCGGCGGCGCGGTCCAATCTATAGGCCAGAGTATTGCGGTGGACATAGATTTCGGCGGCGGTCTCCCGCAGGCGACCCCCGTGCCGGATGAATGCCTCTACCGTAGGGAGGAGAGGGCTTGCGGAGCGGGCGTCGTGGCGCAGTAGGGGGCCAATCGTCTCTTCCACGAAGGCGTGTAGCTCCTCTGGGTGGTCGCGATGGAGCAGGAGTAGCAGACGGTCCGCACCGAGATCGGCGTAGCGTGTGGACGCACCACCTCTCAGTAGCGCGGAAGCCAGCGCGGCCAGTTGCGCCTCGGCAAGCGAGTCCGGCGCGTCAAGCGCGGGCTTCTCACTGCCTACGCCGCATGGCACTTTACCTTCTATCAACTTCAACGGCAGCACAGCTTCCCAGCCCTGTGGCAGCAAAACTGCAACACCTTGTTCATATAGGATGGCAATCGGCATTGGCGTGCCCGCTTTGCGGTCCCTTCTGAATGCCTCCTCCAGCCCCTGGACCATCTCATCAAGCCCACCTGCGTCTAGCATAGGGTGGGCAAGGTAGGCAACAGCGTAGTGGCTCGCCAGGGTGTAGCCGTGCTTCCTGGCAAGCGATTGCGCTTCATATAGCGAAGAGAGACGGCCCCCCAGCAAGCTCTCTACCCATGCGTGCCGGTCCTGGGGAAGCATCTCGCGCCGCGCCTCGTGCAGCGCGCACTCGCGCATCACCGCCTGCTCGATGTCTTGCAAGGGCATCTCGGTGAGGAGGCGCAGGAGGGGAAAGCCATACTCCTTTGCGACGGCTACCGCATCACCGCCAATCTCTCCACGCACGGCTACGCCCGACGCACCCCGCTCTGCCAGGTAGCGTATGGCACCCACGAGAGTGACGGGCGGGTCGAGTCGCGTCAAATACTCGGTCGCCACAATGGCAAGCTCCCCGCCCCTTAGCTGGGGAAAGGCAGGCGGATAGGGTCGTAGCGACACCACCCATGATACGACGTTCACCAGCCCACCCTCACCCGCCACAACCTCTGAAGGGTCAAGCGGCTCTCCTGGCAAGAGCAAATCGCGCACTGTGAGGGCACTTTGCATAGCAACATAGATTATACTATTTCTCATGTAAGACGAAAGACGAAGGACGATGGACGGATTAAACGCCAAGACGCCAAGATAACGAAGAACGCCAAGATTTTTATGGGTATTAGGCACAGAGGCGTAGAATTCATTTTGGTGAGTAGACACCCCAATAATAACTTGGCGTCCTTTGCTTTCTTGGCGTCTTGGCGTAATCGTCTTTCGTCTTTCGTCCTTCGTCCTTCGTTTCCTATAGGAGGGCCTCATGGAAGCGGCAGCCGGAGTCGCAGCGGTGGAGACTACCGACCTGCGCCGCACGTATGAAACGCAGCAGGGCCTATGGGGAGCGCGCAAGAAAAGCCACGAGGCGCTGCGCGGCGTCTCGCTGTCCATCCAGCAAGGTGAGCTATTCGGTCTGCTCGGCCCCAACGGTGCCGGCAAGACCACCCTTGTGAAGATACTCTCCACCGTCCTCCTCCCCACTTCGGGGCAGGCGAAAGTGCTTGGCCACGACGTGGTTCGTGATACCACGCAGGTGCGCAACCTGATTGGTGTGGTCTTCGGCGGGGAGCGCGGGCTATATACGCGACTCACGGCTCGCCAGACGCTTCATTACTGGGCAGCTCTATACAAGATGAGCAATGAGCATACGAAAGAGCGCGTGCCGTACTTACTGGAATTGGTAGGGTTGGGGGACCGGGCCGAAGAGCGTGTGGAAGGGTATTCACGCGGCATGAAGCAAAGACTCCACCTGGCTCGTGGTCTGCTCCACAATCCGCAGGTGCTCTTCCTGGACGAGCCAACTATCGGACTCGACCCTGTTGCGTCGGTCAGCTTCCGCGAGGTAATCAAAGAGCTTCAGAGGTCGGGCATGACGGTATTGCTCACCACTCACTATATGCAGGAGGCGGAGAGCCTCTGCGACCGCGTGGCCTTCATCAACGAGGGGCAAATCGTGCTCCTCGACAGCCCCCGCGCCCTCTCGCGGGCTGCCGCTCAACATGTCGAGATCGAAGCTGTCGTGCCTCAATCAACCCTCGCCCTCTTAGACTCTAGCCTCCGCCAGCACCCCGCCCTTCACAACCTGGAAGTGACTGCCAGCGGCGCTGGCAGCATGGTCCATATCAAGCTGGACGACAGCGCCGCCTATCCGGCCACGCTCGCCCTCCTGGCCGAAGCGGGAGCTACCCAGGTAGTCACCAGAGAGCCTACCCTGGAGAGCATCTACCTGGGCTTGCTGGGCGAGCGTAAGATGAAGGTGTGAGTAAGTAGTGGACGAAAGACGAAAGACGAAGGACGATTACGCCTGTAATTTGAGAAGTAATCAATATAGATGAGAGGCGAAGAGAGCCTTTCGCCTTTCGTCCTTCGTCCTTCGTCTTTCGTCCTGAAGGGAACCGCATTGAGAGTATTCACCGCGGGGTTTCGCGCCCAGATACAGCAGGTATGGGTGGAGCCGATAGAGTTCATCCTCACTACCGTGCTTATCCCAGTGCTCTATACGGTCGCGATACTGATGCTGGCGCAGTCGGCGGGGACCCTGCGCACCCTCGGACTTTACGGCATAGTCGGCCCGGCGATGATAAGTTTATGGGCAGGGGCGGTGTTCGCTTCGGGGGAGTTGATAGAGGGAGAGCGCGGCTATGGAACGCTTGAGCTGCTCGTCGCCACGCCTCCAGGCGCGTTCGAGAAGTCTCTGCTGGGACGCATCGCCGCGAATACGCTTCTCTCTTTGTTCGCGCTGGTTGAGACTGCCCTGGTAGCCTGGCTCCTCTTTGGCGTCCGCCTGGAGATCACTAACCCCGTGCCTTTCTTCATAGGGTTACTGGTGCTGGTGATCTCCACGTCGGGATGCGCCCTGATAATGGCGAACGTCTTCATACTCTCGCGCTCGGTACGCATCTTCCAGAACGCTCTCACCTTCCCCTTCTACCTGCTGGGCGGACTCGCCTTCCCTGTGGCGGCGCTACCGGCGTGGCTGCAACCACTTTCATTCGGCATCGCCCTGTCATGGGGCAGCGACCTCCTGCGTAGCGGCGCAGGGCAGGCCGCGGGCTTCTCGCCGCTCATCAGCGTAGCGTGCGGGCTGGCGTTGTCGCTCCTCTACTTCGCCATCGGCCACATCCTATTCACCTGGACTGAGCGCCGCGTGCGTAGCGACGCCTCGTTGGGGAGCTACTGATGCGAAACATCCTCAACATCCTTAAAGTGACCATGCATAACTCATTCATGGATATGCTGTGGCGTTATCCACCGAAGATATACCTGGTGTCATGGGTGCCCAGGGTGCTGACGCAGGTGGCGTTCTTCGCCGTGCTCGTCTCTTTCGTGGCGGGCCAGGATAGGTTGTTATACGCGCTCGTGGGAAACGCGGTCTACGTGCTGGCGTCATCGGTCATCAACGGCGTCACTGCCTCCGTGACGTGGGAGCGGCGGGCGGGCACGCTCGCCCTATTGGTCGCCTCGCCTACCAATCCCTTACTCGTCTTCACGGGGCGCAACATCGGGATGGCGACGCATGGTCTGATGAACGGGCTGGTCGGGATGTATGTAGTCGCGCCCCTGCTGGGTATGCCTCTTACCCTGGTGGAAGGGCTGATGATATTACCTGCCTTGCTCGCGGTGATGCTGGGGAGCTACGGGCTGGGTGTGCTTATGGGGAGCTTCGCTCTCTACGCGAGGGGGTACCAGAATGTCATCTCCAACTCCGCGATGCTGCTTATGCTGGTGGTGTGCGGCGTCAATTACCCGGTGTCCGCCCTCCCAGCCGCGTTGCAATGGCTCGCGCAAGGGATGCCTCTCACGCATGGCCTCCACGCCATCCGAGACATCCTGGCGGGCGCACCTTTCGCCAACGTGCTACCCCTTCTCATCCTGGAAGTCATAATCGGCGCATCCTACGCGCTGCTAGCCCAGTTAGTCATAGGCAACCTGGTATACAAGGCGCGCCACGCCGGAACGATAGATTACTCTTGACTATCACCCCATCCGCCGTCCATCGTCTATCGTCCGACTTTGAACTTTGAACTTTGAACTTTCGTCGTCCGTCGTCCGCCCTCTACCCTCCTCCAATCTCCTCCAGCGTTCGCCCTTTAGTCTCCTCGCCCAGGAGGAGGACGTTGGCGGCTATGATGAGGAAGATGGCGGTGAAGATGATGAAGGCTGCATTTATGCCTGCCTGTTGCGGAGGCGTACCGGTGATGCGCACGGTGATGTAGGGGCCGAATATGCCGCCGATGCGCCCGACTGCCGCTGCCATCCCTGCACCCCAGCCTCTTATACGCGTGGGGTATAGCTCAGGCGTGTACGTATATATCACCCCCCATGCGCCGAGCGCGAAGAAGGAGATGACACAGCCATAAACAATCACTTCCGTAGGAGTCGTGGCATTGCGGAAGAAAAAGGCTCCAAAGGCCGCCCCAACCAGGAAAATAGAGAGTGTATATCGCCGCCCCAGCCACTCCACCAACCAGGCGGCAACGAAGTACCCTGGTATCTGCGCCGCCGTTATCACCAGGTTGAACTCAAGGCCCCGCACGAACTCGAATTTGCTGGCTAGGATAGTGGGCAGCCAGCTGAAAATGCCGTAATAGCTGAACACCATACCGAACCACAGTATCCATAGCATCATCGTCCGCTTCGCGAATACGCCCCTCCATATCGCCCGCCACCCCTCTGGCCTCGCCCCATCCTGGGCGGGTTGGGTGAAGTTCTCGAATGTAGGCACCAGGTTGGGATCACCTGCTATACCTCCGGCGATACGTATAGCAGAGCGGGCCTCGTTGGGCCGTCCCGCCGCTACAAGGAACCTGGGCGATTCGGGCAGAGCACGCCGGGTATAAAGCACATACAGGGCCGGGAGCGCGCCTATCGCGAACGCCACACGCCAGCCCGCATCCAAGGGCAAGTTAGGAAAGAGCTTAGGTACATTGGGCACCACCAGGTAGGCAATGAGAGCCGCCAGCATCCACCCGTAGGCCCAGAAGCTCTCTAGCAGCACTAGCAGACGACCTCGCACCCTGGCAAGGGACCATTCGCTGACCAGGGTCGAGGCAACGGGTAGCTCGCCCCCCAAACCAAGCCCCGACAGGAACCGGAATACCAGCATCGAGTTGAAATCCCACGCAACCGCACTCAGTCCTGTCCCTATCGCGTAGAGCACAAGGGTCCATTGGAAGATAGCCTTGCGCCCATACCTGTCGGCGAGCGTGCCCGCCACAGCCGCCCCCGCGAACATCCCCAGGAAGGTAAAGGAGAGGATGAGGCCCGGCTGCGCCCCCGTCAGCTTCAAGTCCCTGGTCATATTGGGGAGGATGAACGACAGGAGGCCGATGTCCATAGCGTCGAACATCCAGCCGACGCCGGAGACCCACAGCAAGCGCGTATGGAACCTGCTCAACCCGAACATTCCACCCTTTATCGCGGGCATCGTAGAATGTCGCACGCTCGCCTCCCTCTCTTCAACCGGTCGAGGCCAGCATAGCAGACTCGATGGCTTATTTGCAAGGAATATTGCCGTGCCTGGCCGTGCGCCAACGCCTAGATCATAAAAATGGACAGATAATGAGCAGCTTCTGACCTGTCAAGTGAATACCTGTCTCATCTACAATCAACATCGTAAGGCTCCTGCATAAGGGTAAAGGAGCGGACCTTATAGATTTCAATGTTCATCAGGGAGGTACTTGAAAATGGCTTTCACAGCATTATTCACCCCAAAATCAATGAATGCGGCTCAATTCGATGAAGTTACCCGGCGGCTCGAAGAAGCTGGAGCTGGCTCACCTGAGGGCAGGCTCCATCAAATCTGCTACGGAAGCGACGATCAACTCCAGGTTATGGGTATCTGGACGTCAGAAGAGGCGTTCGAAAAGTTCGGCCAGATGCTTATGCCAATCGTACAGGAAATCGGGATTGAGGTAGGCAAGCCCACGATAGCCCCGGTTTACTCAATGAAATAAGCAAAGCGCCCAGGCACGCAAAGAACAGCTGATAGGACCAACTGAGGTCCTACGCGTCATTCGCCGCCCTAGTCAAACCCAACCCCACATCTTAAGGGAAGTCTATGTGAGGTGAGGTTTCGTATGCGCAAATCGGGACAGCTAGACGGCGTTATTACTAGGCTATCTGGTTACCACTACCTGCCCCTCACGCAGCCCTGACACTATCTCCGTGTCGGTGGTGTTGGAGAGGCCGGTCTCTACCTCTACCTTGCTGCTGTTGCCCCCTTCGGTGACGGTGACGTACTGGCGGCCACCTACCGTCTCGAAGGCGCGGTTGGGGAGGAGAAGCACGTTATCTTTGCGCTGGGCGGTGATGTCCACGTTCGCGGCCATGCCCGCTCTCGGCACCACGCCCTCAGCGGGAGTGAAGTTGATGGTCGCGCCGTACACGGTGCTGCCCTGCTTCTGGCTGGCCCCAGGCGACAGCGATACAATCTCACCTTTCATTGCAATCCCTGGATAGGCGTCGAGCGTGACCGTCACTGCCTGGCCTGTGCTGACACGCCCTATATCTATCTCGTCAATGTCGGCTTCTATCCGCAGGGTTGTTGTATCGGCCACCGTGGCGACTGGCTGCAACCCGCTGATCACCTCTCCAACTTCAAGGTTGATTTCGAGAAGCGTGCCTTTGATGGGCGAAACGAGGCGCGATTCCGCAAGCTGCGCGTTGGCGTTGTCCACCGCGAGTTGCGCGAGGGCGATACCCTGCTCCAGGATCGCCAGGTCCGTCGTGGTAGGCCCCGTCATGACCTTATCAAGTACGGCTCGCGCCGCGTCTACGCGCGACTGCGCTTCGGCAATCTCTTCATCGGTGGCCCCGGCCTTGACCTTGTTGAGATTGGCTGTGGCTTGAGAGACCGCAGCCTCCGCTTGCTTCAGTTCGTCAGCGGTCGCTCCCGCTTTCAACTTGGAAAGCGCCGCCTCTGCCTCGCGCACCGAGGCATCCGCCGAACTTACTTGGGATACCTCTGCCGACTTCGCTGCTTCGTAGTTGCTTTTTGCCTGGTCGAGCTTGGCCTGCGTGCCGGTGCCGTTATCGCGCGCCTTCTGGGCTTCTTCCAGGGCGAGGCGGGCCTGCTCCTTGTCGTTCGCGCTCTTGGAGACGGCGAGGGAGCGGTTCGCCTTCGCCTGGTCAAGCCTGGCCTGTGCGCCTGCCAGGTCCTGCGCGGACGGCCCCTTCTTGAGGGCATCCAGCTTCGACTGCGCCTGGTTGAGGAGCGCCTGGGCCGACGCTATATCCTCTGCGCGCCCGCCAGATTTGACCTGGTTGAGGCGGGAGATTGCCGCGTTCAGATCGGCGGTGGCTGCCGCGATATCGGCAGGCTGCGCGCCCTCCTTGGCCCTCTCCAATTCGAGCTTGCTGATTTCCAACTGCACCGTAGCCTCGTTCAATTGCCTCTTCAAAGTAGTAGTATCAAGCTCTGCAAGCACGTCACCCACATTGATGTCGGCCCCTGCCTCCTTATTCACAACCTCGACCCGCCCAGACTGCTTGAACGAGAGTCGCGCCTGGCGCTGAGCCTCTAATTTACCCGTCGTCTCCACCGACGAGATGATGGTTCCACGCCGCACGGTGGCAGTAGGCAGCCCTTTACCGGGGCGAAGGAGGAAGAAAAGCGCAGCCGCAACGAGCAAGACTGCCACCCCCAGGAAGAGCCACATCCGCCACCCCCGGCGTTTCGACATGGCGAACCCTGTCTCGTCAAACGTCGAATATTCTTCGCGGTCCGACGGGAGGGTGATATTTGTCACCACCTCTTCGGTGGTAACCAGTGCCGTCGAATCCTTGCCATCGGTGCCGTTGCCCGTGTGGGCGGGCCGGTCAGTAAATACTTCCTTCATGTATCACTCTTTCGTTCAAACCCCGCTCTGCGTAGGCAGCTCGTAGGGGCGTGGCGGCGCCACGCCCCTACAGCGACGCTGTATCATAGCCCACAAGCGAAAGCCCTGGGTAATTCTCATTAGCCATAATCTATACACCCAAGAGTCCCTATATGTTTCCTCTATATTATCTCACACCTCGAAATCCAAAATCCAAAATTTGTTATTCGTACCGGAGCGCCTGGCTTACCTTGATGCGCGCCGCTCCGAGGGCGGGGCCGATGCTCGCTAGCATGGTGAGGAGCAGCGTGAAGAGGAGCGCGCTACCTGCCATCTCTATAGGGAAAATGAAGTCGAGGGGGAAGAGGACCGCCGACATCAGCCGTACCAGCAGCCAGGCGAGAGGCCAACCCAATATCAATCCGAGTATGAACCCCGCCCCCCCAAGCACCAGCGCCTCCGTCAGGAAGACCTGTACGAGATGGCCGTTGCGCCCACCCAGCGAGCGCATGATCCCTATCTCGCGGCGGCGCTCAAGGACGTTCAGGGTAAGAGTATTTGCGATCCCTATCCCACCGATAGTCGCTACTATGATCGTCATGGCGTACAGCAAGATGCTCAGTATCTTGCTCGCCTCCAGACTGCTGTTCTTGTCGGCGTAAGCGGCGAGCATCCCCGGCGACAGGGAGCGGTATTTGCGCTCCAGCTTGGCCAGGACCTCCTCCACGTGCGGGCCGTCCGGGTTGTCGAAGCGGACCGCGAAGAAATCGGCAGTTCCCGACGTGTTGGCGAGCCTGGACGCCGTGTCGCTCGACACGAACACTTTCCCCCTCGATGATGACTGCAAACCCTGCGCGTTGTCATTCACCAGCCCCACGACCCGCAGCCACATACTGCGTCCGCTCGACGACAGCTCCAGGCTATCCCCTGGACGCAGCTTGCGCGAGTCCGCGAAGGCCGAGGAGAGCACTACCGCGTCCGGCTCCTCGTCGGAGAGCCATCGCCCCTCGACGAGCTTGTGCTTGTAAAGGCGCGAGTCCGGGGGCACACCCCACAGGGTCACGCGCACGTCGCCCACCTCGGCACCTCGCGACGCCCACGCCTCCACCTCTTGCACTTCGGGTATGGAGCGCAACGTGTTAACGAACCCCTCCCGGACAGGCTCCTGGAACCACACCCACGCGTCCGAGCCGTACACGTCATAGGCGTTATTGATGGAGAGTGTAACCGAGTCGGTGGTAGACTGCGCCGCCAGGAAGGCGGCTGTAGCCAGGGCTATCGCCCCTACCGTGATGAGATTGCGAGCTTTGCGCCTCGCCAGGTTGCGCACCGCCATTGCAGGCACCCTGGGAAGGCGACTCATCCTCTGCACCAGCCGGTCGAGCCACCCTTGCCCGTAAGTAGCCGAAATGCCGTAGCTGTCGAGCGCCTTGCGCACGGTGATGGAGGTGCCCCGCCACGCTGGAAGGAAGGCCGCCAGGGTCGTAACCCCCACACCTACCAGTACTCCTTGCATTATGTCAAGTAAGTCAATCGAGAGGCTGTTGATGGTGAGGTTGAAGAGGTTGCCCAGGTAGACGAGGAGCGCGTACCCTCCGACTATGCCCACTATCAGCCCTAGCCCCGTGCCGACGATGCCGTATATGACGCCCGCCACCACGTAGATACTCACCACTTTGCCGCTGCTCGCGCCCACCGCCTTCATCGCTCCGATCTCCCCCATCTGCTCGGAGATGACTGCGGCCAGCGTGTTCGCCACCAGGAAGGACGAGATAACCAGGCCAACTATGGAGAAGACGGTCATAAGTGCAACCAGCGCGTCAAGCTGGCGCTTGCCAACGTAATCTTCAGGGTTGCGCTCGAAGTAGCTCCCTGAGTAGAGGTTGCGCTTCTCGAAGACCCGCTCGATGTCGGTACGGCTGTTGCCACGCACCCCAGGCGAGAAATCCTTCAGACGCACGAGAAGCTGGTTATCACCATCCTCCCCGTACATCTTGCGCACTTCGGTGTTGAGCGTATAGCCTGTAGAGGTGCCGACCACGGTGGCCGAGGGGTAAGAGGGGGACTTCGCGAAGCCAACAACTCGCACGCGGCGCGACTGGTTGCCCTCACCTGCCCGGTAGACCACCTCGTCACCTATAGCGACAGGCAGCACATCACGTACGGAGGTCTCCAGCGTGACCTCCCCCGCGAGGGGCCATCGCCCCTCCACGAGGTCTACCTTGTTCACACGCTGGTTCGAGAAGTCGCGGATGCCGACGAAGCGGATGTCGTTCCAGGCATTGCCGATGTTCCACTTGGTGAGGTAGGTAGCGCGTAGCTCAGCCGCGTCCACATTGGGCACCTGCTCCACCGCGCTCGCGAGGCTATCGGGCGCGTACGATACGAACCAGCGCATGTCCTGCTGGGAATTGTTGTTGTATGCAGCCGCCTGCGCCGCCGTCATGTTCTTCGAGGTCGAAGTGATCGCCACGATCCCCGCCACCCCGATGATGATACCGATCACCGTGAGGAATGACCGCAACCTGCGGCGCGTAAGGTCTCTGATAGCTTTGCGTACTGAGATTAGCATCTGATGTCATTATAACGAATATCGTGGATGACGGACGGCGGACGGCGGACGGCGGACGACGGACGACGGACGACGGTCTAAACGCAGAGACGCAAAGGACGCAGAGGACGCGCAGGGATTTTTGAGGGCGTATAGTAAACCATAATAATCTCTGTGTTACCTTTGTGCCCTCTGTGTCTCTGTGTTTAATCCATCACCTATCATCCTTCGTCCTTCGTCCTTCGGCCGAAAAGATAGCGTGGAATTCGCGTCCTATTTCTATTGACTTCCTAGTGCGCCTCTGTTAGAATAGGGGTTGCCTGGGTCTGGGTTGCCTACTTCAGTGTACTGGCGCGCCTCCTAACCTTTACCGTCAATTACTGCTATTTCTTCGGATTTCTTTCCTGCTGAAACAGAGAATTGGGTCAATGGGGTTAGGAGATTTCGTGTTTACCCAGGTGCGGATTCACTCTATCGCAAAGCCACGTGGTACTAGGGGCAGAGCATCACGGCTAGCGATTGAGTTCGCCGTAGCAAGGTCAGGAGGATTTGGAAGGAGAAAGCTATGAGTTCAGAAACAGAGAGCAAAAGCAGAATAAGGCCGATGGTCGTATTGCTCGCCCTATTGTTAGGCGCGGCCCTCACGGGAAGCGTCGCTTTAGCAGGGCTTCCGACCGCGGCACCGGCGCAGGATAGCCAGGCTGCCGGTACGCTGGTACTCAGCGGCCATGTTTCGCCGGTGGGTCAGGACCCCGGTCGAAGTGTTACCGTTTCGGAAGAACCTGATGTCGTTGTACACAGCATAGATATGGGCAAGTTAGGCATCAAGCCTCTAGATAAGCCCATGAAGATCGACCAACCGGATAGTGGAGCCATCGGCATCCTGAATGCCTGGGCGAGCACCAGCCCTGATGTGGTAAGCCAGACCACCCAGAATGCTTTCGCCACGGTCCTCGCAAACTTCACACCGAGCGAGAGTGTCCAGTATTATCTGAACGGCTCACTTGCAGGCACCTTCGCAGCCAATGTGAGAGGGCGCGTGTTCATCCAGATCACTACCGGCGCAGGGTTGGGTTACATCACATGGGAAGGGCGAGGCCTCACCAGTGGTAAGAGAGCCGGCGGCGTGGCCCAGGTGCTCGACAACGCGCCCTTCGTACCTGGCCTGGCAATCGGGCCTCATGCCGCCAATCCCAACACCGGCAGCCTGCAAATAACGCTGTTCGGCATACGCTACCAAGCGGGTATCACTGTCACCCTGGCGCGCAATGGCACTACCATTGGCGGAATTGCCAGCGGCACCGGAGCGAATGCCGGAACCTTCGTCACGAGCATTACCCTCGCCGCCGGAGCAGACACCTCAGCCGTCTATAGCGCCTACACTACTACCGTAGGGAGCCTAGCGGGACAGTCAATCGAGGAGCGCGCCGATGCAGGCACCCCACCTCAGGGCGACATGAACCCGGCCCGCGTCCTGGTAGACCGACCCATCTACTCCTCCACCCTCGGTGCCTCGATCGGCTTCGTCGGTGAAGGTTTCCAGCCAGGTGAGACGGTGACCATCTCCGGCTGCGCGTCGGGCAGTGCGCCAGCCGACACAAACGGCGCGCTTGGCGCCACAGTCACCTTCCCCCCCGGCGCGGGCATCGCGCAATGTATCTTTACAGGCGGCACCACTGGATTCGTAGGCCGGGGCAGTGCGGAGGGTAATGTAAATGCGCTAAATGCTCCCTCCGCCATTAGCGTCCCATCGAACATCAGCCAGAGCGCGGCGAACTTCGCCTTCCTGTTCAATAGACTGCTGCCCAATCAGTCCGGCAATGTCTACGTAGATGGTGTGGTCGGACCCGCTGCCACCACTAACGCTAGCGGTTATGGGTCGGCGGTGGTCACATCGCCCGGCACGTTAGGCATCCACGAAGTCGCCTTTATAGGCAGCTCAGGTCAGGTTGCCATAGCCCCGCTGTGGATAATATCACCGACCGGCGCTACCGCCACACCTATCCCTGCCACTGGCACCAACACGGCAGTGCCAGCGACAGGGACCAACACGGCAGTCCCAGCGACAGGAACAAACACGGTAGTAGCAGCGACATCGACAGCGACCATTTGTGTGCCTGGTGGTGCTCCTATCCAGGAGACAGAGCCTAACAATACCATCGCTCAGGCTAACCCTGTCGGCACCAATGGCGCTGAGGTTAGAGGTGGGATCACACCAGCGGGTGATCAAGACTTCTTCTCCTTCTCAGCCAATGCTGGGGACAGGATTTGGTCTTACGTCAATACCTCTAACGCTGCTCCCTCCACAGACTCTATCCTTACCCTGTTCAATGCCCTCACCGGCACTGTCCAGCTAGACGATGACAACGGCTTCCAGTCGACATTGTCCTCTGCCATAGCAGGAGGGGTTATCACCCAGACAGGCACCCATGCTCTGGCGGTGAGGCAGTTCGGCGGGGCTACAGTCATGTCCCCTTACTCGCTGTACATAGACAAGACTTCTGGTGCTGCTGTACCGGAGATAGAGCCTAACAACGTCTTCACCCAGGCCAATGCCTACAGCTTCGGCACGGTGGTGACAGGTTCTATCCCGATCACGACAGACCTCGATTACTACACCTTTACGCTGGCACAGAACGACAAGGTAGTAATCCAGGTAGATGGAGACCCGGATCGCGACGGCACCAACCTTAGCCGTGTGAACCAGTTCAACCCCAACTTCCAACTGCTGGACGGCAACGGAGCACCAATCACAACGGTAGACAGCGACAGCCAGGGAGGAAACGGCGGGTTGCTCTCCGAGAGCCTGGTCTTCACGAACACCTCAGCAGTCTCGACGACGTTCGGTGTGCTGGTCATGTTCGATCCCTCGACCCCACCTGAGGACGACACAGGCATCTACAACCTCCACATGTTCAAGGTCGGTGGTAGTGGTGGCTGCGGTCCTTCAGCTACACCCGTAGCTACCAACACAGTTGGACCAACCAACACAGCCGGGGTACCTACCTCTACCAACACAGCTGGGGTAACCACAGCTACCGCTACAGCATGCTCCTCCAATTACACCTATACCGCCTCGGCAGGAGCAACCATCGTAGCCGGTACGGTCGATATAGGCAATCACGGTGATGACGTGATTACGTCTGTCACGCTCCCCTTCCCGTACCAGGTGTACGACCAGGTATTCACCACCGTGAACGTAAGCTCCAACGGCAACTTGCAGTTCAACAGCGCCATTACGGGGCTGAACGACTACATCAATGCCTGCTTACCCGTTACCGACAGGGCATACAGCTACACCATCTACGCCTTCTGGGACGACCAGATTACGGCACCTGCCGGTAAGGGTGTGTTCAGCTCTGTGACTGGTGTAACCCCCAACCGCATCTTCAACCTGGAGTTCCGCACCTGCGGCTTCTCTACTGCTACCACCTGTGCGGCAGGGACCGATACCAACTACGAGGTCAGGCTGTACGAGGGACAGACCAAGTTCGACCTCATCTACGGAGTGATGGGCCTCACCGGCTCCAGCGCTACCGTGGGTGCTCAGAAGAACACGACGACCTTCAGCCAGTACTCATGCAACACCGCCATACCTGCCGGCACTATGGTTTCAGCAGTAGCGGGTAGTTGCGTAACCTCCACTCCCGCTGCCACCAGCACAGCAGCAGCCACCAACACACCAGGTGGAGCTACGGTGACGGCGACGCCATGTACGAGTGGACCCATCGTCTACCAGGGCGCGATCATAGCGGGAGACCCGACACAGACCAACCGCCTCTTCAGGGACGATCCACAGAGCACCTGTGCCGTGCCTCAGACGTGTGCTCAGTCGACCGGTACCTTCCGCTACGATAGCTACACACTGACCAACTCTTCCGCATCTGCCGTGTGTGTATCGATAACGCTAGACCCACAGAGTTGCACAGGCACCTCCTATATACAGAGTGTTGCTTACCTGGGGACATTCAACCCGGCCAACATCTGTGCCAACTACCTGGGTGACATAGGAGTAAGCCCAGAGGTGGGTGCTCCTCGCACCTACGAGGTGACAGTCCCCGCCGGGGCAACATTCGTCATCGTAGTCAACGAGTCGTTCACGGCAGGGTGCCCGGCATACACACTCACCGTTTCAGGTCTACCTGGTGGCGCTGGGTGTGCCTCACCCACACCTGGTGGACCCAGCCCCACGACAGCACCTCCTACCAACACGGTAGTGGCAACCCCGACGTGCCCGGCAGGAGGACCGACAACGTTCACAGGCTCTATCGATGGGAGCGAGCCTACGCACAACAGCGTGCTCGGTGCGGTATCGTCCTGTGGCTCTACCACTCCTTGCCCTGGTGAACTCGCTGGCACGTTCCACTACGATACATACCAACTGGTCAACAGCAGCGGCTCTGCCGTCTGCGTGACGGTAACTCTCAGCGATAGCGCATGTATCTACTCCGAGGTATACTCGGCAGTACCAAGCCCAGGTAATGCCTGCACCTCATACGTGGCAGACAGTAACCTGGGTACCACCTACCAACTGTCTATCCCCGCGAACAGCACATACTACCTGGTGGTAGAGGAGTTCACGGAGAACGCAGGTTGTCCTTCGTACACCGTGACCGTAGACGGTCTACCTGGTGGTGGTGGTGGCTGTGCTACTCCTGTAGCGAGCAGCACTCCTGTCTCTACCGTAGCTGCTACCTCGACCGCGACGGTCTGCCCGCCCACCATACCGACCAGGCCACATACAGTGGGTCTGGGCGGTAGCAAGGGGACGACCAACGTCGTCAACAAGGGTAACGGCTCTAAGAGGGCTGTCGCAAATGGCAATGCAGGAGCAGGAGCAGGAGCGGGAGACGGGTCATCGGTAACACGCACGACGTGGAGACCGACGGCACCGATCAGCTTCATACTGGACGATGGGACACAGGAGCAGAGCATCGGGTGGGCTAACTCTACGCAGACCTTCACCGCCATCTGGCTCAACCGCTTCTCTCCCGTAGCCGCTGACTTCCCCCTCAGGCTCAACCAAATCAGTATACAGTTCCCCAACCCCACAAGTGCGGGTAGGGACATGACGGGTCTGGCGATAGAGCTACTCGTCTACCTCGACGCAGATGCTGATAACGACCCGTCCAATGCCGTCAAGCTGGCTCAAATCCCTGCCACCGTGACGGTAGCGAACGGCACGACCTTCAGTGACTACGCGGTGAACGTGCTGGCTTCCACACCGGGAGACATCTACATCGGGTTCACCGACACCTTC
>DATEOC010000055.1:0-2580 GCA_035274425.1 Chloroflexia bacterium
TCGCCTTCTGTATGGCTGCCTTCAACATCTTGGCTGCCTGGCATTGGCATGGTGGTCCTGATTGTCCTGTGGCTGACGAGGCGGGCAGAGTTCATCTCTCTATTGCTGAGTTTAGCCTCTAAAACTAGCACCATTGGTTAGGTAAATAGATAAGGCTAACTGTATCGTTCCGCTACGATGCGCTCAAGCTCGCGTAGTACCAGCTCCGGGCGCTCGTCCCTCAGCAAGGGGAGGCTGCGGCGCTTGAAGCGTACCGACTCAGGGGTGACTTTGGCCGTCACCAGGCACTCTTCGAAATGCTCCCCCCTCACCAGGAAGTCGCCATCTGGCGCGATAACGGTGCTGTAGCCCCCGAAGGCCACCCCATCCTCGTACCCTACCCGGTTGCAGTGGAAAACGAATGTGGTAAACAGCTCTGCGTACATGCGGTGAGCCATGCTTACACTGTAATTCGTATCGAGATAATCGTCGCCCGGCTTCACCCCACGACCCGGACCCGCCGCGACAAGTAGGAGGGTATCGGCCCCATCCAGCCAGAGGAGGTAAGGGAGCGACAGGTGCCAGAAGTCCTCGCATACCAGCATCCCCATGCGCCCGAAGCGCGTATCGAAGGCGCGCACCTGCCTTCCCATGCCCACGTAACGCATGTCATCGAACATGCCATAAGTCGGCAGGTAGACCTTACGATGGATGTGCTTTATCTCACCCTCGCCAATGTACGCCTGCGCGATGTAATGCACGTAGCGGTCATCCTCCTCAACGAATCCCACGCAAATGTCCATCCCGTGCTTTTTGGAGGCATCGAGCAGCTTTTGGAGCGGAGGGGCGGGCGGCGATACGCACATCCCTATCTGGTTCGTGATGTCCTGTAGGTAATAGCCGGTCAGGCTCAATTCGGGGAATACGAGCAGGGAAGCGCCCGCCTCCCTGGCGCGCTCCACGTACTCAAGGTGCTTGGTAAGGTTGCACTCCAGGTCACCCAGGGTAACGTCTATCTGGGCGAGTGCAACCGTATAGGGTTCGTGTGAAGGTTGTGCCATGTGGGCTTGCTCACTGGATAAGGATCAAGAGCATTATACAGTGACCAGCGACGAGTGACCAGCCTAACCTCCGATAACGATTCCTTAACATCGGAGGTTAGGCTAGGGAAGGATGGTACTTCTTACGCTGGCTGAATCTAATCTAGCAATAGACTTCTCTTAAGGTGGGAAGATTAGCTTCTGACTCTCTACCATTCTTGCCTCTGATGAGCCAATGATGACTTTAGGGCAGCGCGTCCTCGGCACTCCGCCCGGCGAGTAGAGGAGCGGTCCGTACCAGGTGTCAAGCTCGTGGTAGAGCGCGGCGGGCACCTAGCGCGAGAAGCGCATCCACGATAGCGTCGGCAGCGCCTGGCATAGCAAGCCTGGAAGCACCTTCCCTCATACTTGTGAGCCTGGCGGTATCAGCTATCAGGTCGCAAACCGTCTCTATCAGAAGGTCGGGTGTGAGGTCATCCTGTAAGATGACGACAGCGCCCCCCTCCTTTTCCAGGGCGCGGGCGTTGGCCTCTTGCTCACCGCCTGCCGCTCCTGGCAATGGCACAAGGATGGCGGGCTTACCGAGGTTAGCAAGTTCATTTACAGTGCCCGCACCGGCACGTCCCAGCACCAGCGAGGCGAGCGCATACACATCCCCTAGCTCCTCTCCCACGTACGCCTGCAATCTGTATCGTGCTTGCAACGGAGCGGGCAGTTCCTCCTGGGCTTTCTGAAGCATACGCAGATCATCGCCTGAGCCGTCTGGACCTTCCCCGCACTGGTGGACCACCTGGCAGCACTCCAACAGCCTCGGCAACGCGTCTCTCACGGCCATGTTGATGGCGTGGGAGCCTTGCGCGCCACCCGTAACGTACAGGGTAGGCGTACTCGCTTCAAACTGGAAGCGGGCCGCGCCACGCTCAGCGTCACCCCTCAGAATAGCGGGGCGCACAGGATTGCCGGTGACGATAACTTTTCCCGGCTTGAAGTAGCGCACAGACTGAGGGTAGCTGACGGCTACCTTTGTAGCGAAGCGTCCCGCTATGCGGTTGGCAAGCCCTACAAGCGCAGTCTGCTCATGCGTCAAGGATGGGACGCGCAACATGCGCCCGGCAGCTACGGTCGGTACGCAGACGTAGCCACCGGTGCTGAATATGGCATCAGGCCGGAACTGTCGCACGGCACGAAAGGCCTGCAAGCCACCGAACGGCAGCCTGACCAGCAAATCGACGGGCGTCTGGAGGGAGAGGTAGCGGCGCAACTTGCCCGTCTGGATCGCCCTGTAGTGTACGCCCAACTCTTTCATCGTACGGCGCTCTACGCCCGCCACGCTACCAATATATAGCAGATCAAGCCGCCAGCCCTCAGATGCGCTGCGCTCGCGAAGACGCTCTATGACGGCCACCGCAGGGCTGACGTGCCCCCCCGTGCCGCCCCCGGTGATGATTAACTTAGTGTTGTCGAGTGCTGGGGTCAAGACCAGACTGCCCTCGCCCTGAAATCATGTGCGCCAGTATAGCACACAAATAATAAGCCAAATAAGCGTGCTGTGGCTCACGAG
>DATEOC010000056.1:0-33791 GCA_035274425.1 Chloroflexia bacterium
TGTGTCATCTACTCGGCAAAACAACTCTGTGATAAAATCTGTGGTAGACATGGGGTTTCTCCTTTCGCTGTGGTTTTGAGCTACAACAGCTTCGGAAAACCCCTTGTTTTTGTCAACCCCTTAAACTAGCACCATTGGTCCTAGATTCCTCACTTCGTTCGGAATGACAGGGAAAGATGTGCTTCGTTATATCAAGCTTCCAAGTTCCTTATCTCTTAGGGGAATGGTTAGCATGACGAGGGCGGTTCACGAACCGCCACTGCGTTTCCCTGGTGAGCCGCTAATTATTTGCCTCGCGAACGTCCGTACCCTGTCCCAATTTGTGTTCGAGGACGCACGGCCCTTCAGCACTCTTTGATATGGTTCAAACTTATGTAAAGTAACGCTTTCGCGCAATTCATCGGCGACGCGGGTCATGGCTTCGGTAAGGCGTGGGGTCAAACTTACAGGCCGGGACTCCTTCTCTCTCACAAGCAATGGTGCTCCTACATTGGCGAAGGCGTCGGGGGCTTGCTCGCGCAAGAAGTCGTAGCGAAAGGCTACAGGCACCAACGCGCAATCCCCCAGCCGGCGAGCTATGTTCGTCGCGCCTCTATAAACGCGGATGGGGCGCACATCCGGGTGCGACATTTCTCCTTGAGGGAATATCCAAAGCGCCCTGTTCGAGCGCTCTGATACTATATTCGTGACGTATTTGATCGATTCTAGTGCATTATGCGCGTTGTGCTTATCGACGCCGAACGCCCCCGCCCATGAGAAGAAGCTGTAGCGCGCCAATTGGGCCTCCTCCATCATCAGATACGCGTCTCGTCGGAAAATGCGCTTATTGAGAATATAAGCCATGTGTCCATCCCACCAGCCTGAGTGCGTCGCGCAGAAGATAACAGGCAGGTGTGCCTGGTCGCGAAGATGCAAAGTCGCGGGGTCTATCCGGGCATACACTCCACCGAAGGCGCGTCTCAGCGCACCCTGAAGCAGCACTCGCCCGACGAGCCATTCTCCCAGGAGGTTCTTATTAGCTGTATGGAAGGATCGGGTAGCACTATTCACTTGATGAGCCTTGCCACCAACCGGGCCGAGAGCAGCACGAGCGGAATCCCCCCGCCTGGGTGCACGCTCCCGCCAACGAAGTAGAGGTTGCTCAAGCCCGGCGCGCGGTTGGGTGGCCTCAAGAATGCCGTGCGCCTGCCGTTAGAAGATAACCCATAAATAGACCCTCGCCAGGCGTGATATTTCTCCCCAAAGTCGAGAGGCGTTATCACCTGCTCGTAAACGATGCGCTCGCGCAGACCGTCGAGGCCCGCTGCCTCCAACCTGGACAATATGTTGTCACGATAGGGAACTTGCCAGGAGCGCCAGTCAGCCTCTACATTAAGTGCGGGGGCGTTCGCCAGGACGAAGAGATTGGAGTGGCCGGGTGGGGCCTGTGTAGGGTCGCTCCTCGACGTGACGGCTACGTAAATGGTAGGGGCATCCGCAGGCTCCCCGCGCTCGAATATCGCCTCAAACTCCTCACGGTAATCCCCGCTGAAGAAGATGTTGTGGTGAGCGAGGTTGCTATGATCTCCTTTCACGCCGAGGAGCAAGACGAACCCGGAGGATGATGGCTCCAGGGTATCCATGCGGCGCAGCAACCGCTCGCTGCGGAATTGCTCCGGCACAAGTGCATTATATGCATACATCGGATCGGCGTTCACCACCACATTATCCGCCAGGATAGTTCCGCCCCCCCGCAACCGCACGCCCGACGCTCGAGCCCCGCGCCAAGCGCTGCGAGGCTCGACTAGCACCTCCGCCACTTCACACTCCGGCGCGAAGTGGACCCCAAGCTCGCCAGCCACCTGCATGAGCGCCTCCACGAGCCGGTACAACCCGCCCTCTATATACCACCCCCCGCCCGCAAGCTCGATGTAAGGGATAATCGCCAGCGTGCCGGGGGCGCGAAAGGGTGAAGACCCGCTGTAAGTTGCGTACCTGTCGAATAGCTGCACGAGGCGTGGGTCTTTGAAGAATTGGCGCACGGTCCGGTGCAGGCTCTTGTGTGCATCAATACGAAGCGCATCAACCGCCCTCCTCGACATGAAATCGCGGAGGCGTGGGCGCTCTCGAAGGAGGAATACAGGGCCGGCCCGCTCGAACAGGGCGCGAGCGTGCGCCATGAAGCGAAAGAGGTTAGTCACTTCCTGCGGCGCGAGGTTGCCTACCTCCGTAACGAGCCTCGGCAGATTGGGCGATACGTCCAGTTGCGAGCCGTCAGCGAACCTGTAGCGGCAGATAGGGTCGAGCGGCTTGAGAGTGAGATAGTCCTCGATGCGCCTGCCCGCCGCCCTGAAGGTATCAACCAGCACCCCTGGCAAGGTGATGAGCGAAGGCCCAGTATCGAACCGGAAGCCCTCCGCTTCAACCAGGTTCATCTTGCCGCCCGGCAGCGCGTTCTTCTCGAGGAGAGTGACGCGATGCCCCGCAGCCGCCATGCGGACCGCCGCGCCGATACCGCCAATGCCTGCGCCTACAATTGCTACGTGACTCATGGTGGTGAAACGTGGTTTGGACAACGGACGATGGACGACGATTGCATAAGAGTGCTGGTGCTGTGCTTTCTCTATTCGTTAGAGCGGGTTTGCAAAGTCGGCATCGCCCAGCAACCGAAGTTATGTGCTACTGACATCGCATTATAAATAGGCCCAAAGCAACAAGCCCCCTCCGGGCGACAGAGAGTAGCCCAGGACGCTAACCCTGTGGACTAGCGCCTATAACAAAGCCCCGTAGCAGCAACACCCTAAAACTTACCAACTTCTCCTTGGCGCCGAGGAGGACTTAACTTGATGCATATAGGGTGGGTGAACGTGATCTCATACCCTTTCTTTACACATTTTGCCCAATCATTCACTACCCTCGTTTTTTCCTTGCGGGCCATTTCTCTGTACTGATTGGGTAATCCCCTCTCCGAATAGTGAGTTCGCCGGGCAAGTTCGCCTCTGCCAGAATATAGTCTCGTATTGCGTGGCCTATCTTTATTGGTAAATTTACATGCGCAATATTCAGATAAATATGGGCTACCATTAACCACCGCGCCTCTGCTTGCAGGTAGTCCTCGGCCTTAATCATTACACTCAATGGGACGTATGGATAAGGAATCTGCCTAACCTGCGCTAATACCTGCCATTCATGTGCATCAGGGTTAGAGGAGTCCGGGCGCGCGAGTTCAGTGGCAATCACTGCTTCCTGGAAGCTCATAGCGCGTATCCAACCAGTTGTCTTTCGCAAATGCTCTACACAGGCTTCCATGAATTGCGTTATACCTGGTCCGAGCTTCATTCTAATTGCCTGCAACTCTCGATGCCTTACATCCTCCCCTTGCTTCATTCGAGCGTATATTTGATCGTATATTTCATCCACGGTTGGAACCTCCTTGACTAGGGCCTGTTTGCAAAGTTACCTCCTCAAGAGAACGGAGGCAACGACCACATCTTATCCCATATGCCTTGCTACTCCCAGCAATAAAAGTGGGAGGAGGCAGTCTCCTAGGAGCCATGGCGTTCTGGCATGTCTGGACAGGGAGTGCCAATCTTGTTTAGCCAGAGGATGCCATTGATGACGGTGGACTGGTCTTTACTTGGTCGCTCCGTTTGGGGCTTTTGTGGTTGGAGCAATGGTCTTAGTCAATCCCACTGTGCGCCTATTAGCTCATGTCTGTGCCGTCTCAGGCTCATACCTTGTATTCTACCAGACTTTGCAGACAGGGCCTAGTTGTGGCCGGTTGGGTGCAGATGGGGATTGAGCAATAGGGATAAAGGGAGAGTCGGGAAGCCTTGCACTAGCACATCGGCGACAGAGAGGTCTTGTTCGTCGTTGAAGCCGTTCTGGAAGCCAATACAGTACATACCGGCGCGCTTCGCTGATAGCACTCCATGCGTAGAGTCCTCTATAACCACGCACCTTTCGGGAGGCACTCCAAGCTTCCGCGCCGTGAGGAGGTATATTGCCGGGGAGGGCTTCCCTGGACCCTCCAGTTCGTCCGCGCTCACCGCTACACGGAACTCCTCGCGCAGGCCAAATCTATCCAGCACCATGTCGATCCAGCTCATCGGCGAAGAGGATGCCAGGGCTAAAGGCACACCAGCCTCTCGCAAGGCCCTGAGCAGGTCGAGAAAGCCTGGGAGAAGGGAGGCGCGTTGCTCATATATCTCCCGCGCCATGTCGTAATACAGCGCCAGGAACTCATCTTTCGACTTTGCCAGCCCGTACTGCTCAACTAGCATCTTGTAGAGGTCATGCACGCTGATGCCGATAATCTTACTTTGGGCCTCAGCATCCCACCCCTGTACGAGAGACTGCAAGAAGAAGCCTTCCAGGCTTTTCCAGTGAAGCTCGCTGTCTACTATCACGCCGTCCATATCGAAGATTACGGCACGGGTCGCGGGAGCATCACCCACCTTGCACGCCTATCGCGGAGGTGTAAGCGTCGTATGCTCTCTGCCCAAAGGAGACTATAGTCACGCGCTCGATAGTGCGGTTACGCGCCAGGAAGCGCTTTATCTCGCGGACTGCTATCTGGGCGGCACGCTCCACTGGGAAGCCGTACGCACCTGTGCTGATAGAGGGAAAGGCGATAGTCTTGACCCCCTCCCGCGCGGCAAGCCTGAGCGAGTTGCGATAGGCACTCGCGAGCAGGTCGTCCTCTCCCTGGTTGCCGCCGCGCCACACAGGGCCAACTGTGTGGATGACCCACTTCGCAGGGAGGTTATAGCCTCCGGTCATCCTCGCCTCGCCCGTAGGGCAGCCATTCAGCTCCATGCATTCAGCCAGCAGCCCCGGCCCCGCTGCCTTGTGTATTGCTCCGTCAACTCCACCGCCACCCAGCAGAGAGTTATTGGCCGCGTTGACGATAGCATCCACATGCTGCTCGGTGATGTCACCTTGTATAACTTCCAGTCTCTCCACTCTCAACTCCCGTTACTTTTATCTATCTATTTTCGTCCCTTCGGGACGAAAATAGATAGATAAAAGATAGTTGTTCTGTTCATTTGAACCAGGGCGAAGCTTTCTCGCCGGCGTGAGCGGAGGCCATGCGTCCACGAGACTTAGGCTTCAGGTCCTGCTCGGCTCGTGAAGAGGCGCTGGTGAAGTGTGCGCCCTCCTCAGGCACGCGGCGAGAGCCATATTTGGCCGAATAGACCTGCGTAAGCTCGGCCCCGAAGAAGAGTATCTGCGCCGAAAAGTATATCCACACAAGTATAACCACGAGGGAGCTTGCGGCCCCGAATGCCGTACCTACCTTCGTCAAGCCCATGTAAATGCCGATAGCTACCTGCCCCACCATGAAGAGGAACGCCGTCACGAACGCCCCAAACCACACGTCCTTCCATCTGACCTTCACATCGGGCAGGAACTTGAAGATGGCGGCAAAGACCGGGGTCACGACCAGCAGCGTAATCGCATAATTCACAAGCTGCCAGAAGAGCGGGCCGAGCGGCAGCTTGTCACTCAGGTACCCGCTCATGTTCGCCAGCACCGAGTTGGCGATGAGCGACAGCAGGAGCAACAACCCTGCGGCACCCACCATAAGAAAGGAGAGAAGAGTATCCTTGAGGTTGCCCAGGAAACTCCCACCTTTCTTCGGCTCAACTTCCCATATCGTATTGAGCGCACCCTTGAGCTGGGCAAGGATACCGAGCGCGCCAAGCAATAGCGTTATCGAGCCAAGGACGGTAGCGATTATCCCCGCGGTCGGCGCGCTGGCGCTCTTTATCATATCCTGGACGGTCTTAGCACCGTCCGCGCCCAGGAACCCCTGTATTCTATCTACGACCTGCCCCTCGGCGGCAGCTTCCCCAAAAACGAGGCCAGAGATAGCGATCAGCACCACAAGCAAAGGGCCTAACGAGAAGATAGTGTAATAGGCGAGGGCCGCGCCCAACCGCTCCGCCTTGTCCTCGCCAAAATCGCTGAAGGCGTCCTTCACCAGACCCAGAACTGCTTTTGCTCCCATGGATAGCCCCTTTCCCGGCCAAACCTGGGAGCATTATAGCAGGTTTGGGGATGCTACTGGAACCAGGGGGAGGCTTTCAGGCGCTTCCTCCCGCGACGCTCCTCCTCACGCTTGCTCTTCTTGCCGCCGTCCTGGGCAGGCATGCCCTGTTGGGCGCGGGCATCTTCAGTCACCATCTCGGCGTTCTCCTTTGGCCGGACGTGTGAGCCGAACCTGTTTGTATATACCTGGGTGAACTCCGCTCCCAGGAAGAGTATCTGCGTGGAGTAGTAAATCCACACCAGGATGATAACCAGCGAGCTTACCGCCCCGAACGACGTGCCCACCGAGCCACTGCCGATATATAGCCCCAGAAGGAACTGCCCAACGGTGAAGAGTATCGCCGTCACCAATCCTCCGATCCACACGTCACCCCAGGTAATTTTCACGTCGGGGAGAAACTTGTAGAGTAGAGTGAACATAAGGGTGGTAACGAGCAAGGACATGGCAATGCTGATTATCTGCCCTACGATGTCGCCGCCCGGCAGTATGCTACGCAAGAGGTCGCTCAAGGCGCTGGTCGCCGCGCTGACTACGAGCGAGACAAGGAGTAAGAAGCCTGTGCCAAGCACCATCGTGAATGACAAGAACCTCTCCTTGAGGGTGTTGAGGAGGCCCAGCCCCGGCTTGGGTTGCACTTCCCAGATGGTGTTGAGCGCGTCCTTCAACTGCCCGAAGACGCCCGATGCGCCGAGCAGGAGAGTAATCACGCCAATTATGGTGGCAAAGATGTTAGCCCCGCTCTTGTTGGCATTCGCCATAGTCTGGGCAATTACGTCCGCGCTCTCTTTGCCCACCACTCCCTGTATCTTCGAGACGATTTGAGCTTGCGCATCCCCAAATACCATGCTCGCAATCGCCACAACGATAATCAGGAGGGGACCTATCGAGAAGATGGTGTAATAAGCGAGCGCGGCACCCAACCGGGCCGCCTTGTCTTCGCTCCAATCCTTGAACGTATCCCGCACCAGCTCAAATATAGCCTTCGGACTCATGGCTGTCGCTCCTCTGTAGCAGTTAACTGACTCACCTATTGCAATCCCTGTGCCTCCATGAGGACAAATGACAATGAGTAATGAGCATCAAGCCCATTACTCATTCTTTTTGCGCTAATCTCTATTAGCAGCAACACCCGTCGTCGCAGGTGCAGGTCCCTCCACTCGGCGGGCACGGGCACTCGTCTACATTCAGCACGGTAATCACCTCCTTTCAATATGCTTTATATTGACAATCATCAATATAATCATTATAGCATTATATTGATGGTTGTCAATATATAATCTAGCTTTGATCGAAATGAAAATCACTATGTTCTTTGCTATCTTTAGGAGCGTTCAGATCAGATTAGAGGTAAGGGTAGAGGGAAGGGCAGAAACTAAACTGGAAATGTTAAGAGAAGTCTATTTCCAGACCAGATTCAACCAGCATCGGAAGCTCCATCTTGCTTAGTGTGCATTTCAAAACCCTTTGTAGGGGCGGTTCACGAACCGCCCTGGTTGGGACAACTCATCCTTGGCGCAGGGCGGTTCACGAACCGCCCCTACGGAGTACATCGCAGGTTTCGAGGAGCGCGCTTAGAACCCAACCTCACATGTTAAGAAATCGTTATGTGAGGTTGGGTTTGGGACATCTGGCCTCTACTCACTTAGCTCTCTTATCTACCCTTGAATCTTTGCGCTCAGGGGGATTACGTGGCAATACGGATGACGGTCTCGTACAGCACGCGCAGGCCGAGGTCTAGGTTGGAGAGGGAGATGCGCTCATCGTGGGCGTGCATGAGGCCGGTAGGGGATGCGCCCGCCTCCTCACGCATGGGGCCAAACCCGTACACGTTCACGCCCAACGGCTCGGCGAAGCGGGCATCACTCGCCCCCGTCGCCATGTAGGGCACCAACCCTGCTCCTGTCGTCTGCCGCGTCACTTCATCCATGATGCGGAACAGCTCGGTGTCGAAGCGGCTGGACGAGCCGGGCCAATACTCGTACACCTCCACCTCCACATCATATCCAACCACCGTCTTTAGCTCGGCGGCGAAGCTCTCGGCGTCGGCGTCCGGCATCGTGCGCCCATCTACGTCCACCTGGGCAGTAGAAGGTATGACATTGATGCGGCTGCCTGCGGAGTGAAGCATAGTGGGCGTAGCCGTATTGTGAAGCTGAGCGTTGAGGGCCAGCTTCACCGTCTCTGTGAAGGGCGCTTCCGCCAGGGCCTCCTCGAAGGTGTCGTGGTTGAGGAGCCTCTCCACCAGTTGCTCACCGGCAGGGTGATCCATAAGCATCACCTCCAGCATGCTGCGCACAGTATCTGTAACATAGATTGGCAGCGAAATGGTGCCCAGACGCTGGAGTGCCGCCCCCAGCTTGACTATGGCATTATCGCGGTGGGGCCGTGCGGCGTGGCCGGGGGAGCCATGAGCGCGAAGGTGGAAGCGGCACGCTCCTTTCTCGGCCACGCGGCAGGTGAAGAAAGAACGATCTCCGACCCGCATCTCACCCCCGCCCCCTTCGCTCAGCCCATACTCGGCGTCGAGCCAGTGAGGCATCTGCTCGGCTATCCAGCGCATCCCCTTGTAAGAGCCATCCTCCTCATCTGCCGTGGCGAGGAGCACCACGTCGCGCTTGAGGCGAGCGTGCGTGCGAGCCAGGTGGAGGAAGATAGTCAGATGCCAAGCACCCCACTGCTTCATGTCGACCGCGCCGCGACCCCACACGTACCCATCCACCACGTCGCCGCTGAATGGCGGGCGCGTCCAAAGCTCAGGCTCGACCGTCACCACGTCGGTGTGCGACATGAGAAGCAGGGGACGCTCGGAGCCATCGCCTTTGAGGATAGCACGCAGGTTAGCCCGCCCCGGTGCTGATTCAACGACTTCAGAGGCAATACCTGCGGCGTCAAGCTGCCCCCCTATATACTCGGCGGCCAGTATCTCGTTGCCCGGCGGGTTGCTGGTATCGAGGCGGATGAGGGCTTGCAGGTGGCGCAGGCATTCCTCATTGAGGGCTTGCCAGTTGGGTGCGGTAAGTTCGGTAAGGGCGCTCATAAAAGGTCTCCTCCAGGGGCAATTTCGTCACAGGCCATTATACGTCAAGAGCCCGTACTTCTTGACAAGCCCGGAGACGATAAGCTATAATTCTCGTGCCTGGGGAGTTAGCTCAGTTGGCTAGAGCACTACGTTGACATCGTAGGGGTCACTGGTTCAAGTCCAGTACTTCCCACCATCTAAATAGGCACGAAATAGGCCCTGATCAGCTCTGATCGGGGCCTATTTGCTGTCTCTTGTAAGGCATTTACCACCAACTTTACCACCAAAGACAATGAAGTTGGCATTTAGTACGTGCTCTAATCTGTCTCCTGCTCCAATACCTTTATCTCGGAGGATGCCTCCTTTAGTTTCCCAGCGTCGGCACCACCGGCCAACCTTCGCAGTATAGCGGCAGCAGCTTGTCTGACAGCCTCGCTGCTCTCTTCCGCTCCATGCGAGAGTGCTTCGACCACTTCGTCTGCCACTCGTCGGGTCGCTCAACTTCTCCCAATGCAGGCGCTGCAGTTCGATGGTGTTTTGATGGAAGCGGAGGCGTACTTCGTAGTGCCCTGCCTTGTACTGCGGCTTGGTGGCGCTCATTCTTGAATGCGTCGCGGACTTCTGTCTCAGCAAACAACTTTTCGAACAGGCGTTTACCGTACTCGCTCGGATCTGTAAGAGCCATGAACTCTTGGATGTGGTCATTAGGATCGAAGCTCGTGGGGCCACGGGCGAGCAATTGCTGTGCAAGGTCCAAATTGGGCCTCTCCAGACGCAACTCGGCTTCGTACCCAGCGCCTCGCAGCTTCACCAGCTCGATTTCGAGGTTTAGATAATCGTGCGCTGGCATCTTACGCATCATCTTCCAATGAGTCCACTGACACCGCCGCAGTGGCATACGGTACAGTCCTCTTGCAGTAGCCGTCTATCCGGCAAGCAATGATTAGCCTCACAAGACTAATCCTCGACGAATCTATAAGAGACGGCTTGAACTCGTATGCATATCTGATGTTACTATTTACCTTGCGATCTTTAGATCGTACCGCCTGTTTACGATGATATGACTTTACCAAACACAACCGACTCCCTATTAGGTCAAGAGCCTTGCAATCTCCGCTTGTGCTGTGTTCAGCTCTGTGCTAGACTCTGCATGAATCCTGGTGACGGCAATACTATGACACTACCTCTGTCAAGGTCGGTGTACTCTCGACTCTGCCGTGGATTCCATGATCTGGAACGGAGTCGGTAAGCGTGCTGCAAATTAACTGTCTACCAGGGTAGGCCAAAACCTTCCAGAAAATGCTGTTTAGGGCCACTCAATTAGCATGTAAACGTTTCGTATGGGATTATAGCACAGTGAGTTGAGAATGTTGGCACCGCTTTGCACCAAACCGCGAATGCTAGAGGCAACCTGTTGATCAGCAAGTTCAAGAGGTGCAGCAAAAATGGCTGAACAAATGGCTGATGAGTTGATCTTCTTCAATGGCATCGATGGCAGCAACGGTAGGTATCTCATTGCCCCGATGTCATTGCAAAACCTGTCGGCCCTGGTGCAACAGCAGCACGTTGGGCAGGAGCCGCTCGCCGTGCTACGCCGACGCAAGGAACGGGATACCGAGGCTCACCTTGGACTAGTCGATATCATTGAGGACCCGCAGGACTTGTCCCAGGCCGGCTGGGGCGTCATCTTCCCAGCCGAACTTCCCCAGGCCGAACTCGATGCGCTCAAAGCGGCCCTCAAGCCTTTGCTTGACCACCGCCAATCCCAGGCCGGGGAACGCTACCGCGAATATGTCGGCCCCAATGGTTACCGCACTGGCGATACAATCATCGACTGGCTGCCTCGGCACGGCCGCTCACCGGCGGAGCAAGCCGATCCAGACGTCCTGCCATATTACCTGCTGCTCGTGGGGGGTCCTGAGCAGATACCATACACTTTCCAATATCATCTTGATGTGGTCTATGGGGTCGGACGTCTCTTCTTCGAGCAACAATCAGGCGAGAGTATGGGCCAACGGCTGGTACGCTACGCCCGCTATGCCGAAAGCATAGTCGCCACTGAGCAATCACCACCCTTTCGCGCCCGTCAGGCTGCCTTCTTCGGCGTAGCCAATCCTGACGACAGGGCCACTCAACTGAGTGCTCAGTACCTGGTCGACCCGCTACAACTGCAGATCGTGCAGCGTCGCCAGGACTGGCAGACTACTGTTGTCACCCACGACGCTGCGACCAAAGACCGCTTGTCCAGCCTCCTCAACGGTGCGGACGCGCCGAGCTTGCTCTTTACGGCGAGTCACGGGATGGGCTTTAGATTGGGCGACGATAAGCTGGAACGACACCAGGGCGCTCTCCTCTGCGGGGACTGGCCCGGTCCAGAGGAATGGATGGGCCGTGGGCCGATACCTGATAGTTATTACTTCTCGGCCGATGACCTGAGCAACGAGGCTCGACTACACGGCATGATTGCCTTTCATTTCGCCTGCTTCGGGGCGGGCACGCCCAAGTTTGACGACTTCGGCCATCGCGTTGGCGGAAGCAAGCAGATCGCCCAACGATCTATGATTGCTCGTCTCCCGCAGGAGCTGTTGAGCCACCCCAAAGGTGGGGCTGTCGCGGTACTAGGCCACGTTGACAGAGCCTGGGGCTACTCGTTCTCATGGCGTGATTTGGCATCACAGACCGACAGTTTCCGTGACACATTGATGCGCATCATGCGTGGTGACCGCCTGGGGTGGGCCACCGAAGTCTTGGGGGGGCGTTACGCTACGCTCTCAACCAGTCTCAGCGCAATGCTGGCGGACATAAGGCTTGGCAGGATCCCCGATGACGCCAACTTGACTAGTGTCTGGACAGCAAATAATGATGCGCGAGGCTACGTGATCCTGGGCGACCCGGCGGCGCGCCTGGCGCTGCCTATCCAGAGTGAGCAACCCCAGTCACCGCCTATGGTAAACTTTGCAATTCAAGCAGCCAGCCGGGTCGCCGCTGAACCTTCTCAGGCCGCAGCAACAACACCCACGACCGACACAAGTAGGCTGCAGACGACGGACACACAGCAGCAAGATGGGCCGGTCCAAGAGCAAGAGGAGAGCGACGAAGGAGGGCCAACTATGTTGACTCTTGTTCTCACTCATGGCCGCGATAAGCCGTTCGAGATACCCGACACACTGCAAAGAGAGTGGATCGATGCGCTGCGCTTCGGACTCAGGCGCGCCAGGGCTGGTTACGCCGACACTATCCTGACCAGCTTCGCTTTTTACGGGGATCTGTGGCGGGGAGACATAGACTTTGCTCTCAGCGAAGAGCCCGATGCTGATCCACTCCAAGTGGCTATTGCCCAGGATATGCTGCGCGCTAGCGGTGCACCAAATGACGACGAAGCTTCTTACGGCATCAACTTGGAGCCATTCCGCAAAGTTCTCGTTGCGCTGGATAAATACACAGGCGCAGGCGAGCTGTTCCTGCGGCGGATCACACGTGATACCGCACAGTACTTCCGAGATCAAGCTCTCAGGGAGGCAACGATGAAGCGGGTGGCCGAGAAAGTTATCGCCACAGGTGAGCGGGTCGTGCTGTTAGCGCATAGCATGGGCACGATTGTTTCCTATGATCTACTGATGAGCCAACCCGAGTTACCAGTGGACACGCTGATCACCTTCGGTTCGCCGCTTGGGCTGTCGACGATACGCAAACGTGTGGCCGGGGTAAACGGCCGAACAGCTTTTCCGCCGCAGCTACGGCGATGGATCAACGTCTCGAATAGTGAGGACCCGGTTGCCCTTGTGCGCAATCTCGCTCCCCTTTATCCATCTACCGATGGTCGTGAAGTCGAAGATGTAGACGCGATATCACGGAACGCGAAGCCGACCCAGATCATGAGTGGCCATGATCCGATCATCTATCTGAGTTCTATGGGCCTGGCGAGAAAGTTGCGCGATGTTGTCGAGAGCAGCAAAACTGCATAGGTGCAAAGCTATGTTGGTGGGCTTGACGCCAGTCAGCGCGCGAACCGACGAGTGCTGTGCCGCACCGAGAGTCCCTGCGAGCGGTCGATTGCGTGGCGCCGCGGCTGCGCGCGGGGTGTGGGAACGTGTCCATTCCTAGCGAAGGGCACATCGACGGTTGGGGTAGAAAGGGAGGGAGAAGGAGCCCGAAATCCTAATTATTGCCTGTAGCCCTGTAAATAAGAAACCAGAACGCGCAATGCCGCTGTGCGACAATCGTGATGCTAGGTACATCTCTGCCGCAGATTTTGGCCCTGGGATCCACCGAGTCTATGTGCCGGTGTCTCAGATCTGCAATTCGGGGAAGTCGTCAGTATTTAGCCGCTTCAAACGAAGCTCTAATTCTCAGCCACCAGCCAGCCCCTAGAGCAATATCCCTAGAGGGTGTTATGAACTACCTGATAAAATGGGGTATGAGCAGAAAAGCATACCCGAGCGATGTGAGTGACGAAGAGTGGGCGTTCGTTGCTCCCTACCTTACGCTGATAAGTGAAGAAGCGCCCCAGAGAGTGTACGATTTGAGAGAAGTGTACAACGGTCTGAGATACATAGCGCGTAGCGACGCTCCCTGGCGCTGGCTGCCCAACGACTTGCCTCCCTGGGCTGTTGTGTACCAGCAGACCCAACGCTGGCTCAGAGCCGAGGTCTTTCAGGCGATGGTACACGACCTTCGTGAGATACTCCGAATGGCTCAAGGGAAGAATGCCGAGCCTACTGCTGTTATCCTGGATAGCCGCACGATGCAATCTACTCCTGAGAGTGGAGCGCGTGCTGGATATGACGGAGCCAAGAAACGCAAAGGGAGTAAGGTACACATAGCTGTGGATACTCTTGGTCACTTGTTGGCTCTGCTCGTAACTCCTGCTAACGAAGGGGACCGAGCACAGGTAGAGGAACTCGCCAAGCAAGTACAGGAAGTGACTGGGCACAATGTGCAAGTAGCGTATGTAGATGCAGGCTACACTGGAGAGCAAGCGGCGGAAGCTGCCGAAGGAGAAGGTATACATCTGGAAGTGGTCAAATTGCCTGGTGCCAAACGAGGGTTCGTGTTGTTGCCGCGCCGATGGGTAGTGGAGCGCAGCTTTGCCTGGGCTACTCGTTTCCGCAGGCTGGCACGTGACTACGAACGCTTGCCCGAAACATTGGCAGAGCTGCATTTCGTTGCCTTTGCTATGTTGTTGGCTGCTCGCTTCGTTCAACTTGTTCAATTCTTCAACCCGCCAGGCTGCGGATGTTCATAACACGCTCTAGGTCTGGGTAGCCAGCCAAGTCATGCCAAATCGAGAATACTACACTCAGATGAGCTTCTGATATAATGTCGCCACTAGATAAACCTGCGTCCAGATTCTTCACATGCCTGACTACCGAGATCTTGAGATATTAATTCGGCGCCAGCATCAAGGCGGGTACGAAATACAGATGAGGGTAACCCGGTGGCAAGAAAACCATCTGGAGGCTCCAGTATTGGGCGCCACCAAATTTGATCCAGCCAACTTCCGAGCGCGTTTCCTGGCGCTAATAGACTCGGCTGCCTATGGTAAGCAACTTGCCGCAGACCTGCTTTGCGACCCCGATATACTCAGAACCCTTGAGGATGCAACCGATCTAACCAATAGTCCAAGCAGTTCAATGCGCGTGCGACTGTTTATCCATGATAGTGCGTCTGACTTGCACAGCCTACATTGGGAGAAATTATGGGATCCCATCCGCGACTCCTGGTTGCTGACTAACGAACATCAAGTCTTCTCCCGGCTGCTGTCTCGAACTCGGGCTCTTCCCCCTGTCAGAGATCTCTCCAATGATCCCCGTGCACTTGTCGTCATCGCTAATCCGATAGGGCTTAAGGGACAGATGGCCATTTCCAATGAATGGCGGCAAGAACCCCTCGATGTCAGCACGGAATTAGCGTTGGCGAGAGATAGTTTAGGTTCAATATTCAAGCCAGAGAACTGCATGGTAAGTGATCCGAATAACCCAGGTAAAGTCACATTGCAGAGACTTCTAGATCGGCTGCGGGATGGCTTCGAAGTCCTCTACTTGGTCTGCCATGGATCGATATTTGGCCCCAATCATGAAACGCATTTGTTGTTAGAGGATGATGATGGTAGCCCTCGCTGGGTGAGCGGCAGCGACTTGGTGACCAGGGTTGAAGACCTTAAGCTTGAACACGAGGACGGCATGGCGCAACAACCACTTGTCATCGTTCTCGCCTCATGTCAGAGTGCCGGAGCTGGAGATGGTGTGGCACTTGCTGCGCTCGGTCCACGTCTGGCGCAGAGCGTCGCACCTGCTGTAGTGGCTATGCAGGACAACATTAGAGTCACTACCATGCGGGAGTTCATGACCGAATTTTTCCGTCAACTGCGAGCGCATGGCGTAGTCGATCAAGCTATGGCAGCAGCCCGTGCCAGGGTGCGTGATTGCTCGGATGCCTGGGTCCCCGTCCTATTTATGAGCCTCTTGAATGGTCAAGTTTGGAACGTCAAGCGGGAAGCCAAAGCTAGCGCAACCGTCGGGCTGTCGCCGCCGCTTATCTATGTTAGCCACTACGCCGTGGAAGGAGAGGCGATCGCTTCCCTGCAAGACGTATTTCGGCAGTTGCAACAGGCGGGATTCAGTGTCGCGTCAGATGAGTATCGCTTACAGAAACCAGGTTGGCGTCCAGAGTTGTTTAGCAGCATGGGTCGCGCTAAGGGTGCTGTGATTCTCATTTCGCCTGCCGCTCTAGAAAGCGAGGTTGTTGGATGGGAAGCCAGTATTCTGGCGGCGCGCCGTGACGAGCCAGCCTTTCGTTTGCTGCGCGTCATGAGTTCTGTAACCGATAAAGATCTGATGCGCAGCCCGTTGGAAACCTTTCGGCTGAGCGAGATACCCTCAATTGTGGGAGATAATGCAGCAGGCGTGGGGGCGAATGTAGTAGCTGCGTTCCCTCCACCCGAGAAAATGCAATACCGAGCTCCCCTTGAAAGCCTGGAGGAAATGATTGCCGAATCGCTCGCGATGGTCCCAAGGCGCGATTTGGTTACGGCGGCAGGGTACCTTAACCCGGATATAGATACAAGCCTAGCAGATGACCCGCTTCGACAGGCCTTTGCTCATGCTTGGTGGCAGGTGGACGTCCGCCATGCGCTGGACGCTATACGCGAGTTCCAAAACGTAGGGCGTTTACCGAAGACGAGCAGGAAGACCCTTTTCAACGTCATGGTTGCATCCTGGGTGAATCCCTATTCGGCCCGCTGGATTCCGGAGGTAGCACTAGGTAAGCTAAAGAGATCCGCCGCCGCAAATGCCGTCGATGTGGAGGTCGGTGTTATGTATGTGCTACGTGCCTGCTACCTGCGACCGGCGAACTTGAAGGAAGACGAGGAATGGCCGGTGGTAGAGGTGAACCCCAGAAGGGCCAACGAGTTAGCCATGAAGCGCCTCATCGAGGACGTTCGAATTAGATTGAAACTAGCATTGTGCGGAAGATTGAATGCACCAGATGTCAATCTACACAGTGCACTCAAGAAAGCCGAATATCTAAAACGACCAATAATCGTGCTGCTCCTATGCGCGGGACTTGAGAGTAATATGTTGAGCGAATTATGGAAGACCGGCTTGACTGAGCTACAGACTGCGTTCGAGACGGTTACTTTTTTCTGCTTGCTCAGTGACGACCAAATCGCGCCTGATCAAATAGAATCGGCAGGTGTTCGCCTACTACTGCCACCCATTGATCCGCAGAGGGCGAGTGATGCCGTTTTGGGATACCAGGGTTCTCGCGAGAGGCTTCAAATCGCGGCGAGAAGCACGTCTAGGTAGAAGGGAGCGTCTGCTATGTCTGACAAGGTTACCATGGACTATACCCCGCTCTTTGATCCAAAGAAACTGCTGTCGGCTGCTCGGAAACGACGCAGGGGGCATGAAGCGGCAAAGTTAGCAGGGACGGGATCCGCAGCTTTGCTTGGGGCGGACGAGCGTGACTGCCTGGGTTATGTATATGAGGATCGGATTGTGCTTGCGGTTAATGTGGCACTGGCCACGCGCCGACCGCTCCTCATTACTGGCTTGCCAGGTTCTGGGAAATCTTCGCTGGCTTGCAGTGTGGCTCGATTGAAGAACTGGCGCTACTATGAGCATGTGGTCACGTCGCACACTCAGGCCCAGGATCTGCTCTGGCATTTCGACACACTGCGGCGTTTGAACGACGCACAAGCCAACAAGCTGCGGCCCGACGTAGCCTATATCGAGCCGGGAGTTCTCTGGTGGGCTTTCAACCCTGATAGTGCGCGACGGCGGGGAGTGGAGAACCTTCCAGAGGGTGTAGACGAGGCTGAGCCACCAAGGCAAGAGAGCACCGCCCCGCAAGCAGTAGTGCTGCTTGATGAGATCGACAAGGCCGATCCTGACGTACCCAACAACCTGCTCGTGCCGCTCGGGTTGTTCCGATTTATGGTTCCTGGGATTAACTACTTGGTGGAAGCCAACAGGGAAAACTGGCCGCTGGTAATCATCACCAGCAACCAAGAGCGTGAGCTTCCGCCCGCTTTCCTCCGCCGCTGCATCCCGCTTGAGCTTCAGCCTCCGAATGCAGAGCGCTTAATCGAGATCGCCCGCAGGCGCTTCGCTATGGTCAGCAAGGATTACGGCCCCTGGTACGAAGCCATAGCGCGTCTCGCTGCTCCTGACACTGCGGACAGGACAGAGCGCGAGGGCCAACCGAGCACTGCCGAGTTCCTGGATGCGGTTCTGGCTTGCATCAACCTGCAGATTGACCCGCGCGAGGGCAGTCAGGCTTGGAGGGATATCCAGGAGGCTACCTTGTGGAAGCCCCGGACCACAATGGATGTGAGTTGATGCCATACGAGCCTGACCGCTTGCGCCCCGAGCCAGCAGCCAGCTACCCGTCAGCGATCTACCTGGCGGATCTGGTTCGTGCCTTCCAAATCCTTGCCCCGCGCGGGCCCGAGACACGTCGCGCAATTGCCGAGTTGCTGGGCCTGCGTGCGAAGGTGATGCTGCCCGAAGTTTCGAAAGGCCTGTCAGAGCCACCTGAGCCACCTGAGCCACCTTTGGAGGCCCAGTTGGTGTCGCGCACGCCGATGTTGAGTCCGACTGAAGGTATGGCAGGTGAGGCGTACGACGAGCCAGGCCAGGAGACCTATATACCGGCGATAGCAGAGACGAGCCAGTCCCATGAGCTCGAAGTTCCTCTGGGCAATCAAGAAGTTGCAGGGGAGTCGCCCGAACTACACTGGAGCCCACCGGAACTCGAGCCGCTATTTGTGCCATCTTGGACGAGGGTCTTACTGACTGCGGCTCTCGCCACCGAGGGCGGGAACGGGCCGCTTGACCTCGACAAGTTGGTCGAGGCAATTGCTAAGCAGATAGCGGTGCAGCAGGTGCCGCGCTCTCCCGAACCCACACTGCGTCGTGGCGTGCAGGTGCTTGTCGACATCAGCGAAGCAATGCTGCCGTACAGCGCTGATCAGGAGGTATTGCAAGCAGAGATAGCTCGCGTGGTCGGTACCGGCCGGCTATCAGTGCGCTACTTCGCCGGGGATCCGATGAAGGCTGGATGTGGTCCGCGATGGGATTGGCGTCCTTATGTGCCACCACCGCCGGGCACCGTCGTGCTCTTGCTGACCGATCTTGGGATAGGCGAGCCACCGCTCGTCGGGCACTGGTCGGGTGTCGAAGAGTGGCGAGATTTCGCCACGATGGTGCGGCGATCCAGCTGCCCTCTGGTGGCCTTCGTACCCTATGCACCAGCGCGTTGGCCGGAGGATCTACGCAAGCAGATGACAATCATCCATTGGGACCGTCCCACGACAGCAGGGACTATCCGCCGCATAGTTGGTGCTGCGCACAAGGTCGTGACATGAACACTGCCGAGATTAAGGCACGTTGGCTGATAGCCGCCGCCAGGCAGAAGAATCCTGATGTGGTGCGGCTAGCTCGCATCGCCTCCCTGGCAGTGGAGGTAGAGCCGCAGTTACTGCGCCGCGCGCGGCTAAAGCTACTGCCTGGGGTAGAAGCTGGCGTCGAAGCCGACCTGTGGTTCAGTCCGTTAGTCCATGGGCGGAGTGCACTAGCTATCGCGCTGGTGCCTGAGGTCATCGCGCTACTGCGAGACGAACTGCGCCAGCCGGAAAACCAAGAGTTACTGCAGAGTGCCTGGAATGACGTAATCTCATTTGCACACCGTCATGCACCACCGCTGGTGCAGTTGGAGGAGAAAGTCACCTGGCTGGCTCTCTTGGGAGAGGATGTTGCCCGTGCGGCCATAGATGAGGAACTCCAGCGAGTGCGCAAGTCGATGGTCGAAGACCAAGGCCGGAGCAAAAACCTTGCGCGCTGGGCGTTAGGCGCGATGCTTCGGACGCCTCCGGATGTCTGGCAATCGGACGTCGGCTGGACGTTACTGCTTGGCGCGCACAGTATCCTCGACGTATCAACAGTCAACTCTGGCCAGCCAGCAAGTAGCGGTCGAGGAACGACCCAACTTCCCATTCCGCTCAACTCCTCCAGTACCATGTTGGGCGTACGACTGGTGCCGAACGGCTTGCAGCTTGGTAGTGCTAATTTGCCCGGTGCTATTCCCATCAGGGTGCGCCAGAATGATATCCAACCAGCGCTTGTGAATATCACCTGGGAAGCTGACGGAATCCAACAGTTGCGTGTGCTGCGCATTACACCTGGTCAGATCATAACGTTGGCTATCCGCTCGAACGAGTTTAGCATCACAACAGACACAGGCGATCACTACATCTTGCGGCCAGAGCAACCTGATCAAGTAGATCAGCGGAACTCTGTCTATCGTAGACAAAATGCCTTTGGTTCTGGCATGAGTGTCGCATTCGCAGATAGTGATCTTAAACTTGCCTACGAACTTGCCAATGGTTTCCTGCGCAACTCAGGACGAGTGACAATACCTCTGCTAACCCTAGAAAAGTTGCTGGTATTGTTGATACAGCTGGGTGCACGCATTGGATTCCTCGAGCCTTGGCATGGCGTACGTGGCATTGCAGGAATAGTAGAGATCAGGTTTGACAGTAAAGGGGCACGGACTGCGTTTTCCGGTGGGTTAGAGGATGGTACAGGTAACAGCACGTGGCTATCCCGATACATACTGTCTCGCGGAGTCTTGAAGCTAGGTAGTATAGCTTCAAACAGGCACTTTGAGTTGGGTCGTTCGTTAGAAAGCAATGCTGTATCTGACAGTGCGTCAGCCAAAGCATACGAACTCGGTTCTATCCTCGGAATGCTCTACAAGTCAAGTTCTGACCGGGAACACAAGGATGCTCCACTAAACGACAGAGCACTCACAATACTTACTACCTGTTCCTCCCCTCACAGCGTAGCGGCTGCACTCCAAGCAGAGATTTATATCTTTCGTAATTGGTATGCTAACATAGGTCAAGCTAGCCTTATACGCAACAATTGGAATAGCCTAGATTCAGTCACCGAGACTTTGCGATCACTATTGAGCAGCAGCGGCTATGAAGCTCTTCACACCTTGCGGTTGATGTTTGTTAGCTACAAGGATCTAGAGCTGGAGTCTATTGTAGAGACTTGTGGCAAATATCTAGAGGACAAGCTCGGGATCGATCTAGTAGCAAATACTTGGCGGAGCTATTGGGATACCATACGTTCATCAGAAGGAATAAATGAAAAGAATCGGTTTGATCCGTTGAGTGACAGAATCGCTGTACTTGCATGGGAGATGATGGCCTGCTTGTCATTAATTGAGATATCCCTACTAGCCGGACGCGCTGTCCTGTCGTCGAAATCAAATGATCCAGCCCTTCGCCGTGCTTTTCAAAAGCTGTGGTCGTATGATGCTGCCATGTTATCAATAGGGTTATCCCGACCGAAGTTAGTCAGCAGCCTGGTAGAACGACTTCGAGAAATAGAAGCCTCAGGAGGTATTGAGTTTGATCATCAAGAGGCTGCCCAATTCGCTTCTAGCCAAATCAAGAAGAAGTGGGCGGAAGTATATAGCATCCTTGAAGCAGCCGGAATGGCCATTGAGGATTTCGGACGATTAGGGGGCCATCACGACTACGACTACATGCTGTACTATGACATAATCGACTCGACAGGGAAAACAATTGGCCAAAGTAGAGGAAACGCAGATTCCTATCACGATAGAGTCACACATTTCAAAGTTGGTTTCGATAACAGCTTACGGAGGTTGCAAATAGATGCGAGCAAGAATCGTTGCGAGATATTTGCGTGGGAGGATACATTCTCTTCAAAGAATGATAGCAAGTATCTCTTCTTCAGCGGGAGTGCAGCTCAGAAATACATCACAGAAGCAATTCGGTTGCTGATGAGTAAGGCAACTGCGCGGCACGAATTGCAGCAAGACTTTCGGTTAAGAATATACCTTGTGCCTTGTGACCTTGCCGGAACGAGGGTCTATCGACTAGAGAACGAAACAGATATCCAAGGTGAAGCGTTTTGGGAACATTGGAGTCGTTTTCTTGCCGTATCTAAAAGGTATCAAAAGAAAAGAAGTGATGATTTTTCGTTCCTTCTCGTCGCGGACGAGAGATTGATTAAGACCTTCAAGGTTCCTGATGATCTGACATGGCTCGAACCTAGAATGGCAAGCATTACAACGAACTTTGGGCTCCTTTCCAGAAAGACTCGGGTACGCTACGGTGGTCTGCATAGGAGACATACGAACGAACTGCGGCTTCGCATAGCATGGCCGACGGGCTTATCATCCGCGAGGTTAGTAAAAACCTTTGTCAAGAATGACCCTGATGTGCCTCTTGATGAGGCTAAAGACCTTATAGGTAGGTTGTTTCCCGATGCCAGCAAAGTTAGGCTCGCTCTAGAGACTGGAACAACACAAACACTCAAATCGGCTCCTGATGCAGACAATCTAACTCTATATGCTTGGGAAGATGGTAAAGAAGCGGTGATCCTTAAGATATCCTCCCCGCATCAAACTGAACTCGAGGTCGCTCGCTATTCTCAGTACATAGGTGGGCGTCTACGCGGTAGGCACTACGCAAGACTAAAACTTCATATGTTGCTCTGGGATCTGGGGGGAGCTGTTTATGAACTGCTAGGTGCATCACCTGAATCGACGCAACGCTTTTCTGAGTATTATCATGAAGGCGAAACCGGGAAAATAATCATGGCTTTAGAGACGTTCTTTTTGGTGACGTGGATTACACACTATACTGGTGAGCGCAGAAAACAAGAGCGTTCCCTTTTCGACGCATATTCTGAGCATTGGGGCGCAAATTGGCGTGATCACTTACTGCGGGGCGTGACCACGACAGCAGCAACCTACAGGGCGTCGCGAAGGGCTTCTTACATTAATCCTGTTCGTTGGCTCATTAACAAAGTTGCGTTGCTTGATAATGGTGATACTAGTGACACAAGCGACCTAAGTGGCATGTTCGAAGCTGTTACCCATGGTGCTTTGCAGGGTGATAACATACTCGCCGATGAGAAATACAAGGAGATTTGGGTCATCAATTATGAGTCGGTTGGATATGGGCCGATTCTCAGGGATTTTACGTCCCTTGAAGTTGACATTTTGATCCGCATAGCTAAATTCCCGGTGGATCTAAGTGAATATAATGCTCTCATAGAGGCACTAATAGCACCGAAGGATCTGTCTGCGCCATTGGTCGGTCAATTCGACGATCCCAATATTCAGAAAGCATTCGAAGTGGTTCAGTCTTTGCGAAGGTTAGCCTTTCAGGTAACGGGTGTTAGAGATTACCGTCAGTATTATTGGGGCCTACTTATGAACGCAGTGTACCAAATTACCAAACTAAAGGGGAAGTCTAACCACTTTCAGATAGAGCGTGCCTTCCGACTCGGCGGAGCTATATGCCAACGTCTCGACAACTGGCAGCGATCCGACATCGTACCACCACAAATCGACGTAGCCATTTTGATTGCGCTCAAGGAAGAATTCAGATATTTGTTCTCGGAGATAGGGGAGAACGCCAAGTCAATCCAAGATAAGAGCACAAGTAGATATTACTATTTGTTCGACTCGCCAAAATCAGGAGGACAACGGAGCTTTAGATGCTTAGCAACGTTTATTGGCAAAATGCGTAAAGAAAAGGCAGCAATTCTTACGACACAGATAATAGACAAGTACGCTCCAACCACATTCGTCCTTCTAGGCATCGCAGGATCTCTTGACAAAGACGTCAAGTTAGGAGATGTCCTTATAACAACTGGGGTTGAGAACTATTTTGCTAACTCAAAGGCCGTTCCCACAGGCGACCCGAAGCGATTCACCTTTGAACTCAGCGGCGCCTCCTACACGTCCACTGAGCCATTCGTACGATTTGCCGAGAATTTCGAGTTCGCACACCCAAGGGCCTACAGGCAATGGCTGGACCTGTGTCGAACCGAATATGACCAATTCCCACTCGATGAAGAATCTTTTGCCAGTCTTCTCAAAGGGGAGTTATTGCGTGATGTCCCGCAGATTCATGAGGGACACCTTGCCTCTGGATCTGCGGTTAGTGCTTCTAATGCCTTTACGAAGTGGCTAAGGTCTATGTCAGACCGCACGTACTTAGCTATAGACATGGAATCGGTTGGCGCTACGACAGCTGTGGGTGAGGTGCTTGATCCGGCACGAACTCTGGTTATTATGGGTATATCTGATTACGCTGATGAGAGGAAAAACAGCTTAGAATATACAACCCAAGGTATCATAAGGAGTTATGCTGTTCATAACTCTATGCGCCTGCTCTGGTCATTCTTCTCATCAAACGACTTTCCACGCTAGAAGGGCCATGGCAGTGCTGCTGCGCGTGCGTCGCTCCTTATGGTCAAGCGCACCCACCAGAGCGCGAAAACCTGTTTCCTCTAAACTAACTAATGCCTCACCCGCTACTCAGCGGATGTTTCGATCTTTGTCACTGAGTAGCTCAGATAGTGCCTGGATGTGTTGTTCGGTCTCGTTCGGGCTCCATCTTACGCCGCGCCTGCTGATCATTGAGGCTAGCAGATAACGCACGTCCCTATCCGCGCCACGAAGTAGCTCCTGAATATGTGAGGAGGCATAAGCGTGTGGCAGGTTCACGAGGGCACGAGCAGCATAATAGCGCGTCGAGTAATCAGCCTTTGTGTCGTGTAACACCCTGGCATGCCGATCCGCAATGTCTCGAAGATTCATGGGGTGAGCTCCTAATGATTAGGGACCGAGGTTGTGCAGGGAAGGTTCGACGCTCTTGTCACTTCATCTGGGAGTTAATGGGATTGTGGGTTCCAGGGAATAGCAACCTCGCCCTCATGAAACTTCTCCTGTCAGGCATCGTAGATGAGATCCGCACCATCTTACGATATATCCCCATTGTGTATGAGTTGAAGTAGGTTCATCGGATTATTATGTCCGCCTAGGGCGTCGGCTTTGCCAAATCTTCTTGGCGAAAGGTGTAACGCTCCTAAAAGCATGAGGAGTTTCAGGAGCCCGCCTCCTGGTAACTTCCAGGTGCTAATACCTCATCCATCTTATGAGCAGCATCTTGACGCATCGGCGCGTACAAATGGCTATAGATGTCGAGGGTGATACCCACCCTGGCATGGCCTAGTATCTCGCTTATCATCTTAGGTGAAACGTCCTGTGCTAACAAGAGGCTCGCCGCCGTGTGGCGCATATCATGGATTCGCATGTGGTCCAGTCCAGCGTGCTTCAATGCCATATCGAATGAACGCTTGTAGTTGCGCGGCTCAATCGGTGTGCCGATTGTAGTAGTAAATACATGACCGGTATCTTGCCAGCGCGACCCGGCCAGCAGTCTTTCTTCAAGCTGGCGTATCCTGTGGGCGCGTAATGCGCCCAGAGTGACTGACGGTAGGTTAATAGAGCGATAAGAGGCGCGGGTCTTGAGTTCTACTGTGGAAAGCTTGCCGCCTATACGCTGCAAACCCCGCTTCACGGTAATGGTGCCTCTCTCAAAGTCAACATCCTCCCAACGCAACCCTAACGCTTCACCGCGCCTCAGACCCAATGAAATAGCTATAGTGTATAGACCTTGTAGCCTGTCGCCGTGTATAGCTTGGAGGAAGCTCCTGGCCTGCTCCGGCGTCATAAAGCTTATCTGGTGCTGTGAAATGCGTGGCCTATCTACCAGTGTTGCTACATTGCGAGCAACCAAACCCCACTTCAAGGCTTGAGCCAGCGCAGTGCGTAAGACAGCGTGAATATCAGCGACGGTACGAGGCGCAAGGCCGGTCTTCAGCTTTTGGTTTATCAGGCTCTGAATTTGCTGGGGGCCTAGTTGCTGCAAAGGAGTTCGTCCCAGAGTGGGTACGAGGTGCTTGTGGACGTGATTCTCATAGGTCGCATAAGTAGAAGCGCGTAGAGTCGGACGCGCAACATCAGCCAACCATTGCTCTAAGAACTGACCGAGCGTCTGCCGCTCACTGGTGGTAATTGGCAAGCCCTTCTGCTGATCTACAAGCAATGCCTTCAATTTCTCTGCTACCTCCCGGCGCGTCTTCCCGTAGATTGATTTGCGCCTGCGCTTGCCTTCTACGTAGCCTAGATCAATTCTGGCTTCCCATACTCCATCGGTGCGCTGACGAATCATGCCTTCGCCGTGTCCACGTCTTGTTGCCATCTTAATCCTCCTCTTTGCTACTATGTGGTTTACTTATACCTGCCCGGTGCGCCCTTACCGCGCATGTATGAGAGCAATAACGGCGCTTGGTGGTGCCTCGAAAAGCTGTGCCACACACTTCACATTCACCTTCTACTGTACGGCGACGTGCCGCTAACGCCCTGGCAAATTGTGTAATTTCCAGTTCAACTTGGCCGCCATCTTCTTGCTGTTCCATCGTTGCCAGTCAAACCACCTTACTCTTACCAAATATCTTAGGTATATACCAACCACTCTCCGCTAGCGACCACCACTACATAGTGTCTTATGCATGCGGGGGCGTAAGTCTTCCTGTCGCCTTATCGCCTTTGTGATTATAGCGCAATAATTACAAATTGACAAGAGGATTTGGTGATTGCCGTATGATCTGGCTTTTCTGGCCTTGCGTTGAGGCGGCATAGCTGTCCTCACTATCAGTCGCAGGACCCGACACTTCCGACATTTCCGGCATTCATATGTACATCTGCGTGTGAGGTGTCGGATTCCTGCACCAGAAGTGTCGGGTTCTCTTTTGGGTTATCCGCCGCAGAGGAATTAGAACCGACATTCCTGGTGCAGGAATCCGACATTAAGCTTCATTGTGCTTAAGTAAATCCGCATCTTCTACGCTCGGTATGTCGGATGTGTCGGGGTTTTCCCATATCGGAGACGCTGCATCAAGATGAAGCACTTGGCGTTGAGTTCCCTCCAGCACCCGGCGTATAGTCAGCGTCTCCCGTGCCCGATCCACAGAGAGCAGGATTCCTTTATCCCGCAGTCGCTTCCATAGCGTGTGCGAGGTCACCGTCAGGCCCTCTCCCCCCTCCTCGCCAAGACGCCTAGCAACGTTATACGCGCTATCTGGGATTAGATACAACGCTTCACTGGCCTCGTCTACCCAACCAATGCGAGTGCCCTGAGGTTGCCAATCCATATGCCGGTTCCCGCTGCTCTCTGCCCTGACCTCATCTAATACCTCAAGACTTGTAGCAGTACGCCAACCCCAAGCAAGGGCATTGCTCGGTCTGCCCCCACGTGTATTCGCAACGTGTGCCTTGCCACTGGCCAGTGCTGCCGCAAGAAGCTCCCCGAAACGGATTGCAGGTTCGCTAACCGCCTGTTGATGGACCTGCTGGTTGGCCACTTGCATCAATGCTGCCAGGCCACGATGCCCCAAATCTTCAACTTCACCATACGACAACACTCCTGCATCCCTTGCAAATTGCAAGAACAGCATCCAACCACCTCCTAGATTCGAGGCGATTTCAGGCGTGCGCCGATGCTGATGCTGAGTGTTGTAGTTCCGGTTCATAATTTCATCCCGTATACGCTCCACTCGCGCTCGCCAGTTGCTACGCTCTTCCTCCCAACGTGGTGCTAACCACGAAAGAAACGCAGACAGGGCTTGCGCGTACAGACCATTCGCGGCATCCTTTTGACACAACGTGAGGCGATCCACAGGTATGTCCCCTTTTGTGATCTCAAGAATCAGCATTCGCCCCCTGAGAGACTGTCCAGGTGGGGTATCTTCGCCTGTAGAAATAATCAAACCTCGAGGCATCCTGGTTGGTCTAAGTGAGCCGTCAGCGCGCATCCTCTGTCGGCCAGAGTTATTGCCTTGCGCTCTAAGCACTCTATCGGACCTTAGATGGAGACGTTGGACCTCTCGGCTCGGTCCGGACGGCACATAGTCGTCTATTACAAGGAGAGCATCTTTAGCGGCAAAGGCGATGGCCTCCAAAGCATTCTCGGTGCTGGACCAAGTTCCAGGTAGATTGCGGGCGTTCATGCCAGCGCCAAAATGCTGTTGAGCCAAAGCAGCCAACTCGGATTTGAACACGCCACTTGGGCCGGCTAAATGTATGGAAAAGTCGGGGACTTGGAAGCCACAAGCTGCGCGCCAAATGGCCGCAAACAAAGGATAGCAGACTACTTCTGGTCCAAGCCTCAACAACGCCAGACTTGCTTGTATAGCAATTCGGGAGGCCTCTATGGTAGGTGGCTCCGGCAAGACAAACTTTGCCAGATCGTTTGCTAGATGCATAACAGGAAGGGTAGAGCGCGCAGACGCCTCCGATATGGGGACTGTGGCTCCCGCCGGGCCGGTAGTCTCTGCCAAGCCGATAGCGCCGCCACCATGTAAATATGCCCATTCGCCAGGGGTAATCTCCCGCCAACCGGTATGCTTGTAGGCACGAGTCCTTAGCGGTGCGCCGGACAGCAATTGGATCGCTGCTCTGACATGATCCTTCACACCAGGCCCTGGGAGCAGCACAGCTCTTGCTCCAAGTTGCTCCATAGGCCATGTCATAGCCTCGAAGCCTTGTGGAGAGATACGGAAGCACTTCTCACGCTCCTCAGCCTTGGCATATATCTGAAAAGAAAGGTTGGTTTCTATGCCATCATCCTCTTCTAACTCACCTACGATGTGAGCGGTGAAGTTCGTCAGTTGGCGCTCCCTCTCATCTGCATCACCTTGTGCCCGTTCAACCAAGACTATACCCAGATCGGTTTCCCTATATTGGGGACGATAAGGGTTTCTCAAAATTATTCCTTCTTCAGGCGGTTTTCGCAATTCGGTGGTCGCCAAAGCAAGCAAATCATCAACCTTCTATCCTGTTGCAAGAAAGTCGTCAAGCCCGACTTTCTGCCCATTTAAACCGTGTGGGAGGTAGATAAAGTTTACTTTGGCCCCACGGCTTTCCACGAACTGCGAAAGGCGCGCAAGTGCCTGGTGAACCTGGCGCTTGAGCATTACATCAGAGTCGTAGCAAATATATACTTCTCTGCTTCGATCATTGGTTGCCTTTACAGCAATATACTCCCAGTCAGGGAGTGCCGTCTTGCCACCATACTCATTTGTTCCCCGCCAATTCCAGGTGCCAATTAGAGCTACACATACCAAGCCCTGTGTGATAGCGGCGTCAGCCTTCTTCACCCCCTCAGTAATGAGGAGTGGGACGTTAGGATCGCCTATCTTACCCTTGATAGTAGGATGCACGTCTATTATCATACGCGAGCCTGCGGGAAACTCGTATTTGGCAGGCTTTCCGTCACGAATACGTGGCTTATCTGGCCGGTGGTGGTAAAGGCTTACTTCACCAGTCGCGCTCCAAATAGGAACCAAGAGCGTAGGCACAACACGTTGCGTCTCGGCGAAGCCGAGCTGCGTAAGATCAGCCTTCCGCGTAATAGAGCAGTAACCTCTAGCCGCTATAATATCCTGGCCGATAGCGGACATAGCCAACATCTCCGCATGTTGGGGTAGAAGCAAGTTGGCACTTTTATTGCCGGGTGCTTGCGAATTTGGAGTCTCTATGCCAGTATTGGGGTAGGGGCTATGGTCTGCCATTTTAGCGACCCTCCTCCTTTTCTGAAGCCTCCCTGTTCGCCGGCAAGCACTGGGGGGCTTCATCTTTTGCGTCTCGCTCCAGTTTTCTCACGTACTCTTCAAGCTGCCTGACCGACACCCTTACGGAGCCGTGCAGCCTTACCGAGGGTAGTAATTTCCGTGCAATTAGCTCGTAGCATCTACTCCGTGATATAGCAAGAATTTCCGCGGCTTGCGTAACCCTCACTAACCTTGTGGGTGGGGCTGGTGAGTTGTCCTCGTCATTATGTTGGGTAATCATTCTGTATGGCCTCCTTGTAGTTTGTCTGCCTCGGTCCACATTGTACATATGGTCCGTTACGTCTGCGTCACACGCTTGCCACTAGGCCTATCACTTCCTGCGTCTGGAGTGGTCACGGCACTGCGTGACGCTCAGCCCATTCGTACACCGTCAATCATACAAAACCAATATTACACCTGCGTCACCGCACAAGGGCTGTGTTGCAATAACTAAGTGCCTGTTTCAAAACCGTGGCAATCCTTTAGAATCAGCACATAGCCAAACCACTTGTGAGTGATGAGCTGTGGGAGGTAATCGAGCCGCTCTTACCTCCTGAGCCTCCAAAACCAAAGGGCGGACGCCCCAGAGTATCCAATCGAGCGGCTCTAACCGGCATCATCTTCGTACTCAAGACGGGACTTCCCTGGTCGTACCTGCCTCCTGAGATGGGGTGTGAGCGGCAGCACCTGCTGGCGACGCCTCAAGGGCTGTCAAGCGGCAGGGATGTGGGAGAAGCTGCACCAAGTACTGCTCGATAAGCTGGGAGACGAGGGCAGGATAGACTGGGCACGAGCTGCTGTTGATTCGGCAAGCGTACCAGCTAAAAGGGGGGCGAGTGTATCGGGCGGAACCCCACAGATAAGGGCAAACAGGGCACGAAGCGCCATATTGTGGTCGACCGGCAGGGAGTTCCACGCGCGGTAATCTGCACACCTGCTAACGTGCACGACTCCGAGCGGGAGCGGGAGAACGTGGGAGCTGAGTAGGGATTACCATTGATTTCGTTGATCTTCCTGGAAGGGTCTCCATCGAAGTTCATTGCTGGTGCCAATGCCGTTGACATCTTGCCATAGTGACCCGTGAGTAGTGACCGGCGATGCCCAGGCTCTTCAAGTTCGGATGGTCCGCACGCGATCCGAGTAGGTAATAGGTGTGAGACATTCAGACGGTCCGCATGCGAGCCGAGCGACTCTGACTCTAGCAAAATTCATCGATGCGCCTCGCTGCCAATCTGGCCACTTCTACTGCAGTTCACATTGGACATCGGTCCCTCGTTGATAGTGCGTGATGGTGATCGAGGGTAGCCCAGTGATGATCCGGTGAAAAAGCAATGATCTCGCAATAAGTGGTCCCTGAAGCTGGCGATGCTATAGCGATGGCATATCGACGCTAGGGCGATGAAACTACGACGAAACCACCATGCAGATCGAGGCTACCGTGCCTTCGAAAGGCCTGGAGAAGGCGAGGAGCCGGTGGACCTGTGGATCTGGTGAAGGTGAACAAATCTGGTGACGCTGACGTGACTTTTCCCTCAGTATTATGGCTTAGAAATCAGGACCAGTAAGAGAGGAAAGGGTGAAGCGAAACCAGGCCCAAACTATCGTGCGAATGTGCGGAGAGTATCCTCTTTCATTTTGGGGGTCACTTTGATGCCTATTCGTGCCTGTCTTCAGATAAGAGTAGAGCTAATTCCGATCTACTTTGTTCTTAGTTCTAGCCTGAGCTATAGCATTATTTCTACTCTTAGTATTACTGCTATTCTAGTGTTACGCCTACTATCGCTCTGTCCTTACCGCTCTCATTTCCCGGACACTAGCTCTACTTCATGTTTGCCATAGTCGTTCGCATCCCGGTTTTGGTGGAGAACATTGGTCAACTTGGATGGAGCTCTACGGGATATGTAGCTGATCTACCCTACCAGTTGATCTGCGTGCCAGCAACTCCCCGGTACGTCAGGACGGAAGCAGAACTTGGGGAGTAGAAGAGCAGAATAGAAAGGAACCATTATGCACGATCCAAACAACAGGGAATCCCGTACCGGTTTTCACCACGGCGAACAGGCTGCCGGCGACACGCTCACGAGAGTGACTTCTAGCTCCGGCTATCTCCTGCGAGAGCGTCCCCCAGATAAACGTACCAACTGGCCCTCAGTTCCCGTTGGTCGAGCGGCAAGCCTCCGCCTCGCGCACGGCCTCACAGAGCGTGAAGTGGAGATTATGCGCTTCGCTGAGCGCTTCCGCATGGTCACCCTCCACCAGGTGAGGCGTGCTTTCTTCAATAGCGATATTCCTGCCTTCAAGCTCGTACACAAGCTGCGTATGGGCCGCTTCCTCGCTAAGCTTGACATCCCTGCCGCTGCACTGCGCTCGAGCCTCGGCCTGGGCGCTGAGGCTGCTATGGCTTCCGATGTGCCGGATGTCGTGCTTGTGCTCGATTGGAACGGTTACTATTACCTGCGCTACCACGCCGACCCTGATGCCCCACTTGGATATGGAGAAGTGGACGAAGAGAGGCAGAGGCCAGGCTCAGGGGAGGGTCTGATCACCAGGTGGCACCCTGCCTCCGTCGCCCAAACTACCTCCCGCCTTGGCCACACCCTAGCTGTCTCTGACGTCTGGTCCTATGTGACGGCAGCCGCGCGTGCTACTTACGAGAGGCCCACTCCTCAGTATCCAGATGATCCCATCAAGTATCGCCTCAAGGTGTTCGTCCTCAATGAACGTGAAGCTGGTGTTCCCCTCAATCCTTCCGCCTCTTTTATCTCTCTGGCATCCGCACCACGGGTGCTCGATAAGGCATCACAGTCTACCAGATCACCCGCGTCCCCAGCTTCGTCAGTTGCTGGCCGGTCTACTTCCAAATTCCTTCTGATGCCGGATGCCACCATCGCTTACTGGTTCAAGGTGGCTCTTCCAAGCGTCGCAGACATCCCCGGCATTCCAGGCATTCCAGGCATTCAGGGCATGCCGAGCTCTCATAGGATTGACTACTCTATTGCTGCCAATCCTCCTGATAGTCATGCTGCTAAGGTCTCTAGCGGCTCGAACCCAGGTAGGCTCCCTGAGTCTGCCCAACCCAGGCAATCTAGCCAATCCGTTCAACCTGCCGCTCCGGCCACATCTCATACGCCTCATCATTCACTTTGGAACCCCCCCGGCGGCTGGAAGTATTGGGAGCCTGGCCGCAAGGCAAATCGCTATGATCGCTCCCTCGATACCTGGCAACCCGCTATCCTTCATGACGTCCCATTCCCCGCTCGAGATAACACCTGGGACTCAGCGCTCTTTGCGCAATCCTCCCCATTTTCTGCCAGGATCAGGTACCTGTTCGTTGAGCTTGAAACGGGTGCCAACAATCGAGCCAATGGCATTGCCAAGATAGCAGCGTACAACCACCTCTACAAGCGCCGGGACATCTGGGAGCAAATGTATGGCCCTCACTTCCCTCGCGTGCTCGTTGTGGTGCGTACCAATGCGCAGTTGCAACGCACAGTGGCCCTGTGGCGTGGGGAGTTCGCCCTCCGCGCTCAGACGGCCGTGCTCGTTACCTCTCTGGAGAGGCTCCGAGACGCTCACTCCTTCGGCAGACGAGGCCTTATAGAGCTGCCTTGCTGGCTCGATGCCTTCGGCACTGGCTTTGGCGAGGGGCAAGGACCTGTGTGGCGCACCCTCGATGATGCGCTCGGCATCGACCTGTTGGTGCACAGGGCTGAAGAGGCACTGTACGTCCGGACGCAGTCTCAAGCATCGCCATGAAGAGAAGCGTGACTTGTGCTGTAGTCAGGGTATTCCAGCTTGGGCAGCGTGAATCCTGGTCTACTTATAGGGGTTATGCCCACACTTATGATTGTATCGTGAGTTGTGGCATAAATGTGGCAGCCTAATAGCCTCCCTATGGGGCCATTCCCCGCCGGGGCTAGATCATAGAGCTGGCCTCTCCCTTCGCTCCCCATTACAGGTTTATATTCATCGAGCTGGACAAGTTGGAAAGGTCTGGCAACACATGTACGGCCCGCATTTCCCTCGCGTGCTCGTGGTCGTCCGGAACAAAGACCAGATAGAGCGTACCGCCATAATGTGGAGGCGAGAGTTTGCCCATCGTGCCGAGACCGCGGTGCTCGTCACTTCCTTGCAGCACCTGGCCGACGTCTACTCTCAGGGCAGGCGCGGGATTATAGAGCTACCCTGCTGGCTCGATGTGCTCGCTTAGCAGCGTCCCACCTGGCGCACCCTGGATGACGCCCTCGCTATAGATCTCGTAGTCTCCAGGGCTGAAGCTGCTGTAGCATCTGCGGCCGCGCGACGCGCGAGCTAAACCAGGGCGCGGTAGGTCACAATCAACAGTCGTTATGTCATAGTCTGCACTATAACAGGCCCCGGCCCGACATTGATACTCCCCTGAAAATAGCCTCCCAAAGTGCATTTTCATGCGCGGTGGTGCGCCCATGGCGCATGACACACTGTTGGCGAATTGTCGGAGTCATGTCTATGCTGCTTCAGAACATGCCTAATATATGTGGCTCTAAAGCTTCGGTTGAGTATAGATAACCAATGGTGCTAGTTTTAGAGGCTAAACTCAGCAATAGAGAGATGAACTCTGCCCGCCTCGTCAGCCACAGGACAATCAGGACCACCATGCCAATGCCAGGCAGCCAAGATGTTGAAGGCAGCCATACAGAAGGCGAACCGAGCTTGCAGGTAGCTCCACACCCGATGAGACATATGC
>DATEOC010000057.1:0-56135 GCA_035274425.1 Chloroflexia bacterium
GGGGGTGGGGTTGGGGGTTGTGAGTTTTGTCCATTCATATTGTTTATCCTACCTGCTATATAAAGATTAACTTCAGCGATCAGAAGTCACTGACGAGCCACTTATTCCCTTCTTTTTTCAGACCGATTTGCCCATTGAGGGCGACTCGGCCTTGCGCGTTGTTGAAGATGAAGGTGAAATTCGCAGTAGCAGTGTCTCCGATCTCGTTGACCGTGTCTACTTGTGCAGATGCCAGGGTCCCGGCTACCTGGACCTCACTGTTCTGGACCCATTGCTGTATGGTCGCTGCCGAAACTCCTTGATTTGAGAGTTGGGGTGTCATAAGGGCAGCCGCTGCATCGAACTTGCGTGCCGCTGCGTTCGTAAGGAAGCTCTCAGCCGCCTCGCGCGCACTGGAATTTGAGATTGCGCCCCCGCCTCTGCTTGTCGCCAGGACGACTATCAGGACGATGACCAATATGAACGCGATTACTCCCCCGGCGATAGTCGCCCAGACCGCAGGCGAAAGCCTCAGTCCACCCCCGGCAGGTGCATACGCTGGAGCGGGTTGAGAATATGCTGGCGCGCCACCTGTGCTCGATGGGGGCATAGTCATGCCCGGTGCCGTCGCGCTCCAGGGCATGGGGGGAGTTCCGGGCGGAGTAGAGGTAGGATTGGTAACGGGCTGCGTGGATGATATGACTGTTCCCATACCAGGTTGGACCCTGGGCGGGGGTGGGGGCGGCATAAGCCTCACGCTACCTTGCCCAGGCATCGCTACGCTCCGATTAGAGTCTACAGGTTGTGTAGCTTGGGGGAGATGGGAGTGAGATTGGGGCACGTCGTCATGCAAGATGGCTGCGCCGGGTTGGCTTCCCGCCGTTGACTTTGGCTGGGGGGGCGGGGTTGAGGGAATAGTGCGGGCAGGCTGCTCACTCCCCCGCTCGATGCGCGCTAATTCTGCTTGCGCCGCTGCCAGGGTGTCGCCGTAAGCCTTTACTCTGTATGCATCTATGGCCTCCGGGGCTTGCTTTGCCAGGCGCAACACCTCTTCGTACTCAGCTACTGTTTGCTTATCCGGCGTAACGCCGGGCTTGAGCCTGCTTGACAGATGTTCATTTAGCCTGGCAGTGAGGTCCTTCGCCGCCCGGCGAAATCCAGTATCGTCCTTTGCGAGGGGCGTGTCCGACATGATTATCAGGCGCTGTTTGGTACTTTCCACAAGGCCAATATCAAACCAGTCATCCTCGTCTGGCGCGGTCAGACTCGCCACATCAGCGAGCAGCAGGTCGCGCTCGGCCAGCAAGGTCAGCAACTCCTGGCGCGTCTGCTCGCACCAGGCTACCATGTCGGGCAGGGTAGGCTCGTCGGGGTGGAGCATATCGATGTCGCTCAGCCTCTCGCGGAGAAGCTCACACGCCCGCAGCTTCTCTGCAATATCAGGGGCTTCTTGCAAGAGTTGTGTCGCTTCTTCTACCTCCTGTTGGACGACCTTCGTCTGGCCCTTGACTTTTTCCTCTATCTCGTCGCACCTCGTACGGACGTATTTGTCGCCGCGGGCAGCGTCTACTTCACCGAGATGCACGCATAAGGCGCGCGCTGCCCCTATGTCATGCAGGGTGAGGAGGGGGTTAGCACGGAGGTCCGCAAGCATGTCCCGGATCTCAGCATCGGGCGCTTGCGCTGCTTCCTGGGCGGGAAGGGTGGGTGCGGGTGATGCTTCAGACGGCCCGTTCGGGAGAGATGCGTCTGCCACGCCCGATTCGATCTCCTGCCGTAGCGCCCATGCCGCCTCCAATTCCTGCTCGCTACGGCTGGCGAGGTCATCCTCCCACGGCAGTAGACGCTCAAGCGCATCGTCCCGCGTGACAGCGCCCGCGCTCCACTCTTTGCGCAGGTCATCTATGAACTCTATCCCTGTTCGGGTCATTCTGGCTCCGTTAGAGATGGGTGAGATAAGACGAAGGACGAAAGACGAAAGGCCATAGGCTATCAACGACTGATTACTTCGTGAAGTTGAAGTGTATATACTCCGAGCTTGTAATCAGCTTGTACGGAGAGAGGACGTATATCTGTATCTGGAATTGCAGCTTATAACTACCTGCTTCTAGATGCAGCTGGTCGTACGGAAGGAATAGCTGCAAATCGCTATATAAAGTGCTGTCGAACCCGGGGTTGAATGGCGCGCTCACAGCTACCTGCCCGTCAACTGTGTTGAACTTCCCATCCAGGTCTTTCACAGGCTCACCGGTGTCATAGTAGAAATAGGCGGTGGCCTGGCACGGTATACTCTTCAATCCATCCACCGTGAAGTTGACGTGGATACGCATCCCCTTGAGACCGTCCGTAGAGACCACGTCGTACTCTTCCGTTACCTCCTGAACCACCCCCGTCACCTCGGTTATGCCACCGGGGGTCGACGTGGGGCCTATCGGGACGATGATGGCCTGCGCGGTTGCCGTTTGCGCCTGGGAAAGCTCGGCGATTGCGACTGCCGTAGCGGTGCTCGCCGCGATAGCGATGGCTGTAGACGTTCCGGCGGCCCTCGCTGAGGCTGTCGCCTGTATCCTCGCTGTTGACGTGGCACGGGCTTGCGCGGTGGCGGTGCCACGTCTGTTGGCCGCTTCCGTCGCCGCCGTGGCCGTCTTTTGCGCCACTACTGTAGCGGTAGCTTTCCGGTTGATCTCGGCCTGCGCTGCTGTAGCTGTGGCCTGGGACTGCGCAGTAGCGGTCGCAGCCGCCTGGGCCTTCCTCTCATTCTCCTGCCCCTGTAGCACCGACCATGCTATCAGCGCGCCCCCAACCGCCAGCACCAATACCAGTGGCACTAACCACGCCCACACAGGCACCCCCTTCTTCGGCGCGTTCACAGCGACCGGTGGCTGCATAGGCGGAGGCATGTACGGGGGTACATAGCCACCTTGTGGAGGGTAGCCTTGCCCTGGCTGCTGCCCTTGCCCATATGGCGCTTGAGGATAAGCCGCAGTAGGCTGATCGTACGGGTTGGGCGGAACGCCCTGCGCCGGGTAAGCCTGCGTCGGCTGGTTATGGCTGCTATAGTCTACAGGCGCGCCGTAGCCAGGCTGCTGAGGCTGAGGGGACTGTGGCATGCCCTGAGGATAAGGCGCGCCTGGGTACGTTGGCTGTTGCCCCTGGTCCTGCCCGCCTACCGGTTGCGAGCCGTATGGCCGTGGAGCAGGCGGCGGTGGAGGGGGCGGAGGAAGGTTCCTCGAAGGCGGTTGCGAAGCGGGCTGAGAAGACCCAGTTTGGGGAGAGAAAGGTGGGGGCGGCGATGCGGGAAGGTCGTCCGATCCAGTGCTGCCCGTATTTTCACTATTCTGTCGGTTGCTGTCGTCCATACCATACACTCCTTGTACCTAATTGATGAAACGTGAAACGTGATGCGTGAGATTTGCGTGTAATTCGTAATTCCCAAAGAACCTCTGCGCCCTCTGCGCCTCTGCGGTGAACCAATAAATAATCTTGGCGTTCTTTGTTATCCTGGCGTTTAATAATCACGCATCACGCATCACGCATCACGAGTCCCTATTTCACATTGAACTCGTAAAACTCCGACGTCGCCAGGGAGCCAACCTTAGGGAGGTTGTAGATTTCGACCCTGAACTTGAGATCGAATTCGCCTGCGGGTAAATCTAGCTCGCTGACGGGCATGAAGATGGTTAAATCATCATATTGCGTGCTGTCGAAGCCCGGCTTGAAGTCTGTGCTCACGGCGACCTGCCCATCGGTTGTGTTGAGCTTGCCGTTGGTGTCCAGCAGCTTCTCCCCGGTGGCGTAATAGAAATAGGCGCTGGCCTTGCAATCTCTGCCCTTCACGTTGTCTATCGTGAACTTGAGGTGGATCAGCATCCCCTTCTCGCCACTCTGGGTGACATTGTGGTCCACCGTCATGCTCTGTATATTGGCCTTAGCACCTATTACCGGGGCGGCACCTGCGGTAGCAGTTTCGGCAGCGACGGCGGTCTCAACGATGGCGGTCTCTACACGGGCGATCTCCGTCTCAGTAGCGTGAACTTCGGCTACGGTAGTCTCCTGGGCTTCAGCGGTGGACTGGGCATCGGCTGTGAGGATGGCGATAACCTGTGCGGCATCTGCCGTACGCTCGGCCACCACAGTTTGCGTGGCACGAGCGTGGGCTGTGGCTGTGGCCTGTGCCTGGATGCGCTTCTCGTTCTCGCCGTTCTGGTACGCAGACCACCCAAAGAAGCCACCGGCCCCTAGCACGATGAGCAAGGGCAGCAGCCACGCCAACACAGGCATTCCCCTCTTGACCTCGGTCTTCGCCACGGCAGCACCTTGCACAGGTGGAGGAGTGTACTGCGGTGGAGTATATTGCGTAGGTATGGTCGTGCCATAGCCGCTTGCCGGGGGTACCTGTGGGGGTGCGCCAGGCGCGGCCCTATACTGCGAGCCTTGAGAGGGCATCGAATGTGGCATGGACCCACTGTTGGGTATCGGCACCGTGCCACCCAGTGGGGGCGGTGGTGTAGACCCGCCCCGTGGAGCCGGCCCGGTGCCAGGTGGTACAGAGCCGGGCCTTTGCGCGGTGCCCGGTGCGGGAGGCGTGGAGCCAGGCGCTACGGAACTGGGATGTGTCGGCGTCGGCACAGGGGTTGCCGTCGCTGGCTGGCTGGCACCGCGCGCCTTCTGGATAGCCGCGTTGTAGGTGTTCACCTGCTGAGCCGACAGAGGGTGGGGTCCTCGTTGCGCCAGGGCCAGTACTTGCTCGCACTCATAAAGCGCAGCGGCGTCCATCTGCGGCGTAGCGACGTTGCCGGAGAGCCTGGATGAGAGATAGGCGTTGAGCCGGTGGGTCAGATTCTGTGCGGCGGTGCCTATGTTGCCGTCTCCCCTGGCGAGCGGAGAGGCGGCGAGCACCTCTAGCCGCTGCATTATCCCCCCAACCCTTGCCGCATCAAAGCCTTTCTGTGGATCGAGATTGCCTATCTCCAACAGGAGATTGTCGCGCTCCGGCTTCAGCCTATCTAACTGGCGGCGCGCATATATATAGCGACTGCGAAGATCGGGGAGATCAGGCGCGTCCGGCTGTAGCGTCTCGATCTTGTCCAATTCCGTGCCGAGGCGGGTGATACATTCCAGCTTGTCATCGAGGCTGCCAGGCTCATCGAGCGTCGCGAGGTCGGCGTCAATATATTGCCTCGACGTTTTCACCCGGCGGTCTCTCTCCCCTTCTATATCGGCGAGCTTTTTGGAAGCATACTCACTCTCAGGCGCGGCATCTTCTTCAAGCAAGCGGCGAGCGAGCTTGCGCGCCTCCACCAGCTCTTCAGGGGAGGCGGCTGCGCCGGGGGAGTTGTCGCGAAGGTCGCGCATGGTGCGCTGGAGGTCGCTGACCAACTGCTGCGCCGCCGACAGTGGTGTGTAGCGTGGGTCGAGGCGGGAGGCCTCGGCCAGACGGTAGGCAGCCTCGCTGAAATCACCCTTGCGGCGGGCGGCGTCCGCCTCGTCTACCAGGCGCTCAGCTTCCTGGGCTTCGGTGGCGCTGGTGAAAGTAGCGGCCAGGTTGTCGGGCATCGAGAGACGCGTGCCGCTGTCGGCAGCATGTTGCCGGGTAAGCTCGTCGGCTTCGGCGCGGAGAGAGGCGATTCGCTCCCAGTCGCGGCGGCTGCGGGCGGCTGCGGCCTCGGCGGCGATGTCACGCAGGCGCGGTATGAGGTCATACGCCTGCTCGTCGCCGTTTGCTCCGTTTGAGCTTGATGCCTGTATGGGAGGGGGTGCCTCCGTTACCGTGTAAGATGTGGGCGAAGGTGCAGGTGGAGGCACAGGTGCAGACGCCGCGGCCTCTATCTCACTGCGCATGGCCCACGCCGCTTCAAGCTCGGGGCCAGTTCGATTGGCTACGTCATCTTCCCACAGTGCCAATTCTTTGAGCGCCTGCCCCGCAGAGAGGTCGCCATCCTGCCACTTTCGACGCAGATCATCCAGGAATGGAATGGAGTTAGAGGCTGTGTCCATAAGTCAGTGCTGAGGTGTTGAGTGCTAAGTACTGAATTGGCGGTGAGTTAGTACAGGACTCTCGCTTGTAGGTTATGAACTGGCGTTTCTGTAGGGGCGTGGCGTCGCCCCGCCCCTACGGGCTGCACACGTTGAGCGAAAGTCCTGACCAGGAGCATGCACTTACATGATACCCGCAAATAAAATCGTCACGACCTGCAATGGGTTGGTCGCCAAGCTAAGATTATGGTAGGATAGGACCGCAAAGCCGCTTTTGCGCTCGTGAAGGGAGTGTATCAGATTCTGAGGCAAAATACAATGCCTGGATAGGCGTCAAAATATGCAGGCCAGAATTGGCGCTCCTATGCTGCGCAAAGTATAATGCGCATCTTAGGCTTTACAGATTTCGCCAAATGAAGTAATATTAGCATGTATTTATTTAGCGTCAATTCATATCCGAGATTGCATGTATCGAAAGAGGATGATGGCGCGTATATTGCTTAAAAGAGCGCTTACAAGCCAATAGCTCTTCTAGCTGGCAAGGCGTTCTTGTGGGCAATGAAAAACCTCGGAGAAGACGCTGAAAGGGATCAAATACTAAATGAAGTTAAAAGAGGTTGATCGCAGGCTTGAGGGCAAGCTGCGTGAATTGCTTCGTACGCATATGGAGCGTACGAAGAAGATAGACTGGAGCTACCATGCGCTCATACCCTGGGAGCGGGGACGCAATTTTACCACCGATCCCTACCATCCTTCCCAGGCTACCATCACACCGGAGCTTGCCGTCGCGGTAGAGACCGCGCTTCTCACCGAGATCAACCTACCGTGGTTTACCGCCGGTCTGACCAATACCTTCGCGGGGTCGCTGGAAGTGCTCCAGGACTTCGTCCGCACCTGGACGAGCGAAGAGGACCAGCATGCCAATATTCTCGATACGTACCTGCTCGTCACTCGAAATACCGACCCTGATCGCTTCCACCATTTGCGTAAGACGGTCGTGAAAAATGGCTGGGAGCCGGAGTGGGGAACGCCCTTCGAGGGGATGGCGTACACCACGATACAGGAACTGTCCACGCAGGCATTCTATGTGAGCGTGGCTAAGAAAGCGGACGAGGAAGACCCCGTGCTCGCCAACATCCTGCGCACGGTGGCGAAAGACGAGACGCTGCATTACACCTTCTATCGTGAGGCGGTCAAGGCCCACCTTGAGGTTGACCCCAACTATATTTGGCCCCTTGCCGAGGTAATGATGAACTTCTCCATGCCGGGCCGCCTGATGCCCGATTTCGAGGAGAGGCAGACTATCATCGCCGCAGGCGCTAATTATGGTATCGCTGAATATTATCGTAATGTGGTTGAAGTGTTGACGAGGCTGTGGGACCTCAAGAACCTCCACCCCACCTTCCCCCAGGCGCAGGCCGCCCTCGATAAGCTGAACGCCCACATAGAGCGCCTGGCTCGAATAGCAGCGCTGGCCGCGAGGCGCAAGGACCAGCTTGTAGAAGGTAGCCGTGCCGCCGCGATGCGCATACTCGGCTTCGACAAGTGGAACTTCTCGCTGAACGGGGTAGAAGCGGCAGAAGTGCCGGCGGGAGCCTAACCCTCACACCATACTTGTATATTCAGAAGAAATCTTCAAAATCGTACAGATTTTGAAGATTTCTTTTATTACGGCTATACTAATAGCCGAAAGCTGCTATGGACAGGATAGGAGGCTATTATGGCCGCACAGACGGCATCGGAAGCGACCCAACAGAAGATAAGGGTGCTCATCGCCAAGCCTGGGTTGGACGGGCACGACCGGGGGGCTAAGATCATCGCCCGTGCCCTGCGTGACGCCGGTATGGAGGTCATCTACACGGGCCTGCACCAGACGCCGGAGATGATAGCCGAGGCCGCCCTGCAAGAGGACGTGGATGCGGTTGGCCTCTCTATCCTGTCGGGGGCGCATATGGCTTTGTTTCCGCGCGTAATGGAGGAGCTGCGCAAGCGCGGCCTGGACGACGTGCTGGTTTACGCTGGCGGGATCATACCCGACGCCGACATACCGGAGATCAAGGAGATGGGCATCGCCGCGGTATTCGGCCCCGGCACCCCAATGGAGGAGGCCGTGCGCTTCCTGCAAGAGCACGTCACGCCCCGAGCCTCTGAGGAGGAATTCTAAATTATGAATTTAGAATTCTAAATTGGAAATTCAAAATTCAAAATTCAAAATTCAAAGTTCCCAAACGGGCGAGCTGGTGGAGAGGCTGCTGGCGGGTGATAGGGGCGCGGCTTCGCGCTTGATGAGCATAGTCGAGAGCCGCAGGGCGGGGTATAGAGAGGCGCTGGGCCTTATCATGCCCCACACAGGGCGCGCTTATCTCATCGGCGTGACGGGTCCACCGGGCGCGGGCAAGTCTACACTTGTGAATGCGCTCATCAAGCACTACCGCGACCAGGGGAAGAAAGTCGGCGTAGTGGCGGTAGACCCCACCTCGGCCATAAGTGGGGGGGCGATACTTGGGGACCGCATACGGATGTTGGGCTTCTACCAGGACCCCGGTGTGTTTGTACGCTCGATGGCCTCGAGGGGGCAGCTTGGCGGACTCGCTGCCACCACCGCCGACGTAGCTCGCGTCATGGACGCGGCGGGGCACGAGATAGTGATTATTGAGACGGTGGGCGTTGGGCAGGACGAGGTGGCGATAGCAGGTTTGGCTGACACCACCTTATTGATCGAAGTGCCGGGGATGGGGGACGACGTACAGGCGCTCAAGGCGGGGGTGCTTGAGATAGGTGACGTGATAGTAATCAACAAGGCTGACCGCGAAGGGGCGGACCGCCTGGCGAACCAGATAAAGACCGTGATGCGCCTCCTTCCGTCGGCGGAGGGAGTATGGATGCCGCCGATAGTCAAGACGGTCGCCGTCGAAAGCACAGGGGTAGAGGAATTGGGCGCCACCATCGAGCGCCACCGTGCGTATCTGTCGCAGGAGGGAAGGTTGGAAGCGAAGCGCCGCGCCCGCCTCAAAACCGAGTTGATGGAGCGCACTCGCGACCTCGTAATGCGCCGCCTCACCACCGATCTTGATGCGAGGGGCAATATCGAGCATCTGCTGGATGACCTTGAAGCGGGGAAAACGGACCCTGTATCGGCGGCACAGCTATTGGCAGGAGAGTGACCGATTCTAAATTTTGAATTTTGAGTTTTGAATTCTAAGTTGGAAATTCAAATTTAGAATTCAAAACTCAAAATTCCCAACGGGGTAGGGGGCTGTAATGCAACTGAACGTCACCACGCTGGTGTACTGGAAGAAGGACCATAACGCTGAGACGAATGAGGACGCGCTGGACCTTGACATTGAGCGTGGCCTCTATGTCGTGTGCGACGGCGTAGGGGAGGCTTCTTTCTCCAACGAGTGGGCACCCGTGCTGGCCCGCAGCTTCATAGAGCGCCCCCTCTTCAGCGAAGACCCCTTCGAGCTTGAGCACTGGACGCGTGCCGCGCAGACCGATGCCCGCCCCAGGATGACCGACCCTGAGACGCTATCAGGTGTTGCCCGTGATAAGGCCCGCAGGGGAGCTGCCGCGACTTTATGCGGAATGGTGCTCGTGCCTCGCCAGGAGCGCGATGGTATCCACTACGGCTACAACCTCACCGCTATAGGGGACAGCAACTTCTTCCACTGGCGTCCCGACCCTTCAAGGGGTGGGGCTTACAAGCTCCTGTTCGCTTTCCCGCTCAAGAAGTACTCTGATTTCAACTCCTCGCCCGATAGCCTCAATAGCCGCAGCCACAATCGCGATAACGTCGCCGCCCACACTTTCTCTTCCACGCCCGAACTGGAACTGCGCCAGGGGGATGTGCTCTTCCTGGCGACCGACGCGGTTAGCCAGTGGATATTTCGCGAGTACGAAGCCACTCTCGCGGACGAAGGTACCAGGCGTCATCCCGCGCCCCCCATACTGGAAATCGCGGCGCAGCACGATACCCAACCGAATATTGAAGTAATCGGCAGCCCCTGGGCCAACCTGATAGACACGTTGCGCGAGGGGAACGACATCGTAGACGACGACTCGATAATGATCATACTGAGGGTGCTCAGCACTTCCAGGGGAGGGGACATTCGCTCTACCGACCCCGAGCCACGTATCAAGGAACGGACCAAGGAATTACTCAGCGTTGTTAGCAAATGGCTCATGCGAGGAGTAGAGAATAGCAAGAGTGACGTGGACATCGCGGTGGCCTTTGGGGATGGGGGATACATAGACCCGGCGATTCGTGCCCGGCTGGGGGCTTCGGCCCGATTCCGCGTTATGGGGTCGGACGCGGGCAGCTTCAGGGCGAGCCACATCGAGCTATGGCGAGCTAACGCCGACACATACAAGCGCGTGACTGACGGGGTACGCGCGGTAATGCGCGATGATGCCGACCCCAGGCAACATGAGGAGAGCAAGCGCCTCCTTGAAGAGACGTGGCGAGAGGTGCGCGAGCAGTTGGTAGGTCTAACCTGGATGCAGGGCCTCATCACCACTCTCCAGGGTATGGGCATCGAGCAGCCCGAATCGAATGCTGACAGGAGAGAGGACATACAAAGTGCCCATACCACCGGCGACCCTGGCGTGCGGGTGCTGGGCGACGGCAGGCCCGCGCCAGACCCAAAGGTCGTCAGTGAGGGCACAGGGCAGGTATATAAAGCCATTGGTGACTGGGTAACGGGGCGGGGGTCCGAGGCTGCTATAGTAAAGGCATTCGACAGCAACCCGCATCTTGACCCTGCGTTCGCGGCGGCTATAACAACGCCGATTGGGGTGCATGGTGGCATGGTCAGCCACATGGATATCTGGCGCGCCCGCGCGGCGGGTGGCGATGCGCCCACACCCGTGCCCCCGCGTAAGAAAGCGAAGGCACGGCCCGTTGTGTCTGACGCGCTCGATGATACGGCTCCCAAAGTGCCGTTGCCACCTAGGCCCGGCATCACAAGCGCTTCGCCCCTTCCCTCTTCCCCGCCTGGCGAAGCGCCCAAGCCTCCTGCCCCCAGGCAGCCACATCCCCCTCCAACTCCACCCACAACATCATCAGGGGCGTCTGAGTCACCTGAGCCATCGCCGCCGACTCCCTCGCGACAGTCGTACAGCACCTCGATGCAGCGCGCTGCTGTGGGGCAGATGGCAGCCCCGATTCCATACCCTTACTCTGCCAAAGCCTCGAGCAGGTCGCTCCTGTGGGCAGTTGGGGGCGCTGCCCTGCTTGGGAGCATTATCCTGGTCGTAGCATTAGTGTGGGTATTCTCCTCCCAGCAGCCTGCACCGGCTCTGCCAACGCCCGTACCGGGCACTGCCACTGTGACACGTACTCCCGGCACCCCCGCCACCGCCACTGTCACTGCAACACCAAACCGGACCGCTACCGCCCTAAGTGTAGGCGGTGGCAACTCTACAGCCGTGCCGACCCCTATCCCCACCTCTACCCCGGCCAGGGCTACCGACACCCCACTGCCTACATCTGCCACGCCCACCTGGACGGCAGGTACTGCGCCGAGGCCGGCGCAACCGACCGCGACAATCGTGCCTACTCCGGCTGCGAGCTACCTGCGGGAATTGACCATGGGCGGCTGGCTACCTGCTTCGAAGTCTATATATTTCGTCCTCCATCTTTCCTATCGTTAGGGTATACACCATGTCTGTCTCAGTCAGCGCGGATGACCTCGAAAAAGCTGTCATAGCGTATCAAGCGCGGGTGAAAGTGCCGAGCTTACGGATGGGCACGCCCAAGTTCGTGGACTTCATAACCGCGGTGGGGGCGAGAAAGGTGCCTTTATCGTACCAGGGTGGGTTCGCCCGCGTCTTTCGGTGGACCGACGCCAATAGTAAGGAGCGCGCGGTGCGCTGCTTCTTCACAACCCCCCGTCCAGATTTCATGGCCCGCTTCAGGGACGTAGACCATTTCTTCCGCCAGCAGATGCCGAGCGCTACCGCTGAATTTACCTTCCACGAGCAAGGATTGCTGATCAAGCGCGGGGGCGGCTCCGATACCGTGATACCTATAATCGAGATGGAGTGGGTTGAGGGCGACACGCTCGTCAAGCACGTTGACCGGCTTGTGAGCCAGAAGGACATAGTAGGGTTGCGCAACCTGGCCAAGCGCTTCGCGGACCTGATTGCTTTGATGCGCAAGGTCGGCATGGCGCATGGCGACCTGTCGGGCGAGAATGTCATGGTACGCCACAAAGATAGCTCGGTGGTGATAATCGACTACGATGGAGTGTTCATACCACCATTCAACGGGCTTGAAGGAGATGGCGCTTGCAATCCCGCGTTCCAGCACCCTGATTGGCAGAACAGGCCATATAACACCAGGATGGACGACTTTTCCGCTCTCTCCATCTACACTGCTATTCTTGCCCTGGTGGAGCATCCTGCCTTATGGGCCTCTTACAGCGCGCACAATCCCGACGGCACGCACGTCGGTGACACGCTCCTCTTCCACCGCGAGGACTACCAGCAGCCTGACAGTGCCACGATATTCCAGGACTTGCTTCGCATACCGAACCAGGAGGTCAAGCGGCTCGTACAGATTTTACAGGACGCCTGCCGCAAGCCGATCAGCGAGGTGCCCGATTTCCTCGCGCTCATAGACCCGGAGGTTGAGCAGAAGGCCGCCCTCAAGCGCCTTAACGACGCCATTCGCATGAAGGATGACCGCCAGATAGTGGCTCTCGCCGACGTGAAGGAACTGAAGGGATATAAGCCCGTCGCCGAGCCTCAAATCGCACGACAGGTAGATGCTTCCCGCACCCGCATGAAGCAGGCCGCCGAGCTGGACGCGCTTATCCTGAGCGGCGATAAGTCGAAGATGGTTGAAGTGCTGTTGCGTGATGGATTCATCAATACCAACCTGGGCCGCTCTTATGCCGCCCGCATGAAGCCGCAACTGCTGGAGCAGCTTGGGAAGGCTTTGCAGACAGGCAATATCGCGCAGGTCAACGCCATATGGTCCATAGTCCAGCTAGACCACGAAGCGGACCCGTATCGCAAGGCGGTGCAGAGAGTCCTGCAAAGCCTGGGGCAGCAGCAGTTTGAAGCGTTCAGCCGGCTGAAGCGGGCCCTCGCCAAGCTACCTCGCGACGATGCTGCCATCGTCGCCGCGTGGGCGGACCCCCTCCTCAAGAAGGACGATCCTGAGGTGAAGTGGCTTGAAACTCAGGTGAGGCAGGCCCAGGCGCGCCTGGATGCTGCTACAAAACTTGGGGGGATGCTTGGCGATGAGAGCAAAGAAGCCGAAGCGCTCAAGCTGTGGCAGGAACATCGCCTTGAGAATTCCATCGTGGGCGAGCCGTTGCGGCCCCGCATAGAGGTTATTCGTAAGCAAAGAGAGTTACTTGACAAGATAGATGACGCCCTGGAGGCCGGAGATGATGAAGCAGCCCTCCTGGCATGGGGAGACCTGTTATTCAGCGATAACGCGCGCGCCCAAGCTTATGCACCTAAAGTAGCCGCTGCTCGCTCTCGCCTCGCTACGGTAGACACTCTGAAGGAGGCCTTAGACTCGGGAAATGACAAGCTGATGATGCTCCTGTGGGATATCTTGAAGGTTGGTGAGTTGCCTGGAGGCGAGGAGTACGAGAGGGCTGTGCGCAGCCGTAAAGAGCGTTGGCTCGCTTCGCGCAGCCCCCGCAATGTCATGGGTGCGCTAGATGGGGGAGAGTTGCGACTTACCTGGACGTGGCCGGAAGACCTCAAGCGGGCTGAGGTCACCGCGCGCATGGATAAGTTCGCGGAGAACGCCGGTACCAACGTGCCTGGCCAATGGTCGTGGGGGATTAGCCAGGCACAGTATGCCCGTCAAGGCTTCGCGAGGGCCATCGCGGGCACTCCGGACCAACTCTACGTGCGTATTTTCCCAGCGGTGCCGCACGGTGCCGATTTGCTCTACAACACTTACATGACTCCTGCGCAACTCATCATAAAGCCTACGCGCACGATTACGTACAGACTGCGCAACGCCACAAATGGAGAACACGAGCTTGAGGTAGACGCGCATGGATTGCGAGAGTTGCCTCCTCTGCAAGTCCTCATGTCAAACGATCCTACGCTCAAGGATACGTCTCTAAGCCCCGTTGGGTTGGTGGAGGAGAAGCACCGCGGTTCGGATGGTGTATACCGTGTGATGTTGAACCTGTCAGGCTGGCACGCCCCCTCCTTCCTAACCATCACACCCACGGGTACAGGGGCTTCCCAGTGGTTGAAACTGGTGCCGGAGGGTGGGAAGACAATACAGGTGGCATAAGGAGATAGCTTCTAGAGATCGCCTATGAGGCGGATCAATCGCGTGCGCTCGGTGACCGCGTCGCCTGCGGGTAGACCATTTAGCAGCAATTCATCAAGCCCCAAGTCGAGTAACTCGTGCAGGCGAGCCGCTACCGCCGCTTCATCGCCTATGACTACCAGATTATCTACCAAGTCATCACTTACCGAGTCCTCGGCCTCCAATGGATAACCCGCTGCCGCCCACATATTGTAATAGAAAGGCAGACGCGCATAGACGCTGAGCGCCTTTTTCGCCGCTGCACGCGCAACGGCGGCATCTTCGCTGAGCACGACAGGAACGTGGGCGACCAGAGGCGGCGCTGTGCGGCCCGCGCTCTTAGCGCCTTCGCGCAGAGCAGGCAAGGCTACGTTGAGTAAGTGGCGCGCCGGGACGTTCCATGAGATAGCGCCGTCCGATATCTCGCCTGCCAACCGGAACGCCTTCTCTCCGAGAGTCGCCATCAGCACGGGCACGGGCTGAGGGTGATTCATCCTAACCTTCGCAGTGAAGAAACGCCCTTTGTGGTCAATGCTGCCATCCCACAGCGCGGCTCGCAGCACCTGCACGTACTCTTTCAAGTATTCCAGCGGCTCCTCCATCTTCATCCCGTAGACGCCTTCTATGGATGGCCTGTGGCTTGTGCCGACCCCCAGGCGAAGGCGGCCCGGCCCCAGCCCGGCAGCGGTAGCCGCTTGCTGAGCGAGGGCCAGCGGGTGGCGCGGGTATATGGGCACTATAGAGGTGCCGAGCCTGATTTCTCCCGTGCGCTGAAATGCCGCAGCATAGGCCGTCAACAGGTCTGTTGATGCACCGCCCTGGGTGGCCCACACCTGCTTCACCCCGGCCTCCTCGGCCTGCACGATCAGATCAACCAGAGTGGGCGCGTCCACCCCCGCTATCGCATGGATAGATAGGCCGACTCGCTCCCTCAGAGCACGCTCCGGCCTCGCTGCTGTTACGTCATCATTATCATTCATTGGATACCTTCTCTATTCTAAGAGGCTGTGTAACAACGATTGTAAGAAGGGTGTCATTCCGAACGGAGTGAGGAATCTAGGTCTCTATACGCCTGGCAAGCTTGGAGATTCCTCACTTCGTTCGGAATGACATGGACAAGGGTGCTTCGTTACGGCAGACTCCTCTACCTTCATTATAGTTTTAAACATGCTCTAAGGTCCTACTATTTTCTTCAAGTAGTCCCTGGGGTCTACCTTGCGGGTGCCGCTTATGTTGGTGAGGCCGCCAATGTGGACGGCCTGGATGATGCCGTTCTTGTCTACGAAGAAGTGACTAGGGAGGCTGTTCGCGAAGTAGAGATTGGCGACATCGCCCTTCTCATCGAGCATAAAGGTCCAGGTAAGCTCCAGGCTCCCTGTGAACTCCTTTACTTTCTGGGCGCTCTCCTGTACGTCCAGGCCGAGGATTGCCAGCCCCTTGCCCTCATACTCCCCGTATATCTTCTCCATGTCGGGCATCTCCTCCCGGCATGGCGGGCACCACGTCGCCCAGAAGTTGATCCATACGGGCCTGCCGCGCAAGGAAGAGAGCTTGACGGTCTTGCCCGTGCTCACGTCTTTCAGCTCAAAGTCGGGCGCGAGAGAGCCGATCTTAGGCTCCTCTTTCAGCGTCTCGGTAACAGTGCCCGTCGCACCTGCTCCATCATTGGAGTTAGATGCCGGACCTGGATTGCCGCGCCCTAACATCAACAATACAAACACGCCAATCACGAGCAGCATCGCAACGGGAATCGCCACAAGCGCAAGATTCAGCCTTCTCCCTCCCTGTGCAGGTGGGACTTGCTGACGGTCAGGGTAATTCTCCTGTCCAGGTTGAGGTTGGTAATCCATAATCTCTCAGTCCTCAGTCCTTCGCCGCCATCTGCGCGAGCGTCCCCTCGACAATAGCTCCTACGGTGCGCTCGTCCAGGCCTAACTGTGCGCCTGCCGCCTCGAAAAGCTCAGGTAATGGGCGCGACCCGCCTAAAGAGAGGCCGCGCTTGTACGCCTCTATAGCACCTCGCTCGTCCTCCAGGGAGTTGAGCCAGATGCGCATAGCCGCGAGCTGGGCGATGGCGTACTCGATGAAATAGAAGGGGAAGCTGAATACATGGAGGTACTGCCAGCCAATGTCGCGGTACTGCTCCAGTCCGCTCCAGTCGAGCTCGGGGCGGAAGCGCGCCTCCAATTCGGCCCACTTCGCCCTGCGCTCCTGCGGCCCGTGCTTCTCAGCCGTGTAGAACCAGTGCTGGAAGGCATCTATCATAGCCATGAATGGGAACCATTGCAGCGAATCGCGCAGCTTGTGATCATAAAGTCGCTGCACCTCATCGTCGCTGTAGAACTCGCCCAGGTACGGTAGCGAGAGGTACTCCATGCTCATCGAGCCTACCTCGGCTATCTCCGCACCTATGCCCAGGGCCTGGTAATTGATGAGAGGCTGGCGGCGAGCGAGATAATAGTGGAAAGCATGCCCACCTTCGTGGAGGAGCGTTTCCACGTCCCTGTGGGTGCCGACCGCGTTCATAAAGATGAAAGGCACACCTGTGTCGGTAAGGGCGTCCATATAGCCGCCGGGTGCTTTGCCGGGGCGGTTCTCCAGGTCTAGCAGGTTCTCAGCTACCATCGTGCGGAAGTAGCCCGCAAGCTCAGGGTCTATGCGTTCGAAGATGCGCTCGCAGCCATCCTTCAGCTCTTGCGCGTTCTTGAAGGGGCGTGGAGGTTCGTGGTTCTCCGGGTCTACGAGCATATCCCAGGGCCGCAGGGTGTCGAGGCCGAGCAAGCGTCCGCGCCTCTCGTTGTCCCGCGTTACTACGGGCACGACGTGCTTCTCTATGGCGGCGTGGAACCGGAGGCAGTCTTCGGGGGTGTAGTCGAAACGCTTGTACTCTACGAACTTGTAGTCGCGGTAGCTATCAAAGCCAGCGTTACGCGCTATCTGCTGCCTCGTTTCGTACATCTGGTCGAAGAGGGTGTCTAGCGCTTCGGCGTCGGCCAGGCGGGCGTCGAGGCGGGCGCGCCAGGCTTCCTCGCGGGTAGTGCGGTCAGTCTCTTCGAGGAATGGACCTAGCTGGGGCAGGGTGTACGTCTCGCCCCGGAACTGCGCCTTTTGCGCGCCGCTTATCTTCTGGAACTCCTGGTCCTGCTTGCGCTCCTCGGTCATGAGGGGCACGTTCTCCTCACGGAAAATCCCCACCTCGGCGCGGATGTGGCGCAGGAAGACCCCATATTCGTCGCCCAGTTCGCTGAGCGCGGGCGATTCCAGCAGCTTCTGCTTGAGCCGAAAGCTGCGTTTCTCCCCCACAGGCACGATCTCCTCGATCACCTTTTGGTAAGTGGCCTCGAACTGTGGGTTGGTCGTATCGGAGGTCATATCCACGTAAGCGGCGGTGCGGGTCTCATATAGAACGCCTGTAAGCTCGTCCCAGTCATGGATGAACTTGGTGAGCGCGTCCAGCGTCGAGATGTTCCGCTCGTCCAGCTTATCGTACAGGCGAGTGATGGCTTCAGCATCGGTGGTGTCGAGGTCGTCAGGCACGAAGTGGTGGGGCTTGGCGCGTTTACTGGAAATAGCAGGCAAGTTTGTCTCCTCCTTCAAAGGATAAGGGAAAAAGGATAATCTACGAGACCTATAGTTCTTTATCCTTCTTCCTTTATCCTTTTTTGCTTTATTCTGTCACGATCAGGTAGCTGGGGGGCGTCATTTGCATCTCGCAGTTGATCTCGAAGATGCCCGCCCTGGTGGGGGTGAAATCAATATGAGTGGACTGGCCCCGCACCGCTTCGCCATGCACGTCGAGGTCTCTGATCGCTATGAACTTTGAGCACCCCGCGTCCGGCCCCGTATGTGAGACGTTGAAGTGTACAGGCACTCCCTTCTTCACCTTGATCGCTTTCGGCTCGTAGGAGCGTGTAAAGCCGTTTACCACGAAATCGAGGGTTTGCTTGCCGTCATCTGCAATGGGCGCGACCACCGCCTGGGCTTCTAGCTGTGAGGGGTTGGCGGTAGCTGGTACGACGTTGCCCCCACCCTGGCTCACCAGCCACCAGGCTGCAAGCATCACGACCGTCACTACACCGGCCAGCACCCCTATCCATGATATGGGGGCTTCTTTTTGCTCAGGTGGAGAAGCAACTCTCCTGACGGTGGAGGGTGCGCGTTGCTGAAGCTTGACTGTACTGGTCCTAGCGGGGGTTGTCAGCTTTCGGGCGGGGAGAGAGGTTTCAACTGTAGGGGCTTGGCGCGCCAAGCCCCTACGCGGAGGTGGGCAGCAATCGCCACGCTCGTTATAGCTGTTGGTGGCGCGGCTCTCTTCGAGTCTTCGATCATATATTTCGCGCTTGCGGGGATTGGTGAGGGTGGCAAGGGCCAGCTCGGCGCGTTCCGTGTCTGCCTCATCGGAGGAGGCCAACCTGGTAAGGTAGGCGTCACCTATCTCCTGGGCGGTTGCGGAGTGCGATATGCCGAGGAAAGCGTAGTAATCGGTGATTTGTAGGGAGCTTGAGGCTGCGCCGGCTTGCCGATTGGCGTCTATCTCCTCGGCGGCTTCGGTAGACATAGCGCGGGTGAACATGGGGAGGACGCGGTGCATGGCGGCGTGCTCAGGTGCGCTCTGCTCCATCAGCGCCACCAGCCCAAGTATCCCTACCAGGTAGATCCCGGCCAGGAGGAGGGCAGTCCAGTAGATAGCTTCCGGGGGGAAAGCCACCATGACCGCGAGCATCGCGCCCATCGAGCCTCCCATGACCCCACCCATGCCGCCGTCCAGGATGCCCATGAGGCCACCCGCTCGCCCGAAGTAGACGCCGAGCATGAGGCCGAGCAGCACGCCAAAGAGGTTGCCCCAGAACATGCTGATTGTGCCCGCCCCGGCAGCATACCCCAGGAGGAAGCCATTGAGCATACCCATCGTCATGCCGGCCATCATGCCGGTCATCTCGGTGTACGCCTCGCGGAAGCGCCCCAGGTGCAGCCCTACGACGCCGCTAATCAGCAGCACGCAGAGCGCAAATATGATCCACATCCAGGCCATGATTCTCCCTTTCTACTGGGTAACAGAATAATTACCGTTATTGTAGCTACGCCAGGTGAAAAGAGATATATACGTCAGTAAAAGCCAGGTGACAAGCCTCGAACAGTCTCGTAGGGGCATGGCGCGCCATGCCCCTACACCCTAACCACTTATAGGTGTTATCGAGCCTATCCTGCTCTGGCGGGCCGGAACTGGACCTTTCCGCTTATTATCTTTGGCTGCTTTGGACGATAACGGCTTCGCTGAGGGCGGCTCCGGTATAGCTTCCTCCCCATCTACGGCGGGGCGCAAGGCTATACGCAAGACTTTGTCGAGGCTGTCCGCCGGGATAAGCTCTAGCTGCTTCAGAACCTTCTGCGGTATCTCCTGGAGGTCCTGCTCGTTCTTGAGAGGGAGGAGGAAGGTGGAGATACCCGCACGGTGCGCGGCCAGCACCTTCTCCTTCAAGCCACCGATAGGCAGCACCTTACCTCGCAGGGTGATTTCGCCCGTCATCGCCACGTCGCGACGCACTTTGCGCCCCGTGAGGGCCGACACCAGCGCGGTGGCTATAGTCACGCCCGCCGATGGTCCATCCTTCGGTATTGCCCCTGCCGGGACGTGGATGTGTATGTCGGTCTTCTCGAAGCGCGTAGGGTCAATACCCAGCTGGTGTGCGCGAGAGCGGGCGTATGAGAGGGCGGCCTGCGCCGACTCCTTCATCACGTCGCCCAATTGACCAGTGAGGAGCAGGCTGCCTTTACCCTCCATCAAGGTGACTTCAACGCTGATAGTATCTCCACCCATGGGGGTCCAGTAAACGCCCGTGCCCACGCCCACCTCGTCTTGCTCCTCGGCCACACCGTGTGAGTAGCGCGGCGGGCGCAGGTATTCGGCCAGATCGCTCTCGCGTATGACGCGGGCGCGAAGACGCTTGCCGTTCGTGGTGGCGCTTTCGGCGGGCGCAGGGGCCATATCGGACGTAGCATCTTGCTCCTGTGTGGCCTCCGACGCTTCTATAGCTTCTTGGGCAAGGCCCAATTCAGCCTGTACAGGCTGTGGCGTGACCTCGGCAATTACTGCGTGGCCGTCCAGAGGCTCGGTGGCACGTTCTCCCTCTGAGGACTGAGGACTGAGGACTGAGGACTGAGCAGCATCGATACCATCATCCGTCGTCCGTCGTCCGTCGTCCGTCGTCTGCTCAGGCGGCATCGCCTCCGCCACTTTCTTAGCTACCTTGCGGCAGACCGCGCCTATCTCGCGCTCAAGGTTGCGGACGCCTGCTTCGTGTGTGTAATCGCCTATGATCTTGCGTATCGCGCCATCGGTGAAGCGGATGTGCGCGGATGTGAGGCCGTGCTCCTCTATCTGGCGAGGCACGAGGAATTGGCGGGCGATGTGGTACTTCTCGTCCTCGATGTAGCCGGGAAGCTCTATAACCTCCATGCGGTCGAGGAGCGCGGGCGGAACGGGGTCGAGCATGTTGGCAGTCATAATGAACATGACCTTCGAGAGGTTGTACGGCACGTCGAGGTAATGGTCGGAGAACATATTGTTCTGCTCAGGGTCCAGCACTTCAAGCAACGCGGCTGACGGGTCGCCCCTGAAGTCGGTGCCGACCTTGTCTATCTCGTCCATCATGAATACGGGGTTTATAGTGCCCGCCGTCTTCATCGTCTGGATGACGCGTCCGGGGAGAGCGCCTATGTAGGTGCGCCGGTGGCCCCTGATCTCGGCCTCGTCGCGTATGCCACCCAGGGATACGCGCACGAACCTGCGTCCCAATGCCTCCGCTATCGAGCGGCCCAGGGAGGTCTTACCGACGCCTGGAGGGCCAACGAAGCAGAGGATGGGAGAGCGCATCTTTCCTTGCGCCAGCTTGCGGACGGCCATGTATTCAAGTATGCGCTCTTTGACCTTGCCCAGGCCGTAGTGGTTGGCGTCGAGCACCTGCCCCGCCGCCCTGATGTCGAGGTGGTCAGGAGTCTGGTTAGCCCAGGGGAGGGCGAGTAGCCAGTCAATATAAGTGCGTATCACTCCCACTTCGGGCATGCCCATCGGCATGGCCTGCATTCGCTCTAGCTCTTCGATAGCTTTCTTCTGTACATCTTCGGGCATACCGGCCGTCTCGATGCGGGTGCGCAGGTCGTTGGCTTCGCGGGTGGTGGGGTCGTAGTCGCCAAGCTCCTGGGAGATCGCCTTCATCTGCTCGCGCAGGTAGAACTCACGCTGGCTCTTGTCCACCTCGTTCTGAACGCGGTCCTGGATGCGGTTCTCAAGGTCGAGCACGTCAAGCTCTTTGGCGAGCATGGCGCTGAGGATTTGCAGGCGTTCCACAGGGTCTACCGTTTCGAGGAGCTGCTGGCGGTCGTCCTGTGTAAGCGTAATCGTGGAAGCTACCAGGTCGGCCAGCCACCCAGGCTCATCCACGTTCATCGCCGCCACGTAGGACTCGTCGGAAAGATTGCGGGAGAGCTTGACCACTTTCTCGAAGAGGGCCAGCACCGCGCGCATGAGGGCCTCGGTGGCGGGGGCCTTCTCGTCGCTATCTTCAATAGCCTCGCCCATAACGCGCATGTACGGTTCGACACGCACATAGCGCAGTATGCGCACGCGGCGCTGCCCCTGCACGAGGAGAGAGACGGTGCCGTCAGGCATCTTGAGGGAACGGCCAATGACCAGCTCAACGCCCATCGAATAGAGATCATCGGGAGCGATTTCCTCATCCTCAGGGTTGTGCTGAGAGACGGCTAGCACCATGCGCTCGCTGTTGAGCGCGGCCTCGATTGCGCGGATTGACTTCTCTCGCCCCACGAACAGGGAAGTGACCATGTGGGGGAAGATCACCATGTCGCGCAAAGGGAGCACGGGTAAGCGCACTATGGTATTTTCAGGATCGTCGGGGTTGGGAGGCTGGGAGGCACGCGCCTTTGGCTGCTTCCTGGCACGTGGCTTGGCGGCAGCTTCTTCCTCTTCGATGGGGGGCGTAGCCTCGGCTTTGGGTTTGCGGCGGGAGCGTGGCTTGGGTGCGGCCCGCTCCGGCTCCATCTCTATAGGCTCATCGAATTCATCAGGATCTGTGTGATCGTGACCGTTGCCGGTGGGCAGTGAGCCTACGATATCATCTATTGTCGAGTCTGTAATGTTGGGTTTCTTTTTTGGGGGCATGATTCTCCTCACTTCTATACCCCAATTGTACGGGATAGAAGCGGGGGTTAGCAAGGATGATCTTAGCCCCAGTTACTCAGGAATAGAGCCTGATCCCGAATATCCTGATCTGATAGAGTGACTATGATTCCCAGGAGACGACGCATTTGCTCGCCTACTGAATAGAGATTCTGCTGGCAAATATTCTTCCTCCGCTTCTTCTGCGGCAAAATCTGCATCCATTTGGATCTGATTAGCATGGTAATACGCCAAGGCAGCATATATGCCTGCTAAAGAAAGGTGCGGCATATCTTCGACGATTTGCTCAGGGGTTAGCTTCTCCTTGTAGATGCGACCTATGATGCGCCGCACCGTAACACCGGACCCAATTACGTAAGGTCTGCCGCCACGCACTCCTGGCGTTCGGGTAATTAGCGTACCTATATCTACCAGCGTAGTAGCCATAACTATGTCCCCCTATATGCTATTGTACCATGCGAGTTTCAGTTCGTCATTGATCCCGATAGATACTGTTTTCATCAGCAATGACCTTCTTAGACGCTGTATCCTGTCCCGACCTACTCTTCGGGCAAACCCATCATGCGCGCAAGCTCCCCCGCCTCGCGTAGCCGCTCTATCGTGGCGTTTACCCTGCTGGCTAATTGGTTAGCCTTAGCTGGCATCGCTATCACGTATGGCTCGTCGGTGAGCGGCGGAGAGAGGATGGTGATAGCTCCTGGGTGGGTACGCTCGTATGCTTGAGCAGACGTGTTGTCGGCGATGGCCGCGTCCACCTTGCCTTGTGCCAGGGCATCCAGGGCCTCGTCGGGCGTTTGATAGCTTGAGTCCAGGTCCATGTCCGTGATAGAGGTGCGTGTCAACCGCCTCGCTTCAGTGTCAGCTGTGGAGCCTAGCTCCACCCCTACCCGCTTTCCCTGCAACTCCTTGATGCTGGCGATGCGCTTCTCGCCTGAGCGCACCACCAGCACCTGCCCTGCTTGATAATAAGACGTAGAGTACCTTATCTCCTTCTGCCTCTCATAGATAAACGGGAGTGCGGAGATGAGGACATCTACCTTCTCGGCGATGAGGGCATCATACAGGGTGTCGAGTGCGAGGGGCACGAACTCCACCTGCACGCTCAAATCGGATGCTATAGCGCGTGCCAGTTCCGCATCGTAGCCCTCTATCTTCCCATCCTTGACCGACTCGAAGGGAGGATAACTGGGGTCAATGCCGACGCGGAGCACGCCTCTAGCCTCTATACCTTCAAGGTAGCGGTCAGGTGGTCGCTGCTGCCCCAGCCAGGTGAGCGTGGCTATGAGCACTATTGCGAGGGCTGTGGCAACATTGATAAGTGTAGAGCGCATAAGGGTTGATGGCAGTATCAACGGTTCGGAGGCGTTAATTAGCTATCATCACGCATCACGCATCACGCATCACGCTTCATCGTCCGTCGTCCGTCGTCCGTCGTCCGCCGTCCGCGAAGCGTTGCACCTCAAGATAGACCGCCTTGGGGGTGAAGTCGGGCGTCAGGAAGGTGTAATTGTCGAAGTAGGTGTAGGCGGGTTTGGGATAGCGAGAGGCCCACATGCAGACTGCCCTCAGCCAGGGCCACTGCTCTGCCTGCCTATAGGCATCAACGGTGTAGAGCACGCGCTGGGCAGGCTTGACCGCGTACAGCCAGCGCGAGCTGTCGTTCCAACCCCCCTCGGTGAGGTACACACTCTTCGCTCCATCCCCTCTCCTTGCCATGACGTTGTAAAGCTCTTGCACGCGGGCGAAATTGAGCTTGCGCGGGTTCGGAGCATCACCGGCAGGGAAGATCAGACCGTAAGAGTGGGCAGCTACCGCGTCGAAGTAGGGGCTTGCACCCGCATCGTATAGCCTCTCAAGGTAGGTGAGGTCGTTCATAGCTACACTGCTCCCCTCGCGCTCCAGGTTGGGAGCGAGACCCGCGAGTAGAACGATGCAAGTGGGGTCAGCTTCTTTGGCGCGGCGGTAGGCGCCTTTCAGCAAATCGGCATAGCCCTGTGGATCGGGCGGGCGCTGGCCCCACTCCGAGGCAAGGTTCGGCTCGTTCCAGATGATGTAGTGGGAGATGCGCCCCTTGAAGTGCGACACGAAGGCATAAATGAAGTCACCGTAATCGTCGTAATGCTCGCGGTCGAGGTAGCGCCACGTTTTATCGTCCGGCTTCGCCCAGTTGGGCACCCCATCCACTCTCGCGATCAGGGTGATGTCATTCTCGATGGCAGCGTTGGCTACCAGATCGGCGTGCTCCCAGTCGAAGCGATTGCGGTCGGTGGGCTGGATATATGCCCAGGGGAAGAACTCGGTGGCCCAAGCCCCGCCCATCTCACGGAGCATCCTGAACTCTTTCTGTATGTCTTCGGTGTCAGGCTCGTCGGTGAGGCGGGTGTGGAGGCCGATTTTGGAGTGCGGAGTGCGGAGTGCGGAGTGCGGAGTGGGGGTTGGTGTGCCTGTGGTAGAGGTTGGGGTGGGGAGATTGGGGAGGAAGCCTGCGAGGAGGATTACCACGCCAGCCAGTGAGATTAGGAAGATGTAGTGACGCGTCTTACTATATCCCAAAACTGTAAACCTCAGCCTGTCATTCCGAACGTAGTGAGGAATGACAGGCAAAATTGTGCTGCTTTCCTGAACTCACAGGCACTACGATTAGTATGCCCTTGCGAATATCGCGTGGATGCTGCTCTTTTTGCCGCATACGACGCATTGGCCGCTGTCGCCGGGCTGGGCGATGGGCATGCAACGGTTTGAGGCTTTAGTCGCGTCTTTGATACTCTCTTCGCAGGCGGCGTCGCCGCACCAGAAGGTGTCCACAAACTGTCTCTGCTCGATAGCCTCTGCAAGCTCGTCGAGGGTGGAGGCGTGGCGGGTGTTGGCCTCGCGGAATGCTACCGCCTTCTGGAAGAGCGACTGCTGTATCTCCTCAAGCAGCTCAGGCACGCGCCGGGCGAGGGCGTCCATGCCGACCGACTGCTTGGCTTCCCTGGCGCGGTTGTCGCGGCGGGCTAGCATGACGCTACCGCTCTCTACATCTCGCGGGCCAAGCTCGATGCGGAGGGGCACGCCCTTCAACTCCCACTGGTTGAACTTCCACCCTACCGACTTGCTGGCGTCGGCGTCCACCTTCACCCGCACGCCCGCACCCTTCAAGGTAGCAGCCACGCGGTCTACAGCCTCAAGCACGCCCGCTTTCTCTTCGTCTTTGCGCCAGATCGGGACGATTACCACCTGGTAAGGCGCGACGCGTGGGGGCAGGATAAGCCCCTGCTGGTCGCCGTGCACCATGATGGTCGCGCCAATGATGCGAGTGGACATGCCCCAGGAGGTGGTCCAGGCGTACTGGCGGATGTTGCTCTCGTCAAGGAATTGCAGGTTGTAGGCTCGTGCGAAGCCGTCGCCCAGGTTATGGGAGGTGCCTGCTTGCAACGCCTTGCCGTCGGCCATCATCGCTTCGACCGTATAAGTACGGAGCGCGCCTGGGAACTTCTGGCCCTCGCTCTTCTGACCGGGGATGACGGGGATAGCCATGTCCTCTTCCAGGAAGGCGCGATAGACCTCAAGCATGAGCAGAGTGCGCTCCTGCGCGTCGTCGTGGGAGGTGTGGGCGGTGTGCCCCTCCTGCCACCAGAACTCTGCCGTGCGCAGGAAGAGGCGTGGACGCTTCTCCCAGCGGAAGACGCTGCACCACTGGTTCACCAGGATGGGGAGGTCGCGGTATGACTGCATCCAGCCCGACATGATGGGGCCGATAATAGCCTCGGAGGTGGGACGCACGGCCAGCGGTTCCGCCAGCTCCTCGCCACCCCCCTTCGTGACCCAGGCGACTTCGGGCGCGAAGCCTTCGACGTGCTCAGCCTCTTTGAGGAGGTAGCTTTGAGGGATGAGGAGAGGGAAGGCGGCGTTCTGCACGCCCGTCTCTTTGAAGCGGTGGTCGAGGATGGCGACCGCATTCTCCCAGAGGGCGTAGCCGTAGGGGCGCACCACCATGCATCCGCGCACCGGCGCGTCCTCCGCCATCTCCGCCCGCATCACAACGTCGTTATACCAGCCTGGGAAGTCTGTCTCCCTGTCGGCTAATGCCTGCCCAAAGCCCTTCGCATCTGTCTTCTCTGCCGTAGCCATGTCGTTGCTCGCTCCTACCTGTCTGTGCTGAATATGAAAAGTAGCCCTGAAAATGGGGGCTACCTAAGACTATAGCAGATGAGGGAGGGGAGCGTCAATGTCATCTCCCAGCTAAACGCCCGAAGCGATGCATTATCCGGTTATATAGAGAATTGGACAATTGGGCAGTGAGAATAATACTTGACACCTTTGTATTTTCATTGTATATTCATGCCCATTAAATAATATACTACGATGGAGGTGGAAGAATGACTTCTAGCATCTTCCGCACCAATATCTCTCAACCTTTTTGGTGTTCACTGGGCGATGAAGCATCATTTCAAGCTGCCAAAGTGGTACTCTCCGAAGGGGGCGAAGAGACCGCGATTTCCTGGTTCGACGAGCTATTTGAAGGTGGCCTTTCAATCCCAGACGAGGGTAGTAGGCCTCTTACCGTCCTTGTCACCGGACCTCCGGGTAGTGGCAAAACCACACTGGTAATGGAACTATGCTATCGCCTGGCCCGTAACAGAAGAAATAACGAGGACCTGAATGAAGAGAGTCTCTTCACTCTCTATATTTCTACCGAACAAGAAGCGTCCCGGCTCATTGAAAATGCTAAGAGTTTCGGATATGAGGAGCTGGAAAAGTATGTGGTTGAAACCGAAATAGATGCGAAGAAAGGGAAAGTCCAGGAGAAACTTGAATGGCCTGCTAACTTCGGTCGTGTGGCTATATGGGGAAGAGATAGAATAGCGGAACACTTCGCGAAAGAGGCTTCGCAAGATAAAGAACCTGTCTTGCACAACATAGTAGAAGCGGCTCTCCACGGATTGAGCCTCTTTCTTATACAGTATCCTTTGCCGGAGGAGCTTGTCAAGAGAGGCATCCAGCGTCTTCCCTGGTTCAAGAAGCCCTCACAGGGTAGCAAAGAGGTCGAAGATGCCACCCCCGATGTGCTGGTCATTGACAGTCTCAACATCGTTGAGGAAGAGGAACGTTCCTACTTTTTCGAACAGTTCCGCGCTGCTACCTCTTCTGCCAGCAGAATGGTTATCTTCGTGTTGGACTCTGCGCCTACCGCTACCGCTCATGAGATTTGGGAGTATGCCTGTGATGTCGTCATAAGCTTAGACGACCAGACTGTCAATGACTATTACCTGCGGAGCATCCAGGTGGTAAAGGCTCGCTATCAAAGCCACACGTGGGGAAAGCAGCAATTGAAGATATACAAGGGATACAAAGGCACAAAACCCTCAGGTGCGGATGCCGGAAATCAGAGTGATATGGATTTGCTCAGACGTAGCCATCCGTACCGAAATGAAGGTGGAATCTTCATTTACCCCTCGATTCATTACTACTTGTCTATGTATAAGCGCCGTGGTCCTTTACACACCCCAAGGTTTGCGACCACGCGTCCTGAGCTAAAAGGTGTGCTGGAGGGCTTACCGGAGGGTAGATGCACTGCGTTCATAGGTAGTCGTGGGGGTCATAAAAGCCACTTTGGTTATCTACACCTGCTTCACCGGATCATTGACCACCAAAAGGATGATAATGAAGCTGCCCTGGTTATCTCTTTACGGGACGATGAGAAAATGACGTGGCAAACAATGGAAAAAATCCGAGAGATAGAATTCAATCAATCAAAAATCACGGTGAACGATCTGCAAAAGCAGAACAAACTTGAAATCCTCTACTATCATCCTGGTTACATAACGCCGGAAGAGTTTTTCCACAGGATGTTTATCAGCATACAGAGGCTAAAAAAAGGAAAGCGCAACCTCACAGTCCTCTTCAATAGCCTGGACCAGCTTGCGAGTCGCTTTCCCCTTTGTGCGAAGCAGGAAATCTTTATTCCAGGGATCCTGGAGGCGCTCACGGGCGAAAATGCAACAAGCATATTTATAGCCGTAGATGAGAGAGGTCAGCCCGCCGAACAATATGGGCTTCTCCCTATGGCCGACCTGATACTATCTTTCTACCCGCATCGCTTCAATTTTGATGATTATTACGATCACCTTGATGAAGTCTGGCACCTCGAAGCGCAGAAAGGTTCGTGGGGGCGACGCATACAGAAGGTAAAGGCAGAATATGCAGGTGAGAAGACCCAGATCGATGCCGTCGTCTTACAGGTGGTTCGTTTCGCCGGTGGTCAGCAGGCAGGCGCGCGCGGTATTTTGGAACTTGTGGACAAAGGCGGACTTGGCTTACACGGACAACCGGGATTGCAATTCACCAAGCTGAGTTCGAAATATGACCCAGGTCAACCCATCTTCAGCCGTCATGGAGACCTGCTCGAACGATAGGACTACACTTGCAATGTGTAAGCATGACGCGAGTTGTTGCTCCCTGGATAACGGGCTCTAGCTGTCTATCGTTCACCACACTGAGTAAGTATATACTTTGACATAGGCTAATTGCTTTAGGGATTTGCGAGGTGTCTGGATGTTGACCGAAGCGCGCACTGTGACAGCCGACGAACTTTCGGCTCTGCCTGACGACGGCTGGCAGTATGAGCTTTTGGAAGGGGTGTTGCAGAAATTACCACCACCCGGTGAGGACCATGCCGCTATCTGCCTGACTATAGGAGCTTCCCTACTCGAATACGTCAAGAGCCACCAGTTGGGCCTAGTCACAAGCGAGCGAGGTTTTATTCTGCGTACCAACCCAGATACCGTGCGCGCTCCAGATGTGGCCTTTGTGCGTCAGGAGCGTATTGCGGCAACTGGACGCATCAGGGGCTACCGGCAGGGCGCTCCTGATCTAGCTATAGAAGTGAACCCACCTAATGATCGTCCAGGCGACATCGCCACGAAGGTGCGAGAATATCTGGCTGCGGGCGCCCTCATGGTTATCGTCATCGACCCGGAGCCACGCCTTGTGACCGTCTACCAGGCCCCGGATAAGGTCACGTTCCTGACAGTCAATGATATGCTAGACGGTGGCGACGTAGTGCCTGGTTGGCAATTGCCGGTGGCTAGCATCTTCGATTGATGTAAGCCAGCACTACTCTTATCTCTATCAAACTTCAGCTTTCTAACTGCTCACTTCCACTCTGATGGAGGCAGCGTGACTTTGAAGGTCCACGGGCCCTTCAGGACGACCTGTACCACCCCATTGGCATCGTAGCCTGTCAACTCTGGCACGGCGATGGTCCACTCTTCCTGACTCCTGTAAGGTATACCACGCCAGGAGACTCTATAGCGGCCTCCTTCTAGTGGCATACTTGACTCTATTGGCCCATGGAACTTCACCCCATATGTCGGAAATCCGGGATACCATTCCCCCACAGAAAGGTCAATCGTAGGTCGCCAATCCAGGCTCGCGTGTTCGCTGGGCGGGTTGAACTGGACCGTAGCCCACGCCTCCGCAACTGACACTCTAAACTCGTTCAGGGTCACTGTAATGCCGTTGACCATCAGCGATTGCTCAACGTGGGCCACTCGCGCCGGGATGAAGGGCACGGTGAAGTCAAAGGTGAAAGGGCCAGCCACCACTGTTTCAGGCTCTACCCTGACAGACCCTACCCCAGGAGTGATCCGCCTACGCCTTTCGGCCATTGATGTTCGCGCTTCAAGGCTCGCCGTCAGCCGCAGGTTCAGATCTGCTGAGCTGCTCGCCACTTGTGTGGCATCGTATACGCTATACATCAAGCGGGGATTATAGCGATCGAATACAGTCTCTCCGCCTGATATAACCGGGAGAATAGTGCCCTTATCGTTCCTCAGTTCCATCGGCCATGGATTGATATCTAATGTCCCGCCCTGAGTGCTTGAAGGGCTGACGTCGTAACGTATGAACAGTACGTTACCGTCGGCGTACACCCAACCGACTGATAGCGTATACCCGTCTATTGTTTGGCTCAGGTTGACCAAATTGCCGAGGCCGAGGGCTTCGAGATGCCGTATGCCATCTATAGAATCATCCGGTCTCAGGGAAAGTGGCGTCGGGGAAGGATTCGCTGAAACGGGAACCACGGCCACCGTTCCATCCCCTGAGATGAATAAGAGCAGTAACAACGCTACCGCCAAAGCCATCCCTGCAGCGGGAAGCCATAACTTCCAACGTCCCACGGGCCTTACTGTACTAACCGCTCTTTTGCCAGGTGCCAGGCTGGCAGAGGATGCTAATTGGCTGTCCAGCATCTGCGTGCATCGCTCTCGAAGCGATTCCTCAATAGACGTAGCGACATATTGTGGAGGCTCGTCTGCGGTAGCGAGTGTATCGAGGCCGCGTACGAGATTCAATATCTCGTCATCGGAGTCCTCTGTGAGCAAGTCAGGGTACTTACTCAAGAGATATTGCTCATCTTTCATTAGGATGTCTCCTGATATGCTTCTTTCAGTGCGTTCAGGGTGCGATTGATCTGCTTATGCACTGCTGCTTCGCTCTTGCCTAGCACCTGGGCGATCTCTCTAGCTGTAAGCTCCGCCTCGAAGCGCAAGACAAGTAGCTCCCGCTTATCGGGTGGTAATGTGGCTATCAGCGTGCGTAGATGGTTGACTGCTTCGTCTCGTAGAACCTCCGCTTCGAGATTCATAGTGTCGGGCATCTGTTCTGCGGCTGCCTCTGGTAGTTGAACCCACGCACTAGAAGGCTTGCGCTGCCTCAGGGCGTCGGTTGCCAGGTTGCGGGCAATACGGAACAGCCACGCAGAGAAAGGGAGGCCCTTCTCCTTATATCTGGGTAAGGCATCGAAGGCTCTGAGGAAGAGCTGTTGGGTGAGATCTGCCGCGTCCTCGTCGCTGGCGACACGCGCGCGCATGTAGCGGTAGATGCGGGTCAGGTATAGCTGGTAAAGCGTGCCGAAGGCTTGAGGTTCTCGCTGGGCAGCGCGCACCAGAGCCTCGTCACTTTCACTCTTACTTTGCGCTGCGCTATCTGGATCCCTTACATCATCAGCATAGCTCAGGCCGCTGGTCCCGGTACCCTCATAGCTACCACCGGTAGGTAGGGTTGAAACCTTCATGGCCCCGCCCTTCAACCTTAGACTGCTTTGTGGCGTCGTGATGCATCACGCGATCTCAATAATAAGAACGCGCTGCCCCAAGAAAGTGGACATTTTCAATCACCCAGGTTGGATGCGGTCTAGCCGCTACCGGCGCTCTCTACTCAATCGTTCGACAGCCTCAGGCAGCTTCTCCATCTTCTCTACAATCGCATCTGCTCCCTCGCCCGCACGCGCCGCTTCATCCCATGATGTGCCGTGCAACTGCGAGGTGCGCCGCGCCTGGGCAATGAACCAGATTGCAGAGAGTCCAGCTCTCTTCGCCGCCTGCACGTCGTAGATGGCGTGATCGCCTACGTGGATAGCTTCTTGAGGGGTAGCGCCGAGTCGCATCGCGGCCCTGCGGAAAATCTCCGGGTCCGACTTGTAGATGCCCTCCCCCGCGCTCGTTAGCACCTCACTAAAGTAGGTTCTAATGCCTAACATCTCAAGCGCCATCTCCACGAAAGGTGGGTAGCCCGCGCTCGATACCACGCCGAGGCGATAGCCATCATTTCGTAATTGCTCCAGGGTAACATCCGCCCCCAGCACCATCTCCACCGAGGGAAGGCATTCGTGCTCAAGCTCGGCGACTACCGCCTCAAGTGTCGCGTCAGGAGGGTGGATGCCCATCTGCGCCAGCACGCGTTTCGTCCCTTCAACCGCGCTAAGCTCCACGCCGCTGTCGCGCACAGTCTGGCGAAGCTCGCGGAAAAAGGCGTTTGCCTGTTCGATCCGCTCAGGCAAGGGTCCGATCAAAGCGATACTTTCCCTTGTAGCTAGCCTTTCCAGCGCCAACCCGGGCAATGTTCTAATTTCAAGCTCCAGCCAGGGGTCGCAGGTAGCGAGTGTGTTGTGAAAATCGAAGAGCACGACGCGTATTCGAGAGGGTGTAGACATGCTCGGATTGTACCAAAATTGCCTGAAAAGATGTGGAAAAGTACCTTGACTTGAACATCTGTTCTGATTTATTATGATGACACAGGAAATTAGAACATTAGTTCGCAAAGGTAGGTAGGAGGTCATATCATGCAAGGCAAGCGTTTTGAAGGAGCGCCCGTTTGGGTTGAGCATACAGCGCCACGTACCCAACTAAAGCGAGAAATACCCTCGCTCCTGCTTATCAACATGCCACAAGATGACTGCTATGTGGTCGCCACCATCGAAGAGACCAACGCGATAGCGGACCCTAACTCCTTCATTGGGCGGCTACTCAGGTCGCATTGCGCGCTCCTGTCGCTGGGGTATGTATCAAATAACTAGACGACGGACGACGGAACGTGACGATGGACGACGGACGATAGACGATAGACGATGGTTTGGAAGTTGAGTTTTGATCGAGAGCATTACTAAGAACTTTAGAGATTGACAAGGAGGGAAGAAAATGGCAACAGCATTCGCTAGATCGACCGGGGCGAACGCCCGCGCACAGGGTTGGGAAGGGGCTGAAGAGAGAAGCAAGACGCGGGGAAACTGGCTACCGCTCGACGCGTTGAACGACGAGGAATTGTATGAGGGCACGCCGCAGTTGCATGCCACGCCCGCGCCTCGGCGTGAGAGCCAGCCTTCGAGGCGGCCTGAATGGCTGCGCCCAACTACGCCCCAGAGCCAGCAACAGCAGGGCAGGCTCGCCGAGCTTGCCAGGGCCACCAAGGCTCAGCAGCAACAGGTCACTATCAAGACCCAACAGCAACAGGCAACAGTGCAGGGCATCCCTGTCAAGACGCTCGGCATTATAGCCGGGGTCGCTGTCTTCGCGCTGGCGGCTTATATAGCCGTAAGCACCGCGCTCGATTGGATGCGAGTCAAGCTGGACGACTTGCAGTATGGCCGCCCCAGGACCGTGCAGATGGATGCCTACGTTGGACACAGCGAAGCTGAAGGCATGCCTTCGCACTTCATCGCGATGAATCTCAACCGCCGCGTGACCATCGTGCAGCTACCGGGTGGGGACAGCGCAAAGGCCTCCGTTATACTCGGACCTTACCTCTTCGGCCAGGGCGAGGACCTTACGCCCGTGCAGCTTAACGCGCAGGACGTGAATGCCGACCAGAAGCCTGACCTGGTAGTGTCGGTCAAGAACGAGCAGCTTTTGTACTTGAATGATGGCGGAGCCTTCCGGCTTGCTACTTCAGAGGAGCGGGCCGCTATCCAGAAGGCCGCGAGCAGCAAGCTGGCTCCTACAAATGGTGCAGGTGTCCTGGAAGGCGGCGTGAAGTGAGCCGGGCTGCCACGGCAGAGGTCCAGGTACGAGTCGCCGAAAGAGAGAGTTACCAGCCCCTTCGCGCCCGAGGGCGGAAATCCAAAGCAGAGAGCTACCTTCGGGTGCTGGGGCAGGAGGATGGGATATATAGCGCGGTAGCGCCCGTCTATCGCAGAGCAGATGACTTATTCGCGGACTCCTTCGCTCCTGACCCCCAGGCAGAAAGTTGGTTTGACCAGGGTGCATCCTATATTGGTCAACCAACTCCTTACGCCTACGACCGCCCACCTGTAGCTTCAGACGATTACTGGCACGAATCTTATTATGATGACGATGACGGCTGGCAAGACGAGGCTCAAATCCGAAATCCGAAATCCGAAATCCGAAATCGGTTAGGCTTACCCGGCAAGCGTTTGCCTCTATTCATCATCCTGACCCTCATGGCGGTTGGGCTTGTGGTAGCAATCACGCCGGTCCTCGCTCGTGGGCACCTCTCAACAGGTAACGCCAGCATGTCGCTCAGTAACTACATGAACGGCTCATCCGTTCCTCAAGTAGAAGGTCAAGTCCCCATCATAGATGTCAGAAGCGACCAATCTGCCATAATAGCGGACTCAAATCCGAAATCGAATATCGAAAATCCAAAATCGGGCGAGGTGGTCGGTCCGCCGAGCATCAGCGTCAACCAGATTGAGGCGGTCCTGAAGCAATATGGGTCGCCCGCCGTGGGCAAGGGCCAGGTCCTCTATGACCTGGGAGTAAAATATGGCATCGACCCCGCTTATGCTCTCGCCTTCTTCGTGCACGAGAGCGGCTGCGGTACGAAAGGTGTAGCGCGCTTCACCAAATCTCTGGGCAACATACGCACGACGCCGGGCTACACCGATTATGAGGGCTACCGGAGTTACCCTTCCTGGGAGAGCGGCATGGAGGACTGGTACAAGCTCATCACCAACCTATACGTAGGAGAGTGGGGCTTGCGGACCGTAGACGCGATTATCCCTGTCTACGCGCCCTGGGGCGACAATAACAATCCCCCCTCGTACATAGCCTCAGTCAACAGTATGGTCAGTTCCTGGCGCGGGAAGTAAAATAGGAATTAGAGATTAGTGTTTGCCAATTCCTGACCCCTGACCCCTGACCCCTGACCCTGGACGTCTAAACAAGCGAGTTGACAGCCTCACCGGCTCCGGCGTCCCTGCCGGGGCCGGATTGGTCTGCGAGAGGTCTACTTTTTCCAGGCGGTAGGCGATGGCAAGCGCGGCGGCCAGCATCACGATCCCCACAATATACCCTTCTACTACGTCGGCCTGCATCACCACGAGCGCGGCTACGCCCAACGCCCCCTGCACCAGGTAGAGCACCAGCACCGCCTCGCGCCGGGTCAGGCCGAGCGATACCAGTCGGTGAGAGAAATGGTCTTTCCCACCCCTGCTGATGGGCACACCACGCCTGATGCGGGAGAGGGTTACGAGCGTCGTGTCGAACAGGGGGACGCCCAGCAGCAGCACCGGCACCATCCAGGTCACGATGTCGTAGTTTTCGGGAAAGCGCAGCTTGATGCCCACCGCCGCGAGCATGAATCCCAGGAATAGGGAACCGGTGTCACCCATGAAGATCGCGCCGGGCCTGAGATTGTAAGAGAGAAAGCCGAGGCACGCTCCCACCAGCACCGCCGCTAATGGCGCTACCAGATATTGGTTCGTGAGGGTCGCAACCAGGAAGAAGAAGACCGACGCGACGGCAGCCACCCCCCCCGCCAGGCCGTCCATGTTGTCCATCAGGTTGAGGGCGTTGGTGATTGTGACGACCCAGGCGACGGTCGCGGCATAGTTGAGCCAGTCGTTGCGTAGGAACTGGACACTCACCCCGGAGAAGAAGAGAATCGAGGCGGCCCCGATCTGCCCCAGGAGCTTCACCAGTGGCCTCATGCCCCACTTGTCGTCCCACAGCCCCAGCATCGACATGAAGGTCGCCCCAATGAGTATGGAGGCAGTCTGCTGCACGTACTCGATGTGTCCCAGGAGGATTAGGCTGAGTATGACAGCCAGATAGATAGCTGCTCCACCCAATAAGGGCACCGGGTTACTATGTATCTTGCGTGCCGAGGGCGCGTCCAGCACGCTGTAGCGCCGCGCCACACGTTGCACCAATGGCGTCGCCAGCACCGCCACGACGAGGGCGAGAGCGAATATCAGCAGCAGCGTGCCGATGTTGCTTGAAGGTTGGGGAGTGATCTGAAACGTGATGCGTGATGCGTGAAACGTGATGTCAAATGGTATTTGACATCCAATACATTCTAACAAGCTAGCAGAATCAATCATGCTAAACCCTCACGTTTCACGTTTCACGTTTCACGTTTCACGCTTCACGTCACGGGGCCGTGCCGCCCAGTTCTTGCAGAGCGGTCCGCGCTTCCTGGCTGTTCGGGTCGAGGTCGAGCATGCGGGTGTAGCTCTCCTTTGCTAACTCAGGGAGGCCCGTCCTTTGATATATATAGCCGAGTGCGTAGTGGGCCAGGACGGCAGGTTTGGCCGTATTAGGGAAGGCATCGTCCAACCATTGCACCGCCGTGACCTTGCCATCTTCCATAGTCATCTTTGCCCACTGCGGGTTATCCCAGAGCGATTGGAGCGTCCCTGCGGTCACGGTATCGCCCTCGCCCTGGTAAACGCCTCGTGCTCTGAGGAAGTCGGTTACTCCTTTCTCAGCTTCAAGCAGCTTATTTTGGAGGGCAACCTTGACGGTTGAGGTCAGGATGTTGCTTACCACCGCCTGGTCGAGGGTGGTATTTGTCGCCGTGAAAGGCTTGGTCGCTTCCAGCATAAAATCTACGCGGTTCTTGTAGCTCGTGTCTACGAACTGTGCCAGGTCAAGCCCTATGGTTGCCGAGTATGCCTGGCCCGCCCCCAGGAGGAGCTTCCCGTAGTCCGTCTCACCATCGGTTGGGAGGGGGTTTTTGGGGTCGTTCCTCACGAGTATGTCTCGGATTGTGGCGGCTCGCTCCTGGTACAGCTGCCCCAGCAAGAATGGTGTGCGTACGAAGATCGGGTCAAGCTGCTGTGACGCCTTGAGTGTCTCTATGCCGAGTGCGAACTGGTTGTTGCGCGCATAAGCGACCGCAAGCTCGTCGCGAAGCTGAGCGTTGCCCGGTGTGCGCTCCGAGGCTATCTTCATGTTCTTCACCGCAAGCTCCGCCTTAGTAGCGTCGGCGGTACCTGTGGGGTCGGCCCAGTAGAGGTAAAGGCGGCCCAGGTTGGCGTAGTGGTCGCTGTTGAGCGGGTTCAACTCATGTGCGGCGTTGAGCACGTATTCACCTTGCCGCAAGCGACATTCCTTTTCCGCCTTGCGGGATGCGGCGTCTGTGTATGCCTGCGACGCCACCTCGCACGGCACGTTCATGGGTACCTGGAACTGGATGCGCAGGTTCTGGGTCTCATTATCTGCTTGCTTGGCGAACTCCAGCCATGAGCGTCCCAGGAAGAGGTAGTAGTAGTCCTGGTTAGGCTGCAATGCGATGGCCTGGCGATAATACTTGATGCTTTCGGGCCACCCCTTCTGACTGTCAAAGCTCAGGCCGGTCTTGTAGAAGCTGTCGGCGCGCACGGTGGCCGAGTTCACGCCGTTGATGCCTGGTAGTGGCAGTCCGAAGTTGAAAGCCCATACACCGATGGCTAGAACGATATATATGGCTAAGCGGAGGGGGCTGCTGTACCAGCTCGGACCTTGGACTTTGGACTTTGGACTTTGGATTGGGTATGAGGGGGCGTGCTTCCGCTTACCTTCGCTCGGTTGGTTGCTTGAGCGTGTTTGCTGTGACGTTGGTGGCGTGGTCCTCGCAGTGCCCCTACCGTCGCCTCTAACGTTGCCTGCGGGCTGCGCGGACTTGCCTTTGTTGCCTCCGGTGCTCATCGTGGCTGTCGCCTGCTTCTGTGAGGCGGCTACCGTGGTGCGCGCCTTCGCAGTTATAGGGGTTGCCGGAGTTAGAGCTTCTGCTTCGGCACGGGCAGCGCCGTTGCCTCTGGAACGCTCTGCGATGGGCACAGCTTCAACTTCAAGCTCCGCGCTCTCTCGCAAGTGGGGCGTTATGTAAGAACCGAAGGCAGCCATCAACCCAATAATCGAGTAGAAGTAGGTCCAGGTCGCGGCGATCTGGATGCCTGTTTGAATTTCGATGAAATGCGCCGACATGACAGATAGGAGGGCTATCAGCAGCAGCTTGTCCCGTGTGGCCTTCACCCGCCTCAGCACGCGTATGCCATAGTAGAAAAATGCCGCGACGAGAAAGTAATACGCAAAGAGGCCGAGCACACCCAGCGTCACCATCTGGTCGAACTCGGCGTTGTGGGAGCGGTCAGGCGTAGCGTTACGCAGCTCCCAGTGGGCAAGCTCGGCTGGATAGTAGGGGTTGTAGGCCACGTACATTGACTCCGGCCCCCACCCTATAAGCGCACGCACAGGCTCCGCTATGATAAGGTCGGTGGCTCCCTTCCAGATAAGCTCTCGCACTTTACCGGTGCCGTCCTCGGTGCGGAAGAGGGTGCTGAGGCGCTCGATGCCGCGCCCGAAGAGGGGCAGATTGTTCAGCGCCTTGAGGGGCGAGCCTGGTATGTTCAGCACGGCGATGAAGACCACAGCTGCCAGCACTATGGCCGACACGGTGCCACCAAAGCGCGCCATCCACCGCACGCCCTTCGAGCGGCCTATGAGCCACATCGCCAGGGCGAAAACGGCAAGACCTACTCCCAATCCTAACCAGGGGCCGCGACTCTGCGTGAGGTAGATGCAGAGCACCTGCATGAAGAAGAGGACGCCATAGCCGATGTTGAGGGCAGAGCGAACGACGGGGCTGCCTTCCCGTGAGGTGCGCTCATTGCTTGAGAGGGTGTAAGCCCCCGCACTGACAGCGCCCCATAGCAAGATGAAGAAGAAGACCCATAGCAGAGCAGTTCCGTTAAATTCGCTCGTCGGATCGAATACGGTCTGGCCGTTCTGCAACTGCCTCTGCGTCACATCCCATGTAAAACAGAAGGCGAGGATAGCGGTTATAAAGAGGGTCACGCCTATGATCGGCATGAAGAGAGCGACCTGGCGCGGGTCATCGTCATGTCGCCGCATCCACTCGATCAGGTGGCACCCAATGTAGAAGATGAGTATGGCTACGGGCAGGACCCAGGCCCAGCTCGCATCGGGGAAGGGAAAGCCCTTCATCACTTTCAGGGCCAGTAAGAATATAAACGCCTGGACCATGAGGATGCCGACGATATTGGCGACCGCTGCCCACCCGTAGCTCGGCATATCTGACGCCACCTTGCGGGAGGCGAGGGAGCGAGTGCGCTCTGTTTGTTCAGGTGAGGACGCTTCGGCACGGCGAGCAGCCAGGGTCGAGCTCACGCCGCTGAAAAGCTTGTACACCGTCAGAGGCACCACCATGATGAGCCACGCGGCTACGAAGATGGCGTTGCCCATCGTGGAAGCGACGCGGGTAGCCGTATCACCCGCCCAGGGCAGAGGGTCCAGCACCCAACCGGAGTTTACCAGGGGGGCCGCCTGCATCAAGCCATAAAGGACTACCGGTATAGAGGTGAGGAGCATAAAGTTGACGAGGCGGTCTGCCTGGGCGCGGGTGCGCAGGTTCGCTATTATCATGATGCCGAGCATCATGTAGCTGTACTGCGAGTAGGTACCTTGTCCTCGCTGGTAGGAACCCCAGATCGTGGCGTCGAGGGAGATGGTGAAGACGGTGCTTATGAGGTAAGCGAGGGCGTACACCAGTATGGGGACGATCATCGGCACGCGCAGGAAACCGAGCCAACTAGGTAGACCGCGCTCGGCAGCGCCCTGCGCCGTATCAGCAAGCTTGCCCTTCACTGTAGTCGCGCTCGACTGCGAGTAGGCGCGTGCCCCACCTTCGAGGAGCTTGATGATCCACGCCAGCGTCATAATGAGCACGAACGAGCGCAGGGTGGAAATCTTATCCGGCTCGAAGACGCGGCTGCTGAAGACGTTGAAGAAGAGCGGTGTGAATACCACCGCGAAGAGCCACCCCAACTCTATCGTCCTGTCAGCGTATTGTCCTAACCTTGTGAGCAAATCTGTCTCCTTTTGTTAGTCCAAAGTTCAAGGTTCAAGGTTCAAAGTTTAACGTCCAACAATCGTCGCTTTGGCCTTTCGGGTCTCGCTTTTGGCCCGACTTTGAACTTTGAACCTTGAACTTTGAGCTTGTTTCAGCTTGTCGCCGTCGCGGAGCATCTCGCGCGCATTCTCCAGGGAGGCGCGGGAGATAGGAACCCCGCCTATCATGGCGGCTATCTCCGTCTCGCGGTCCTCACCTTCAAGCTCCTCTACTTGAGTGCGGGTGCGGTCCGCGACTACCTGCTTGGTGATTTTGAAATGGTTGTCGGCGAAGGAAGCGATCTGGGGCAGGTGGGTGATGCATAGCACCTGGTGGCTCTGGGTAAGGCCCCACAGCTTCTCACCGACCACCCCTCCGCTCCTTCCGCCCACGCCAACGTCTACCTCGTCAAATACCAGGGTAGGCGTGAGGTCCGCCTCCGAGAGTATCGACTTGAGCGCGAGCATCAGGCGGGAGGTCTCGCCGCCGGAAGCAATCTTGGCGAGGGGCTTCAGCGGCTCGCCCGGGTTGGGGGAGATGAGGAACTCCACACGGTCTACACCCTTCTCGGAGAAGGCCCAACGCCCTTCGCGTCCGGGCAGGGGGACGCCATCTTGCGCGGGCGACTGGGTGATCTCAGCTTTGAAGCGGGTCGAACCCATGAGGAGCGCCTTCATCGCCTCTTCTACGGCATGGGCCAGGCGCTCCCCCACCTCCGAGCGCGCCTCGGACATGCGGGCTGCCAGGTCGCCTATCTCCTGCGCCAGGCGCTCGCTCTCTTCATGGAGGGCGGCAACGCGCTCCTCGCTGTGGGTGATACCGTCCAGCTCCTCGGCGGCGCGCTGCCCGAAAGCGATAACGTCATCTATGCTTGGGCCGTATTTGCGCTTCAACTCATGCAGGAGCGAAATGCGCTCCTCAAGCTCTTCGAGGCGGGCGGGGTCGTGCTCCACGCGCTCGCGGTATACGCGCATGGTGCGGCCCAACTCTTCCATGCTATCATAAATAACGTCGAGGGTGGGCTGGTGCGGCTCCATCGAGGGGTCGAGGCGCGCAAGCTCGGCCAGCATGCCAGACGCGTCGCCCAGGGCATCACGGACGGAGATCGCGGGTGCAGGCCCGCCACGTCCAGTTCGCCGCCCATCGTCATCCTCTGCTTCAATAAGGAGGGCGTAGATGGCGTCGCAGAGAGCGGATAGGCGCTCGGCGTTCGACAGGCGGGAGCGCTCGTTAGCCAACTCCTCGTCCTCGCCGGGCTGCACGGCTGCCTTCTCTATCTCTTCGACCTGGTAGGTGAGGAGGTCGGCACGGCGCGCCAGTTCTCGCTCGTCGCGCTGGAGGTCGCGCAGCTCGCGCTGGACACCGCGCAGCCTGCTTACCAGCGCGGCCACCTCTCGCCGCGCCTCCGCCAGCCCCGCGTACTCGTCCAGCAGGTCTATGTGCGTAGAGGAGCGCAGGAGAGATACGTGCTCGCTCTGGCCGTGCACGTCCACCAGCAGTTCCCCTATCTGCGCCAGTGTCGGGAGATTCACCATGCGCCCATTGACGCGGGCAACGGTGCGGCCGGAGGCGTTGATCTCGCGGGAGATGATTACGGTATCGTCGCTGCCATCGTCGGTATCGGAGAGGCCACCTTGCAGGAGCATCTCGCGCAGGGCGGCAAGTGGGGCAGGGTGCATGGAGGCAAGGTCAAACTGCCCCTCCACGCGGGCAGATGGCGAACCATGTCGCACGAACTCCGGCCCTGTCTTCGAGCCGAGGAGCGCGCCCAGGGCGTCAATGATAATAGACTTGCCCGCGCCCGTCTCTCCAGTAAGCGCGTTGAAGCCTGCCCCCAGGCGAACGTGGAGCTTGTCTATAATGGCGAAGTTGGAGATGGTTAGCTCTGCCAGCATTATTGCGTGATGCGTGAAACGTGAAACGTGATAAGTTCTGTTTGGTTGGGATAATCTTACCATATATTATACAAACTATTTCCTATGCGGGCAGGTGGGTAAGGTCTCTAAGGCAAGTGCTATCTCATACTTCGATTCAACAGATGTAGCCAACATATTTGATTAGGAAAATAGCTATTGTGCATGAGAAAAAAGTACTCATAAATGGGCATAACCTATTGCAACGGAGACGGGTCTATGCTATCATTCCAGGTAATTACCGGTTTCCTGCCACTATAAAACGTGGGGATCGCAGGTAATTTAGCATCACTATACGAATAGGAGGAGATATCATGACTGAGGTAAACGAGAAGAGGGGTGGACGTCCTCCAAAAGCCGATAAGATGAGCAATCACCAAGTCTATGTCTTTATGCCAAGTGCTAAAGACGTAGAATTACTAAAGGAAGCGGCTAATGACGTTGCTCTCCCCTTGAGTGCGTGGGCACGATCGATCCTGCTTCGTGAAGCACAGAAGGCGCATGAGGAACGTGTAGTTCGAACTGCAAGACTTCACCAAGCGAAAAGTCTCTTGCCTAATATGTAATTGTTTTCTTATGTTCGGTATAATAAATGGGGTTCCCACCGGGTCGTAAAGAGGTCCAGCGGAAACCCTATTTTTTGGCAGAGAGCTTGCTTAAACGGCAGGCTCTTTGTTGTTACCGAAACTAAGGCGTCATCAGCAGGCGTCAAGACAAGAAATGGGAAAGCTAATACCAAGTAGATAACATGTTAACCCTGAGTATATTAGCCCTTGACAAACAGGTTGCACACAGGTATTATACCACCATAAAGGATGATCGGAATTTCCCGTCAAGCACACTGAGCCGTGTCAAACATCCTCCATTACTTTACTGCTGGCGACTGGCTTTTACACCGGATTTCTTTGTGTATAAGCGAGTCGTGGTTCTTGCCAATTCTCTTATCATTAACTTCGCTGTTACCGACCTCTCATCTGTGCTTTCATCAATCCTATAACTTTCTTGACCCTCTAGAAATATCGAATAGTTAATAGGAAATAAAAGGAGGCCATAACCATGAACGGTCCGCAAGCGAGAATTGGTCATGTACACCTGAAAGTGCGCGATCTTGATAAGGCTGGCGTTTTCTACACAGATGTGCTTGGTCTTAGAAAAACCGAATCAATCACCTGGGTTGGTGATGATGGAAGCAAGCAGAACTACTTATTCTTGAGCTTTGGAGATGAGCACCATGATATAGCGCTCAAGGAGGTGGGCCTAGAGGCAGAACTGCCAAAGGACGGAGATGTCGGCCTGTTCCATTTTGCAATAGAGGTGCCGACGGTGGAGATATTCATTGCTTTCCACAAACGCGTGCAACAGGCAGGTGTTCAGACAGGTCCTGTCGACCACCTCATAAGCAAGGCGTTCTACCTCCGCGACCCTGACAACAATGGTATTGAAGTCTATGTAGATACTCGCCAACAAAATGGACGAGAGAACTGGAATGGAGAGAACGTCGATCTCGATATGATGGTACTTGAAGCCGGTCTCAATGTCGATGCGACCCTCGGTATTACCTGAGAAGGAGGAGGATATAATGCCTAGTTTTAATAAAACCGACCTCATCATAGCCACTATTACGCTCATTGTAGGTGGAGTACTTGCTGTTCTAGTTGAGCTGTTCAGCCATGATCTAGGTGTAGCGCTCTTCGTCGGATTAGCATCAATGCTTATCGGCTTCGCTATTGACATCAAGTTTAGTATTCACGAGTTTATGGTCAAAGCCCAAAACTCAACTCTCCAGGCGTATGAGAAGTTCAGAAAGGATAAGTGCCCACTTTTCAGCAAGGTTGCTCAGGAAAAGTGGAGTGAGACGGAAGCCTTCTTTCAGAACCTGACCTCTGATGTACTTCTTATCGAGGATATTGGGCGTGTCTATCAAATACTTGAATTTCTATTCTGCGATACTGACTCGATTCAGGAAATCTACGCAACCAGTTACGGTGAGATGGATGAATGGACGGATGCTGGGTCGTGGTGGGGCGAGAACTACCTGGAGATTCATGAGCGCGCCGCAAATCGAGGCGTCAGGCTTCACCGAATCTTTATTCACGCCACGGAAGCGGAGATGCAGGAAATAGTTCCTGTTATTGATAAGAACATCACCCGTAATGTGTCTGTCCGCACTGCCGTAGAACGCCGCGTCAGTGCTCGAGATTTAGCAATCGCTGGCAACTGTTTGATTTTCACGGATAGCCACAGACGTCCAATTTATGTCCTACAGGCTACTCATGACAAGAGCGGGCACTTCATGCGCGCAGAGATATTTCGCGACGATGCCAGGATGGATCACATTATCCAAGCGTACAATGGCATCAGTAACGTTTCAACCCCTTATCGCGACCCTAGCCAACCCATGCCAGGTAGGGAAAGCGCAGCCTAGTAGAAGCATCGTGTCCGAGGAGGATTTATTCGTTTGACTCAGCGACACGCTACTACATAGATATTATGGCAAAACGGATGTCAGAACGAAGTAGTAACTCAAGAGAGGCAATCACTGGATGCCGTTTGACGAAATTTGAGGTTTTCGTTGACACCAGCGTGGCGTAGTGCTACACTCACCTTGCGCGTTATAGCCCTGTTTTGTAGCAGGGCTATTTGTGCCTTATATGCTGGGTGGCTTACGGTGGCTCAATAGGAGGGTATCGGAATGAAGAGGGCGCTTATCATTCGCGGTTTCGTCGTTATCATGCTGATGGCAATTATAGCGGTACTGGGGTCGCCTGCATGGGCGGGCGAGACCCGCACGGGTGACGTTATAAGCGTGCCGAGCGGCACCACTGTGGACGACAATCTGTACGCTGCCGGGAATACGGTTACTATAGATGGCACGATACGGGGCAACCTGGTGGCCGCTGCCAGGGAGGTCACCATAAATGGCACTATTGAAGGGAATGTCTATGTAGGTGCCCAGACACTGGTGATCAATGGCAAGGTAGAGGATGTGGTGGCGGGGACGCAGGCAATGCAGTTGGGGCCTAACGCCGTCGTGAGCCGCAGCATCACCAATTTCGGCTACAGCTTCGAGAGTAAGATGGGGAGTACAGTACAGAGGGACCTTCTCTTCTTTGGAAGCCAGGCATTAGTCGCGGGGAACGTGGAGAGGGACGTGCAGGGCGGCATGAATGGCTTTGAGTTGGGTGGTAGCGTCGGCAGGAATGTTGAAGTGGGAGTCGGTGGAGGGGGCACCAACACGGGCCAGTACACTCCAGCGCCTATCTCAATGCCTTCGGTAGCGGGAGGTCTGCGACTGACGGAGGGCGCGAGGATAGGAGGGCGGCTCACTTATGAGGCTCCTCAGCAGGCGAATATTGGCTCCGGCGCGACGGTCACGGGGCCGGTCACCTTTAAACAGACTACGAGTGAGAGTTCCAGAGGCTTCGGTGGGGCCAGCGTGCCTGGCGTAGAAGAGTTCTCGATAGTGAGCCAGGTGCAGCGTTTCGCCACTCTGCTACTCGTTGGGCTGTTGCTGATCTGGCTCGCTCCCAGGTGGATGGACCGCCGGGGTGACGTCGTACAGGCCAGGCCTCTCCCGACCCTGGGACGGGGCGCGCTAGGGTGCCTGTTCTGGGTGCTCTTGCTGATATTGATCCCCATCGTAACGATACTCCTTGCCCTCCTCTTTGGGTTGCTCACGCTGGGGAATCTCGCCTGGATGATAGGTATAGTCGGCTTCTTCTCGGAGATAGGCATAATAGTGGCCTTTGTGGTCTTCGTGAGCTACATCGCCCAGGCGCTGATCGGCTACGTCATCGGCAAATGGCTGCTCCGCCGGCTCCAGCCGAGCCTGGCAGAGGGTCGCGTGCTCCCTCTCGTGCTGGGGTTGTTGATATTAGTTATCATCACTGCTATCCCGTACATCGGTTGGTTTATTGGGCTGGTGGTCGTATTGCTTGGGTTGGGCGCGCTGTGGCGGTGGCTCCGCCCCGGCACCCCTCCGGCGGCAGTGACGCCGGCGCTTACCCCCACGCCTGTACTATCCTGATAGAACAAGGCAAACTCTTTAATCTTTGCGATAAAATCTCCGGACGCTGGGCGTCCGGAGATTTTATCGCAAAGAAACCATTATTCGAAGAAGAGGGCGAGTGGATTACTCGATCACTTCGAGGTCCACGATGGGCACGCGGAGGCGGGGTCCTGCGGTGATCTGCACGTCGGCTACGGGGGCGATCACGCCCGATTGGGCGGCGCGAGGGCCGTTTGGGATGCTTATCACCTGGGCGGTCTGCCCCAGGTAGCTGTGAGAGAGGAGGCGCACGTTCGTGCCTGCTGCCAGTTTGGGGCCGCTCTCCTCAAGCCACTTGACGGCGGTGGTGCGCGCCAACGGGATGATTATCTCAGGTCGGGAGAGGCCACCGCGCAGCCGGGTAGTGCCGTCCACGGCTATCTCCTGCCCGTCATAAGCTGCAATCGTTTCGAAGGTGCGGGGCGACATAGGCACGGCCCCGAACCCTTCTGTGACCACCAGCACGAAATCAGGAGGGACGGGCGACTGCACACCAGGGTGGGGCGGCGGGAAGTCCCAGCCGTTGCTGCTCCCGGTGCTTGCGCCCATACGCCACTCCGTTTTGGACGTGTAGCCGAGGAAGTCGGCAAGCTCCGTTGAGCGGATACTGCCGGTAATGGCCCCACGCGCGCCCAGGGCTATCATGCGGCGCAGGGCTTCGGCGCTCACTTCGGAGCCGCCCAGCACGACCGCGTAAGCAGCCCTGGCGTCCAGCATGCCGGGGGTGATAGGCTCGTCGTTGCCGGTAGCGAACACTTTGAGGACCCCGTGCTGCTCGCCGCCCAGCCCGAAAATGCCTCGTATGAGGGTGGCGGGTGTCTCGATGACCGCGCCGTAATAGGGTATCAGGTCGGTGACAATCCCCTTGAGGTGGGCCTGCACGCTCACAGGCTCGGCCGGGGTGTTGATGGTAGCGATGCCTGTGGCTGGGTCGTAGCCCGCGAAGGTGCCCGCGACAGGTGAGCGTGCCTCACGCGAGCCTGTACTTCCTTTCTGGGCGAGCACGCCCCCTTGCTCCACATGCTGTCCATTACTGACGCGGAGGCGCTTGGCGGCTGCGGTAGGGGACATGTCGAGGTCGCTAGCCAGGTCTACATGCACCGGCTCTGAGGCGAGTGTAGTCTGGGCTACCACGTCGGATGGCTCTACGCGCTGCCCGGCCCTGACCATAACTTCGCCAGGCATGGGCAAGCGCCGCTCGCGCCGGACGAGTATGTTGGCGGCGATGGTGGGTTGGGAGACGGGGTAATATAAGCTCATGTTGATGGTGGGGTATGAATTACCAAATTTCGTATATAAGGTTGTCTACTGCCCTAAAGTGCGCATCACGGGTCGCCAGGGTGAGATCATGTTGCAGAGCTACGGCGGCTATCCAGATGTCGTTGTCTGGGATAGGGCGGTCTTTGTCTTGAAGCTGTTGCTTAATCAGACCGTACTGGCGAGCCGTATCTATGTCACAGTACAAAACATTGCTGTTGGTGACGAATGTATCAATCTGAGCCATGTTCCTCTGCTGTAAATTTGATTTGTAAGCGCCAAAGTAAAGCTCACCTAGTACTATACTTGATACGTAAACCAGACTCGCCTGGGCTAGACGGTTTTGAATCGAAGCTTGCAGCCTGAAGAATGCAACGACAATGTTCGTGTTGAGCAGGTAGCTACCATTCACTGTTTCCTACCCATTCACTAGGATATACCTGCTCACAACCCTCTTCAATAGCTTGAAGCATAGCATCAGCTTCCTCATCCGTTAAGAATCCGCCGAATTGTAACAGGTCTTTGCCTGGCACCCCTGGCGGTAGCGGGTTTGCCAAATTGCGAGCGAAATCAAGAACCCGTCGTTGCATCGCGGGGGGCAGCCTATCTATCTCTTGTACTATTTCGTCCTTGATAGTCGTATCGGCCATAACTCACCTCCCAGGTCCGGTCCTACAGGGTCTACATATATTATAAACCCTTTAGGGTTGGGACTGTTCTCCCTCTGAGGTGAAGTCGGGGTTAGCGGGTGTGCTTTCCTGCTCTGAACTCTTACCGAAGCTCTCGCCTGTTGGTATGGCATCCATATCGGCCCACCAGCGGCGGATCGTGGCGGCGCGGCTATTCGGGTCCTGGGGGAGGTGCATGGGGTCGCGGCCCCTGGCGTCTATGATCAGCCCCACGAGGCCCCCTTTTACCTCCTGGCCGGGCTGGGTCTTGAGGGGCTTGCCTGGTTCGCCCGCACCTATCCTGAAGCCGGGTCCAGGCTCCACTTTGAGGGCGGCGCGCTGGTCTGGGCGTAGGGGTAGAGCACGTATGGAACCGTACGGCACCACTACCGTCTCGGTCCCGCCACCCTGGCGCTCCATAGTCACCGTCACAGCTGTGGGAGGTGCTTGCTCATTGGACGCTCCGGCTCTGCGCGACTCCTTGCCGTCGGTGGAGCTGCCCTGTACGACGATTGCAGTGCCGAGCCACGCCAGGCAGTCGCGGTCGAATATGTAAGCGGCGGCGGATAAATGGTGGCGCGCCAGGTTAGCAAGTGGCGGTATCAACATGGTGGTATCGACCGCAAGCTCTACCGAGCCGAGGCTTTCGGCCGTTGGTTGGAGCGCATCGAGGAGCATCAGCGCGGCCTGACCTGGCCTGGGGGCATGTGCAAGCAGGCCGCCCGTGCCCACCAGGAGATCATATCGAGGGGCGTGGCCCCCGTTGTACTCGCGCATCGCTTCGGCAGCCGCAATGAGCGCCTCACGCGCCAGGGCATGCTCTATAGCGAGGTCGCGGGCGGTCTGGGGCAGTGATAGGGGGCGAATGACTTTGTTCAGCACCCAGTCGGATAACTCGGCCTCGGTGATGGCGAATGGAAGCCAGCGCCGTACATTGTCCACGCCGCGTTCGGACAGTATGTTGCCCATCGTATAAGCCATCCCCATGTCGCCGAGGATCACTGCGTGGTCGCGCCCGTCGTTTGCCAGGAAGAGGGAGGTCGTTGAGGCCCCCAGGTCGGCTATCAGGGTCTCGCGTTTGTAGAAGGCGTTGAGGTAGCGGGCGATCAGGCGTGTCGCTTCCGCGGTGGGCACGACAGGCCCTTCCACCCACCGTGATAAGATGGAGTAGCCGGGTATTTGGGGGACCCTCCGCTCTCGGTAGAGGTCTGCCAGGACTGCCTCTGCTGGGCCGGTCTGCTCGGTAAAGAGGTCTGGGCGCAAGTTGGGCACGCCTCTTACCTCGTTTACGGGGGCGAGTTGGCTTTTCACACTCTCATAAGCGGACGCGTTGCCCGCCATTATGACTGCCGGGAGGCCAGGCGCTGCACGCCCGACTCGCGCCATTCGCTCCGCTTTGCGCCCCTGCTCGCGGGCAGCGCCCGATATGACTTTCGCCAGGCGCACCAGGGGTGATACCGGGCCATTGTCCACCCCGCCGGACATCAGCACCACGTCAGGAGGGAGCGCCAGCAGCTTATCGGTCTGCTCTTGTAGCCAGGCGGTGGCGGTGACCAATCTCTCGTCGTCTTCGCCTGCTATCTCTCGTATGCCTTCATCGAGGGTGATACGCGACACGACCTGAGTGTAGGCGCTACGGGCGGCCTGCATCGCGCTCCTTTCGGAGATGTCCTCGCTTACAGCAGCAACCACGAGGCGGAGGGCAGGCGCAGCGCTTGAAGTGGCGATGAAGAGGTCTATGCCGCTGCCGTCGCGCCTCTGCGGAATGCGCAAGCGCGCCTCATCGGTGAGCCTGCGCCCTGTGATTTGCTCAAGCTCGCGCACTGCATTGCTCACCCCGGCGGTCACGTCCCCGTAGGGCGCTTCTGCGGTGGTGGCAGCCGACGCGCGCGCAATGAAGCGATATTCTCCCCCCAGCACGTCGAACAGCACCGCTCGCGTGTGGAGCGAGCCAATGTCCACCGCCAGCACCGCGCCGACGGTTGCGACGGTAGGCTCGCCGTCCGGGTTATCTTCGGTTGTCTGCATATTGCTCATAGTTGTCATGTGAAACGTGAAACGTGATGATAGTAAATCTATAAATTCTTCGTGGTCTTTGTGTCTTTGTGCTCTTTGTGATTAATCCATCACGTTTCACGTTTCAGAACCACGATTGCACCAACGTAACCAGGAAGTCTAGCCTCTCTATGAGAGCGGCGTAGAAGGTGGTCGCGAGGGAGCCGAGGACGGCTCCGAAGGCTATCACCAGCACCCACCGGCCTGCTACCGATATTGTGCGTATCGGGGCCGGACGCTCTCCGTTGGGGCGCGCTCCGAACGCGAAGTAGGCCAGCGCGCACACGACGCCTGCTACCAGCACGATATTGCCGACGAGTGCGTAGGGGTTGCCGAAATCGAGCTTGCGGATCGTGTCGAGCGATTGCGGCACGATAGCGCCCGCCAGCGCGCCTCCCAGCGCAAGTGCCGCTCCCACCACTACCACCAGGTTCAGCCCAAACGACGCGGGCCACGCGCCTGGGAATGCGAGCCTCATCAGCAATAACAGTCCGAGCGCCACAGGCACGGCGGCAAGCCACTGGTCGGAGGCGGCTGTACCCGCTTCGGGGCGCACGATGCGCACCACCTGGGGCGCTATCACCTGCGTCAGCACCACGAGCGTCACGTAGCCGACGGATACGCCCACCAGCAGGCTCTGCGCGATACGCCACAGAGGGTTCGCGCCCAGCAGATAGCTGAACACCATGATGGTGAGCAGCCCCGCAACTATTCCGCCGATCAGGTTCAAGTCCATCCGTCGCTACGCGAATTTTGAATTTTGAATTTTGAATTCTAAATTGCACCAACAATTCAAAATTCAAAATTCAAAATTCAAAATTTCGTCCTACCTCCTAACCACTTTTCTGGTTGCCATGCCTATCAGTGCAGCTATAATCACCACAGCTACGAGGAGTTGGGCGGCCGATTGGGCGTTGAGGCGGTCTGTGAGGGTGGTCGCGCCCTCCTTGCCGGTGGGTAGGCCCTGCGCCTGTAGCTGCTTGGTGTACTGGAGCGCACCTGTCGAGCCGCTTATTATTGCTTGCAGACCCGCGCCTGGGATGTCGCGGTATGGGCGGGCCAGCGGCTCCATCCCCTGCGGGACGGCGGCCACTATGGGCACGCCGGTGCGCGCTCCTACCTGCTCCACCCAGTTGCGCATCTCCGACTCGTCTGAGGTGAGAGCTATCACCAGCGCGAAGCTCTCTATGCCCACAAGCCTGCTACCGCCTGTGAAACCTGGGTAGTCGCTCAGGCGGCGGTTTTGCTCGTAGTCTATGGGCAGGTTGCGGCGGAAGTTGCTCGCAAGCGCGCCGAGAGCAGCCTGGCTGCCCGGCAGATAGCCCATCACCAGGTATTCGCGCCCGTAGACGTACCCGTATTCGTCGTGTATCCTGCTCGTGACCTGCTGGGCGAAGCCTGGCCCTTGCGGGTTGGTGCTGACCGTGATGAAGCCGATATGCCGGGCCATCAGATGGCGCATCACCGACTCTGCCAGGAGCGACATCTCGGCTGAGCGGGTCGCGTCCCAATCATAAGCTATCAAGACGATCCGCTCTTGAGGTAGCGCACGCTTGGAGACCGCTTCTATCGAATCATAGAAGGGTTGCACGCCGGAGGCTGAGGGCGCGGGCATATCGCCTAGCTGCGGCCTGACGATGAGTACGGCTAGCAGGATACCCAGAATAGCAAGGTAGATGATGCCGTCGGGCAGGAGCCATGCCCCGGCACCGCGCTTAGCCGTAGACGCTTCAGCCACGCCCTGGGCGCGCAAGTCATCCTGCGCTACGCGGCGGGGCTTTGGCGAGACCGCTTCGGTAGCACCTATCAGCCCCGCCAGGACCTCTACAGACCCCGCCCTGGGAGGGCGTACCGGCGTATCACGCACGAGGGGAGCGCTTACGGTCGAGGTGAGATCAGCGGGGAGCATCGGCAGGCTGGTAACGCGTTCCGGCTCTACGACACTTTCCGGCTCGCCCTTCCCTGTGATAGACCTCAGCCATGCGGGGACCTGCTCTTGCGGCGCAGCGCCAGCCGTTGGTGCGCTGGCTTCATCCTCATCTGTAAGCGCAGGTGGAACGAAAGGCTCTATCCCTTCAAGCTCCAGCTCCGGCGCTATAGGAGGCCGTTGTTCCTGGCCGCTCATGGTGGAGCTTTGCAGCGTCTCTTGAACTGTGATGTCGCTCAGCCAGGGAGGGAGACCAGAGGCGTCCGCCTGGGTAGGCTGGTCTCTCCCCTGAGACGTGCCTTGCTGTCCATGCACCCAGGGCATGATGTGCTCAAGCTCTTCCGGCTCGTACGTTTGCTCCTGGCCCGTGGGGGGTGTTGCTGTAGGTTCCAGGATGCTAACTACCCACTCCGGGGGGGCCTCGTTAGGGTCGGGTACAGACTGCGGAGGGTAGAGCTGCTCGCTCGCAGGCTCCGGCTCCTTCGCGGCAGGTTGTGAGGGGGTAGTGCCTGTTTCGGCTTGTGCGGAAGTTACCTGCTGTGGCTGCTCGGCAGGTTGTGGGGGTTGGGGTGGTTGTACGGGTTGAGCGTCGGTGAGGCGCTCGGTCCTGGGCTTGGAAGCGCGGTCCTGGACGGTTTGCAGCCAGGGGAGGTCCAGCCCGCCTTCACCTTGAGCGCCAGGTTGAGCCTGCTCACTTTCAGGGTGCAGCACCTCTCCACATCGGGCGCAGAAGCGGCTCGTGTTGCGGTTAGTAGACCCACAATTTGGACAGGATATATCCATAGTTTTGAATTTTGAATTTTGAATTTTGAATTGGTGGTAGCAATTTAGAATTCAAAATTCAAAATTAAGAATTACTCAAGGTATGGGCGGTCGAAGCCGAGTAGGGCTCGGAGGCTGGTGGCTACCGCGCCGAAGGCTACGCCAAGCACGATGGCCCTTATGCCCGCGAGCACGGGATAGTCGAGTAGCCAGTCTTTGACGCCTACGGCCACGTCCAGGGGAGGGGCCGCGCCGAATGGGGCCTGGCCTATGACAACCACCAGGGCTGCTACGAGGAGCACTATTGCCTCAGCGCTTCTGATGTGCAGGGCGCGGAAGAGGGCGGTCGTCAGGAAGAATGCCAGCAGGCTGAATATTGCCGCGCCGAGTGGCTGGTATATCCACTGGAAGACCCACGCCACCGATGCATCGCCCGGTCCGCCGCCAAGCAGCCCCAATGCGACTACCACGAGCGCGCTCCCTACGACGATAAGGCTGTATAGCCATCCCGCCTCTCGCTTCACGGCGCGGCCTATATGCACCTTCATAAGATTTCCCAGGCCAACCAAGAGCGCGAACCCTACCAGCACCGCTACCCACTGCGCCAGCACCCCTGCCATGTCCGCGAAGGTGCCCCTTGTGAAAAAGCCCAGGATACTAATCACCCCCGCCACGTAAGCGAGCGCCAGGTTGAGTGCGAGTATGATTGATGAGGTGATGCGGTTGCTCATGGTGCTTGACAGACGACGGACGACGGACGACGGACGACGGACGATGGACGATAGACGAAGAAACGTGAAACGTGATGCGTGAGTTCTAATTTCTAATTTCTAATTTCTAATTTCTAATTTCTATAAAATCTCTGCGCCTCTGCGGTGAACCCATAAATAATCTTGGCGTTCTTGGTTTCCTTTGCGTCTTGGCGTTTAGATAACTTTGAACCTTGAACCTTGAACTTTGAACCTTGGACTAGCGGCCTGGGTAGAAAGTGAGGAAGTCTTGCCAGCTTTGGCCGAGGACGTTTACGAGTATGAAGCCGATGATTATTAGCGCGATGACGGCCCAACGGAGACCGTCCTGGGCGAGCAGAGCGGCTATGTGGCTGGTGCGGCGCTCAAGGTATGCGCCGGAGGCGAATATCTCCTCTCCGATGAGGGTGTGGTCGGTGGTGATTTGCATGAGGGCGAGGGCCTGGGGATCGGACGCGCCCGCTATTTGCTGTGCGCCGGAGCGTCTCTGGGCCTCGATAATCAGCAATACTTCCGGGCCGAAGTGGCCCGCCATCACCGCGTGCGACACCCTGTTCTGGGCGACGACATCGGCGGCTGCTGCCGCGTATGCAAGAGGGTCGTTGTGCGTGAGGAAGCGTGCGCTGCCACTCTCGCTCTCCAGGGACCACCCCGCCCGCAAATAGCCGCGCCGCAGGGAATTGTCGGTGAGGGCGTAGGCGATGGCGTCGTTGGTGGTTGCCTCCACAGGCGCACCGGTGATAGCCCCAACGCGGGCCATCGACTCTACTATGAGCATACCGGCGAGGGTGCTGGCCGTGGCGATGTCGCCATTGCCGACGCCCCCTGAGCCGGGAGAGGTGTGGACGGCACGGCCCGTTTCAGCGGCGACCGCGAGGCCCTGGCGGGTGGCATCGTACGCGGGAATAGAGCGGAGGTGGAACTGCTCTTCACGCTTGCTCGAGCCCCAACCCGACCTGTAGAGGTAAATGACGAATAGCACCAGGAAAAGTAGGAGCGCTCCCAGCATCAGGAAGAGGGCAGTGCCGTAAGCGGGAGAGATTTTAGACAGGTCCATGCTCGCTCCCTGTAGAGTGGCGGGACTTGGCTTTGACCTTCTTTTCGGCCCCGGCTTCCAGGCGCGTAACTAACTCAGCGACGTTACCCTCCCCTTCGAGGAACTTTGCCAGCCTGGGGATAGCTTCTCCGCTCGCGTCACGTCTAGAGCCGATGCCCAGCCCCTGTAGAAACGGCTGCACCGCCCACAGCATCTGCCCGCCTATCCAGGCGAGTGGCCCCGCTATCCTGAGCGCGATGGCCGCAGGACCCGTCATACCCGCTCTCTTTATGGCTTCAGCTAATGCCTCTGCTTCGGATTGCTTTTGGGTTGCCCCTGCTGCGGGTATTCCGGACGCGACGCGGCCTTCTTGGGTGGCTAAGGGGCCATCCATGGGCATATCGCGGGTGGTACTTTCAGCGTCAGAACGGATTTGGGGGGGCATAAAGTCTAACTCCCAGCAGGGCTTGAGTGTCCGGCCCATTATAGACGTGCCCCCCAGCCCCGTCAAGTGAGCGTGCGCGGTGGGGAAAGTGTGGAAATCATTCGGCGGGCGACGGGCGACGGACGATGGACGATGGACGACAGGGTGAAACGTGATGCGTGAGATTAGTGCGTAGCTTCTACCTACTGCCTACTGCCTGCTGCTTTCTGCCACCTTTGTCACGCTTCCTCTAGCTCCGGCAGCTCTTCGGGGCCGAGGATCTTGTTGGTTATATATGCCGCCAGCCAGGTGGCAATCGTGGTTAGTGCTAGCGTCAGGATGCCCTTGATCATTTTACGTATGACGTCTTCGTCCATCTTTGTGTTACCTCACTTTAGAATGTAGATTGCGGAATATTAGCTAAGTTTCAACCTGGAATCCAGTGGCTCAGGCTTATAGTATACTCATCTACCCATGTGACGCAACACATTTCACTACTGTGGACTTAAGTAGGGAGCCAGGGACTCTTTTTCTTGCCGCCTTCAGTCATGTGCTTGCCTACTTTTTCCCGCAGGTCGCGCACGCGGGCGGTCTCTGCGCTGAACTCGGCCCCGACCAAGACGATGATAGATGAGATGTATATCCAGGTCAATAGTGCGATCACCGTGCCGAGGGTGCCATAGACGGCGCTATAGTTGGCGAAGGAGGAGCCAAGGAATAAGGCGAATCCCTCTTTGGCGATAGTCCAGGCGACGGCGGCGATCAGCGCGGCGGGCCAGATGTCTCGGAAGCTGACTTTACACCTGGGCACGAAGCGGTAGAGGAGTGCGAAGCCGAGGAATATTATCGCCAGCGATGCGATCACGCTGACTACCCACCAGAAGATCGTCTCGCCGGGCACCTCTTTTACGATCCGGCCTAATGCGTCCGAGGTTATACGCCTGGTAGCTGCCAGCGTTGTAGAGATTATCACCGACAGGACAAGTAGCGCGGCGATGACCAGCATCATGGCGAAGCTAGTGAGCTTACCTACCAGGAAGTTAGGCATCTTCTCGGAGGACCATGCCCGGTTGATAGCCTTGTCGAGCGCATCGAACGCCCCGGAAGCGGAGAAAATAAGGGTCGCGAAGCCTATCAGGGCAAGCCAGCCGGCACTTTCGCGGCTCTTGAGGGCCTCTTCCAGTGTCGCCTGAAGTAACTCGACAGAGCCGGGCACTACCTGCGCCACATTGCTGAATATGAAGATGCGCGCGTCCAACTCGTTCAGGAATAGGCCCGCGAGGGTGACGGCCAGCAGCAGCATTGGGAATACGCTGAAGAAGACGTAGTAGGTGAGGGCGGCGGCCATGTAGCCCACGTCGTCCTTGCCGAACTCTCTGGCTGTGGCTTTGGTGACGGCGAGGAATTCTTTGCCTGTCATTGGGGTCGGGAGTTAGGGGTCGGGGGTTAGGGGTCGG